>NZ_JBQHCX010000010.1:0-348774 GCF_052068475.1 Streptomyces sp. SD31 | reverse complement strand
GACCACGTCAGCGCGATCCTGACGAAGCTGCGGGTGACGAGCCGGGTGCAGGCCGCGCTGCTGGCGCAGCGGGCCGGGCTGCTCGACGAGCGCCCGCGGTCGGAGGCCGGCCGATGAGCCGTGCACGCGAGCTGTGGGAGCGGGTTCCCACGCCGGTCGTCGACATCGTCCTGGTGGTGGTGGCGGCCGTGGATGTGCTGGTGGTGGACATGTGGGAGCACACGCCTCCCGAGGTCACGCTGGCCGCGGTCGGCTGCGCCGCGTTGGCGTTCCGGCGCCGGTTTCCGCTCGGCGTGTTCCTGCTCACCCTGCCCATCGCGCTGATGCAGGATGTCGCCGTCGCTGTGCTCGCGGCGCTGTTCACGCTGGCCGAACGCTCCCGCAACCGCCGTCTCCTCGCGGTGTGCGTCGTCCTGGCCGCCGTCGCGAGCAGTACTCCGTGGCCCCTGGCCGAGGCGGACCGGACCATGACGCTGGTCTTCTTCGTGTACGGCCTGGCGACCGCCATCGCCCCGGTCCTCTTCGGCCAGCTTCTCCAGGCACGACGGGACTTGGCGCGGCGGCTGGCCGAGGTGGAGGAGGCCAGGGAGCACGAGCGGGTGCTGCACGCCCAGGCCGTGCTCGCCCGTGAACGCGCCCAGCTGGCCCGCGAGATGCACGACGTGGTCTCCCACCAGGTCAGCCTGATCGCCGTACGGGCCGGTGCATTGCAGGTCGCCGCCAAGGACGCGGACGCCAAGGAGGCCGCCCGCACGATCCGTTCGCTGAGCGTCACCACCCTCGACGAACTGCGCACCATGGTCACGCTGCTGCGCGCCTCCGGCGGCAAATCCACCGAGCTGACGCCGCAGCCCACCCTGGCCGACCTGCGCAAACTGGTCGAATCCAGCGGCACTCACACGGAGCTGACGGGTGAGCTGCCGCCCACCGTGGGCACACCCGCCCAACGCGCCCTTTACCGCACGGTTCAGGAGGCGCTGACCAACGTCCGCAAGCACGCCCCCGGCGCCAACGCTCGCGTCGAGCTGTGGCAGGACGGGGACGGTATCGGAGTGACCGTCACCAACACCCCTCCCACGCGCCCCTCCCTCTCCTTGCCCGGTTCGCAGCAGGGCTTGGTCGGCCTGCGGGAACGGGCCGAGATCCTGCACGGCACCCTGGACGCGGGCCCGACTGCTCAGGGCGGCTACCGGGTGCGGCTGAGGGTTCCCCTGAGCGCGGACTGACATGCTGTCGGCTTGCGGCTCACACGTGAGCCTCAACCGGCAGCGCACGCCGACGCCCCTGGACCGTGCTCCGCCGGCTTGCCCTGATCGCCGCCTCACTTCAGCAGGGTGCTGACCATGGCGACGGCCACTCCCAAGAGCGCGTCAGTACCCCCGATCCTGACGGCTCGTCCCCACGTACGGCCTGCGGCCCGGGAGGCGAGCAGGCCCCAGCCCAGGAGCAGGACGGTGTTGATTCCGAAGGCGACGTACTCGATGCCTGTGGAGTGCCACCAGCCAAGGCCCGCCCCCCACAGCAGCAGTGTGGTGGGCAACGCCGCCACTACCAGCGGCCATTCGGCGAGGACTGCGCGCACCACTCCCCGTATGCCGGGATGGCCCTGAGCATCGCGGTGAGCGATCTGGTGGGCGTATCCATGAGCCAGGGCCGAGGCAAGGGCGGTGAACAGGACCCACACGGCGTCGTCCATGCGCGCCGCCCGAGTCGCCTCGCCGAACTGCGTGAGCGCGGCAACGGCCGAACTCGACACCAGGAGCCCGTACACGCCGCCGAACAGCGCAGTCGGCTGGGCCAGCCAGTCCCATAGCCCACGTCTGCAACGGATGGCGGACTCGGTGCGCATAGGCGGCCTTTCGCGGTCTTGGTTTCCGTGGGTGTCGGTGCGTGGGGTTGTCCGGCCGGGACTGGGACAGTGGACGACCGGACAACCTTCCGTGTGGTGGGTCATCGCGCGGGGGCCAGGAGCTGGGTGGCCGCCAGCCGCGCGTACAGCCGGTCCTGGTCCACCAGTTCCTCATGGGTGCCCACGGCCCGGACCCGGCCGGCGTCCATGACGACGATCCGGTCGGCGCCTGTCACCGTCGACAGGCGGTGGGCCACCACCAGCACAGTGGTCTCCCGGGCTACGTCCGCGATGACGTCCCGCAGCGCGAGCTCGTTGACGGCGTCGAGTTGCGAGGTCGCCTCGTCCAACAGCAGCAGGCGGGGCTTGCGCAGTACGGCGCGGGCGATGGCGATGCGCTGCCGCTCACCGCCCGACAGCTTCGAGCCGCGGTGGCCGACCGGGGTGTCCAGGCCGTGGGGCAGACGCTCGACGAGGGTGTCGAGCTTCGTGCGGGCCAGGACATCGCGGAGGGCGTCGTCCGTCGCATTGGGCGCGGCAAAGACGAGGTTCTCGCGGAGTGTGCCGGCCAGCACCGGGGCGTCCTGCTCGACGTATCCGATGGCGGACCGCAGTTGGGACAGCGGCCAGTGCCGTACGTCCTTGCCGTCGACCAGGACCCGGCCACCGGTGGCCTCGTGGAACCGCTCGATGAGCGCGAAGATCGTCGACTTGCCCGCACCCGAGGGGCCCACGAAGGCCGTCATCCCGGTGCCCGGTACCTCGAAACTCACCTGCTGATGGACGTACGGCAGGCCCGGACGGTAGCGGAAGGACACGTCCTCGAAACGGACCGACGCCGGACCCGGCGCGGCTGTCCCCTGCCGGGGCAGGGCGTCCGCCTGCCGAGCGGGCGATTCCGTCGAGAGGCGTTCCACGGCCGCGATGCGGGAGATCGCGGCCGCCCCCTCCTGATAGGAGGTCACGGCGTCGACCAGCCTGGACACCGGCTCGATCAGATAGAAGAGGTACAGCAGGAAGGCGATGAGGGTGGACACGGGGATCTCCCCGGACGCCACCCGCGCCCCGCCGACCGCGAGCACCGCGAGAAAGGCCAGCTGTACGGCGAGTTCGTCGGCCGAGCCGGCCACGGCTTCCCACTTCGCGCTCTTCACACCGTGCCGCCAGGCCCGCCGTGCCGCCGCCTCCACCCGAGCGGTCTCCCGCTCCTCGGCACCGGACGCCTTCACCGTGCGAAACGCCCCGAGAGACCGCTCCAATCCGACGGAGATCTCCCCGACCGCCTCCTGCGAGCGCTCGGTGGCCCGCGCGATCCGTGGCATCACCAGCGCGGCGGCCCCACCGACCAACACGACCACACCGAGCGTCACACCCAGCAGCACGACGTCCAGGAACGCCATCACCACGACCGCCGCCACGAAGGCCACCGCGCCGGTGGCCGCGGAGACGACCGCCTGGGTGCTGACCGCCCGCAGCAGCGTGGTGTCCGAAGTGACCCGGGACATCAGATCACCCGGCGGGATCCGCTCCCACTCCGAGATCCGCAACCGCAACAGCCGCCCCACAAGGGTGCGCCGCGCGGCCAGGACCACCGACTCCGCCGTCCGCTCCAGCACGTACGCGCCGAACGCCTCGACCGCCGTGCCCAGCACCACCAGGACGGTGAGCGCGATCAGGATCCCGGCGATGGTCTCACCGGAGGCCAGCCGGTCCACCAGCGCCTTCGTGGCCAGCGGCTGCAGCAGCCCCCCGGCGGCCCCGACCAGGGCGCACAACAGACCGAGGGCGACCGCCCACCGGTGCGGCCGCACATACGCGCCCAGTGCCTTGATCGTCTCCCGGGCGGACAGGGACGGCTCATCCGTCGTCGGAGCGGATGCGGTGTTCACGAAGTTCCCTTCTTCTGCGGTGTCGCGGCGTCACAACCCGGTACGCGGGCCGAAGTGCCGGGGCAGTCCTCGCGCTCCATGTGTCGGCGCGGTCTGTCATGCCTCCAGCCTTCAAGCCCGGCCGCCACGGGCCCATCCGGCAACCGTCGGGTCCACCCCCGCCAAGTGGCCGAACAACACCGCCCGTCCGGTCGCACCGGACCGACCGGTCAGGACGAGACTCCGCCTGTCGGCAGGGCGGTACCCGCCGATCGGCGGGGGAGAGCCCGAAGACTGCCGGATGGTCCGCCCCCGGACGTCCACGCGAGATTTTCCGTATGACACAGACACAGCCGCCGCAGGAGACATCAGCTCCGCAGGAGAACTCGCCTCCGCCGCCCCAGACCTCCCCCGAGTCCCCGGCCTCGCCCGGTCCCTCGATGGGACGCCTCGTCGGGGTGGACCTGGCCCGCGCGCTGGCGGTGTTCGGCATGTACGTCGTGCACATCGGCCCCCCGCTGTCCGCCACGACTGGCGTCGCCAGCTGGATCCGATACATATCGGATGGTCACTCGTCGGTCCTGTTCGCCACCCTCGCCGGGTTCTCCCTGATGCTGCTCGCCGGCCGCCGCGAGCCCAAGACCGGCCTGGCGGGCCGGCAGGCGAGGGCCCGCATCGCGATCCGCGCCGTGATCCTGCTGGCGCTGGGCACCGTGATGGCGATGGAGTACGGGGGCGTGATCATCCTCGGCTTCTACGGCGTCTACTTCCTCCTCGCCCTGCCCCTGGTGCGACTGAGCGCCAGGACCCTCGCGATCATCGCGGCCGCGTTCGCCCTCGTCACACCGCAGCTGGCGTTCGGCCTCAACTCGCTGCTGACCCCATCGGTCCAGCAGAGCATCAACACCTACGACCCGCTCCGCCACCTCAGCGAGGTCGGCGTCCTCGATCTGCTGCTCACCGGCTTCTACCCGGCGCTCACCTGGATGTCGTTCGTCATCGCGGGCATGGCGCTGGGCCGCCTCGACCTCTCCTGCGGCACCATCCAGAAGCGCCTGGCCGCGCTCGGCGCCACCCTCACCGCGGCCGCCTACGGCATGTCCCTGCTGCTCGCCGGCAAGGGCGCGTTGCGGAGCCTCGCGGAAGACGGGCCGTCGTCCGGCGGCTCCGGGTCGATGCCCACCGGCAGCGGGTCGATGCCCGCTGATGCAGGGTCGTTCCCCGACATGCCCGCGTCGTTTCTCCTGAAGGCCGGGCCGCACAGCGGAACCACGTTCGACATCATCGGCAGCGTCGGAATCGCGATCCTCGTGATCGTGGGCGCGACGGTGGCGATGGACCGTCTGCCGCGACTGCGCCGCCTGGCCAAGCCGGTCATCGCCGTGGGCACCATGTCCCTGACCGCCTACGTCGGCCACTTCCTCGCACAGACCGCGCTGTCCACGCCCGCCGGAACCGGCACCCAGCAGTCCTGGCTGCCCCTGATCATGTACGTCCTCGGAGCCATCCTGTTCGCCGCGATCTGGTCCCGCTTCTTCCGCCGCGGCCCCCTGGAGTACCTGCTCAACGCCGCCACCAAGCCTGCGAAGCACCTGCGATGAGACCCGGGCCGGGGTGTGAAACTTCCACACTCCACCCCGGCCCGGGCCGCTCATGGATCCAGCATCTGCCGCTGCTGCCCCAACGCCCATCCGGACAGGTGGTGCTGGGGCAGCCTCCGAACAACCCGCACCAGAAGGTTGGCAAGGGGCCGAGGCCTTGGACCCCGGAAACGAGGGCCCTTCGTCCCCGGTGCGTGCTTCCTGGGGCGGATGGTTCGAAATCGACGGGCGGGGGATGGGGGCATGGCCACTCCGGTGACCGGGTCCAGGGACGATCCGTTCAACACCAGTCGCTTAGGCTGGTTCCTTGTCGCCGGTAAGGAGGCGCAGGCTGCGGCAGCGTGTGCTCGCCGTCCGTCCGAGGGAGGCGTTCGCGTGGCAGTTGCCGGAGGCCGGTCGACGAAGCGGCTCCAGCGGGGAACGCTTTCCCAGGGGCTCATCGTGGGGACCGCGCTGCGGATCCTCGACGAGGACGGGCCGGACGCGCTGACCTTCCAGCGACTCGGCAAGGAACTGTCCTCCTCCGCGACCGCGGTCTACCGGCACTTCGCGAGTCGCGACCACATCATGGTCGCCGTCGCGGAGGAGCTCGACAGGATCTCCCTCGAGGGGTACGAGCCGCACGAGTCGTGGACCGAGTCGCTGCGAGATCTGGCGGTCCGTGCCTGGAACACCGCGCTGGACCACCCGGCGGCCGCCGCGCTCTGCATGGGGAGAGTCACCCGGGGCGTTCACGAGTTGCGCGCCGTGGACGCCGTCCTGGAAGCGTTCCACCGCGGCGGCTGGCGCGGCCGGGAGGCCGTCCTGCACTACCAGGCGTTCTCGAACTTCATCCTCGCCATGGCGAGCAACAACGCCTGGCGGCTCGTCAACCAGCGGTTCGGCGCCGAGGTGAACTGGGTGCAGGAATACCAGCCGGCGGATCCTGACGCGTACCCCTACGCCGAGGTGGCGAAGGAGCACCTGCGCAGCATCGACATGACCGACGTCTTCCACCGGCAGACAGACATCCTCCTCGCGGCCCTTGAGGCGGAGGCGGCGACGCTCCCGCGCGACTGACCCGCGTCAGTCCTCGCGGCACACCGCACAGCAGCGATCTCGCGGCCGAAATCGGCGACAGGGGTGGCGCGCGCAAAGATAGTTAACGCTATTGACTACGCCGTTCACTTGGCTGCATCCTCTGCACACCGGGTGCTCCACGGCTCGCCACGCGGCGTCCACCGAGCGCCGCGCGCACCGCCTCCACCCCGAACTGCTCGCGCTCGTCCCGCCCGTTCCCCTGCGACCTGCGCAGAGCGCGACATCCCTCTCCAGGAGCACCCATGCGCCAGACCCGTACCAGCGCGGTCCCTGTGACCGCAGCCGTCGCCATGACGGCCGTACTCGCCGGCTGTACCACCACGGGATCGACGTCCGCAGACCCGAGCGGCGGCGATGCCGCAACCGCGACGAAGATCCGGACGACGATCGACGTGCCGGCCGGCTTCGACCCGGCCAAGGCTCTGTCCCTGCCGGACTACCAGCTCGCCCGGAACAGTTACGACACCCTCGTACGCAAGGACGACGGCGGGCTCGTCGGCGGGCTGGCCACCAAGTGGACGAACACGCCGACCTCGGCCACGTTCACCCTGCGCGCCGACGCGACCTGCGCCGACGGGACGCCGATCACGCCGACGGTCGTCAAGGCGTCCCTCGACCGTTACGTCGACCCGAAGACGGCGGCGCCCGATCTCTCCACGGTCTTCGGCCCCGGCAACAAGGTGAAAGTGACCGCCGACGACGCGGCGCGGACGGTGCAGATCACGCTCGCCAGGCCGTGGGGCGACATGGTCACCGGCCTGTCGGTCGCGAGCACGGGCATCGTCTGCCCGGCGGGACTCAAGGACCTCAAGGCCCTTGCCGCCGGTAAGGCCAAGGGCTCCCAGTCCGGCCCGTACCTTCTTGAGAAGTCCCAGTCCGGCGTCTCGTACTCCTACACGCTCCGCCCGGAGTACAAGGCATGGCCGGCCTGGCGCACGAAGATCCCCGGCAAGGTCGCCGCGACGATGGAGTACCTGGTCTCGCCCGACCCGACGGCGACCGGCAACCTCGTGACCAGCGGCCAGCTCGACATCGGCAAGATCGACGCCTCCGGCATCCCGCGCTTCGACGGCGTGGCCGGCCACAGCGTGAGCGTCAGCCGGTTCTCCGACTTCTATCTGCTCTTCAACGAACGACCCGGCACGGTCTTCGCGGACGTCGCCACCCGCCGGGCGGTCGCCCAGGCCGTCGACCGCGCCGCCTTCACCAAGGTCGTCTCGAAGGACACGGGTGAGCCGTCGACGATGTTCGTGCAGAAGGGCATCCCCTGCAACGACCCGGGCACCTCCTTCCTCGTACCGACGGACAAAGCCGCTGCGGCCGCCGTGCTCAAGGGCAAGAAGATCCGTCTCGTCGGCCCCCAGGTCGTCGGGCCCGCCGGCGCCGGAAACCAGTACATCCAGGAGGCGCTGCGGGCCGCGGGTGCGGACGTCACCCTCGCCAACGTCGATGTCGGGGCCTGGGTCGGGACCGTGTTCGGCAAGCCTGACGCCTGGGATCTCACGGTCTTCGCCGACCTCAACTTCCTCGGCAGCGTCGCGGGCCCGCTCGCCCACTTCGTGGGCCCGACCGTCCCCGAAGGGGGCGGCAACCTCGGCGCGGTGAAGAACCCCGCGGTGAACAAGGCCTTCGCGCAGGGCGCCGAGGCGACGACCGAGAAGGCCCGCTGCGCCGCCTACCAGAAGGCCGCCAAGGCCCTGATCTCGCAGGTGGACGCGGTGCCGCTGGTCAACGACCCGTTCATCTACGCACTGCGCAAGGGATTCAGCGCACAGATGCTCGGCGGCTCGCTCGACGACCCCGTCCTGCGCATCACCGGCTGACGGACAGGCCGACCGCACGCGGCGCAGACCCACGCGACGGAGACCGCAGCCGGACCCGACCGTCCGGCACGGAGAATCCCCGCGCTGTTCCGGCGCCCCGCACCCACCGAAACCCTCGCACCTATGCGACAGGAGCCCCCTGGTGATCGACCCATTCAGCACCGCCCAGCAGATCGCCGACCTCGTGCGCACGAAAGAGGTCAGCCCGGTGGAGGTGGCCGAGACCTACCTCGACCGCATCGAGCGGATCAATCCCGCCGTCAACGCCGTCGTCTGGCTCGACGCCGACGCCGTGCGCGCGGCGGCCGTGCGGGCCGAGCAGGCGGTGCTGCGCGGCGATCCGCTCGGCCCGCTGCACGGCGTCCCCGTCCCCATCAAGGACCTCAACTCCGTCGCGGGACAACCCAACACGATGTCCTCACTGGCCGTCCGGGACACCCCGAGGACCGTCACGGACCCCGACATCCAGCTCCTCCTCGACGCCGGCGCGATCCCCCTCGGCCGGACGAACTCGCCGGAGTTCGGCGCTCTGACCGTCTCCGAGAACGCCCGGCACGGCAAGACGCGCAACCCGTGGAACCCGGCGCACACCTCCGGCGGGTCGAGCGGCGGCGCGTCGGCGGCCGTCGCGGCCGGGCTAGCCCCGGTGGCACACGCCTCCGACGGCGGCGGATCGATCCGGGTCCCGGCGTCCGTCACCGGGCTCGTGGGCCTCAAACCGAGCCGGGGACGCGTGCCCGCGCTCGTCCGGGGCTGGGAACACTCGACGACCGAAGGCGCGATCACCCGCACCGTGCGCGACGCGGCCCTCATGCTCGACGTCATGGGCCGTCCCGACCGGCTCGCCTGGTACAGCGCGCCCGAACCTGGTCGCCCGTACATCGAGGAGGTCGGTGCCGATCCCGGGCGGCTGCGGATCGGCCTGCTCCTCGACGCACCGACCGGGCTGCCGGTCGACGAGGAGTGCCGCAAGGCGGCGCTGACGGCCGCTCAGGCACTGCGCGACCTGGGGCACGAGGTCGTCGAGGCCCGCCCGAGGATGTTCTCGTACGAGGCGATCATGGGCTTCACCTGGACGATCATCAGTGCCTCCACCTACGCCATCGAGGTCGACGATCCCGACGCGGTGGACCCCTACATCCGCCGCCGCCGGGAGACCGCCCTCGAGGTCACCGCGGGCGACTACGCCCGGACGGCGGCGCGCCTGCAGGCCGAGTCACGCGAGGTGGTCGCCCAGTGGGGCAGGGACTTCGACGTTCTCCTCACTCCGACCACGGCGGTCGTGGCGCCGCCGGTCGGCCCCGTGTACGACGAGGCGAACTCCGACCCGGACGGCCCACGGGCCACCGAGACCCGGATGGTCTCGTTCACCGCGTTCGTCAACATCGCCGGGCTGCCCGCCATCTCGCTGCCCGTCCATACGACCGCGGACGGTCTGCCGGTCGGCGCGCAACTCGTCGGCGCGCCCTACGACGAGGCCACGCTGCTGCGGCTCTCGGCCCAGCTCGAACCGCGGTTCCGCTGGTACGAGCGGCACCCGGACGACGCGGTACTCGTGGGGGCGCTGTGAGCGCCGGGTCCGCGGTCCCGGCCGGGCCGCTGCCCGCCGCACCCGTCCGGCGCGTTCCACGGCTGCGGCTGGGCGGTGGCTGGGCCGGGTTCGCCGTCCGCCGGGCGGGCGGGCTGCTGATGTCCATGCTGCTGCTCGTCCTCGTGACGTTCCTCATCGTGCCCCTGCTGCCCGGGGACCCGGCCCGGGCGATCGCCGGCACCAACTCGTCCCCGGCCACGCTCGCGGCGATACGCGAACGACTGGGCCTCGACGAGCCGCTGGCGACGCGGTTCGTCCACTACCTCGGCGACATCGCGTCCGGACGGCTCGGCACCTCGTTCCGGTTCGACACCCCGGTCGCGGACATCGTCGCGACGCGGCTGCCGTACACCGTCCAGCTCGTCATCCCGGCCGTCCTGCTCTCCCTGGTCATCGCCGTCCCGCTGGGCATGACCGTCGGTGTCCTCACCCGTGACGGACGCCGCCGCCGGCTCGGCGTCGGCTTCGGCACGGTCGCCGGGCTCCTCGCGTCGGCGCCGGTCTACGTCGTCGCGACCCTCCTCATCGTCCTGTTCTCGATCACCCTCGGGCTGCTGCCGTCCGGCGGCGCCACGACACCGAGCGCGCTCGTCCTGCCGATCGCCGCGCTCTGCATCGGCCCGGCCTTCGCCATCGCCCGGGTCGTCCGGCAGGAGACGGCCTCGGTACTCGCCCAGGACTACATGAGGACCGCCCGCGGCCACCGCCTGGGATCCGTGCGGCTCCACCTCCGCCACGCGCTGCCCAACCTCGTGACGAGCGTCCTCACCCTGAGCGGTCTCGTCCTCACGTCCCTGCTCGGCGGGACGATCATCCTGGAGAACGTCTTCACCTACCCAGGGCTTGGCACCGAGGTCGTCCAGGCGATCATCTACAAGGACTATCCGGTGATCCAGGGCATCATCCTCGTCGTCGGCATGCTCGCCCTGCTCGTCAACCTCCTCGTCGACGTCGTCCTCGGCATCGTCGACCCCCGCACTCTCGAGGGAGGTCGTCGTGGCCACTGAGGCGACCGTGCGCCGATGGCGCCGCAACCCGTCGCTGCTGTCCGGCGCCGTGATCCTCGGATTGCTCCTCGTCGTGGCCCTCGTGGCCCCGCCGCTGCTGAGCGGCTCCGCCGAGACCCTCACCGACGACGCCCGGCTCGGGCCCGGCGCCGAACACCTCCTCGGCACCGACGCCTTCGGCCGTGACGTCCTCGCCCGGGCGCTCGTCGCGACCCGGCTCACCGTGCTCATGGCCGCCGCCGCCACGGCCGCCTCGTTCGTCGTCGGCGTCGCGATCGGGGCGCTGGTCCACCTCGCCCCCGGGTGGCTGCGCGAGGCCTGTCTGCGGCTGATCGACTCGGCGGTGGCCTTCCCCTCGCTCGTGCTCGCCCTCGTCATCGCGGCGGTGCTCGGACCGGGCACGGTGTCCGCGGTCGTCGCGATCGCCGTCGCCGGCGTCCCCGGGTTCGCACGGCTGACGGCGAACCTCGCCGCGACCGTCGCGGACAAGGACTACGTCCTCACCGCGCGCCTGCTCGGCGTCCCCGGCCTGCGCATCCTGGGCCGGCACGTCCTGCCGAACATCAGCGGGCCGCTGCTGGTGCTCCTCAGCTCCAGCTTCACCCTGTCCCTGCTCGACATCAGCAGCCTGTCGTTCGTCGGCCTCGGTGTGCAGAGCCCGCAGTACGACTGGGGCCGGCTGCTCAACGAGGCGCTGCCGTCGATCTTCGCCCAGCCGTCGGTCGTCCTCGCCCCGTCGATCATGCTCATCGTCACCGGTGTGGGCGCCATGCTCCTCGGAGACGGCGTGGCCTCACTAGTCGACCCGCGAACCCGCGGCACAGCGCCGGCATCGGCCAAGACGGCGGACGAGGCGGGACCGGCCGCCCCGGCACAGGCGCCTCAGGCGCTCCAGGCGTCGGGCGGTGCGGGCGCAGCGGCCGAAAAGGAGCCGGACGGCCTGCTGACCGTCGCTGGGCTGACCGTGCGGGCCGGCGACCGGACGCTCGTCGACGACGTGTCGTTCACCATCGGGGCCGGCCAGATCGTCGGCCTCGTCGGGGAGTCGGGCTCGGGCAAGTCCACCATCGCCATGGCGGTCGCGGGCCTGCTCCCCGAGGGCGTGCGGGCGAACGCGTCGCGCCTCGCCCTCGGCGACCTCGACCTGCTCGGAACACCGCCGGAGCGACGCCTCGCGACCGAGATCGGCATCGTCTACCAGGACCCGATCGGCACGTTCAACCCCGCGCTGAGGCTCGGCACCCAGCTCACCGAGGTGGCCAGGGTGCATCGGGGGACGCCTCGGCGTCAGGCCGCGCGGGACATGGCCCGCGCCCTGGCTGACATCCACGTCACCGAGCCGGACCGGAGACTGCGCCAGCACCCGCACGAGCTGAGCGGCGGCATGCTCCAGCGTGCCTCGATCGCCTCCGCGATGACGACCAACCCGCGGCTGCTCATCGCCGACGAACCGACGACGGCTCTCGACGTCACCGTCCAGGCGGAGGTGCTGCGGCAGTTCCGGCGCATCAACCGCGAGCACGGTACGGCGATGCTGTTCATCTCGCACGACATCGGCGTGGTCGGCGTGCTCTGTGACACCGTCCTGGTGCTCCACGGCGGCCGGGTCGTCGACCGGACGACGGGCGGCGACCTGCGCCGGGGGACGGTCACCCACCCGTACACCCGCGCGTTGCTCGCGGCGACGCCCGCCGCGGTCGAGGCCGGTGCGACCCTCAGCGCGGTCCGGTGGACGGCCGACGCGCATGCGGCGCAGCCGAACGGGGCGCCGCCGGACGACCTTTCCGACAAAGCCGCGGACCGCCCCCCGGCCGCGGAAGGGAGCCGCTGATGTCCGCCACCGCCACCGCACCGGACCCGCAGACGGCTGCCCCGCTGCTGCGCGTCGAGGACCTCACCGTCGAGCTCGGCCACGGTGCCGCGGCCCGCAGGGTGCTCAAGGGAGTCTCGTTCGACATCCCCCGGGGCAGCACCCTCGCACTCGTCGGAGAGTCCGGGTCGGGTAAGACGACGCTGGCGCGGACACTCGTCGGCGTCCACAGGCCGTCGAGCGGTCGGATCCTCGTGGACGGCGCCCCGCTGCGCACCTCGCGCGGACGGGCGGGAGCCGCGACGGTCCAGATGATTCCGCAGGACCCGTACTCCTCGTTCGACCCGCGGCGCACCGTCGCGCAGTCGCTCGCCGAGGCACTCGATCCGATCCGGGCCAGGGTCGGGCCGGCCCGGGCCCGGATCGCCGAGCTGCTCAGCCAGGTGAGCCTCGACCCGGACAGCATGGACCGCTACCCGCACGAGTTCTCCGGCGGCCAACGGCAGCGGCTGGCGATCGCACGGGCCCTCGCACCGCGTCCCCGGTTCGTCATCGCCGACGAGATCACCTCGGCCCTCGACCTGACGACGCAGGCCGAGATCCTCAACCTGCTCGCCGATCTGCGCCGCCGGCTCTCGCTGACGATGCTGTTCATCTCGCACGACCTGGCCGTCGTCCGGCACGTGAGCGACACGGTCGCGGTCCTGCGGCACGGGGACCTCGTCGAACTCGGCCCGACCGGAGCCACCTTCGCCGCGCCGAACCACCCGTACACCGCTCAACTCCTCGCGTCCGTCCCCGGCGACCCGAGGTTCCGCCTCGACGACGAGCCCGCCAGGACGTGAATCGACGGACGCGGTCCGGCTTCCGGCCCGCCGACCGGCCCATGCCGGCCGGCGGGCCGTGTGGCGCTGTGGGCCTGGCCCACTCCCGCTGACGCCGCACATCCGAAATCGCATACAGGCGTGAGGGCCAGGTCCGCCGGATGGTCCCGGCGGTCGCCACCCCGGCGCGCCGGTCACGGGGAGGGGTTAAGGCCCTCTGCCGATGCGGGGCATGCCGAGCATCACGCTCCGGCTGCGGCGTACGACGGCGACGGCCTCGCCGATCTGGGCCTGCTCCTCGGTCGGGAGGTCACCGAGATCGGACTTCACCCGCTCGATCAGCGGGCGTACCCTGCGGATCTCCTGTGCGCGGGCACGGTTCCGCGCAAGGGCTCCGGCGAACCATCGGGACGATGACCTCTGTGGCGAAGGGGCATCGCCCGGCGAGGAGCTACGGGCCTGGTGCCGTCGCAACGAAATCGATGCCGAGGACCGATTCCATGGCCGCAGCGATGTCGGCGCAGTCGCGCTCGGCCTGTGCCGAATCCTGCGCGGTCACTTGGAGCGTGCCGTATCTGTCCAGATTTCCCTCCATGGCGCGCAGCTGCATGCCCGCGCGGATGGTTGAGGACCCGAATTCCAGCCTGGGCCGGAACCCCTCGAACCAGTCCTCGGGCAGGTCGGCGCGCACGGTGCGGGGGCGCTCTACGCCGAGAAAGTAGTTGGTCGCCCCGCGTCTGACCGCGAGCGGACGCGCCGGTGCCGGGCTGCCGGCGTACAGATCGACCAGGATCTCGAAGAGGTTGGTGTCGGTGGCCGCGCGGATGACGTCCGGCACCATGCCGCCGCCGATACGGGGATTGACCTCGATGAGACGGAAGCCCTCAACGGTGTGAATTGCCTCGACGTGGAAGATCCCCAGATCCAGGCCGAGTGCCTGACAGACCCGGACACAGTACGCGCCGAGCTCGTCCTCTTCCGGGCCTGGCAGGCCGGTTGGCATGGTGGAGCCAAGTTCGAGCAGCGGATTGTCCCGGCCGACCTTGCGGCGAATCGCCGCCAACGGGACGGTGGACCGTCCGTCCGTGGCCACCTCGACCGAGTACAGCGGGCCGACGGCCACTTCCTCCACGATGAAGTTCTCACCGATGTCATCGGTGAGCGCGGACTCCAGGGCATCACGCCGCGCTGCGACCTCCGCGAAATGGAGGGTGATGTCCCGCTCCCCACGAGCCATCGTCGTGACCAGCTTGCCGGTGCCGGACACCGGTTTGATCACCACGGGATACCCGAGTGCGTCGGCGGCCTCCAGCGCCTCGCCGCGGGACGTGACGACGAAGTGGCGCAGGTTGGGGATCGCGTGCTCATCAAGGATCTGGCGGCAGCGGGACTTGTCCTTCGCGGCCTCGACGGCGGTGGGCGAAGGACCGCGTACACCGCACGCCCGAGCCAGGTGTGCGGCGGAGGTGACACAGAACTGTACGACCGTCAGGACGGCATCGAAGTGCGGTACATCGGCCGACTGCATGGCCTGCCGCACAGCATCGACGTCCGACAGGTCGTCGACCTCGACGACCTGGTCAGCCAGGCTCGCGGCCCTGGCGCGGACCTCGGGCGTCAGGAAGAAGTCGTACCGGGGCGACCTCAGCAGCGTGGTCCGGTGTCCCTTGTCCCGCGCGTAAGCGAGGGCGTGGTTTCCCAGGGGCGTGCTTTCCAGGAAGACCAGATGACTCATGCTTGCTGTCCCTCTGTGTCGACCAGGGTGAAGTCGAGTTCGGCTTCGGGCACCTCCGCCGGCAGCCCCGCCCAGGCAGGCGCCTGTTCCTTGGCGTCCTGGCAGGCCCGCAGCATGGCTTCCGGAGCAGCGAGATGTGCGACGGCCACGATGTCGTCGAGCCGGGCGGGATTGACGGAGGTCGTCACCCTGGCTTCAGTGCGCAAGGCAGCGCCGCCCACATCCGTCCACAAGTGCGGCGCGGAAAGCGAGGGTTCCTGGGTGGGGTGCATCGCCGGGTCTTTCCAATCCTGTCTCGTGCGGAAACGGTGAGGCGCGGCTGCGGGGACCGAAGGGCGGCCCGCCGCTCCGCCGGACGGCGCCGAAGCGCCGCTGGCGGAGCGGGGGACACAGCCTTCCGGTCGGATGAGCGGCGTTACGCCGCCTCGGCGAGCCAGACTCGGCGCAGGTGGCGGCGCTCGTCGGTGTAGGCGGTGCGGGAGTGCAGCACCCGGTGGTTGTTCCAGATCAGAATCGCGCGCGGCTCGATGTCCACGGCGACGTGGTTCTCCTCGAAGAACTCGACGACTCGATCCCGGATGCCGAGCAGAAACGGATCGTCGTTGTGGTTCACGTTGTTGTAGCTGAACCGGAAGATCGGTTCGCGACCCTCACGGATCTCGTACATCGGATGGACGGCGGTGCGCCCCAGCTTCATCTCCAGCACGCCGTCCGCGGAGACGTACTCGTAGCGCCGGCTCGACAACTGCTCCCGCTCATCGTCCGTGAGGGTCGCGATGAACTTCCTGCCGTCCAGCAGGGTCGTCTGGCCGCCGCCGTCACTGGCGCGGACCACGCCCCACAGTCCGAGGTACTGCGGGGACGCCTCCGGGAACTCGTAGCACTCCGTGTGCGGGTACAGCGCACGGGTGTTGAGGGAGTGGTACATGTTCTCGAAGCGCTTCTGCGACTTCACGGACCACACCTTCTGGCCGTCGTACTGCGGCATGAACTCTCCGAACCCACGCATGAAGGACTCGTGGTCGAAGTCCTCGGGTATCTCGTTCATGTACACGTAGCCGTGCTCGTCCAGCAGGCGTCGGAACTCCTCCGGGGTGTACTCGGAGTAGCTCAGACGGCTGTCAATTGTCGTAGTGCTGCTCATGCTTCCTCCTGGATCCGTGTGGTGTGCTCGGAAATGGTGCTGAGGACGCGGTCGATCGCGCCGACCGCAGTGGTGAGTTCGTGGACTGTGATGGTGAGCGGGGGCCTGAAGCGCAGCGTGCGGCTCCCGCTCGGGAGGGCCATGACGTGTTCCTCGGAACGCAGCCGCTCCACGACCCCGTCACGCACGGCGCCGTCGGGCAGATCGATGGCGGCCATGAGCCCGCGACCTCGTGCGTTCGTGACCAGGTCCGGGTGTCGCCTCTCGAGGTCCCTCAGCAAGTCCAGCAGGACGGCGCCGTGGGCGGCCGCGGCTGGGACGAGGCCGTCCTTCTCGATGATTTCCAGGATGCGGGTGCCCCGGACCATATCGGCGAGATTGCCGCCCCAGGTCGAGCTGATACGGGACGGAACGGCGAACACGTTGCTCGCCACCAGGTCGACTCGCCGGCCGGCCATGACACCGCAGACCTGGGTCTTCTTTCCGAAAGCAACGACATCGGGTTGCAGACCAAGTTGCTGGTACGCCCATGCTGTTCCCGTTGCTCCGCAGCCGGTCTGGACTTCATCGACGACGAAAAGGGCGTCGAACTCCCGGCACAGCTCCTGCATTCCGCGAAGAAAACCCGGGCTGAGGTGTATGTCACCCCCCTCCCCGAGAATGGGTTCGGCGATGAAGCAGGCGATCCGGCCGCCCGCCTCCTCCATCAGGGTGCGAGCCTCGCGAAGCGCCTCCTCGTCAGCACGCCGATTTTCGGCCTCCCACCGGTCTTCCGGAAAACGCTGTTCCGGAGTGGTCAGTCGAGGCCAGTCGAATTGAGGGTAGCGCAGGGTTTTTGCCGGATCCGTATTGGTCATCGACATCGTGTAGCCGCTGCGTCCATGGAACGCCCTGGTCAGGTGCAGCGCCGTCAACTGCCCACCGTCGGCGGGCGCGGAGGGCCGCTGTGCCTTCCAGTCGAACGCCACCTTCAGCGCGTTCTCCACGGCCAGGGCGCCGCCGTCGATGAAGAAAAGGTGCGGCAGTTCCGGATCGCCGAGTACGCGGGCGAAGGTGTCCACGAATTCGGCGTACTCGACGGTGTACATGTCGTGGTTGCTCACCTTGTGCAGAGCGGCCCGGCCGAGTTTGGCCAGAAAAGACTCATCCTGGGCCAATCCGACATGGTTCATCCCCAGCGGCAGCGAAGAGAAGAAAGTGAAGAGATCAAGGTACTCCTCACCGGACCGGGCTTCTACAAGTGTCGTTCCACTGCTCTTCTCCAGATCGAGAACGAAGTCGTATCCATCGACCAGGATGTGGCGCCCCAAGGAGTCCAGGACGTCTATGGGTTCGGGCATTATCTCTCCCAGAAGGATCGCGCGTGAGCGTCTTTGAAATTCGGCGGACTGCGGTGAGGGATTCAAGCTCCAGGTGGCGTCTCATCCACCGCCGGAAAAACCCTCGGTGCGACGATCAGCAGTACTCCGAAGGCCAGGGCCGCAGCGCCCGCAGCGGTGGCGAAGATCCGGCTCGTGGCGTCGGAGACAGCCTGCTGCAGGAACACGGCCAGTCGCGGGGGTACGGCATGCCCATGGCCCAGGGCGGAAGAGAGTGAGTCCAGGCCGGCCGGGCGACCTGGCGCGGACGAGTACGCCGGTCCCCCCGCACGCAGCGACTCGTTGGCAATCGTGCCGAAGAGTGCCGCGCCGAAGCTCTGGCCGATCTGACGCCAGAAGACGATCGACGAGGTGGCGGTCGCCCGCTCGCCCCAGGTGACCGTGGACTGGACGCCGACGATCAGGGGCGGTTGGAAGAAGCCGAGCGAGACACCCAGCACCAGCATGATGACGATCGGCTGCCAGATGGGCGGGCGCTCTGGCAGCAGCGCGAACGATGCTGCTGCCAGAGCGGCACCGCTGGTGCCGAGCAACGCGGTGTCCCGGAACCCCAGCCGCAGATAGGCGCGGTTCACGAATGCCGCCGACAGGGGCCAGCTCACCATGAGCACTCCGAGCAGGAATCCCGCTCCGAGGGGGCTCAGTCCGAGTACCGTCTGCCCGTAGACCGGGAGGATGAGGGTCGGAGCAGTCGCGACCAGGCCGAGCCCAGCCATGGCGAGGTTGCCTGCGACCATCACTCGGCGGCGCCACACCCACCCCGGGATCAGCGGCTGTTGCGCACTCCGTTCCACGAACACCGTTGCGACCGTGCACACTGCCGCGCCGGCGAGAAGAGCCACGGTGCCGGCGGACAGCCAGGGCGCCGTTCCCGCACGGGTCAAAGCGGCGAGAAACAGCCCGGTCGCCGCGAACACACCGGCCGCACCGAGCCAGTCCACGCGTACCGACGCCCCTGTCTGAGGCTGATCGTGCAGGTGGCGCCGGATCTGGAGCAGGCAGAACAGCCCGAGGGGCAGGTTGAGCAAGAAGATCCAACGCCACGAGGCATACGTCACGAAGACGCCGCCCAAGGCCGGTCCGGCCACCGCTGCCGAGACCCAGACGGTGGACAGGGCAGCCTGGATCTTTCCGCGCTCCTGCTTGTCGTACAGGTCCCCAGCGATGGTCTGAACCAGCCCCTGGATGGCTCCGCCGCCCAGGCCTTGCAGGACACGGAAGGCGATCAGCGACGGCATGTCCCACGCCACGGCACACAGGGCCGATCCCAGCAGGAAGACCGATACCCCGGCGATGAGCGCGCGCTGACGCCCGTACAGGTCGGCCCACCTGCCATACACAGGAAGCATCACGGTCACGGCGAGCAGGTAGCCCGCGATCAGCCACGCGAAGTAAGCCAGTCCGCCCAGGTCGCTGACGATCTGGGGGATGCACGTGGCGATCACGGTCGAGTCCATGGCCGCCAGCGCCATGACGAGCATCAGGGCGACGACCACGGGCCGACGGCGGACCGTCGGCCCGCCGGGAACCGGACCGTCGACGACGTCCGCCCCGTTTCGGGCGAGCGCGCCACGCGCTCCGGGTCGCACGTCACCTGGCGGTTCGTAGGGTTCCTCGGGCCTCTTTGGCTGCTTCCTGCTTCGCATGCGTCTCGTCTCACTATGTGCGGGGACAACGGCCCATTGGCTGCGGCCTGTTCAGGCTGCGATCAGGTGGAGCCCGTCCACCACGGCAGAGCCGAGGGCCGGCAGAGCGAGGCTCAGGAGGCGTCGAGCAGACCAGCTTTGATGACAGCGTCCCGGGCGCCGGGCAGTCACCGGGGGTCCGGGCGGCGACCTCCATCAGGTGGGGGTGGCCGTCAGCACTGTGCGAGAGCTCCACGAACGAGCTCGAGACCGACTCCGGGGTCTCCATGGTGGTCACCGAGGCGAATACCGGCCGGCCGTGCCGAACCAGAGCCTCCACGGAGAACTCCTGACCCACGACCTTCTCCTCGACGAGTACGTTCTCGCCGGGGGCCGGAAAGCCGGTGAGGGTCGCAGCGCGTCTACCCTCGAGATGTCCAGGTCATGTCATGTCATGTTCAGAACGGTTCGTCCGGCGTATCGGAGAATCGAGTACGTCCCGGCCCGGGGTTCGTTGCAGTGAAGTCGACGAAGCCGGACCTGTCCTGGCCGTAGCGCTTCACCACCGGCTGTCCGAAGCGCCGGTACCAACCCCAACACAAAGCCTTCCAGGCTTCATCGGTTCTGCTGGAGTATTGCGCGAGGAGGGGCGAGTCGCACCGACTGTCTTGAAGTCCAGTTCGCGCATGAGTTCCTGGACAAGATGGGTGCCGATTTTCTGAGGAGAGGCAATCAATACACGCTCAGAGAGAAACACGGAAATCCTGTCGGCCATCTACGGGACTGAAAGTTGGCACGAGGAACGGACTTCCGCCCCCGCGACTTACGATCATTCCGATCCTCCATTGCCTCGTCAACGATCATTTCAGGCCACCGGGTTGGCTCATAAGATTCTTAGAAGAATCCTGAGTAAATGCGGTGAAGTTTTTGCCGGATCTCTGTTTGCTCGCCCTGTGCTGAGGGAATCATTGGCACTCCGCATGCCCTCGCTTCGATTTGACCGGTTTACGCGCCGTTCGGGAGGGCCGGAGCGGTCGCCCGGGCCGCGTCCGGTGCCGGAACGGCAGCCTGGCAACTGCTGGAGCTGGGCTTCGGCTCCGGGCAGACGTGGCGGCGGCGCCTGGAGCGAGGGCGGCCAGGCCGGCGTCGACCAGCTGCACCGCATCCTGCGCGCCGAATGGAACGCGACCGATGAACTCGACTGTTCTCGGGGGAGCCGACACCGGCCCGTCGCCGGTCGACCGGCGGAAGACGGGCAGCAGACACCACCCGATCCGGGTCCTGGCGACCCAGGGTGAGGGCGGCGTCAGCGGAGGCCCTCGGCCGGCAGGATGCGCCGCACCCCGGAGCGGTGGATGCCGAGCGTGAGGCGGTGGGTCCTTCCGGGTGGCGCGGGTAGGCGGTGACCTCGCGGAAGAAGAGGGCGACGCACCACTCGGCGGCGGGCCTGCCCAGTCCTCTGGTCTTGGCGGGCCAGGCCAGTGCCCGGCGCGGCGGGGCGGTGGGGTGCCCGGCGGGTACGCCGTCGGGCAGGTCGCTCTGGGCCGGCAACTCCTGGAGGAGCTCGCGTGCGAGGCCGTCGAGGTCTCCCTCTCTTTGGCGTCCGGGGCGTTGCGGTAGGTCCGCGGAAGGCCATTGCCGCCATCGGCGGTGCCGGAGTCGCGTCGTGGGAACGGGAAGGGCGGGCGAGTCCTTTCGCAGGTCCCAGAGCTGGCCGACGGGTTGGCGGGTGCCAGATCCCTGCGCCTGCTGGGGCGTAGCGGGAGCCGGACTCCCTCGCGAGGAACACGCCGCAGTCCGCAGCGGACTCCAGCCTTCGGCGGCGCGTGCTTTCACTGTCCGACCGCCCGCCCGCGCCATGAGGGCTGCCCGTCGAGGGGTTCCATTTGGACTCCTCCTTGTGGGGCATCCCGAGCTGCTCGATTAGAAGGTTGGCGACCTCTCGCCTGTGCGTCGCGACTTGGTCTTCCGGGAACATGACCGCGCCCACAGCGGGCTCGGTGATCGTCCCAGCTGGTTCATCCCGTACCCGTGCAAGTCGGCATCCGCCCGCGGCGCGCCATCACCAGCTCTGCGCCGCGGACGCATGCTCAGCTGCCCCGGCCTGGCGTCATGAGCTGCGTGACCAACTCCTTGGCGGCGCCGTCGAGTTTGCGCCTGTAGAGGACCTCGCGCCGGTGGACGATCCGGGGCGTCCCGAGGGGGACGGCCGTGCCGACGGTGCTCTCCCTCGCCACGGACCAGGGCAGTACGACCTGGCCGAGACCCGCTTCGGCCAGTCCCTGCAGGGTTCGTACGTCCAGGCCCTCGTAGCGGAGGGACACGGGAAACGCTTTGCTGTGACAGATCGCGCGCAGTTCGGTGAGGGCGGCCGACGTGCTGGGGGCATCGATCCATTGGGCGTCGCAGAGGTCGGCCAGGTGGAGCCTGGGGCGGCCCTTGAGGGGGTGGTCGGCGGGGAGGAGGACGGCCACGGGTTCCTCCGCGACACGTACGGTCTTGAGAGGGCCGACATCGATCACGGGCAGCGGGTCGTCGGGGGCTCCTATGCCGTCGACGAGACCGAGATCGAACGTGCCCGTCGAGACCTGAGCGGCGATGTCCTCCCGCGCGGCCATGCGCAGGGTGATGCGGGTACGGGGGCTCACGGCGCGCGCCGAGGCGAGGGCGTGCATGGCCTCGCGGGTCATGGCGAGGGGGGAGACGCCCAGGACGAGCGTGTCCGCGGGGGCCGCCAACCGGCGTGTGACATCGCTGCGGGCGACTTCCAGACGGTGTAACAGGGGCTGTGCGTGCTCCAGCAGCCGCTGCCCCTCCGCCGTGAGGGACACGGGCCGCCGGTTCAGCAGCTGAACCCCCAGATCGTTTTCCAGGGTGGCCACCTGCTGTGAGACGGCGGACTGTGTGTACCCCAGTGCGCGTGCGGCATCTGAGAACGACCTGCGCTGAGCCACCGCGACGAAGGTCTTGAGCACATGAAGATCCATGCCGATCAGTATGGCTAATGATTTTTTATCGATTGTTGTTGGAGTCCGCCCGGGTCCGATTGCGATGATGTGTAATGTGACAGCAGCTCAGGGGGGACGTATGACTCGCGTCGCGCTGGTGGGGGACAGAACCACGCACGTCCGTGCGCATAACCGTGTACCTTCTCTTTTGGCTGCCGTCGCTGACAGAGAAGATCTGCTGCTCGACATCTACTGGGTGCCCACCTCCGACGTGGACGAACGCACCTTGAAGGAATTCGACGCGATCTGGCTGGTCCCCGGCAGCCCCTACCGGAACGAGAAGGGCGCCGTGGAAGCCGCGCGTGTCGCGCGCGTGCACGGCATCCCGTTTGTGGGAACGTGCGGCGGATTCCAGCACGCCCTGCTGGAGTTCGCGCGCCACGAGTGCGGGCTCCCCGACATCGGCCACGCCGAGAACGCCCCCTGGGCCGAGGAGCACCTGATCATTCCCCTGGCCTGCTCGCTCATGGCTTGGGAAGGCGTCGTGCACGTACAGTCCGGCTCCCTGGCGGAGCGGGTCCTCGGCACGGATCTGATCACGGGCCGCTATCAGTGTGCCTATGGCCTTTCCTCCGCCTACCGCGACGTGCTGGAACAGCACGGGATGCGGTGGAGCGGCGTCGGCGTGGACGGGGAGGTCCGCATCGCGGAACTCCCGGACCACCCCTTCTTCCTGGCCACGCTGTTCCAGCCCGAGCTCTCCGAGGACGAAGAGAGCGCGCAGGCGATCAGCGCGGCCCTGGCGAGGGCCGCGGTCGCTCGTAAGGAACGACGGCTGACGCCCGTCGGGTCCGCGGCCTGAACAGGGCGATCCGCGCAGAACACACCAAGCAGGCAAACCCTGACAGGGCGGCCTAGGTCGACTCAGGCGTCCGGCACTGGATCCTGACCTGATCTGTGCACGCCCCTGCCCGAATCCATCCCAGATGGATGCTTTCGCTCACTTTGACCACAAGGAGTAGCACCGTCATGGATCCCTATCACCGCGTTCTCCTCGTGTACTGCCGCGGCGGCGCACCGCTCGAGTACGCGATCCCGAAGATCGCGGAGCGCGCTGAGGTGCATGTCCTGGCACTGCAGCAGATGCCGTCGCACACGGAGGACTCCTGGCGTCCGCACTGCACCGCCGTCATTCCGGCGTGGGACGAGCGTCTCGAAGGCGACGCCCTGGTCGGTCTGATCGTCGAGGAGGCCCAACGGGTCGGCGCGGACGCGGTGTTCACGCTGTCCGAGTTCGCCGTCCTCGCCGTGGCCGAGGCGGCCGAGCGGCTCGGTCTGCGTGGCGCGGGACCGAAGGCGGCCCAGTCCCGGGACAAGCGCCTCATGCGGGAGATCTGGGAGCGAGAGGGCGTGCCGAGCCCCCGCTTCCGCCGCGTCACCTCCGAGGACGAACTGAAGTCCGCCTACGCGGAGTTGACGCCCCCACTGTTGCTGAAGTCGGCTTGGGGTGCGGGCGCGGTCGGCCAGCTCGTCATCGACTCTCCCGAGCGGATCGCTGAGGCGTGGGCCGAGACGACCGCGACGGTGGCGGACGCCCACGCGACCGGCTTCATGGAGCTCCAACAGGTGGGCGCCGAGCACGACTTCCTCGTGGAGGAGATCATCCCGGGCTCCATCCGGAGCTGGTGGGACGCCGACAGCGGCTACGGTGACTACCTCAGCGTCGAAGGCATCGTCGCCGACGGCGAGTATCACCCGCTGTGCATCACGTCGCGCATCCCGACCATCCCGCCCTTCACCGAGCTCAGCAACCTCGCCCCGTGCGCCCTTCCGCAGGATCTGCAGCGGAAGGTCGAGTCGGTGGCACGCGCCGCCGTCGACGCGCTGGGTCTCGAGACGTGCGGGACGCACACCGAGATCAAGCTCATGGACGACGGCGGCCTGTCCGTACTGGAGTCGGCAGCGCGGCTCGGGGGCGTCATGGTCGCCCCCGAGATCGAGCACGTCTTCGGCTACGAACCGATCGGCATGCTCATCGACTCCCTCCTGGGGCGGCCGGTCGAATTCCCCGAGCGGATGCTCACCGACCTGGACGCCAAGGGCGCGGCCGGCTCCCTCTCGCTCATCGCGACGGACGCCGCGGGCAACCCGTGGGCCGAGGAACTGACGTGGGACGAGGACCTCGTGGACTGGTCCGGCATCCTCAGCCCGGGCAGCCGGATCGAGGCCGTTCCGGGGCTCAGCATCACCAAGGGCACCCCGATGCCGCGCTACGACTTGTCCAGCGGAGCCCTCGGCTACGGCGGCATCTTCTTCCTGCGCACCACCGGCGCGGACACCCTGGTCCGCGATTCCCACTCCGTGCTCAACAACCTCGAAGCCGCCCTGTCCAAGGGCTGGCGTGAGAAGAACGCCCAGACGGAAGGCCACTGAATTGATCATCTGTGGGCTCAAACTGACCCACGACGGTGCGGTCGCCCTCATCGAGGACGGACAGCTCGTCTTCAGTGTGGAGGTGGAGAAGCTCGCCAACAACCCTCGCTACAGCCAGGTGGAGAGCAGCTCCATCATCACCACGCTCCTGCGGGACTTCGGCTATCAGCCCTCCGACGTCGACCGCTGGGTCATCGACGGCTGGGACGGCAAGCACGCCGGATACGCGAACCTCACCGACCAGGGAAAGCCCGTCACCCTGAACCTGGCGCCCTACCGGGAGACCGACGCGGTCCCCGACGTGTTCGAGCCGGGCCACGAGGGCACGTTCCCGCTGGCCGGCGAGTCACGGCCGTACAGCAGCTACGTGCACATCGCGGGACACATCGCGAGCGCCTACTGCACCAGCGACTTCGCGCTGCGCGGCGAGCCCTCGTTCGTCCTCGTCTGGGACGGCGGCCTCTTCCCCCGCCTGTACTGGGTCGACCCCGAACGCGGCGTCGAGAACGGCGGCGAGCTCTTCCCGCTGATCGGCCACACCTACGCCACAGCGGCCCACCACTTCGGGCCGTTCCGCCGCGCGAACGAGGCGAGCACGGTCGACGACCTGTCGGTCGCGGGCAAGCTGATGGCGTACATCGCCCTCGGCAAGCCCCAGCAGGCGATCCTCGACGTCCTGAGGTCGACGTTCGCCGAGCACTTCGAGTCCGAGTCGGACAGGACGGCCGAGTTCCGGTCGAAGGTCGGCGGGTTCGGCAGCACGTCCGAGCCGTCGATGTCCTTCGTGCACGCCTACTTCCGCGATGTGCAGGAGCGGCTGGCCGGGGCCGGGTTCTCCGACGAGGACGTCCTCGCCAGCGTCCACCAGTTCCTCGAGGACATGCTCATCGAGCGTCTCGTGGCCAAGGTGAAGGCGTGGAAGGGCGAGGGCCCCTGGAACATGTGCTTCGTCGGCGGCTGCGCGCTGAACATCAAGTGGAACAGCGCCATCCGACGCCAGGACCTCTTCACCGACGTCTGGGTTCCGCCCTTCCCGAACGACTCGGGGTCGGCCATCGGTGCGGCGGCCCTCGGGCTCGTCGCCGAGAAGGGCCGCCCGGTCGCCATCGGCTGGAATCCCCGTCTCGGTCCCGCCCTGAAGCCCACTCCCGAGGTGCCGGAGGGCTGGCGGACCACGCCCTGCTCGCCGGAGGAACTCGCCGCTCTGCTGCACGAGACCGGTGAGCCCGTGGTGGTCCTCAACGGCCGCGCCGAGCTCGGCCCCCGGGCTCTCGGTGGACGCAGCATTCTCGCCGCGGCGGTGGAGCCGCGGATGAAGACCGTCCTCAACGACGTGAAGAAGCGCGAGCCGTATCGGCCGGTCGCCCCGATATGCCTGGAGGAGCACGCTCCCGGGATCTTCTCCCCCGGCACCCCCGACCCGCACATGCTGTTCGACCACGTGGTCCGTCCGGAGTGGCGCGACCGCGTCCCGGCCATCCTTCACCTGGACGACACCGCGCGCCTGCAGACCGTGGGCACGGAAGACGACGAGACGCTGCGGCGCATCCTCGTCGCCTACCACGAGCTCAGCGGCGTCCCGGTCCTGTGCAACACCAGCGCGAACCTCAACGGCAGCGGGTTCTTCCCCGACGTGGCCTCGGCTCTCGAGTGGGGGCGCGTCGACATGGTGTGGAGCGAGGACACGCTCTACCGCAAGGTCACCTCCGACTGACGAGCAAGCAACGGCACGGCCGAGTCCCCAGACCATTCCTGCACGGAAGCAAGGATCAAAGGATCAGATGAGCTACGTTCTCGGAATCAACCTCAGCCACGACCGCTCCGCCGCCATCGTCAAGGACGGTGAGCTCGTGGTCGCCATCGAAGAAGAGCGCCTAGACCGCATCAAGCACTCCGAAGGCTTCCTCATACAGGGCCACTTCGAGCGCCTGACGAAGACCATCCCCATGAAGGCGATCGCCTACTGCCTCGACGCGGCGGGCATTGGCATCGACGACGTCGACCTGGTTCTCGGCAACCGCCCCCTGGGCGACGGTGCCGTATGGCGCATCCTGCGTGAACTTCCCATCAAGGACAAGAGCAAGGTCCACGCGCTGCCCTTCCCCTCGCACCACCTGGGTCATGCGGCGGCCACCTACTACACCTCGCCCTTCGACGACGCGGCCGTACTGATCATCGACCAGGCCGGCAGCCGCAACGCCGACGGCATCATCGAGAAGCACACCGCCTTCGTCGGCGAGGGCACCGAACTGCGCTCCGTGGCCGCCACGTCGTACCCGGCGGACTACACGGACATGAGCCTCGGGCTGTTCTACGACTTCTTCACCGCGAAGATGAACTTCCTGACCCGCTACGGCACTCCGGACTTCGGTGTCTTCGAGTGCGGCGGCTACCCGGAGGCGGGCAAGACCATGGGTCTCGCCCCCTACGGCCGCCCCCGCCCGGAGTGGGGTGACTGGCTGACCTTGGACGGCTTCGACATCAAGGTCTCGCAGGGCGACCTGGAGCAGATCTGGAAGGAGCTCCTGGAGGCCGAGGGCGCCGACTACGAGCCGTCCGCGCGCGGCTCCTGGAACCACCAGTTCGCCAAGGACGTGGCCTACAAGGTCCAGGACGAGCTGGAGCGTGCCGTTCTGCACCTGGCGCGCCACACCCACGAGTTGACCGGCAAGCGCAACCTCTGCCTGGCCGGCGGCGTCACCCTGAACTCGGTCGCCAACCAGCGCGTGCGCGCCGAGGGCCCCTTCGACGACGTCTACATCCCGGCTCCCGCCGGCGACTCCGGCGTGGCCATCGGCGTCGCCCTCTACGGCTGGCACGAGATGCTCGGCGGCAAGGAGCGGTACCGTATGCGCTCGGCGGCGACCGGCCGCACGTACACGCGTGAACGCGCCGAGCAGGCGCTCGCCCGCTACAAGGACACCCTCGAGTGGCGCGAGGCGACGGTCGACGAGGTCGCCGAACTGATCGCCGGGCACCACTTCGTGGGCTGGTTCCAGGGCGCCTCCGAGATGGGCCCCCGCGCACTCGGCCACCGCAGCATGCTCGCCGACCCGCGCCACCCTCAGACCCGCGACTACCTCAACACCACGATCAAGCACCGCGAGGTCTTCCGTCCGTACGCCCCGTCGGTCCTCGCCGAACACGTCTCGGACTGGTTCGACTTCACCGGGGAGAGCCCCTTCATGCTGCTCGTGCCGGACGTGCGCGAGGAGCGGCGCGCCGAGGTCCCGGCGATCACGCATGTCGACGGCACCGCGCGGGTGCAGACCGTGCACGCCGACATCGACCCCACGTATCACGCCCTGATCAGCGCCTTCCACGAGCGGACCGGCGTGCCGATGCTTCTCAACACCTCGTACAACGACAACGGCGAACCGATCGTCGAGACGCCGGAGGACGCCCTGCGCACCTTCCACCGCACGGAACTCGACTACCTCTACCTGGACGGTCTGCTGGTCACCAAGACCGGCCGATCCCTGCCCGCGGGACACCCGCGCGAGACCCCGCTCGCCCAGCGCTGACGACTGCGAGGGCGGCCGCCGCGACCGGCGGCCGCCCTCGCGGCGCGCACGTCCACTCCACGTCCGAGAGGCAAGATGTTCCCGTCACACGCTCCCATGCCCGAAGTGGCTGCCTTCCGCAACTGGTACGAACGCGCAGGCGTCCGGGCCGATCCGAGGCGGCTCCTCGACATCGAGGACGACATCCACAAGGCGTTCTTCCCCGAGGACCTCGTACCGCACCTCGCCCACCCCCACATTGACCCCGACGACCACCTTCTACGCCGGTATCTGATCGCGCAGCACTGCTACCAGTGGCTGCGCTTCACCATGCACTTCGAGGTCTCCGTGGTCTGCCGCGCGACCCAGCTGATAGCCGACGGCAGCACCGGCCTGTCCCTCACCGACGGCTCGCGCATGGACGCCTACCGGATCGTCGTGGACGAGGGCTACCACTCGCTGTACAGCCTCGACGTCCAGAGCCAGTTGGAGAACCGCTCCGGCATCGCGGCCCTGGAGTACGACTTCGGCCCGTTCATCAAGGGCCTTGACGGGGTCGGTGCTGACATGCCCGACCACCGGCTGCTCGTGCAACTCCTCCAGGTCGTCGTCTTCGAGACCCTGGTCACCTCGATCCTGTCCGACATCCCGAAGGACGAGGGGGTCGTCGAGCTGGTCCGCGAGACGGTGCGCGACCACGCGATCGACGAGGGACGCCACCACGCCTTCTTCTCGGCCTTCTTCAAACACCTGTGGGGCCAACTGGACGCCTCCACCCGGAAGTTGGTGGCCGAGTACCTGCCCGACCTGATCATCCGGTCCCTGCAGCCCGCGACCCGTCCCGCCCACACGGCGCTGCTCGCCTCAGGGTTCGACGCCGGCAAGGCCCGGGAGATCGTGGCCGAGTCCTTCGCGCCCGAGTCCGTCCTCGCGGGCATCCGCCACTCGGCCGCCAAGACCATCCGCCTCTTCGAGGAGGTCGGCGTCCTCGACCTCCCCGGCGCGCGCGAGCGCTTCTACAACAAGGGACTGCTCACCGCCTGAGGCGGGTCACGAGCCGCCGGTCCCCACGCCGGCCACAGAGGGAGAAGACATGACTGACACGGATGGTGTGCTGCTCGTCCTGGGGAGCGGCCACCAACAGTTCCGCGAGTACCTCCTCGCCTCCGCCGCACAGCGGGGCAAGGTCTGGCTGTTCGACCCGGAGGCCCCCACCTGGCAGACCCCGTACATCGTCGGCTCGACGGTCCTCGATGTCTTCGACCCGGCGGTGTCGGTGCCCGCAGCCCGCGAACTGGCCGCCCACACGCCCGTACGCGGCGTGTACTGCTATCACGAGGCCGGTATCCTCGCCGCCGCCCACGTCGCCGCCGAACTCGGGGTGCCGGGGCCCACACCGGAGGCGGTGGCCGCCGTGCGGGACAAGGGCGCGACCCGGGACGTCCTCGCCCGGGCGGGGATCCGTCAGCCCGAGGTTGCCCGGGTCACGACCGAGGAGGAGGCCGAGAAAGCCGCCGCCCGGATCGGCTTCCCCCTGGTGGCCAAGCCCCGCGGCCTGGGCGCGAGCCAGGGGGTGGTCAAGGTCTCCGCCCGCGAGGACCTGGCCGAAGCCCTGAAGATCGCCGGCTCGGCGACCCAGGCGGGCATGGTCAACCACGCGGACGTGCTCGTCGAGGAGTTCCTGACGGGTCCTGAGATCAGCGTCGACGCGGCCGTCTTCGACGGCGAGTACCTCCCCTATCTGATCGGGCACAAGCAGCTGGGTGGCGAACCCTACTTCGAGGAGACGGGGCACACCGTCATCGCCGACGACCCGCTGTTCGCCGACGAGGACCTGTGGAAGATGCTCGCCGAGGCCCACCAGGCCCTCGGCTGGTCCCACGGCATGACCCACACCGAGGTCAAACTCACCCCCGACGGACCCGTGATCGTCGAGGTGAACGGCCGTCTCGGGGGCGACCTCATTCCGTATCTGGGCCGGATCGCGAACGGCATCGACTCCGGCCAGGTGCAGGCGGACGTGACCCTGGGCGTCCGTCCCCGCCTCGACCGGAGCCGGAACGCGACGGTCGCCATCCGCTTCCTCTGCCCGCCCGCGAGCTGCACGGTGCGCCGCCTCGCCATGCCCGCCGCCGACCCCGACGCGGGCCTGTACGAGTCGGTGCCGCTGGTCGAGCCCGGCACGCGCCTGCTCATGCCGCCCGAGGGCTACATCGCCCGCTACGGGTATCTCATCGCGCGGGCCAGCTCCCCGGAGGAGTGCGAGGCGGTCCTGGACCGGGCCGAGGCGGACGTCGTCTTCGAAGGCGAGTGCTGACCCGTGCCCGACGAGCAGCCCAAAACGGGCTCCCCGGAACCAGAAGACGCCCCGGAGCAGCAGGACGAGCACGCGGGTGTGCTGCGGACGCTCCGCGAACTGCCCAACCCCGTAAGAGTCCTGCTGTTCGGCGTCGCCCTCAACCGCATGGGCAGTTTCGTCGCGCTGTTCCTGGTTCTCTACCTCACGGACATCGGCTACAGCCCCTCGCGGGCCGGTCTCGTGCTGACCGCGTTCGGCGTCGGCACGATCGCCGGCAGCTTCCTCGGAGGCACCGTCACCGGCCGGTTCGGCCCGCGGCGGGCGATCGTCGGGTCCATGGTGCTCTCCGGCGTGGCCACGGCGTGGTTCGGCTTCGTGGACCAGTACGCCCTCCTCGTGGTGATCAGCCTCGCGGCGGGCACGTTCACCCAGGTGTACCGGCCCGCCGCCTCTACCCTGCTCGCGGAGCTGACGCCGCCCAAGCGGCTCGTCATGGCGTCCGCGGCCACGCGCCTCGGCCTGAACGTCGGCGCGTCGGCCGGTCCGCTGCTCGGCGTGTGGCTGTCCGGATACTCGTACACCGGGCTGTTCCTGGTGAACGCGGCCACGAACCTGGGCTTCGCGCTCGTCGCGCTCCTCGCGCTTCCGGAGACGGGGCGGGGAGGAGCGGAGGCGGAAGCGCCCGAGAAGGAAGGGAAGGCCAAGGGGGCTGGGAAGAGCGGCGGGGGATACCTGGAAGTCCTGCGGGACCGCAGGTTCCTCCTCGTGATCGTCGCGATGTTCCTCACCGCCTTCACCGAGGCCCAGTACCAGGCGGTGCTGCCGCTGGAGATCAAGGAACGAGGTCTCTCCACGGCCCTCTACGGCACGGTCCTTGCCCTCAACGGCGCCCTGGTCATCATCTTCGAGCTGCCGTTGACCCGGTTCACCCAGAAGCTGCCGATGCACACCATGATCGCCTTCGGCAGTCTGCTGATCGGCGGCGGCCTCTCGCTGTTCGGCATCGGCGCTGGGATCTGGATCTTCTTCATGGGCACCATCGTGTGGACCCTCGGTGAGATCATCAGCGCGCCCTCGATCGTCGCCTATCCCGCTCTGGCCGCGCCGAGGGAACAGCTGCGCAGCCGGTACATCGGGGCCCTGACCACCGCGCAGACCGCCGGCTACGCGGTCGGCCCGAGTGTGGGAACGGCCCTGTTCCAGTACAGCGGCACGGCGGTGTGGGCCATGTGCGCGGTCCTCGGTCTCATCGCTTTCGCGGGCATGTGGGCCGGGGCGGCGCCGGGGCCCGAGCGCTCGTCCGGCGCCGCGCCCGGGGATCCCAGAGAAGCGGAAACGACTGCCGCCAGGTGACGGGAGGTTGACGGGCCGAGGTCCGCGCCGATGCCGGTCTCACGGCGCGGCCTCGACCGGCCCCCGCCTCACCGCGCGGCTTCCACGAGCCCTCGCATCACCCGCAGGTCCTGCCCCATCTCGGGATGCCACTGCACCCCAAGGAGCCACCCGGACGCGGAGGGCAGTTCCATCGCCTCCACGGTGCCGTCTTCGGCGTACGCGGACGCCACGAGCCCCTGCCCGAGGCGGTCCACCGCCTGGTGGTGGTACATCGACACTTCCGTCTCCTCCGGCACCAACTCCCCGTACAGGGTGCCCGGAACCGGCTTCACCGGATGCGTGCCGAAGCATCCGATCCGCTCGACGTGCCCCTCCAGGTGCTGCGTCAGCGTCCCGCCCCGGGCGACGTTGATGAGCTCCATGCCCCGGCAGATCCCGAGGAGCGGCGTGCCCGACGCCAACGCCGCCTCGATCAGGGCCAGTTCCCACGCGTCACGCTCCCGCGCGGGCGGGCCCGTGTGCTCCTCGCGCTCCGCGCCGTACCGCTCGGGTTCGACGTCCGGGCCGCCTGCGATGACGAGCCCGTCGAGCCGGGCGACGGCCGACGCGGCGTGGGCGGGTTCGTCCGGCGGGAGCATCACCGCGAGCCCGCCGGCCGCCTGGATCAGCCACGGGTACCTGGCGGGCAGGAGCGCAGCCGGCAGCTCCCACACGCCCCAACTCACCTTCTGTTCAAGGTAGGTGGTGACGCCGATGAGTGGCCGGTCGTTCATGGGGCTCCCCCGTCTCAGCCGGAACGTGCGATCACCACCACATATACCGTGGCCCTGCGGGCACCGCCCGCACATCCGCGAGAAAGATCGCGGCGGGGGCGTGCCCGCGGGGGCCGCACGGGTCGCTCACATCCCGGCTGGCCCCCGGCTGGCCCCCGGCGGATTCTCCGGGCGAGGTTCGGGCGTCCGGTCCCAAGGTCGGCGCCCAGCGGGCCGCGACCGTCGTGTTCGCTTGCGACGGGACCGGCGTGGCGGAGACCGGGCCGACGCCGGGTGACGGGCGCGCGGGACCCCTCCCGGGCACCCGCGGGTAGAACGGCCCCATGACCACATCGGAAACATCGGCCCGCCGCCGTACGGGCAGGCTGTCCGCGGTGCGCGGCCCGGCGGGGACCGTCTGTGCCCTGGTCCTCGCCGCCGCGCTGACCGGATGCGGCTCCGACTCGGGCGACGACGCGGGGGCATCCGCGTCGGCCGCGCCGTCGCGTTCGGTCGAACCGTCGTCCGCATCGCCCACGCCCGCGAAGCCCTCCTCGTCGCCGTCGCCGACCGCGGTCAAGCCGATGAAGCCGTCGACGCAGGCCGAGCTGCGGGCCTGTGCGGACGGAAGCTGCACGGTGGTCGTGACGAAGGGCACCGAACTCCCGCGCGCCGCCGGCCTGCGGGCGGGACCGTTCACGGTGAGCGCCGTCGGTGCCGGAGGCGTGGACCTGACCTCGGTCGACGCGAGCGGATTCACGTCCAACCTCCTCGGGCAGCGACCCGACCAGGGCGGGCCCTCCACCGTCAACGAGCTGTCGATCGCCGTTCTCGCCATCGTGGGGGACACCGCGAAGCTGCGGCTCTTCCCGGCGGAGCGCTAGCTGTCGCACGCGTCGACCAGAAGCAAGGCTCTCGCAGCGTCTTCGAGGAGGAATGGTCATGGGGCAGGTACGCGAGGGGGCACGGGCAGGGGCGTGGGCCGTCGGCGGCATCATCGGCCTGGCGGTGGTGTACGTGATCGGGGTGTTCGCCTTCGGTGGCGCGGGGTGGATCACCGCCCCGTTTCGCGGTGAGGCGGACAAGCGCGAGAACACCGTCGGCTCGGGCGAGTTCCGTCAGACCACGTACGAGGAGTTCTTCGATCTGTGCGAGGCCGTGCAGAACGCCGAAGGGACGATCCAGGCGCTCCGGGAGGAGCGGAAGACCGCTTCGGGGACTCGCACGACGCAGATCGACCAGTCGATCACCGCGCTGAAGGCCACGCGGATCGAGTCGGTCAACGCCTACAACTCGAAGGCCGCCCAGGAGCACCGCGCGTCCTTCCGTGACGAGGATCTGCCGTACCGGCTGGATGCCACCGCCGAGCGCACGACGTGCACCAACTGATCCCCATCTCATCCCGGGAAGAGGGCAGCACCGCATGAAGAAGTTCGCACGCACGGCCCTGGCCACCGTCGTCGCGCTCGTTGTGGGCCTTGCCCTGGCGTCCTGCACCGACTCCAGCCAGGACAAGGAGAACAAGGCCAAGCAGGAGAACTACGACCACCTCGTGGCCCAGCAGCCGGCGGGCCGCATGGAGTACTCGCCGACCCGCGAAGCGATCAACCAGTGGATCAAGACGTGGGGGCAGCGGGGCAAACTCTCGTACGTCTACATCCAGAACGCCAACGGCGAGTACGGGTACTTCATCATGAAGGGCCTGCCGGTGCCGCGCTGCAAGATGCTCACTCCGACGGAGAGGGCGGAGTCTTCCTCCCATGGCGTCGCGGTCCTCGCACAGCCCGGCATGGACGGCACGTACACGTCGGGTTCCACCTGCCATGCCTACTACGGTTTCGACGCCACGACGGGCGCGTACATGGAGTTCACCGTCGGCACGAACCAGTCGTTCTTCCTGTTCGACAAACCCATGACGATGCCGGAGTACGCCAGCGCCAAGCAGTTGGGGCCGACCTCGGTCGAGGACGTCGAGAAGCGACCCTGAGCCGTCGGGACCGGTTGAAACGAGGTGTCTGCTCGTCCGCCGGGGAAACCCTCGGCCTTGGGGTGGGGCGACAAGTGGCCGCCTACGGGGAGTATTTCCTGGCCGCCGACACTGGCTCGCGGCTGCCATTCCGTGGTGCAGTCGACTCATGGCCTCACCGCCCCAGGACGAGCAGGACGCCCCGGCGCCTCCGCAGGCACGCGAACGCCCCTCTTGGCTGATCGACCTCGGGGTCGCCCTGCTGCTCCTGATCGCGGACGCGGTCATCGTCGTCGTCGCCGGGATGGTGCTCGTCATGGTCGGCATGGGCAGCGCACAGGCGCCGCACTCCTCCGCACCCGTGCACTCCCGTGACGTCCCCGTCCTGACGTGGCTCGCCATCTGGGGCGTCCCGGCCGTGGCGGCGACCAGCGCCGTCGTGCACGCCCGCCTGAGGATGCCGGTCACCACCGTCGTGCAGACCTTGTTCACACTCGCCTGCACGATCCTGGCCGTGATAGGGACGCGAGTGCTGCTGTCGTGACCCACCCCTTGGTCACCATCAATTACGTCGGCGAGGGCGTGGTCAGAACCAGTGCAGGCAGTGCGGGGGGCAGTCGGTGCGGAAAAGGGCGTCAGCGAGGGGGGCCGCGTCCGGGCGGTGGGCCCGGATGTGTCCGGCACGCACGAGGGTGCTCGGGGCGGTGCCGCCGAGGTAGACCGACCCCAGGTCGCGCACGTCCAGGGACAGGTCGGGCTCCTGGTCCGTCGGGACGCAGTCGGCCTTGCTGTCCCTGACGGTCAGCAGGTAGCGGCCGTGCTCGCCGAGGAACGGGTCCTCGACGTCTAGGACGAGCTCGCCGTCCGCGAACCAGCCGCGCGCGGTCAGTGCACGCGGGACGTCCAGCAGCCGCACCCAGAGCCAGTCCATGTCGCCGCTCACCTCGCCGGCGCGGAAGTCCGCGAGCTGCCAGCGCAGGGGGTGTTGGGGCGGGACGTGGTGGAACACGACCTGAGAGACCAGGTCGTGGCCGAGCACGAACCGGGCCAGGGCCGTGAAGACGGCGTCGTCGCCGGCGATGGTCTCGTCGACGGTCAAGGTCCCGGACTCGCCGATCGAGTAGCTGGCGTATCCGTCCGGGACGCCGTCGGGGTCCCGGTGGACGGCGACGTAACGCGGCGCCGGAGAGATCGGGGGCTGGCCCGCGCGCAAGGCCCACCAGCGGTGCGGCCGGGACAGCGCGCCGGGCTGGGCGCGGCGATACCGGTCGTAGACCTCCTCCAGGATCTCGCCGCATTCGGCACGACGCAGCACCTCGACCGAGCCGTTGTCCGGGCCGGAGCCGTTGCCCGGGCCGGTCGCTGGTGCGTCGGCCGTTCCGCGCGCCCGGGGGAGGGCGAGGGCGGCCCGGTGGCGCTGCACCGTCAGGCGCTGCGTGTAGGTCGCCGGTCCGTAGCCGAACCTGCCGTAGATCGGGGCCTCAGAGGCCAGCAGCACGGAAAGGAAGTCCCCGCGCGCCCGCAACTCGGTGAGCTGATGCCGCATCATCGCGCTGAGCACGCCCTGGCGTCGGTGCGAGGGCAGGACGCCGACGGCGGTCACCCCGGGGGCCGGGACGAGGGTTTCACCGGGCAGGGTGAGCTCGAAGGAGTGCGTGGCGGCGGTGCCGACGGGCCGCCCGTCCGCCGTCAGGGCGAGGAGGCAGCGGTCCATTTCGAGCGCCGACCACCAGAGCCCGCCACCGTCGACCGGGGTTTCCGGGAAGCGGCCGAACGCGGCATGGACTGTGTCGACGAAGACGTCGAGATCCTCGTCGGTCGTGGGACGTATCTCCATTGCTGCCGCTGCCTCCTCGGGATACCGGCACCACGACTTGTGGTGCCTGGCCACAATGCGGCGTTGCCCCGTGGCCCGGTCAAACGAATTACGGCTCGGCCCGCGGCGTTGAGCGGCCGGCACGTCGGAGTGTCGGGCGTTGGTGTCGGCCTTGGTGTCGGCCAGGGTGAACCGGTGTGCCCTCTCCAGGCCTTCGCTTTCCGTGGAGGCGGTCACGGCTGTTGATCAGGGGCCGGTGTGGCGGGAAGGCAGGCTCTGGGTGATGTGCCACAGGCGGCGGGGCAGTTCGCCCTCCTCGAAGGCGTGTACCTCGTCGAGGGTCCAGCCTGTGGCGAGGGCGTCGACGAGGGCGCGGTCGAAGAAGTGCACCGCGAAGCCGCCGTGCTCGAAGATGTCGTCGCCGTGGGCGATGCCGGTGGCGTAGTGGGCGTCGCCGGTGTGCCGGACGGTGTAGACGAAGCGGCCACCGGGGCGCAGGACGCGGCGGACCTCGCCGACCACGGCGTGGATCTCCTGGGTGGACAACGCCATGCACAGCAGCATGTGTGCGAAGACCGCGTCGACGGAGGCGTCGGGCAACGGCAGCGGGTCGCGTACGTCGTGGACCGTGGTGGTCACTCGCTCGGCGACTCCCCTTGAGCGAGCGGCTTCGCGCAGCTGCCGCAGTGCGGTGGCACTGAAGTCGAGGGCCTGGACGGTGAAGCCGCTCTGCGCGAAGTACAGGGCATCCCGCCCGTGTCCGGCCCCCAGTTCCAGGACGTCGGTGGCGTCGGCCGCGCGGAAGACGCCCCTGGCGTGCCGGGCCGCAGCGGACGGCTCCTCGCCGTACATGCCGGGGTGCGCGGTATACGTCTCCTGCCAGTGCGTGCGCTGCACTTCGCCCAGCTCGTGGTCGTACCGGCCCTGGTGATCACGCATGGTCACTTCCCGCGGGTGCCGTCTCCACGGTTCGGGAGACGCGGGCCAGCCTAGGTCTTGGTACGGGGCCGGCCCAGGGAGACCCGGCGTCACCTCACTGTCTCGCCCAGCAGTGCGCGGACCGACTCCCACGCCGTCCCCGCGACCGTCCGCAGCGCCTCGGTCGTCGCGCCGTCCCGGGCCCGGTGCGACATGCCCTGAACGATCACCCCGGCGAACTCGGCGACCGCGCGTGCGTCGGTGCCGGACGGGAGGGTGCCCGCCTCGATGTCGGCATTGATGTGGGCCTCCAGGCGGTCGATGTTGGCGTTGCGGAGATCGCGGAGGTGGTCGGCGACCTGCTGGCCGGCGTCGGAGACGCGGGTGGCGGAGCCGATGATCAGGCAGCCGCCGGGACAGTCGGTGTGGGTGTAGGCGTCGGCCGCCTCGTACAGCAGACGCCGGACCAGGGCGGGGGAGCGGTCCTCCTCGTCGAAGGCACGCTGCATGAAGCTGCCCCAGCTGTTGTTGTAGTGCTCGACGGCGGCGAGGAAAAGGCCCTCCTTGCTGCCGAAGGCGGCGTAGAGGCTGGGAGCGTTGATCCCCATCTCCCGGGTGAGGGTGGCTACCGAGGTGCCGTCGTATCCGTGCCGCCAGAAGGCGAACATGGCCTTCTCCAGGATGTATTCGAGATCGAACTTACGGCCCTGGCCGCGTACTCCTGCCATCCGGGTGCTCCCACGTCGTCGTCGGTGAGCGTGCTCTGTCGGGGGCGCGGGCCGCGGTGCGGCTTCACGCCGGTGTGATCCAGTATTCATGTAGCGATCAATAAACGAATGATAATCTCGCCGGACCGGTGAGGGGGACCGGTACGCCGTACAGGCGTGGTTCCTCGCCGCATCTCCATGCGCTCCGCGGCGCGGCGACAGAGCGGTCGCCAGTCGCGACGCATCATGCCTGCACACCGTGAGGACTCCACATGCACGACAGTGCGTCATACACCGACGGCTTAACCCGTCGTCACTCGACCTCCCCGTCCTGGACCGTGGAGGCCGTCAAACAGGTCCGGTACCACGTCGTCGAGGCGTCCGGCCTGTTCGAGCCCGACAGCACCCTGCTGCTCTCGGGCTGCGCGGACGCCCCGCTGCGACCCGGCGACCGGCGTCTCGTCGTCATCGACTCGACCGTTCAGCAGCTCCACGGGGAGCGCATCACCCGCTACTTCGACCACCACGGCATCGCGGTCACCCTCCTTCCCTTACGCGCGGACGAGAGCGTCAAGCGGTGGAGCCTGGTGACGGACGTGGTCGACGCGATGAACCAGTTCGGTATCGACCGCAGGCGCGAACCGGTGATCGCGATCGGCGGCGGCGTCCTCCTCGATGTCGTCGGACTCGCCGCCAGCCTGTACCGGCGCGGCACCCCCTACATACGCATACCCACCACGCTGGTGGGCCTGGTCGACGCCGGGGTCGGCGTGAAGACCGGGGTCAACTACGGGCAGGGCAAGAACCGGCTCGGCACCTACGCGCCGGCCGTGGCGACCTTCGTGGACCGCTCCTTCCTGAGCACCCTCGACGCGCGTCACCTCTCCAACGGGCTGGCGGAGATCCTCAAGATGGCGCTGATCAAGTCGGCGGAACTCTTCGGTCTTCTCGAGGACTTCGGGCCGCTGCTGATCGAGGACCGCTTCCAGGGCAGCACTCCCGCCCTGGAGAGGGCGGCCCGCCGGGTCGTCTCCGAAGCCATCCATCTGATGCTCGAAGAACTTCAGCCCAATCTCTGGGAACAGTGCCTGGAGCGGTGCGTCGACTACGGGCACACCTTCAGCCCCACCATCGAGATGGAGGCGCTGCCGGAGCTGCTGCACGGTGAGGCGGTCGCCGTCGACATGGCGCTCACCACCGTGATGGGGCGGATGCGCGGTGATGTCACCGAGCACCAGGCCCAGCGCGTACTGGCACTGATGGACCGGCTGCGCCTGCCGCTGTGGACCGACGTCCTGGCCCGCCCCGGAATCCTGGACGGCGCACTCGCCGACACGGTGCGCCACCGCAACGGACAGCAGCGGCTGCCGCTGCCGGTCGGCATCGGACACCACCGCTTCGTCAACGACGTCACCCCCGAGGAACTGGACACCGCGCTCAAGGAACTCGACACCGCACGACGACGGACCGGGCAGGGAGTGGGACCGGCCGGCGGACTCGTAGGGGCCGGTGAGGCAGCGTGAAGTGGGACAGCCTCTACATCGAGGGCTTCGGCTCCTATCTGCCCGAAGAGCTTGAGTTCGCCGCCGAGATGGTGGCCAACGGACGGTACAGCCAGGTCGAACACCGCAAGACCGGACAGGTGTCGGCCGTCGTGGCCCGGCCCGAACGCGGCGAGACCGCCCCCGAGATGGCCGTCGCCGCCGGCCGCGCCGCGCTCACGGACGCCGGCACCGACCCCGCCGACATCGATGTCCTCGTCCACGCGGTGGTGCTGCACAACGGCCTCGAGGGCTGGAACTGCGGCGCCTATCTGCAGAGCGAACTCGGCATAGAGGAGTGCATACCGATCGAGATACGCACCGCCTGCGCGGGCGCCGTCGTCGGTATGGAACTCGTCGGCCGCTGGTGCGCGGGCTCCGGCAAGGGCATGGTCACCGCCTCCGACGCCTGGCAGCTGCCGCTCTTCGACCGCTGGGCCTCCGACAGCGGACTGGTCTACGGCGACGGCGCGGGCGCCCTGGTCCTCGGCCACGGCGGCGGCCCCTTCCGGGTGCTGTCCACCTCCGTGGTCAGCGACCCGCTGCTGGAGCGGATGCACCGCGGAAACGACTCGATGGCGATGCCGTACTACGGCGCCGGCGCCCCCATCGACCTGCGCCGGCGCGTCGCCGCGTTCGCCGAGGCCCGCAGCACCGAGGAGTTCTGGACCCGGAACACCGCCGCACTGTCGCGCTGCGCCGAGACCGCACTCGCCGACGCCGACACCGCGCACGCCGACATCGCCCACTGGCTGGTGCCGAACTTCGGCCGGGTCCTGCTGCGCAAGCAGTGCTTCGGCCCGCTGAAGATCGACGCCGGCCAGACGCTCGCCGAACGCGGCTGGGAGATCGGGCACACCGGCGCCGCCGACCCGGTCGTAGGCCTCGACCTGCTGCGCCGCTCCGGCGCCCTCACCTCGGGCGACCGGCTGCTGCTCACCGGCATAGGCGTCGGATTCACCTGGGGCTGCGCGGTCGTGGAGTACACCGGCGCGCCCGCACCCAGCACCGAGACGAACGAGACGTACGAGATGAACGAGACGAAGGGGGGCGTCCGTTGACCGCCACCACCAGGACCGAGACCGCGAAGCCCGTATCAGGGGCCGGCGCCAACGCCGCCGTGTTCTGGATGCTGCTCGCCGTCTTCGGCGTCGGCACCGTCGAATACCTCGTGGCCGGCGTCCTGCCGGACATCGCGGGCGACGTCAAGGTGTCCGACGCCACCGCCGGCCTTCTGGTGACCGTCTACGCGGTCACCGTGATGATCGGCGGACCGCTGCTCACCATCGTCACCACCCGGGTGCCGCGCACCGCCCTGATCATCGGCTCCATGGCGGTCTTCGTCATCGGCACCCTCGGCACGGCACTGGCCGACAGCTTCGCGCTCCTGGTCGTCTTCCGGATCGTCACCGCACTGCCGCACGCCACCTTCTTCGCCCTCTGCCTGGTCCTCGCCACCTCGCTGGTGCCGCCGGAGTTCCAGGGCCGGGTGATCGCCCGGGTCTCGCTCGGCCTGAACCTGGCCACCGTGCTCGGCGTGCCGCTCGGCACCCTGATCGGCGGCGAGTTCGGCTGGCGTACCTCCTTCGTGGTGGTCGCGGTCTTCCAGACCCTGGTCACCATCGGGCTCGTGGCCGTCACCCGGCGCGCCCCCGCCCGCCCGGCCGGGTCGATCTCCGCCGAACTCACCGTCTTCACCCGCCCCTCGGTGTGGGCGGCCCTCACCCTGACCGCGCTCAGCCAGGCCGCCCTGTTCGTCGTCTTCACCTACATCGCGCCCTACCTCCGCGACCACACCGGCTTCTCGGCCGGCCACGTCACCCTGCTCCTGTTCGTCTTCGGCATCGGCTCGGTGGTCGGGAACCAGCTCGGCGGACACTTCGCCGACCGCTCCATCGACCGCACCCTGCTCGTCGCGCTCGGCGCGCTCACCGTCGCACTCGGCCTGCTCGCGCTCTTCGGTTCGAGCACCTGGTTCACCGCACCCTGGCTCTTCGTCCTCGGCGCCGCGGGCTTCTCGATCATCCCGCCGCTGGCCTCCAAGCTGATCACCGCGGCGAGCGAGGCCCCCAACCTCGCGGCCACGGTCAACATCGCGGGCTTCCAGCTCGCCAACGCCGCCGGCGCCTGGATCGGCTCCGCCACCCTCTCCCTCGGCGCATCGCTGGGCTCGCTGCCCGCGGTCGGCGCCGGCCTCGCCCTGGCAGCCGTCCTCGCCCTCGCCGTGGGCACCCGCCGTACTCGTAACCGGACGGTAGGTGAGGGCAGTTGATGCGGGCCGCCGTCATAGACAAACCGCACACCGCGACCCTGGTGGAGACCGCCCGCCCGGTCGCCGGGCCCGGCGAGGTCCTGGTCAGGATCGCCTACGTCGGGCTCTGCGGCAGCGACCTGGAGCTCCTCCACGGCACCTCTCCCTACCTCGCCGACGGGCGGGCCGCCTTCCCGCACCGGTTCGGCCACGAATGGGCCGGCACGGTCGAGGAGTACGGCCCCGGCGTCACCGGGCTGCGCCACGGCGAGGTGGTCACCGGCTCCACCATGATCCCCTGCCAGTCCTGCCACTCCTGCGCCTCCGGCCGGCGCAACCTCTGCACCGAGCTGCGCGAGGTCGGCCTGTACGGCTGGACCGGCGCCGCCGCCGAGTACCTGGTGATGCCCCGTCACGCCCTGGTCCCCTTCGGCCCCGGTACGGAGCACCCGCGCCCCGAACACGTCCTGGTCGAACCCCTGGTCACCGTTCTGGAGGCGGTCCACGCGGCCGACCCCCGGCCCGGTGACCAGATCCTGGTCGTCGGCGCGGGCACCATGGGCAGCCTCGCCGCCGCCGTCCTCGCCCGCTACCCGGTGATCGTCGACATCGTCGAACCCGGCAGCGTCGGCCACCTCCCGCCCGGCAGCCACCGCAACCGGGTCACCAGCACCGCCGACGCCCCCACCGGCTACGACCTCGTCCTGGAGTGCTCCGGCGCCCCCGGCACCCTCAGCGCTGCGCTGGACCGTCTGCGGCCCGGCGGCCTGTGCCTCCTCGTCGGCGTCCCCGCGGGGACCGAGAGCGTCGACCCCGGCCGGATCACTCTCGACGGCCTTCGCGTCGTCGGAGTCCGGCACGGTGTCGACCACTACGCCCGCGCCGTCGCACTCGTCGACGAACTCGCCGCCGGCCTCGTCGACCAGGTGATACCGCTCGCCGAGGTCGCCCACGCCTTCGACGTGCTCCAGCACGGCCGGACCCGGCCCAAGGTGGTGCTGAGCCTTGCCTGACCCGCACACCACACTGATCACCGGCGCCAGCAGCGGCATCGGCCGGGCCGCCGCCCGGGCGCTCGCCCGCCCCGGCCACCGGCTGCTGCTCGGCTACGCCACCGGCGAGGACCGGATCCGCCAGGTCGCCGGGGAACTGCAGCGCACCACCGGCGCCGAGTGCGTCCCGGTCCGGGCCGATCTGCGCGACCCGGAGGCCGCCGTGGACAGCTGCATGGCCGCCGTCGAGCGGGCCGGCCGTATCGACTGCCTGGTCAACAACGCCGGCATCAATGACCGCACCGCCGCCGACGCCCTTGAACTGAAGCGGGCCGACGAGGTGTTCGCGGTCAACGCCCTCGCCCCCATGACGCTCGCCTCCGCGGTGGGCCACCACATGATCCGGGGCGGCGTCCGGGGCAGCATCGTCAATGTCACCTCCGTCCACGAGACCGTGCCCATCACCGGCGGCGCGCTCTACTGCGCCAGCAAGGCCGCCCTGGGCATGGTCACCAAGGTGCTCGCCCTGGAGTTCGGCCGGTTCGGCATCAGGGTCAACTCGGTCGCGCCCGGTGAGACCGCCACCGCCATGAACGGTGTCCACGACGAGGGCACCTACCGGGAGATCTCCCGCCCCGACATTCCGCTCGGCCGCCCGGCCGGAGTCGAGGAGATCGCCTCGCTCATCGCCTGTCTCGCCGGGCCCGGCTCCGGCTATGTCACCGGCGCCTCGGTCCTCGCCGACGGCGGACTCGCCCTGACCGCGGCGGAGGCCAACGCCCGTCACGGCTTCACCACCGTTCCTTCGAGGGAGAACCCACCGGCATGAAAGCCGTCACCTTCCACCACACCGGCGACCCGGACGTCCTGACCCTCGCCGATGTGCCCGAACTGCCCGTCGGACCGCAGGACATCCGCGTCGCCGTCACCGCGGCCGCCGTGAACCCGGTCGACCTCAAGACCCGCTCCGGCTTCCTCACCATGGACCTGACCTACCCGGCCGTCCCCGGCTGGGACGTCTCCGGCGTCGTCACCGAGACCGGCGGCGAGGTCACCCGGTTCACCGTGGGCGAGCAGGTCATCGGCATGATCGCCCAGCCGGTCCACCGCTACGGCACCTACGCCGAACAGGTCGTCGCCGACGCACGCCTCTTCGCCCGTGCCCCGGCCGGAGTGCCGCTGGAGGAGGCCGCCGCGCTTCCGCTCGCCGGACTCACCGCCGTCCAGACCCTGGCCAAGCTCACGCTGCCGCCCGGCGCACCGGTACTCGTCACCGGCGCCGCCGGCGCGGTCGGCCGGATCGCCGTCCAACTGCTGCTCGCCGACGGACACCCGGTCGACGCCCTGGCCCGGACCGGCGACACCGAACCCCTGCGGGCCCTCGGCGTCGGCACCGTCCACACCCGGCCCGAGGATCTCCCCGCCGCCACCCACGCGGCTGTCGTCGACACCGCGGGCGTGGCCGCCGCGATCCGTACGGTCGCCGACGGCGGCCAGTTCGTCGCCATCGACGACAACCCCCAGCCGGCGCCGGAGCGCGGCATCACCCCGCGCAAGAGCTACGTCAACGAGAACGGCGACCAGCTTCAGACGCTGAGCGACCTGACCGCGGCCGGCCGCCTCACGGCCCCGGCCGGCCGCCGCTACCCGTTTGCCGACGCCGCCCACGCGCACCAGGACTTCGGCGCGGGCGGCCTGCGCGGAAAGGTCCTCCTCCTGCCGTGACCCACCCGCACCCGCACCCGCCGCCCACCGCGCGCCCGGTCCCGACCCCGGCTATGGCGCCGGCCACCGGCCGGTACGCCCACTCGGCTGCCGGCCTGGCGGTCGGGCTCACCGTCCGGTACGCGCACTTGGCTGCCGGCCTGGCGGTTCGGGTCACGGGCCGGTGCGCGGTTTTGGCCGACCGCCGGTACCGGGTCTCGACCCCGGGCCGGCACTCGCGCCCGGCCTCCGGCCTGTACCCGTCCCAAGTCGCAGGCTGCTGCCCGTACTTGGCTGTCCGCCGGTACCCGGCCCGGGTCACGGGCCGGTGCGCGGTCTCGGTCACCGGCCGGTACTCGTGCCTGTCCGCCGGCCTGCACCCGTCCCAAGTCGCAGGCCGGTGCTCGCACTTGGCTGTCCGCCGGTACCCGGCCCGGATCACCGGCCGGTCCCCGCACTCGGCCCCCGGCCGGTACCCGGCCCCGATCGCGGGCCCGTACCCGACCCCCGCCCCCGACCGGTCCCCGCACCCAGCCCCCGGCCCGTCCCCAACCCCGGTCGCCAGCCCCCACACCACCCAGGTCGTCGATCCGGCCCCGCACTCCGAATGGACCCGCGCATGAATACGACCCCGGACACCTTCGCCGCCCCGGACACCTCAACGACCCCCGCCCCGGGCACCCGCCCGCCGGCCCACCGGATCACGGTGGCGGTGCCCGACGTCGCGGAGGCCACCGCCTTTCTCGCGGAACTGGCCGGGCCCTCGGCCGTGGACAGGGACGGCGGGGCCGGCGTCGTGTCGTTCTCGCCCGGCATCGAGGTGCGGCTCGTTGCCACCGCGCCCGTCGGCGCCTCCGACACCCCGCCCCGCCTGGTCGACATCGGCACCAACCACCTCTGCCTCCGCGTCGGCGACATCGAGGCGGCCGTCGCCCACCTGGAGAACCTCCCCGGCGTCGACGTCCTCGGCGACATCGTCACCATCCCCGAGGGCCCGATCCGCGGAAACCGGTGGATCTACTTCCGCTCACCCTGGGGCACCCTCTTCGAACTCCAGCAGTGGCCCGACACCCCCGGGTACGCCGACAGCACCGACGAACGGCTCCACCACGCCCAGCGGCCGGCCGCGGACGCACCCCTGCCGACCCTCCTCGGTCTGGACCACACCGGCTACAGCGTCCAGAGCCTCGACGCCACGGTCGACCACCTGGTCACCCACCACCGGGCACGGGTCGTCCTGCGTACCGAGATCGCCGCCGACCGAGCCTTCATGCGACGCCAGTTCGACCTCGACGTCGAGGGCGTCTCGGCGATGGCCATGGTCGTCGTCGACGACGTCCTCAACCTCGAACTCTTCGAACACGGTGTCCCCGGCCAGGCCCCGCCGCGCCCCCTCGACCGCCTCGGCGGCAACCTGCTCGAACTCCACGCCGCACCGACCCCGGTCGCCACCGCCCACCACGCCCCCTTCGGGCTCACCCTCCCCGGGCCGGTGACCCCGTGAAATTCGGCATCAACCTGCCCAACTTCGGCCCTCAGATGACACCCGAGGGCATGCTCACCTGGACCCGCGAGGCCGAACAGCTGGGCTTCGACACCGTCCTGGTCTCCGACCACCTCGCCCTCACCGACGACGCCCACCGGCGCTCGCCCGCCCCGTTCCACGAGAGCCTCGCCACCCTCTCCTGGCTGGCCGGGCAGACCGAGACCGTACGTCTCGGCGCGGGCGTCCTCATCGCCGCCCACCGCCACCCGATCGCACTCGCCCGGGCCACCGCCACCATCGACCGGCTCAGCGGCGGCCGCCTCGTCGTGGGGGTCGGCGTCGGCTGGGCCCCACGCGCCTTCGACGTCCTGGGCGTGGACTTCCGCCGACGTGGCGCCCTCACCGACCACACCCTGGGCGTCCTGGTCGCGGCATGGACCTCCGACACCGTCACCCACCGCGGTCACCGCGTGCACACCGCACCGCGACCCGTACAGGACCCGCATCCGCCGCTGTGGATCGGCGGCAACGGGCCGCGCGCCCTGGAACGCGTCAACCGCATCGGTACCGCCTGGCACCCGCTCCACCCCAGCCGACAGCTGTGCGCCCGAGCTGCCGGGGTCCTCGCGGAGGGCAAGCAGTTCGCCCCGAGGATCTTCTTCCTCCCCACCACCACCCCCGCCGACCCGGACTCCCGGCCCCTCGGCTACGGCACACCCGACCAGATCCGCGCCGACATCGCCTTCCTGCGAGACGCCGGCGCCGACCACGTGATCCTCGACACCGACCCCGGCGACCAGCGTCTGCGCAGGCACTGGAAGGAAGACCTCGAACTGATCCGGCTCGCCGCACACACCCTGGAGATCGGATGACCTCCCTGCGCGCCGTGACGGCCCGCGCTCTGCTCTTCGACATGGACGGCACCCTGGTCGACTCCGCGGCCTCCATCGACCGCGTCTGGCGGGAGTTCGCCGCCCGTCACCGTCTCGACCCCGTCACCGTGCTCGCCGCGCTGCCCGGCCGCACCGCGCACGACATCGTCGCCGGGCTCCTGCCCGCGGCCGGTTTCTCCACGGTCACCGCCGAAGTCGCCTGGATCCGGGCACGCGAGGAGGCCACCGCCGACACCGTCACCGAGATCCCGGGCGCCGGTCGGCTGCTCGCCTCCCTGCCCGCGGACGCGTGGGCCGTCGTCACCTCCGCCTCCCGCACCATGACCGAACGCCGCCTCACCGCCGCCGGACTGCCCCTGCCCGCCGTCGCCGTCTGCGCCGACGACGTCCGGGCCGGCAAACCCGACCCCGAGGGCTTTTGTGCCGCTGCCCGTCTCCTCGACGTGGACATCGTCGACTGCCTCCTCTTCGAGGACTCCGCCCCCGGCCTGCTCGCGGCCCGTCGCTCCGGCGGCACCCCCGTCGCCGTCGCCGCCCCCGCCGCCGAACCGGCCCCGTACCGCGTCGACGACCTGACCGCCGTCACCGCCCACGTCCAGGACGGCCGTATCCGCCTGGAGATCCGGCAACCCCGGGCACACCGCGAACCGGCAGAGGGGATACGGCTGTGAGCACGCGGGCCGGCCTGCCTGCCATGACAGAGGACCGCGACGATCAGGTACGTACCCAGGTCGCCGTCGACCTCGGAGGGACCTGGCTGCGGATCCGGACCGGTGCCGGGACCGGGACCGGGGAGACCGTACGGCTTCCCGCGCCCAGCATCCTCAACCGGCCCGGCGAGGATCCGGCCGCGCTCCTGGAGCAGCTCGTCGAGATCCTGGCCGACGCGGTGCCGGCGGGCGCGCGGGTGGCGATGTCCTGCGGTGCCGCCATGGACGAGGAGCACGGCGTGCTGCACGGCTCGGGCCCGCTGTGGGGCGGTGGCCCGGACCGGCCCGTGCCGCTCCGGGACCTGCTCAACGCCCGCCGCCCGGACGTGAGTTGGCACCTGTTCAACGACGTCACCGCCGGGCTCGCGAGCTTCGTCGAGCGGTTCGCCCGCCCCGGCCACCGCCGCGTCGTGTACGTCACGGTGAGCAGCGGCATCGCCCTGCGCACCGCCGACCTCACCGACCGCTCCGTCCCGGTCGACGCCCACGGCCTGCAGGGCGAGGTCGGCCACCTCCCGGCCGTCTCCACCGCGCCCGCCGCCGTCCGCGCACTGCGCTGCCCCTGCGGCGGCATTGGCCACGTCGCCGCCCTGGCCGCCGGACCCGCCCTGCCGTATGTCGCGGCCGCGCTCGGCGTCGAACGCCCCGAGGGCATCCGCGACACCCTCCCCGCCCGGCTGCGGGCCGGGGACCCCGCCGCCCGCCGCCTGCTCAGCACCGTCGTGGAACCCGTCGCCGAGATCGTGCGCACCTTGCGCTGCCTCGATCCCCGTATCGACCTCATCGGCATCGGCGGCGGCTACGCGGAAGGCCTCGGCGACCCCTACCGCGCCGAACTGGTCCGCCAGGTGAGCGAGGTGCGCAGCTATGCCGACCGCGACACCGGCCCCGACCGGGCCGGACACCGTCTGCGGCTCTGCCGCCCCGGCGAGGTGGACCCGATGGCGGGCGCCGTCGCGCTCTCCCGCGGCGCACTGACCGTCACCAAGCACTGAGACCAGCCCCTTCAACCGTCGTCACCACCCGGGAAGGACCCCATGCCGGCCACGGTTACCCACCGCGCGATCGTCCGCCACGGCACCACCTGCCGTATCGAAGAGGTCCCCACCCCGGACCCCGGCGAGGGCGAACTCCTGCTCGCCCCCGAGCATGTGAGCCTGTGCGGCACCGACATCCAGATCCTGCGCGGCGACCGCGACGACCCCTCACCCGTCGTGGGGCACGAGGGCGCCGCCCGGGTCGTCGCCGCCGGGCCAGGGACCGACGGCTTCGCGCCCGGCGACCGGGTGGTCGTCAACCCCACCCACCCCGGCGACCCGTCCTTCCTCCTCGGCCACAATGTGCCGGGCCTCTTCCAGCAACGCGTCCTCATCGGCGCGTCGGCCGTCCGGGGCGGCCTGGTCTCCCACCTCCCCGAAGACCTCCCCGCCGCCCGCGCCACCCTCGTCGAGCCGTACGCCGTCGTCCGTTACGCCCTCTCCTGCCTGGCCACCGCGGCGCCCGACACCCTGGTCGTCCACGGCGACGGCCTGACCGGCAATCTCGCCGCCCTGCTCGCGCCCCGCTTCCTCTTCCCCACGGTCCGGGTAGTCGTGGTCCACCGCACAGAGGCCGGCCTCAAATGGACCCAGGCCCACTTCCCCCACACGGTGAGCGTCCTCGCCACCGAGCCCCTCGACCGGCATGTCACCGGCACCGTTGCGCTCCTCGTCACCACCCATCGCGGCGGAACCGTCCCCGCCGTCGAAGCCGCCGTCACCGCCCTCGGTGAGCGCCTGGTCGCCGTCCACCCCCTCGGCGGTGTCCCGCCCCGCGCCACCACCCCCCTGCTGCCCGGCGTCGACCTCGACGGCGTCCGCCGCGCGGGCACCGGCGGCCCCTGGCCCCCGGCCACCACCACCTTCACCCGCCCGGGCCTGAGCCTCACCCTCAGTGGCAACCGCGGCGTCACCAACCCCCAACTCCTCGCCGCCGCCGAGGCCCTGCGCACCGACAGCACCGCTGACCCGCTCCTCACCCACGTCACGGCCCTGGAACCCGGCGTCCGCCACCTCAACCGGATCATCGGCGACCGCACCCGCACCGTCGACGGCGAACTCGTCATCCGTCTGGTCATCGACCTGGGCAACGCCCCCGTACGCCGTGGGCTGGGCGGATGAAAACGATCTGCTCCATCAGAGGCGCCGCGAGCGGCCGTTGAGCGCTGCCCGGAACCGCTCCTCGATCATCTTCGCGTCGGCGCTCTGTGGGGACCTCGCCCTGACGGTGACCGTGGGGCTCCAGGGCGTGGCCGCCGCAGCCGACACACCCGCCCCGGCCCGTCCGCTGCGGCCTCTCCCTGCCCGTACTCGGCGGCTGAAGTAGGTCCTGTGCCGCCCCGCCCCTGAGTACTCGTACTCATGCCTGAGTGCGCCCTCCGGTCCACCGTGGAGAAACACGATCCGGACCGACCCGAGGGAACACCGATGCCGAATACGTCCCGTCCGAGCAGCCTCCCGCGGCTGCGCCGGCTCCTCGCGCTCGCCACGGACAACTGGCTCGCCCGGGGCTATCTGGCTGTCGTCGCCGTCTGTGTCCTGGTCATGGTCCTCTTCCCGGACAGCGGCTTCGCCGAGAGCCCGATGATGCTCACCGCGCCCCTCTCCTTCGCGCCCGTGATCCTGCCCTTCGGTCCCGGTACCGAGGGCGGTGGGGCGGTCGAGGGGCTCGCCGTCGGCTTGTGGGCCGTATGGCTGCTCGTGTGCGCTGTCGTGAACGCCGCCGTGCTCGGTGCCCTCGTCACGAGGTCCGCGGCCGCCGCGACGGACGGGGCCGGTGCCGCGCGGCCCCGCACGGGCAGGGTCCGGGATCTGCTGGCGCCCGCGGTGGACAACTGGCTCGCGCGTGCGTACCTCGCGGTGGTCGCGGCGTCGCTGGTGTTCTTCCTGTGGGCCGCGTACCTGTCGCCGGACCCGGGGTTCGCCGGTATCTGGCCGCTCATGGCCGCGGCGCCGTTCAGCATCCTCGCTCTGGTGGTGACGGCGCCCCTGGAGTGGGCCTCCTCGCTCGCCTGGCTGAGCCCGTTGCTGTTCTGCGCCGGTGCGGCCTTGGCCGGGCTGTTCAACGCCGTGCTGCTGGGCCGGTTCGCCCACCGGCTGCGGGGGAGGCAAGCGCGCCCGGCCGTCTGACGGGCGGGAAGCGCGTCACTCGCAGACGATCTCGTCACGCGGCGTGTAGTGGGTGCGGAACGGCTCCCGCTTCACTTCCCGGCCGTCGGCGTAGAAGACCCGCTCCACCTTGACGTCGAAGCCCTCGAGCGGGGTCTGCGGCACGCACTTCTCGTCGGTGCTCACCTTCTTCTCCGGCTCCTTGACGTTCTCGCGGGGCCCCGTGACCGACTTGATCTCGTCGTACTTGCGGGTGCCGAGGAAGGTGATGGTCACCGAGGTGTCGGTGGCCTCGGCCTTGATGTAGATGGCGTTGCCGGAGTCGTTCCTGAACCGCAGGTCCAGGCTGCCCCAGGCGACCGTCGCCTCGCGGCCCTCGGGGTAGCGCTCGATGTAGAAGGAGTGGGCGCCGTACTCCACCGGCTTGACCCCGGCGAAGAACATCGCGTTGAACATGGTCGTGGCCACGGCCGAGACGCCGCCGCCGGGCGCCTTGGCGAACTCGTCGTTGAGGATCATGATGCCCTCGGTGAAGCCGTTGGCCTCGGTGCGCTCACCGACCCGCTTGTTGAAGCTCCAGGTCTGGTTCGGCAGGACGACGGAGCCGTTGATCAGTTCCGCGGCCCGGCCGATGTTCTTCGTGCGGTACGGCGCCGGTTCGAAGTTGACGGTGAAGGAGGACATCTTCTCCGTCAGGCCGAGCCGCGCGGCGTTCTCGGAGGTCACCTGCGGCTGGGTCACGCGCGCGGCCACCTCGCCGGTGCGGGCGGTGATGCCCGACTTGGTGAGCAGCGGCAGTACCGCCTGGCCCAGGGCCTTGTCGGTGACCTGGACGCCGGGCCTGGCGTCGTCGGCCGCCACGACCTCGTCGTCGTCGAGGTCCAGCGTGGCGTTGCGGGGCTCGGCGGGCAGGTCGGACAGGGGCTCGGCCACCGCGGGGGCGGCGCGCAGGCTCTTGGCGTCCAGCTTCGGGGTCAGCTTGCCGGCGCTGTCCGGCCGCATCGTGAGGTACTCGCCGAGGACGTCCGGGTCGATCGTGAACCGCTCTCCCGCCGCGGCGAGTCTGACTGGCGCCGACATGGCCGGCTGCGCGAACTCGCGCACCGCCCGCCGCACCTCCGCCGCCGTGACCTTCGGTTTCGTCTCGCGGGCGGGCAGGGCCGTGACGGAGTCGGCCTTGCCGCTGAGGAAGGCGGTGCGCAGGGGGTCGACGGCGGCATCCGTGTCCAGGGCGTAGCCGTTGTGCGGGGCGACCTGGCGGACCTCGCCGTCGGCGAACGTGACGGCGCCGTCACGGACCTTCTGGTCCAGTGACTTCGCCAGCTCTCCGAGGCCGGCGTCGGCCTTGTCCTCGTCGACGCGTACGACCGGCTCGACGGCGCCGCCCGAGCGGAAGAGGCCGCCGATCACGGTGATCGGGTCGGCGGCGTGGGTGCGCGCCGCGTGGTCGACCGTCTTGTCGTAGTCGAAGGTGATGCCGACCTGCCGCGGATCGACCGTGCCCTTGCGGTCACCGACGGTCACGGTCAGCTCGCGCGAGGCGGCCGGGCCCAGCCGGTCCTCCAGCTTCCGGATGGCCTCCGCACGACTCAGGCCCCCGATGTCGACACCGCGCACCGTCGTGCCGGCGTCTATGTCCCCGCCCGCGAGCAGCAGCCCGGCGATGTACAGGCCGCCGATACCGACGGTCAGCGCGCCCCCGGCCAGAGCGAGGGGCGGAAGGGAGGTGATACGGGGAGCTGACGGGTGTCGCGGGACGGAGGGTACGCGCAGGCGCATGGGTCTCCCGGGCGGATGGTCGGCTGGGACGGCGCGTCCGATGACGCGCCGCTGTGCGCGAGGCAAGCACATCCAGCTAGCCATAATCGGGCGAAAACGCCTATGTCGCAGACCACGTATGTTTCACGTCACGCGCCTGCCACAGCTCGGGCCACGCATCCCGCTCAAGCCCCCGCCTTGACCGCCAGCACCGGGCAGCCCACCCCCAGCAGGATCTGCTGCGCCGCCGAGCCCATGATCAGCTTGCCCACCGCGCTGCGCCGGCGCAGGCCGATCACCACCAGGGACGCGTCCGTCTTCTCCGCCAGGTCGATGATCTCCTCGGCGGCGTCACGGGCGCCGAGGACCTGCCGGAGGTCGAAGTCGACGCCCAGTGCCGCGAGGTCCTCGCGTACGTGGCTCAGGTCGGGCTCCTGGGCGAAGTGGGGATCGACATAGGCGTCACCCCGGGTGGTGTTCACCACCAGCAGCTTCTCGCCGCGCCGACGGGCCTCGTCGATCCCCGCGCGCAGGGCCGCCTCGCCCTCGGGGGAGGGGACGTAGCCGACCAGAATGGTCATCGCGATCTCCAGATCTCTCGGGCTGCATCTCTCAGGGTGCGCTTCGCGCGCGCAGGGGACGTACGACGAACCGGCCGATCAGCGGCCACACCAGGACCAGCGCGATCGCCGCGTAGACCGTGTACGACACCGGGCCGCCCACCAGCCCCGACAGCTCGCCGCCGGAGAGCTGGAGGGAGCGCCGGCCCTGGAGCTCCGCGCGCGGGCCGAGGATCACGCCGACGATCAGCGGCAGCACCGGCAGCCCGAAGCGTCGCATGGCGAAGCCGAGGAGGCCCAGGGTGAGCAGGATGAACAGGTCCAGGGGCTGGGCGTTGACGGCGTAGGCGCCCATCGTGGCGAAGAACAGGATGCCCGCGTAGAGATAGGGGCGCGGGATCTGCAGCAGCTTCGCCCAGGCCGGGGCCAACGGGAGGTTCAGCAGCAGGAGCAGCAGGTTGCCGATGAACAGGCTGGCGATCAGGATCCAGACCAGGCTCGCCTCGCGCTCGAGCAGCAGGGGGCCGGGCTGGATGCCGTACGACTGGAAGGCCGCCAGCATGACCGCCGCCGTGGCGTTCGTCGGGAGGCCGAGCGCGAGCATCGGCACCAGTGTGCCCGCGGCGGACGCGTTGTTCGCGGCCTCCGGACCCGCCACACCCTCGATCGCGCCCTTGCCGAACTCCTCGGGGTGCTTGGTGAGCCGCTTCTCCGTGGCATACGACATGAAGGTCGGGATCTCCGCGCCACCGGCCGGCAGCGCGCCGAACGGGAAGCCGTACGCCGTCCCCCGCAGCCAGGGCTTCCAGGACCGCTGCCAGTCCTTCCTGCCCATCCACGGACGCCCGACCGGGATCACCTCGGCCGGCTTGCGCCGCAGATGCGCGGCCACCCACAGCGCCTCGCCGACGGCGAAGATGCCGACCGCGACCACGACGACGTCGATGCCGTCGGCCAGCTGCGGCATGCCCAGGGTGAGTCGCTGCTGGCCCGACACCGAGTCGATGCCGACCAGGCCGATCGTCAGGCCCAGCAGGAGCGAGATGAGGCCCCGGATGCGGGACGAGCCCAGCACCGACGTGACGGCTATGAACGCCAGCAGCATCAGCGCGAAGTAGTCCGGGGAGCCCAGGCTGACCGCGAAGTCGACCACGAACGGCATGAACAGAACCAGCAGCAGCGTGCCGATCGTGCCCGCCACGAAGGAGCCGATCGCCGCCGTCGCCAGGGCCTGCGCCGCCCGGCCCGCCTTCGCCATCTTGTTGCCCTCGATGGCGGTGACCACGGACGAGGACTCGCCGGGCGTGTTGAGGAGGATCGAGGTCGTCGAGCCGCCGTACATGCCGCCGTAGAAGATGCCGGCGAACATGATGAACGCCTGCACCGGCTCCATGCCGTAGGTGACCGGCAGCAGCAGGGCCACCGTCATCGCCGGGCCGATGCCCGGTAGGACGCCCACCGCGGTGCCGATGACGACGCCGATCAGGGCGAGCAGCAGGTTCAGCGGATCCATGACGTCCGCGAAGCCCTGCATCAGGTTGTTCAGGTTGTCCGTCACGGGCCAGGCCTCACAGGATTCCTTGCAGGACACCGGCGGGGAGGTTCACGCCGAGGCCGATCGCGAACGCGTAGAACGTCGTCAGGGAGAGCGTCACCGCGATCAGGAGGTTGCGGAAGTAGTGGCGGTTGCCGAGGGCGAACGCCGTGCCCCAGAAGAGCAGGGCGCCGCTGATCACCCAGCCGAGCCGCTCGATGAGCAGGGCGTTCGCCACGAACACCGCGATCAGCAGGGCCACCGTGCGCCAGTCGCTGCCGCTCGACAGGTCGACGTCCTCGCCCGCCTCCGGCTCACCGTGGCCGCCCCGGGCCACGTCGACGGCGTACAGCACGGCGAGCAGTACCAGGAGCGCGCCCAGGATCAGCGGGACCGCGCGCGGGCCGACCGGGTCGGTGCCGCTGGTGATGTGCGGGATGCCGAGGGCGTCCACGATCACCGCGGTGCCCAGCAGGGCGAGGAACACGCACACGCCGTACTGCGCGCGGTCCCCGCCCTCCCGGGGCGGACGGGAGTCCGCCCCGCTCTCTTGCGTCACTGGATTCACCGGATTCACAGGGTTCACCGGGGAACTCATGCCAGCCCGAGCTCGGCCAGCAGGTCGGCGACCGCCTTGTCCTGCTCGGTCAGATAGCTGCCGAACTCGTCACCGGTGGCGAAGGCGTCGACCCAGCCGTTCTTCTCCAGCTGCGCCTTCCACTCGTCCGAGTCGTGCATCGTCGTCAGCGCGTCGATCCAGGTCTTCTTCTGCTCGTCGGTGATGCCGGGAGGGGCCACGATGCCGCGCCAGTTGGTGAAGACCAGGTCGATGCCGGAGTCCTTGAGGGTGGGCGCGTCCTTCAGCGCCTCGACCGGCTTCTCGCTGCTGACCGCGAGGACGCGCACCTGGCCCGCCTCGACCTGGTCGAGGAACTCGCCGAAGCCGCTCGCCCCGAAGGCGATCTTGTTGCCGAGGATGGCCGGGAGCAGCTCGCCGCCCCCGTCGTACGAGACGTAGTTGACGTCCTTCGGCTTGATGCCGACGGCCTTCGCCAGCTGCATCGGCAGGAGGTGGTCGGGGCCGCCCGGCGAGGAGCCGCCGCCGACCGCGAACTTCTTGGGGTTCTTCTTCCACGCGGTGACGAGGTCGTCCATCGTCTTGTACGGGGAGTCCTTCGGCACGACGATCGCGCCGGCCTCCTCGATGAGCTTGGCGAGCGGCGTGGTGTCGGTCAGTGTCGCCTTGGACTTGGAGGTATACGAGGCTCCGACGACGCCCAGGCCCATCTGCATGGCCATCTTGCCGTTGCCCTTCTCGTTCACCAGGCGCTGCAGGCCCACGGTGCCGCTGGCGCCGGGCAGGTTGAAGACCTGGACGCCGGAGGCGACCTCGGTGTCCTGCATGACCTGGGTGACGGTGCGGGCGGTGAGGTCGTAGCCGCTGCCCGGGGTGTTGGGGACCATCAGGCGCAGGCCCGTCACGGGCTTGCCGTCGCCTCCGCTCCCGGAGGCCTCCTTGTCGGCGGTGGCGCCACAGGCGCTGACCGCGGCCATCGACACGGCGGCAAGAGCTCCGACAAGTGCGGCTCGTCGACTTCTCATGGCTCATCTCTTTCGCTCGGCCTGATCCGGCGCCATGATTGTGCGATTCCTGAGACACCCCGTCTCGGTTCTGTGACCATTGAAGGTTGAGTTCATAGTGGTCATAACGGCACGGCAAAAACGGAACCAGACGCTCGCCGGTGAGCTGCTCGTATGGCAGCTCGCCATTGTCGTGATCGTGCTGGCCGCCGTCGCGGCGGTCTCGCTCGCGCAGTCGAAGGCGACCTTCGACCGGGTCGAGGGACGCCGGGTGACCGCGCTCGCCGAGGAGATGGCGGGCAACCCCCTCGTGCGCACCCAGCTCGTCCGGCCCGCTCCCGCCGAGATGCTCGCGCCGCTGCTCCAGTCCACGCTGACCAGGTCCGGCGTCACCTCCGCGGCGGTCGCCGACGCCGGCGGCGAGATCGTCGCCTCGACCAACCCCACCCTGGTCGGCACGCGGATGCCGTCCGACGGTCCGCAGGTCGCCGAGGGCCGCGGCTGGTCCGGTGAGCTGCCGGTGGACGGCATCACCGAGCTGGTGGCGCAGGCGCCGGTGCTCCAGGCGGAGGACGACAAGGACCGCCGCCTCAAGGCCGGGGCCCACCTCGGCACCGTGATGATCGGGCGGGCCTCGCCGTCGGTCGGGCAGCGGCTGGTCGGCGCCTCGTCCTATCTGCTCGTCTACCTCGGCGTCGCCAGCGTCCTCGGGGTGGCCGGTTCCTGGCTGCTGGCCCGGCGGATCAAACGGCAGACCTTCGGCATGGAGCCACGCGAGATCGCCGGGCTCGCCGAACACCGCGAGGCGATGCTGTTCGGGATCGCCGAGGGCGTGGTGGCCCTCGACCCGCAACAGCGGCTCACGCTGGTGAACGCGGTCGGCCGACGGCTGCTCGACCTGCCCGAGAACTGCGTCGGGATGAGCCTGGCCGACCTGGGGATCGAGGGGCGGCTGTACGACGTCCTGGCCGGGACCGCGCCCGAGCCCGAGGACGAGCCCGGCGACCTCAGAGCTCTGACGCGGCGGGACGAGGTCGTCGTACGCCGGGGCCGGGTCCTGGTGATGAACCGGATGGACGTCACCAAGGACGGCCGCCGCCTCGGCTCGGTGACGACCCTGCGGGACCGCACCGAACTCGCCCAGCTGGAGCGAGAGTTGGGCTCCTTCCGCTCCACCACCGAGCTGCTGCGCGCCCAGGCCCACGAGTTCTCCAACCAGCTGCACACCATCTCCGGGCTCATCCAGATCGGCGAGCACGACGAGGTCGTACGGTACGTCCGTGCCCTGCGCAAACACCGTGAGTCGCTCGATCTGAACCTCACCAGCCGGGTCCGCGACCGGGCCGTCGCCGCGCTGCTCATGGCGAAGTCGGCGCTCGCCGCCGAGCGCAAGGTGCGGCTGAAGATCTCCGAGCGCACCGCCCTGGAACGCCTTGAGCCGACCGACTCCGCGGACGTGGCGACCGTGCTCGGCAACCTCGTGGACAACGCGGTCGACGCGGCCACGAGCGGTTCCGGGGCGGGGGACGGCGACCACGAGGCGTGGGTCGAGGTCGAACTGCGCCAGGACGCCTCCAGCGTGGAGATCGTCGTACGCGACTCGGGGCCGGGGGTGGCGCCCGAGCTCGCGCAGGAGGTGTTCTCGCACGGCTTCACCACCAAGGCCGCCCAGGGCGGCGACCGGGGGATCGGGCTGGCCCTCACCCGGCTGGTGTGCAAACGCAGGGGCGGTGAGGTGTCGGTGACCAACACGCGGGCGGGGGCCATGTTCACCGCCCGGATGTCCGTCGGCCATCCGGCCGACCGAGCGACGGAGGGAGTCCGATGATCGACGTCCTGATCGTGGAGGACGACTTCATGGTGGCGCGGATCCACCGCGGATTCGTCAATGACGTCGACGGGTTCCGGGTGATCGGCACGGCGAACTGCGGTGAGCAGGCGCTCACCGCCGTCGCCGAGCTGCAACCCGACCTGGTGCTGCTCGACCTCTACCTCCCCGACATGTTCGGCCTGGAGATCATCCCCCGGCTGCGGACCGCCGGGCACGACTGCGACGTCATGGTGATCAGCGCGGCCCGCGAGTCGGACGCGGTGCGGGGCGCCGTACGGCAGGGCGTCGTCGACTATCTGCTCAAGCCGTTCGACGCCGGGGATCTGAGGGTCAGGCTGGAGCAGTACGCGGCCCGGCGCAGCAACCTCCACGCGGCGGTCGTCAGCGGGCAGTCCGACGTGGACCGGGCGCTGGCGCGGGGCGCGGCGCCGGTCGCCACGGCGGCCACCCTGCCCAAGGGCATGAGCGTGGAGACCGCCGAGCTGATCGAACGTGAGCTGCGCGCGGCCGACGGCAGCCTCTCCGCCGCCGAGTGCGCGGCCCGGCTCGGGGTGTCACGGGTCAGCGCCCGCCGGTACCTGGAGCACTTCAGCGTCACCGGGCAGGCGGAGGTGTCACTGCGCTACGGGCACGCGGGGCGGCCGGAGCGGCGGTACAGCTGGCTGGGCGGTTAGGGCGTCCGGCTGGGCGGTCAGGGCGTCTCCCACGCCCGGCCGCCGCCTCCCTGGTCGGCCGGGCCGGCCAGCTCCACGATGTCGTCGGACGCGATGTCGTGCAGCCTGATGGCCAGGTCCTCCAGGGCGCGGCTGGCGGCGAGTTCGTCGCCGATCTCGGCGATGGGCCGGTCGATCGGATTGCGGTGGGCCACGCCGCGGCCGGTGACGGCCGACGTGCCCCCCTCGGGCGTGTCCTGGGACGCGTCCTGCGTGGTCAGCACGGCCTCGGCTCGGGTGTCGTCGCCGTCCTCGGTGATGTGGATCCGGACGGTCCAGTTCTTGTCTTCCATCGAGATCACTTCCGTACGGAGTCGGAAAGAACCCCCCACTGACGAGCGTGCGCCTGTTCCCCGGCCGGGTCCAGCGCGAGCGGCATCTGCCAACCGCTCCTGCCGCGGAGGCATGACAAGAGTCTCCGTGGGCACGATGTGCCACAAGGTTGCGGAGAGAAGGCTGGTCGCAACGCACCCGAGCCGTCGAACGAGGAGGGCGCCATGAAGCCCCAGGCCCACGTCCGTGTGCGTGTCACCCGCCGGCCCGCCGCTCCCCGCGACACCAGGGGCGAGATCGACCGACGCACCCCCTCGGGGCGGATCCTGCCGTACTGACACCGGGCCGGGACGCCCTCGCCCGCGCAGCGTGAGGGCATGCGGGTGCTGGTCGTCGAGGACGAGGAGCGGTTCGCGGCGGGGCTCAGGGACGGGCTGGAGGCCGACGGCTTGGCCGTCGACATCGCGCTCGACGGGGCGGACGGGTCGTGGCCGGCCCGCGAGAAGACGTACGACGCCATCGTCCTCGACGTCATGCTGCCGAAGCTCAATGGCTACCGCGTCTGCGGGGCCCTGCGCGCCGAGCGTGACTGGACGCCGACCCTCATGCTCACCGCCACTGCTGAACCGGCAGATGTCACGCGACCTCGACACGCTCGACGAGGCCGTCGACGCGCAGGACGAGGAGCAGACGCTCGGCGCCGCCCTGCGAGTGGCGCAGAACACCTCGGACCTGCGGCTGCGTCACGAGCCGCTGCGGACGGTGGACCTGGACCGGTTCGCCATGTGGGCACGGCAGTCAGGGATCGACGCGAGGGCTGACGTCACCCGCGACAGCTCCCTCGTCCGCGGTGGCCGGGTCCAGTTGCAGGGGCTCGACCCTGCCCTCCAGCATGGTCCCCAGGCCCTGTACGGCGCAGATGTCGGGCCGTTCGGCGATGTGCACGGGCATGTGCGTGGCCTGGCGCAGCATCTGGTCGAACCCGGGCAGCAGCGCACTGCCGCCGACCATCATGATCCCGCGGTCGGCCAGGTCCGCGACCAGATCGGGCGGGCAGTCGCGCAGCACCTTGCCGATGCTGTCGAGGACGACGGTGAGCGGGGTCTGGATGGCGTGCCGTACGGCGGCGGTGTCGACCTTGACGCTGCGGGCGAGGCCGGTGCAGACGTCGCGGCCGTGGATCTCGGTGGAGGCCGGGCCGTGGGACGTGAGCCCGTTCCCGGACAGGGCGAGCTGCAGGGGCCGGACGCTCTGGCTGGGCAGCATGAGTTCGTGCTCGTGCCGCAGGTGCTGCACGATGGCGTGGTCGACGGCCTCGCCGCCGACCCGGACGCGTTCGGCGGTGACGATGTTGCCGAGGGAGAGCACGGCGACCTCGGTCGCGGCCGCCCCGCACACCATGATCATGCTGGCCTCGGGCTGCTCCACGGGCAGCCCGCAGCCCACGGCGGCGGCGATGAGCGTGTCCACGAGCTCCACCCGCCGTGTGCCGAGCCCGACGAGGGTCTCGATGGCGGCGCGCTGGGCGAGCGGATCGGCGTTGTGCGGAGTGCAGACCGCGGCGCGCAGGAACGGCTTGCGGCGCAGGGTGCGGCGCATCTTGTCACCGAGGAGCTGCCGCAGCATGCGCTGCGCCATCTCGATGTCGACGACGGTGCCTCCGGAGACGGGCCGTACGACACGGATGTAGTCCGGGGTACGGCCGGTCATCTTCTCCGCGAACTCACCGACCGCGATGAGGGCACCGGTCCGGGTGTTGACGGCGGCGGCGGAGGGCTGGTCGACGACGAGTCCGGCGCCCTTGACGTAGACGCGCGTCCTGGCCGCCCCCAGGTCGACGGCGAAGTGGCAGCGACGCAGCTGCTCCGGAGTGGCGGTCATGGGGGGTCCTCCCGAGAGCGCAGACCATGGGTCCGCCGGGTGGGTGGCGGGCCTCGCTTGGGGTGTGTGGGTCGTGTTCGCGGGGCCGGCGGGTGTGGCGGCCTCCCTCGCATCGTGCGGGCGGCCGGGAGGGGGGCGCCTTTTGGAGGGGGCCGGGTGGGGTGCCGCTGAATGGGGGGTTTTATTACTGATGGGGAGTCAGGCGGCGTGTCGGATCACCGGGGGCGGTGGGCTTCGAGTAAGGCCGGAGGGGGTCGGCGGTGCCCATGAGGGGGAGGCCCAGGGCTGGGCGTCCAGGGCGGGCGTCCAGGGCTGGCGTCCCGGTCTCCGCCCAGGGCTGGCGTCCCGGCCTCCGCCCCTTCCCCCTTCTCTCCCCCTCCCTACCCCTCGACGACTCCCCGGATCACCCCCAGCTCCACCAAGTCCTGGGGCCGGACCCGGAGTTGGTCCGCCGTCGCCTCCACATCCTCCGGCCCCCGCTTCAGGATCGCCGCCGCCCACTCGGGGGCGATGACGGAGAAGTAACTGTCCGGCGTGGCCCAGGTGTTGCCCGGCGCCGCCAGGGCCAGCGCCCCGCCCGAGCCGCCCTCGCCGATCAGCAGCGTGGTGATCGGGACGCGGGCCGCGGCCACCGCCCCGAACAGGTCGGCGATCGCGGCACCCACCCCCTGCCGTTCCGCCTCCGCGTCATTGGCGGCGCCCGGCGTGTCCACCAGCGTCAGCACCGGGACGCCGAGCCGGTCCGCGAAGCGGATCAGCCGGGCAGCGGTGCGGTAGCCGGCCAGGCGGGTCGCGGTGCCGGTCTGGGCGGCGTAGGCGACCGTACGGCCCTCGTGCGCGCCGAAACCGCAGAGCATGCCCTCGGTGTCGACACCACCGCAGCGGTCACCGCCGATCGCGACGCGGTCGGTGAAGTAGGCGGCCAAGTAGGCCTCGGCGCGCGGACGCCGCGGACCGCGGGCGCGTCGGACCGCGTCCCAGCCCGTGGCCGGCAGGTCGCGCGCGCCCAGGGCGCGGGGCACCGCGGCCTCCTGGGCGGGCGGTCCGGCCAGCAACCGCAGCCAGCGCCCCAGCACCTCCCGCAGCTCCTCCGGCCGGACCACCGCGTCCGCCGCCCCCGCCGCCACCTGCGCCTCGGCCGTGTACGCCGCCGGATCCGCGTCCGGCGGGCGGACCCGGGAGCCCGCGAAGCCGACCTGGGCACCGGGCAGGGCGAGGACGACATCGGCGCCCGCGCCGAGGGTGGCCCAGCCGCCGCCCGTCGTGGGGTCGCGCAGGACCGCGATCTGGGGCAGGCCCGCCTCCCGCGTGAGCGCCGTCTGCCGTGCCACGCGCTGGAGTTGGGTCAGCGCCACCATGCCCTCCTGCATCCGGCTGCCGCCCGTGGCGACCAGCGGGACGACCGGGAGGCGGTGGGCGCGGGCGTACGCGTACGCCGCCTCCAGCCGGTCCCCGGTGCGTTCGCCGAGCGAGCCGCCCAGGAAGCCGAACTCGAACACCGGCAGCACGGCCCGCGTGCCCGCCACGCTCGCGACGCCGCAGACGACCGACTCCTCCTCGCCGGTGCGCTCGGCGGCACGCGCGCGTGAGGCGCCGTAGCCCTGCCAGGCGAGCGGGCCGTCCGGCCCGGACTGCCGTTCCGGGTGGGGGAGTTCGGTGAACGTGGAGTCGTCGGCGAGCCGGGCGATGACCTCGCGTGCCGACAGGCGCCGCTCAGTCATGGGTCAAAGCCCGCTTCATGATCTTCCCCATGTCGTTGCGGGGGAGGACGTCGAGGTAGTGGACCTTGCGCGGGCGCTTGTGCGGGGCGAGGCGTGCGGCGACGTGGTCCGCCAACTCCTCGGCGGGCGGCGGTGATTGAGGATCCGCCGGGACGATCCACGCCACGATTCGCTCGCCCAGGTCGGCGTCCGGTTCGCCGGTGACCGCGGCCTCCCGCACCCCGGCGTGTTCGAGGAGCGCGTTCTCGATCTCACCCGCCCCGATCTTGTACCCCCCGCTCTTGATCAGGTCGGTGGCCTTGCGGCCGACGATCCGGACGTACCCGTCGCCGTCGCGCACCGCCATGTCGCCGGTGCGGAACCAGCCGTCCCGCGTGAAAGCCGCGGCCGTCGCGTCGGGGCGGTTCAGATACTCGGTGAACAGGTTCGGGCCGCGCACCTGGATCTCGCCCACGGTCTCGCCGTCGTACGACGCGATCGGCGTCCCGTCCTCCTCCACCAGCCGCAGCTCCACGCCCGGCAGCGGCACGCCGACCGTCCCGGCCCTCGGCTCGCCGTCCGCCCGCACGCTCGTGTTCATCAGCGTCTCCGTCATGCCGTACCGCTCGACGACCCGCTGCCCGGTCGCGGCCGTGATCCGCTCGTGGTCGTGCACGGGGAGCGCGGCCGAGCCCGACACGAGGAGGCGGGCCTTGCCCAGCGCCTGCGCCAGTGCCGGGTCCTCGGGGAGCGCCTGAGCGATGCGGTGGTACATCGTCGGCACACCGAACATCATGGTCGCGCCGTCGTTCAGCTCGCGCGCGACTCCCTCCGTGCTGAACCTGCCGAGGTGCCGTACGGATCCGCCGCGGCGCAGCGGGCCGAGGATGCCGAGGACCAGGCCGTGGACGTGGAACAGGGGCAGCCCGTGCACGAGGACGTCCTCGCCGGTCCACTGCCAGGCGTCGGCGAGCGCGTCCAGGGTGTGCGTGACGGCCCGGCGCGGGATCACGGCGCCCTTGGGCGGGCCGGTGGTGCCGGAGGTGTAGACGATCAGGGCGGGGTCCTCGTCGGACACCGACGGGGCGGACACCGAAGGGGCGGGGAGCGGGCCGGTGGCGTGCGCGTCGACGTCGATGCGCACCAAGTCGCCCAGCGGAGAAGGGAGTTCGTCCCCCGCCGCGGCCAGCACCAGCTGCGGCGCACAGTCGGACAGGATGTGCCCGAGCTCCTTCTCCCCGGACTTGGGGTTGAGCGGCACGGCGGCGACACCGGCCTCCAGCGCCGCCACCACGGCCACGGCCGTCTCCAGCGCCGGGGTCGCCCAGACGGCCACTCTGCCCGCCCCGCCGATCCGCGCCGCGAGGGCACCGGCGGCGGCGCCGAGCTCGCCGTACGTCAGGGAGCGGTCGCCGAACCGCAGGGCGGGCCGGTCGGGCCGGCTGCCTGTCAGGGCGGGGAAGAGAGAGGACACGCGTCGTACTCCTTAACTGTTCAAGGGACACCCGGCTGCTGTCGTCTGTCGGCCTACCCCCAGCCCGGCACGACCATCACCAGCCACACCACCGCGGGCACCACCGCCACCACGATCCCTCCGTACACCATCAGCTGCCGGAAGAAACGCTCACGGTCCACGTCCGGTGCCGCGGCCAGCACCAGCGCACCATTCGTCGAGAAGGGGCTCACGTCCACGACCGTCGCCGACACCGCCAGCGCCGCCACCATCCCGACGGCCCCGATCTCGCCCTGCGCCAGGAACGGCACGGCCAGCGGAATGAGCGCGCCCATGATCCCGACGGACGAGGCGAACGCCGAGACGATGGCGCCGATGTAGCAGAGCAGTACGGCGGCCAGCAGCGGGACGCCGATTCCGCCGACGCCCTCGCCGGCCCAGGTGATGGTGCCCATCTCGTCCAGGACGCCGACGTACGTCAGCACACCGCAGATCAGCAGCACCGTCGGCCAGGCGATCTCGCCGACCGCCTTCCGGCTGTCCTCCGGCCACGCGGTGCTCAGGAGGACGGCGAGGGTGATCGCGGTCAGACCGGCATCCAGGTCGAAGGCGAGGACGGCGACGACGAGGGCGACCAGGGAGAGGAGGGTGGCGGTGCGGGCGGGGGTGAGGGGGGTGGTGGCGACCGGGGTGGCGGTGGGGGCGGGGCGGGTGACGGTGGTGGCGGCCTCGGCCGCGCCCCCGCCGCCGGAGGGGGACTCGCCCGGAGTGTCCGTGGCGGCGTCGGTGGCGCCCTTGCTGTGTCCGTCCGGTGCCGTGTCCGCCGAGGTGTCCACCGCCCCCTGCGCCCACAGCTTCAGCCCGCCGAAGAGGACGAACACGACCGCCGCGATGAGGATGTTGACGATCAGGGAGGCCAGGAAGAGCGCGATCTCGTTGCCCGGCAGCTTCTCCCGCTCGACGATGCCGTTGACGATCGAGCCGTAGATGCTGATCGGCGAGAAGCCGCCGCCCTGCGCGCCGTGCACGACCATCGCGCCCATCAGCAGCGGGCTGATCCCGTAGCGGGCGGCGAAGCTCAGCGCGATCGGCGCGACGATCGCGACCGCGGCCGGACTGACGGCGCCGATCGCCGTGAGTGCGCCGGTGAGCGCGAACATCACCCAGGGGATCAGCGCCACGCGCCCCCGGACGAGCCGGATGGAGGCGTGCACCAGCCAGTCGGTGGTGCCGTTGGCCCGCGCGATGGCGAAGAGGTACGTGACGCCGACGAGGACGACGAACAGGTCGCCGGGGAAGCCGGCGAAGATGCCGTCCGCGTCGAGGTCGGCGACCAGGGTGCCGACTGCGAAGGCGGCGGCGAAGGCGAGCGCGCCCATGTTGATCGAGCGGGTGGTGGCGATGACGAACACCACGGCGAGGACGAGGATCGAGATGAGTTCGGGGGACATACGGGCTCCCGTCTCTGGGTCCCGGAGCGGTTGCGGGTAGACGCCCCTGAGTGGCCGAGTGGCTGAGCCAATTCCGGGGCGCTGGCTGGAAAGCGTGGGCTCGCGAGGGCGGGACGTCAAGGGGTCGCGCCAGAATTGGCTCAGCCACTCGGCCACTCGGCCACCGAGCGGCCCGGTGTTACGCTCCCGGCGAGAGGGGGACCCCGTGACCGACGCCCTGCGCCCCATGACCAAGCAGCGCCTCTACGAGCAGGTGCTCGACCGGCTGCGCGCGTACGTCGCCGAGGGCGGCCTCGGCGCCGGGGACCGGCTGCCGACCGAGCGCGACCTGGCCCAGCGGCTGGGGGTCAGCCGGGCGTCCGTGAAGCAGGCGATCGTGGTCCTGGAGGTGCAGGGCCTGGTGGAGGTGCGGCACGGCGGCGGCACCTACCTCGTGCGCGACAGCCTCGACGTGGAGCCGGTGGAGCGGATGGTCGAGCGCCGCCGACGCCTCCCCGACGTCCTGGAGGCCCGCGAGGCGCTGGAGACGAAACTCGCCGAACTGGCCGCCGAGCGCCGTACGGAGGAGGACCTCGCGGCGATGAGGTCGGCCCTCGCGCACATGGCCGAGGAGATCGAGGGCAACGGCCACGGAGTGGAGGGCGACCGCCTCTTCCACGCCGCGGTCACCGCCGCCGCGCACAGCAGCATCCTCGCGGAGTTCATGCGCTCCATCGCCGGCCAGATCGCCGAGAGCCGCACCGAGTCCCTCCGCCAGCCCCACCGCCCGGGCCGCTCCCTCGCCCAGCACCAGGCCATCCTCGACGCGATCGCGGAAGGCCGCCCCGCCCAGGCGGCCGCGGCGATGCGCCGCCACGTCCGCACGGTCGCGAAGGTGCGGCTGCTGGACTGGGAGCCGGACGGGGAGAACTGACCGCGCGGGTGCGCGCCTCAGTTCGGTGTGCATGTATGTGGGTCCAATCCTGTTCGGATGTGGGGGGGGAGGACCTTTTGTCGTACGTGTGCCGTAGGTCGCCACAAGGCCACGTCCGATGGGGCGTTACGAGGTTGGTGCCCGGGTAGCCGCCGTCGGCGATCGTCACGGTGTTGCCGACGGCGGCCTTGGCGCCGGATTCCTCCCATGCCTTGCAGTCATTGCGGTTGCCGGGCACTGGCTGGCCGACCACCACGACCCGGCGGCTGCCTCACCCTCGCCGGATAGACGGGCAAGCAGGACAACGACCGACCTCGCCCAACCCCATTCGAAGATCAGTTACGGGACAAGCCTTAGCCTCCGCCTTTCACCTGCCGCGGCGTAAGGAAACGGCCTAGGGCCACGGGCACAGTCACGTCCCTGACGGTCGCGGTTGTTCCGGTGGTACCGAGCTCTCGGCGACCGCCATCCACTGGTCCAGGTCGGCCTGGGTGAACTCTGCCCACGGGGGGATCTCGGGGAGCTGGCGGAGGAGGTCGTAGGCCTCGGAGATCTTGGGGCCGCGGAGGACCGGGGAATGGCAGCCGGCGATGACCTCGGCGTTCAGGCGTTGGAAGTCGTCCACGACCGTCCGGAACTTCTGGGTGTCCAGCAACGCGACCCAGGGAGAGACCAGCCGTCCGCCGAAGAATTGGCCGTCGCGGAACTCGTCCGCGGACAACGCCGCTATGTCCGGCATCGGGGTGGGTACGTTCGTGGCGAAGGTGTCGACGGCCCACAGGACGTTGGTCTTCGAGTCGAAGAGGGCGCGGGTTGTGGGATTGTCGTACAGGGGCGGTCGTTTGGCGACCAGGGTGCGGTCGCCCGCCTCGATCGTGTCGCCGTCGGTCATGAAGCGGCACCGGTTGATGGGGGTCTCCCACTCCTCGGCCATGCGGCCGATGGAGAACCATGTCGTCAGCAGGGTCGCGTTCGGGCATTCGGCGAGGACCGCCAGGAGGTTGCCGGCGTGGTCGCGGTCGTCGTGGGTGAGGAAGATCCACCGTACGTCCAGGGGATCTACGACGGACCAGGCTGCCTCCAGCCACTGGGAGCGCACTGCAGGCGCCCCGGTATCCACGAGGACCGGTTCGGCTCCCCGGATCACCATCGAGTTCATCGGGAAGTGACCGAGCGGCGGGGCCTCAAGGGCCCACGGGATGACGAACGTCTCCTCGGCGATCTTGTACGGCTGCAGAAGGTTGAACGTTTCCATGGTTGTCATCGCTGCTCTCCCTAGGACGGAGTCGCCGCAGCATCCATGAATCCAGTGCAGCCCCGTGGCGGGCCATCGTCAAACGCAGAACGTTCATGAGTCCTCGTTGCTGTGCCGACGGGGACTCTGCGTTTGCGAGGTGCGGTCTTTTCGGGGCTGGGGCAGGTTGACGGCCCGGTTGTCGCGTCGGGTGGGCGCCGGATTCCACTTTCCCGGTGTGGTGGTGCGGATCGTTGGGGCGGTCGGTGTGGCTGGTCAGCCGGGGCTCGGCAAGGCGTTGAGCCGGTCGACTGCCCGGGTGATCTCGTCGGTCCAGGGCCACCGGGTCGTGAAGCGGAGCCAGCGGCGGCGGCCGGTGGTGACGAGCTGGGCGGCGGCGAAGAACAGCCGCAGGCGGAGCTTCTTGGGTTCCCAGCGGCGGGTCTTGCCGGTCAGGGCGAGCATTGGCATCCAGGCGAGGAGGTCGAGTGCGAGTGAGACGATCTCCAGCCAGATGCGGTTCTGTGCGGTGTCGTGCAGGGGCAGGTTGCGCAGGCCGGTGTCGCGGGCGCCTCGGATGCGGTCCTCGCAGCGGGCCCGCCTGCGGTGACGCAGTTCGAGATCGGCGAGCTGGCCGCCCTTGGTGTTGGTGGCGAAGCAGGTCAGCCGCAGCCCGTCGAGGTCGGTGAAGCGCAACTGGGCGCCGGGGTGCGGGCGTTCCTTGCGGACGATCATCCTCATGCCCTTGGGCCAGGTGTTCAGGTCGGGGATGTCGGTGATCTCCGCGACCCAGGCGCCGGGTCGCTCGGTGCCGTCGGCGTCGTAGGTGGCCGCCCTGCTGCGGCCCCTGGGCGAAGTCCTCGTAGCCCTACGACCGGTAAAGGGCGTGGATGTCGATGAGGGCTGCTTCCTTACGCAGGGTGGCCCCCTGCACTGCTTCTCGCGGGCCGGGCAGCCGCTGGCACCTAGAAGTCTCCGGCAAGGCGCAGGCGTCACGGCCCCCGGCCTCCGTCGTTCCTCAGGCCCCCCGTTCCACCACGTCCGCCACCACGCAGCTGACGTTGTCCGGGCCGCCGGCGTCGTTCGCCGCGGCGATCAGGGTGTGTACGGCGGTGTCGGGGGCCGGGGCGGAGGTGAGGAGGTGGCGGATGTGGGGGTCGGGGACGACGCCGGAGAGGCCGTCGGAGCAGAGGAGGTAGCGGTCGCCGGGGGCGGCGTCCTGGAGGCGGAGGTCCGGGGTCGCGGGGGTGGTGGGGGAGAGGGCTTTGAGGAGCAGGGCGCGCTGGGGGTGGGTCTTGGCCTCCTCCGGGGACAGGCGGCCCTCGTCGATCAGTGACTGGACCACCGTGTGGTCGTCGGTGATGCGGAAGAGCGCGCCGTCGCGCAGCAGGTACGCGCGCGAGTCCCCGATGTGCACCAGGGCCAGCCGCGAGCCCGTCCACAGCAGCGCCGTCAGTGTCGTGCCGGTGTCCTCGCCGGTACCGTCCGCCGCGTCCCGGATCGCCTCCTTGGCGCCCTGCACCGCCTCCTCCAGCAGGTTGAGGACGTTGCCCGCCGGAAGCTCGGCCGTGTCCAGGAAGCGCAGCGCCTCCACGGCCGCGCTGCTCGCCGCCGCGCCCTCGGGGCCGCAGCCGTCGGCCACCGCGAGCAGCCGGGTGCCCGCGTAGGCGGTGTCCTGGTTGGCGGGGCGGACCCGGCCTCGGTCCGAGTGGGCGGAGTAGTGAAGTTCCAGCATGTTGGTGTCCTTCCTGTCGTTCCTCGACGCTGTGGTCAGCTGGTCGATCAGGAACTCGGCCAGGTCCCGCCGTACCGCCGTGTCCGCCTCCACCCGCGCCCAGTACGCGCGGATCTCCGCGGCCGCCTCCTCGGGCGCGAGCGCACACACCTCACGGATCCGCGCCAGCGGCATGCCCAAGCGGCGCAGCCACGCGACCAGACGTGCCTGCTCCAGCTGGGCGGGCGCGTAGTAGCGGTAACCCGTGTCGGGGTCGACGCGCGCCGGGCGCAGCAGGTTCAGCTCGTCGTAGAGACGCAGTGCCTTCGGCGACAGTCGGCACGCCTTCGCGAAGACGCCGATCGTGAGCATTTCCGGCCGCATGCGCACCCCCGTACCTGTCCGGTTCCGCCACCGATGCTGTGGCTTCACCGAAGGTGAAGGTCAAGCGGGCTGTTTCGGTTCCGGCGCTGGTTGTTAGCCTGCGATCCGCCTGACCGATCCGCCTGACCGATCCGCTTGACCGATCCGCTTGACCGATCCGCCCGCCCCGACCGGTCCGCCCGACCGATTCGTCCGAAGGAGCCCACCGTGCCCCGCATAGCCCTCGTCACCTGCCGTCCCGGCCCCGAGGTCGCCGTCGACCGCGACCTCCCCGTGCTGGTGCGGGCGCTGCGGGAGGCCGGGGCCGAGGCGGAGTCCGTGGTGTGGGACGACGAGCGGGCCGACTGGGGTGGGTACGACCTCGCCGTGATCCGTTCCACCTGGGACTACAGCTGGCGGGCGGCGGAGTTCCTGGCCTGGGCGGAGCGGTGCGGCAAGGTCACCCGGCTCGCGAACCCGGCCGAGGTGGTGCGGTGGAACGCCGACAAGCGGTATCTCGGCCACCTCGCCGAGGCGGGGGTGCCGGTCGTGCCCACCCGGTACATCGCGCCCGGTGACGGCATCAACGGCATCAACGGCGGCAACGGCATCGACCGCATCGACGGGCTCCCCGTCGATCACGAGTACGTCGTCAAGCCCACCTCCGGCGCCGGCGCGCGATTCGCCGCCCGCTACACGCCCGACGACCACGACACCGCCGTACGCCAGCTGTCGCGCATGCACGCGGAGGGGTTCACCGCGATGGTGCAGCCCTACCTCAAGAACATCGACGTCAGCGGGGAGCGGGCCCTGCAGTTCTACGGCGGCCGCCTGCTGCACGCCAGCCGCAAGGGCGCCGTCCTCACCCCCGGGACGCCCTACGACGAGCGCAAGGTCGCCCACCCCGGCCTCGAACCCTGGACCCCCACCCCGGCCGAACTCGCCGTCGCCGAACGCGCCCTGGCCGCCGTACCGGAGGCCCCCGAGCTGCTGTACGCGCGCGTGGACCTCGTCGACGGGGAGGACGGGCAGCCGCGGGTCATGGAACTGGAGCTCGTCGAACCGAACCTGTTCCTGTCGCTGCACCCCGGGTCCGTGCCGCGGGTGGTGGAGGCGATCCTGGCGGCGGCGGAGCAGCGGTAGCTTCTCCGGTCAGTCGCCGGAAGTCTCTCCGGTCAGTGGTCTCTCCCGTCAGTCGCCGGACTGCTGCTCGTGCCGGTGGGTGCCGCGGGCCAGCTCCTGCAGGATCTCGTGCTCCGTCTTCCCGGTCTCCCGGGCGATCTTGCGCAGCAGCAGGGCGCACAGGGCCGCGCTGCCGTCCATCAGTGCCTCGGCCGCCATCGGGTCCTCGCGGCGCCGCTCCGCCACGTACGCCGACAGAAGGTCGTTCCCGGACACGTAGGCGGTCATCAACTCGATGCCGGTACGGATGCGGTCGTAGTCGCTACTCATGTGCCGAACGATTGCACACGCCCGTCGCGCCACGTGGTTCAGCCACCGACGGCCACCGCCACCCGCTGCAACAGCCCCCACGTGAACTCGGCCACCACCTCCCGCCGCACCCCCTCCCCGTCCGGCGCCGTGAACGCCAGCCCCCAGCGCGTCGGGGCCGTGCCCTCCAGGGGGCGGGCGGGGGCGAAGGCGCGGGCGGCCTCGTCGACCGTGCAGGACCAGGGGGTGAGGTCGGCGAGGGTGCGCAGGGGCGGGCTCTCGGCGTCGGGGGCGCGGACCAGCCACTCGTTCCACACCGCGCCGTTCGGGGCGAGCAGCACCTCGAAGCGCAGGTCGGGCCAGAGCGGGACCGGCCACAGCCAGGCCTCGCACTCCAGGTCGCCGACCTTGCGGGAGATCACCGACTCGGGCTTGCCGAACACCGAGCGGTACCGGGAGGCGGCGGCGCGGGAACGGGGCGAGCGGACCATCGCCTGCCAGCGCTTGTTCGCCGCGCGCATGTCGGCGAGGGAGACGCCCAGTTCCCGGCGGGCGTCCTCCACCAGGTCCGGGGTGTGGTCGGCCATGCGGCGCAGCAGCACCAACTGGAAGTCCAGGGGAGTGAAAGGGCTGGGACTAGCGGGGCGCTTTCCGGAGGGCATGCGCTCCATCGTCGCCGATCGGGCGGCGGCCGTCGGGGAGGAAGAGGACCGAGTTGACGTATCGCGGGCCGCGGAAGGGCAGCACTCGGCGCAGCAGGCCCTGGGTGACGACGTACGAGGTCTCCGCCTGGTGGGTCTCCAGCGGGAAGCGGCTCAGGGGCACCCAGTCGCGGCCGGGCAGGACCCAGCCGTCGTAGCCGAGCAGCGACAGATACGTCACCACTGGGGCGATCGGCTGGATGCGGGACTCCAGCTCGATGAACAGGGCGGGCCGGTCGCGCGCCAGGATAGCGGTCGCGCCGCGCAGCACCGCGAGTTCGCTGCCGTCCACGTCGACCTTGATGAACCCGACGTCCTTGAGGCCGAGTTCGTCGAGGGTGACACAGCTGACCGGCAGTGCCGTGGCGTGGATGTTCCGGCGGACCAGGGAGGACACCCCCCGGTCGCCGGCGTCGTGCGGCGGCAGCCAGAGCCGGGCCGCGCCGGGGCGCTCGGCCGCCGCGGCCTGCACGACCCGGACGTTGGGCGGAGCCGTCGCCGCCAGGAGCCGCGCCAGATGAGGGACCGGTTCCACGGTCACCACCCGGCGGGCCCGCCGCGACAGCCGCCGCGTCCACGGGCCGTACCAACCGCCGACGTCCACGGCCGTGCCGCACTCGGCGGGACACAGCTCCGCCAGCCGGGCCAGCTCCGGCTCGAAGCGCGGGTACACGGCCCGGGCGACGGCGGCGACCAGGCGGGTGGGCAACAGAGGGGCGAGGTGCGCGGCCAGGGTCATGGGGCCATCCGTTTGAGGAGTTCCTCGTGCTCGTCGTCGGAGACCTGCTCCCCGGAGGCCGGCAGCAGCTGAGGGATGCCGTCGACGATCGGGTAGCGGCGGCGCAGACGGGGGTTGTACAGCGCCTCGGCCGCTTCTTCCGTCTCTTCCGCTTCCTGCGCTTCTTCCGTATCGGCGGGGCCGCTCGGTACGACGAGGTGCAGCTGCCCCTTGTCGAGGGGACACGCCAGGATCTGGAGCAGGGGGTCGTCGGGTTTCATGGTGGCGTCAACTCCTTTGCGCCGATGGGGGGTTGGGGAGACGGCGGTGGTGCCGGCGGGTCGTGCCTCGGCATCGACAGCAGTACGGCGAGCGCGAGCGCCGTACCCGCGATCCGCAGCGCCAGCCGCAGTGGGTCCTCGGGCAGTGCCTCGCCGAACGACAGCGTGCCGAGCACGGCCGTGTACAGGCACGTCACCGTCGTGCACACCGGCACGATCAGCGAGGCCCGGCAGCGTTGCAGCGCGGCCTGCGACATGACCAGCCCGAAGGCGCCGGTGAACAGGAGCAGATACGGGTACGGGGAGCGCAGCAGGTCAAGGAGCGCGCCGCCGATCCCGGTCGCCGTCAGGTAGCTCGACACCCCCTTGATGGCCAGCGAACTGACCCCGTACAGCAGCCCCACCGCCACGCCGTACTCGACGCCGGTCGTCGGCAGCCGGTGCCGGTGCCGGGCCCTGCGCTCGGCGGAGTTGTACAGCCACACGCCCGCCGCCAGCGAGGGCACGCACACCAGCAGGATCAGCGGATACGGCGCCTCTTGGCTGACGGTCTCCGAGCCCTCCCGCAGCGACAGCACCACCATCAGCAGCGCGGCGAGGATCGCGCCGATCGCGTACCGCTCCCGCCCGCTGGTCTCCTCGCCCAGCAGCCGCGCCGACAGCAGCACGAGGAGGACCAGCCCGGAGACGAAGATGCCCTGCGCGGCGGCGATCGGCAGGGTGCGGTAGACGACGAGCTGCGCCCCGAAACCGGCGGCGAGGGCGAGCGAGCCGCCGATCCACAGCGGGCTGCCGAGCACCAGCCGCAGCAGCCGGGCGGGTTGCCGGATGCTCACCTGCGGAAGTGCGGTGAGCGCCCGTTTCTCCAGGACGAAACCGAGGCTGTACAGGGTGTTCGCCATCAGGGCCGCGGCCACTCCCCACCACATGGTCCAGCCCCCCCTTACGTCCTTCGCGCGTGCAGCAGCAGGATCGAGGCCAGCGACGGTCTCGCGCAGGCCAGCCGGTCGAAGGGCCGGAGCGGACGCGGTACGCCGTGGAAGGGCGCGCCCGCGAGGCGTACGACCTCGAAGCCGGACGCGGCCACGAACTCCCGTAGCGCACGGGCGGTGTAGAGCCGCAGATGCCCCACGACCTCCTGCCCCGGCCGGCCGTGGATGGCCCGCAGGCTGACCTCCGAGAACACCGGCTGCACCCCGGCCAGCAGCAGGGCGCGGTTGTACCAGGCGGCCAGGTTCGGCGTGGAGAGCATGAGGTGGCCGCCGGGGCGCAGCACGCGGCGGATCTCGTCCAGCGCGGCGTCCGGGTCGACGAGGTGCTCGATGACCTCGCTGAACAGCACGGCGTCGGCGGAGGCGGACCTGAACGGCAGCCCGCCGTCGGTGAGTTCACCGCGGACGGCGTACGGGATCCGGGTGCGGGCCCGGCGCAGGGCGTCCTGGGACCAGTCGATGCCGATGATGCGGTGGCCGGGGAGGAAGGGGGCGGCGGTGGCCGCGGCGGTGCCGTCGCCGCAGCCGATGTCGAGGATCGTGCGGGTACGGCCGTCGGTGGTCGCCGGTCCCAGGGCTTCGGCGAGCATGCGGGCCTGGCGGCGGCTGCGGGGGGTGCCGGAGGCGACGGGGACGGCGGGGTTCTCGTAGAAGTCGCGCAGTTCCGGGGGCTTCACGGGGGAGGCCGTGGTCATGGGGTCACCTCCGTGGTGTGCAGGTGGTGCTCGAAGAGGTCCCGGAGATGGGCGCCGTCGCCCTGGCCGAGCAGGGCCCGCGACCAGCGCAGGGCGAGGTGGAGGCGGCCCGCGGTGGAGGCGGTGGTGACGGTGAGGCCGCGGGGCATCCGGGCCGGCGCCGAGAACCACACGGCGTGCGCGCGGCCGGCCTCCTCGCCGAAGTCCAGGGGGTACGGGATACGGCCGATGTTGCTCAGGAGGGTGGTCGAGGTCCAGGGCGCGGCGGCCCTGCGCAGGCCGCGGGTGAGGGCGGCGCGGACGGCGACGGGGGCCCACGGGGCGGTGAGGAGGGAGGCGCCGTGGCCGAGTTGGGGGCGGGGGAGGGATCTGAGGGCGCGGGTGCGCAGTGCCGTGCGGCGCAGCAGGCCGGGCATGTCGTCGTCAGCCTGCTGCAATTCGTCGGGGCTGAAGGGGACTTCGACCAGTCGGGTGCCGTTGCCGATGGGCATGGTGGCGTCGCGGGGGCGGTCGTCCACGGGCATGGTGATGCGCAGGGGGCGGGGGTGGGCGCCGTGTTCTCTGTTCCAGTGGGCGATGGTCAGGGCGGTGGTGACCATGAGCTGGTCGTTGACGGTGTAGGGGGAGCCCTTGGGGCGGTGGGGGAGGGGGAGTTCGGTGACGAGCATGCCGTTGCCGGGGGAGGGTTCGGGGGTGCCTTGCGCTACCCGCGCGGGGTGGGACCAGTTGGAGGGGAGTTCCTCGGTGGGGGGTTGGGGTTCGATCGTGCGGGTGGGCGGGGCCGCGGGGGAGTTGTCCTGGCCGCCGTACAGCTCCGCGGCGGTGGCGAGGACGCGGAGGCAGGCGGGGCCGTCGAGGGCGGTGTGGTTGATGGTGAGGAAGAGAACGGTCCCTTGGGCCGGGCGTGGCGGCGGACCGTCGGCTCCGCGCGGCTGGACACCTACGGCATCCGTAGCCTCGCTCCCCTCGACCGGCCCGCTCCCCTCCACCACCTCCAGCCGTATCGGCGGCGACAGGGTCAGCGGCGGTGCCTCCGTCAGTGCCCGCGTGCGCGCGTCCCGCAGCGCGTCCCGCCCCGGCACCGGGAAGCTCACCACCTCCACGTCCGGCTCCGCCGTCAGCTCCCACTCGTACCGGCGCCGATACCACGGCCCCGGCGCCTCCCGCATGAGGATGCGGGGATGCCGACGCAGCGCCTGAGCGAAGGCCGCACGCAGGCGCCCCGCGTCCAGCCGTCCCGGCAGGTGCACCTCGATGTGCACCGTCTCCGGCTCCTCCTCCTGGAGGCAGTGCCGGGCGACCTCGTCCACGACCGGGAACGGGACGCGTACCGGCGGACGCAGTGGCCCCTCGGCGCGTGCGGGCTGCTGCAGTGCGGTCATGTGGCTTCGCCCTTCCCGGTGTCGTCGGGCTCCGGAGTGTCGTCGGGGCGGCTCGGTCGGAACCTCGGCTTGCCGAACCCGATGCGCGCCGTCGGCGGATCAGGGTCCGGCCCGCCGGGGCCGCGTGCGGAGACGGTCGGCCCCGACTCGGGCCGGGGTGGTTCCGTCGGACCCTGGCCGTAGGGCTCGGTCCCCAGTGGACTACGCCCCCGCTCCCGCTGCGGCAACGGCCGCGTCGGCGCTTCCGGGACGCCCGCCGGAACACCGCCTCCAGCGCCCGCCGGGACACCTCCTCCGGCGACAGCCGGCACCCCGGCCGCCCCTTCCCGCCCCCGCTCCCGCACACCCACCACACCCGCGAACAGTCCGATCAGCGCCAGCAGTTGAGCCACCGGACCGAAGGCGCCCTCTTCCGCCCCCACCGGCTCCCCGGCCCCCATCGCGGCGGCGACTCCCGCCCCGGCGAGCGCCGCCACCGCGATCGGCACCAGCAGCGCATGCCGCCGCCATGCCACCACGGCCAGCGCGGGCACCAGCAGTGCGAACCATCCGGCGATGAACACGCCCACCACCGTCACGGCCACCGTGCCCAGCCACAGCCCGGGCAGCGGCGCAGCGGCCTGCGGCTCGTCGGGATTCGGCGCCCGCCGACGCCACAGCGCCAGCCCGGCCAGCAGCGCGAGCGCCACCGCACTGCCGATCAGCCCGCCCTCGTACAGCACCGCCGGCTCGTACGACAGCTCGACCGTGCCACCGGCGCCCGCCGGGATCCGCCAGCCCTGCTGCCAGCCGTCCAGCCGTACCGGCGACAGTTCCTTGCCGTCCAGCGTGGCGCGCCAGCCGTCGTTGAAGTTCTCGTACATCGTCAGGTAGCTCGCCGCCCCCGTGCCGACCGTCACCGCGCGCCGGTCGCCGAGCCAGTCCCGTATCTCCAGCTCCCGCCCTGCCGTCGCGGCCTCGGCGACCGTGCCGCGGGTCAGTGTCACGTCGGTGAGCGTGAGGGGCCCGCCGTCCCCGGCCTCGACCCGATGGTCACCGGCCGACAGCGACAACTCGGCGTCACCCCGGCCTTGCTGACAGAGCGTCACATCGATCTGCCGCCGCTCCATCAGATCCCGTACGGTCCCCCGCGCGCTCGTCTCGTACAGCTTCCCGTCCACCGACACCACCGGCCCCTTCCCGCACGGCAGCGAGAACGGCCGGGATTCGCGCGGCTGTGGGGTGCGGTACTGGTCGAGGGCCGGGATGTAGGCCTCCGTCAGGCCCGCCGGCAGCTGCAGGTCCTCGTCCACCATCGGGTTGTAGAGGGTCAGCGGCGCGGTCTGCGTGATCGTGATGTCCAGGCGGTCGGTGGTGATGGGAGGGAAGCGGACCCAGCCGTTCTCATCGACTCCGGCGATCACCGCACCGTCCGGGGAGCTGATGTGCACCTCGGTCGGACGCGTGGTGAGGCCGCCCGCCGGCGCGAGCACGATCTCTCCCACCGCCTGCTTTCCGGGCCAGCGCAGATGGATCGTGGGCCGGTCGCCCGCGATCCACGCCGTGGTCAGGTCGCCGTCGGTGAGGTTGCGGGGGGACAGGCCCGTCCCCAGTCGCGCCGTGGAGTCGGCGGTCGCGACGATCCGGTTCTGCTGGTCCGGCGCCACCTCGTACAGCAGCCGGTCCAACTCCTCGCCCGCCACCGGCACCGCGCTCGCCCGCATCTCGTACGTGCCCGTGGTGGACGTGGTGAAGCTGCGGTGCAGGCCGGCCTCCGTGCCCGTCGGCGACAGCCCGGTGGGGTCGGCCGTACGGGACAGGGAGACGATCTCGGCGGCGGTCGAGGAGTCCTCGGCGTCGGTGGGCAGCCGCAGCAGGCGGGTCACCTGCACGTCCGGCAGGGCGATCTCGGAGAAGCCGGCCCCGGTCAGCCCGCCCCGCCGTGACACCGAGTCCGTGATCGTCAGCTTCATCCAACTCGTCGCGCCCGCAGGCGCCTTGACCGGCTGCGTCGAGCCGTCCGGCCGGAGGAAGGAGTTCACCGCCCCCTTCTCCGTCTCCACCCGCACCCGCGTCGGCGCCTCCCGCACACCCTCCTGCGGCAGCGGCGTCACCTTGAACGACGTCGGCATGTCGTACGACCCGCCCGCGAAGGCGATCCGCAGCCACTCCCCGTCCGGCGACCCCTCCGAGCCCTCGGTCCATGCCGTGTCCGGGTTGCCGTCGAAGGCGTTGACCGGGTCGAACTGCGGGAGATGGAAGAGCCAGCTGCCGTACGAGGACGCGGTCACCGACCGTGCGCCGCGCAGCTCGGCCACCGTCTGGTGGTCGAGGCCTGTCGTCGGCAGGATCTGGTGCGGTTTCTCGCCCGCGTCCTGGGCGGCGTCCGGCGCATTGCGCTCATCGCGCGTGTACGTGTACGACGTGTTGGCGTTGATCAGCCCGAACCGCGTGTCCGCGCGCCGCAGCCCGTCGCCGACCACCTGTACCTGCGGTGAGCCGAGCCCGGGATGGTTGTCGCCGGTCAACACCGTTGCCCGGCCCCGTAGTTCGGACGCCAGCGGCAGCAGCGCCTCCGGACCGCCGGACACCACGGCCGTGTCCGCGACCGGCTGCAGCCCCGCCTGATGGGGGCGCGGCACGTCCTCGCTCACCGGCTTGTAGATCTCCACCGCCCGCTGCCGTGGATACAGCCCCTCCACCTGGAGCGGGGTGCCCGGGGCGATCGTCCCGCCGGTCATGACCGGCCCGAGGCCGGTCACCCGCTCGTACCCGGACTGCTCCAGGGTCCGCTTCACCGTCGTGGTCGGCACCTGACCGATCTGGTCGGGGTCGAGGTCGTTGCGGACGACGACGTAATGGACACCCGCCCGGCTCAAGTAGTCGGCCAGCCCAGGCACTTCGGCACCGCTCGTCAGCGCCTGCTCGACGGCGTCCATGGCGCGCCGGTTGCCGGGGGTGCCGAAGGGGACGTAATCCCGTTGCGCCCAGCGCGAGTTGGCGACGACGTCCAGGGGCTGGTCGATGGTGGAGCCCCAGGTGTAGATGCCGTGCGCGGTGGCCGGGACGACGAGGGCGCGGGCGTCGGGGGAGTACTTCTCCATCCAGTCGGCCGTGGCCTGCCAGTACTTGGGGATCTCCTTGAAGGAGCCGGGGTTGAGGATCGAGCCGTTGAGATACGGCCACATCAGCCCCGGCAGCACCAGCACGGCGGCGATCAGCGGCGCGAACCGCCGCCACCGCACCGGCCGCGCCCCGCGCGCCTCGGCGGCCACGCCCACCAGATGGGCGAGCCCCAGTACCAGCGCCAGGGCCAGCCCCGGCTGGAACTTGTAGATGTTCCGGAAGGGGACAAGACCGCCGTCCAGCCAGTCCTGCACGACCCCGTGGAAGGGTGCGCCGAACGCACCGCCGTACCCGGCGAGCAGGATCAGCGCGACCGTCACCACGGTCAGCACCAGCCACCGCCGCTCCGGCATGTCCCGCCGGGCCAGCCCGGCGAGCCCCAGCCCGGCCGCGAGCGCCGAGCAGACGATCACGACGACGGAGGCGGCCACGGTCCAGCCGGCCGGCAGCCAGGACTCCCCGAAGTGCAGATAGGCGACCCAGTTCCCGGCGCCGCGCAGCGCCTCCGTCGCCGACATGGTCTCGGTGGTGGTCTGCGAACTCTCCACATACGGAAGGAAGTTCTCGCCGTACGTGCCGAGCAGCAGAAGCGGGATCACCCACCAGGCGGTCGCCAGTACGACACCCGGCACCCACCACGCGATCAGCTTCCGCTGCCGTGGCCCGGGCGGGCGGGAGAGCAGATACAGCCCGACGGGCAGCAGCGAGGCCAGCGTCGAGGCGGCGTTGACGCCCCCCATGAAGGGGATGATCAACGCCGACCGCAGGGCGGCGACGCGCGCGGCATACCGCTCATTGGTCAGCGGAAGCAGCACCCACGGCAGAAAGGCACCCGGCAGCGCGGCGGCGGACGTGGACCCGACCACGATGGTGAAGACGGGCCACAGCGCATACACGACGGCGCCGAGGAGCCGCGACGCCCCGCTGCCCACCCCCAGTCGCTCGGCCAGCCGCAGGGCACCCCAGAAGGCCACCGACACGATCAGCGACAGCCACAACCGCTCCGCCAGCCACACCGGCAGCCGTACGGCGTCGGCCAGCCAGTAGAACGGCAGCATCGGCCACAGATAGCCCGAGTACTGATTCTGGATCCCGCCGAAGCTGCCCTGGTCGGACCAGAGTTGCCCGAGGTCGGACAGGAACCGGCCCGGATCGACGGTCACACCCAGCTTGGTGTCGAACGTCTGCCGCCCCGGCTGCACCGCCAGCAACAGCACGAACACCACGGCCCAGAACCCCAGCAGCCAGCGCCGCGAGCGCGGCCCCTCCGGCGGCCCCGAGGCGGGCGCGGAGGTGGGCACGGCTGCCGGGGGAGGAGCCTGGACCGTGGTCGTCGTCATGGTGGACACCGCCTGAGGATGAGGAGGAGGTTCCAGGTGGCGAACTCGCGCAGGCCGGGCACCTTCACGACGCCCTCCGCGAGGAACGGCCAGTAGCGGGAGCGCGCCGAGACGATCTCCACGTCGTCCCGGGCGCGGACCTGCCGCAGGGTGGCGCCGATGTGCACGGCGAAGAGGTTCTCGCCGAGGGTGTGCTTGGCGGGCCGCCCGGTACGGCGCTGGTAACGGGCGCGGGCCCGCTCGGCGCCGAGGTAGTGCCAGGGCGCCCACTCATGGCCGCCCCAAGGGGACAGCCAGTTGGTGAACGACACATAGATCAGTCCACCGGGCCGGGTCACGCGCGCCAGCTCACTGAGGAACGTCTGCGGATCGGCGACATGCTCCAGCACATTGGAGGAGAAGGTGACGTCGGCGACCCCGTCCCGCAGGGGCAAGAGATAGCCGTCGGCGACAACGGCCCCGTCGGGAGGCTTCTCCCCGAGCTCGCGCATGTCCGGTTCGAAGAGGTAGGCCTGCGCACCTCGCCGCCGGAACTCCTCGGTGAAGTACCCCCCGCCCCCACCGACGTCGACGACGGTACGCCCGGCGACGGGGCCGTCGTAGGCCTCGACTTGATCGGCGGCGTCACGGGCGAGGAGCGAGTAGCAGGCTTCGGGGTCGTCCTGCTCATGCAGGAAGGCCCGAAAGAGAGCGAGGGACCGCTGAAGAGAGGGATCCTTCATATCGCCGGGTGGTGGGGCGCCCCTAAAGGGGCGCGGGGCTGTTGTCGATTTGCGGCTACCGCCGCGTGGGCGCGACCAGCCACGACGGACCGCCACTCGCGAGACGGCCTCACCAATACGGCGTTTAGGCGTCACGGCGCCGCACCGCCTCCGCGGCCACGGCACGGAACTGCGTAACCGTCCGATCCCAGCGATAGCGCGCCGCCCGATCCCGCGCAGCCTTCCCCATCAACTCCCGCCGATGCCCGGACAGCGCAAGCGTGCACCAGGCAGCCGCGAACGACGACTCCCCGCCCGCGAGCACCCCGGTCTCCCCGTCCACGACGGAATCCCGCAGTCCAGGCACATCAAAGGCAATGGTCGGCGTCTCACGCGTCGCGGCCTCGGTGACGACGAGCCCCCACCCCTCCACGGCGGAGGGATGAAGCAGCAGCCACGCCGCGCACAGCAGCCGATGCTTCTCCGCCTCCGAGACATGGCCCACGAACTCGACGCCAGGACCGGCGAGTTGCTCGAGAGACGGCCGCTCAGGCCCGTCTCCGACGATGACCAGCCGCCCGCCGGTGACGGGCCGCACCCGCTCCCACAGCCGCAGCAGCAGATCGATCCGCTTGTACTCGACGAGCCGTCCGACGGCCACGAACAGCGGCTCCGGCGAGCGGTCACCCAGCGGGCCCGGCTCCTCGACCCCGTTGTGCACCACACGGATACGCTCCCGCTCGACGCCGATCCCGCGGAGCGCCTGCGCCGTGGACGGGGACACGGCGACCATCAGGCTCCGATGCTGCGCACCGGTCAACGCCCAGTGCTCAAGTCTTCGGCCGAGCCGAGCCGCAGGCGCCAGCGCCCCGCCGAACCGCATCTTCCACAGATCGGTATGCACATGGTTGACCAGGCACAAGGTCGGCCCGCGATGCCAGAGCGGGGCGAAGTACGGCATCCCGTTGCAGACCTCGACCAGCAGATCGCAGTCGCCGACCTGACGGGCGAAGGCAGATCTGGCGCGCAGGTAGTGGCCGTAGGAACCACCGGCTGACACGACCCGGTAGTCCCGGTACGCCGCCGGGCCCCCGCACAGCAGGGTGACCTGGTGGCCGAGCCGGGTGAGCCCGTCAGCGAGGCGGTCCACCAGCAGCTCGGAGCCGCCGGCGGCCTCGTTGCCCAGGTCACGGTGGGCGAGAAAAACGATTCGGCGCGGATGTGGGGGGAGCGCCGGGGGGTGCTGCTGCGACGCCCAGGGGAGGGTGGCGCGCAGCGGGGAAGGCACGTGCTGGGGCATGGGTGCTCCAACTCGTCTCAGGGTGCGGAACTCAGCGTGGGGGTGGGGGAGGGTTCGGGTACCCGGAGGGTTTGGGTTCCCGTGGGGGAATTCAGGGCTTCTCGGTCACTTAGGGTCGTTGTGCGTGGGGTGTGGACAGGCTGTGTCCGGGTGGGGTTGGACAGTTTTCGCCCAGCCGTTCGCCACGGCTACTCACCGGCGTGACAATTTCGGGCTTTATTAGAGCTGACGTCACGTCACATTGTGAGCGAGGGCTGGGGCATCTCGACCGTAGCCGGTGATTCCGGGCGCCTGCGCCCCCGTACCACCAAAACGCCACCCACCACCGCAAGCACGAATCCCGCCCCAGCGGCCCCGATCGGCAACGTCTCGCCCACCATGCGCAGCTGACCGCTGTCCCGCTTCGCCTGCCGCACGGCCTCCTTCTGTGTGGCCGTGGTGAACGAGATCTTCTCGCTGTCCAGCAGCACCGCCGCGTCCTTGTCGCCGCCCGGCGCCCGCAGGGTGCGGCGCGGGCCGGTCTGGGCGTAGATCACCCGGCCGGTGCGCTGGTCCACGACCAGTTCGAACCCATGGTTGGAGTACCACTCCTCGGCCAGCACCTGCGGGCGCTTCGGCTCGTCGACGAGGCTGCCGGGGACGAGCCGCGTGCCGACCTTGCGGGGCGCGACCGTGGCGGTGAACCGGTAACCCGTGTACCCCTGGATCTTCTCGGTGCCGTCGTAGCGCATGGTGACCGTCGTGCCACCGGTGTTGTCCCACCACTGGTAGGAGCGCTTCTCGACGTCGAACGGGAACTTCAGATAGGCCTCGCCCTCGATGTACGGCGTCTCCTTGCAGCAGTGCACCGGTTTCGTCGTCTTCCGGTCCATCACCCAGCGGTGCGGGGTGAAGTCCAGCGCGTCGTGCGGATCGGCGGCCGGCAGCGACTTGTCGGTGTCGACGGTGGTGATCACGTCCCATACGGCATTGCCGCTGCGCTCACTTTCGGCCACATTGCCGCGCACCCGCTGGGTGACGGTGATTTTCTGGTCCGGCACGGTCTCGATCTTGTCGGTGTCGAAGACACTGCCGGTGCCTTCGTAAACGGCGGTGGTGTCGATGTCGATGGGGTTCACGGCGGCACGCGGGGCCACGTACCAGGCCAGCATCGGCGCCAGTACCAGCAGAAACGTGCCGATGCCCAGCAAAATCAACGAGAGGGGTGAGGCTGTACGGCGCATCCGGCACTCCTGGGGGATTGGCGCATGGTCGATGCACGCTCAGTGCACAGTCGGTGCACGGTCGTTGCCTGGCCGTTCTTGGGCCGGGAACCGTAGGCGTCCCTTGACGGAGTGTCAATGTCTTGACGTGCTGACCCGGCTTGTCGAGACTGAACCGACAGGCAGGGGTCGGATCAGGCTGGCACCACCGGGGTGGGGACGACCTCCGGATGCAGAGAGGCTGACCCTGCGATGTCCAGACTGCTCGCCGCCACGCTGACCGTCGCGCTCGCCGCCGTACTCGCGGTGGGTGCCGCGCTCGGCGTGGTCGCGCTGCTGGAAGCGACGCCCGACCAGCCGAACACACCCTTGATCACATACGAGCAGGCGGGCCAGGGGAGTTGACCGTGGCAGCCATCCGCTCCACGACCTCGACGGCTTCTGCGGACGCTACGCATGCGACGGCCGCTACGCCCGCCACGGCCTCCACACCTGGGACGGCCGCCACGGCCTCCCCGGCCGGCACCACGCGCTCGGCCTGGCGCGACGTGCCCCGCTTACAGGTGCGCCGTTTCGCGGAGCTGGCTCTGGCCGAGGCCCCGGCCCTCGCCGAGGAGATCCTGCGCGAGATCCGCCGTGAGTACCCGCATCTGCCGGTCGTCCTGGACGAGTCGGGCGAGCCGATGGCCATGGTCGGCATCCGGCGTGCGATCGAGGTCTTCGTCCAGCACCTGGAGACCTCGGAGGGCCGCCCGACCGTCCCGCCGGGCGTCTTCCAGGAGTTCGGCCGCGGTGAGGGCCTGCACGGCCGCTCCCTGGACTCGCTCCAGGCGATCTACCGGATGGGCGTACGCCTCGCCTGGCGTCGTTTCGCCGAGATCGGCCAGCGCGTCGACATTCCGCCGCCCGCGATGTACGAGCTGGTGGACGCGGGCTACGAGTACCTGGACGGCCTCGTCGACCAGTCGGTGCGCGGCTACGCGGAGGCGGCGGCACGCCAGGCCGGCGAGCGGTTACGCCTCCAACGCCGCCTGATGGAGCTGCTGTTGGCCGAACACCACCGTGGCGATCCGGCGGACGCCCTGTCCGAGCGGGCGGCCCGGATCGGCTGGCCGCTGCCGGAGAAGGTCGCGGTGGGCGTGCTGCTGCGCCCGGCGCGGGAGGCCGTGGCCCCCGCGGTGGGGCAGGGCGTCCTGCTCGACATGGAGTACGAGCAGCCGCGCATGGTCGTCCCCGAACCGGACGCCGCCGGCCGCCCCGAACTGCTGCACCGGGCCCTGACCGGCTGGGCGGGCGCGATCGGCCCCCCGGTCCCGCCGGCCGACGCGGCGAAGTCGCTGCGCTGGGCCGAGGCCGCCGTACGCCTCATGGAACGGCGGCTGCTGCCGGCCGGCGAGGTCCTCTACTGCACCGAGCACACGGAAGCCCTGGTCCTCCTGCAGCCGGAGGAACTGATCGACGACCTGGCCCTGCGGTGTCTGGCCCCGCTGGAGCACTGCGGGCCCACGCACGGCCGGCGGCTGGCGGAGACGTTACTGGCGTGGCTGGAGACCAGGGGCGGGGCGCCGGAGGTGGCGGCCCGTCTGGGCGTCCACCCCCAGACGGTCCGGTACCGGCTCCGTCAGATCCGGGAGTTGTGGGGCGACGAGATGGACGACCCGGACCGGCGGTTCGAGTTGGAGCTGGTGTTGCGGGCGCAGCGGTTGAAGGGGGTGTTGGGGGAGACGCGTCGGTAGGAGGCCCAGCTGTGCGCCTCAGTGGCCGAGTCAAAGGGGCTGAGATCAGCGGGCGGCGCGCTCCCGGGTGGTGCGGCGCAGCCCGATGAGTTCGGCGACCGCCTCCAGCCAGCGGGCCACGACCTCGTCGCCCTCCACGGGCCGGGCCACCGACGCGGCCGCATCCAGCCAGCCGCGCACCAGGTCCGAGGCCGCCGGCTTGGGCAGCAGCTCCGGCAGCCGGGCGGTGTAGCCGGTGCCACCGCTGCGGACGGTCCTGCCGAGGAACGCCACCGAGCGGGGCTGCACCCCGAGGCGGTCGAGCGTGACCGCGGCGCCCACGGCTCCGTCGCCGAACAGGGCGCTGCGACGCGGGCCCTGGGCGCCGACCCCGTAGCGCAGGAGCATGACGACGTCGGCCCGCGCCGACTCTTCGTCGGTCTTGCTCGGGTTCATCGGTACCTCCGTTCCGGTCATCGCACGGTGACCGTGTAGATGAAGTACGCCGGGTCGTTGCCGGGGCTGCCCGTCGCGGTGCGGTCGTCGCCGTCGGGGCAGACGCCCAGGACGCAGTAGCTCATTTTGATCTTCGCGGTGCCCGCGGCAATGGCCTCGAAGGTGAAGGTCTGCGTACCGTCACCACCCCCGTCGACACCGCTGTCGCCCCCGAAGTCCTCCTCCCGGCCGCCCTCCTGGCGCACCGTGGCACGGTCGGGACCGGGTTCCACGATGCTCCAGTCCTGGCCCATCGAGGGGTTGGCCGGGAGCGTCAGCTCGAACGTGTCACCCGCGTCCACTTCGATGGACCGGTCGTCGGCCTCGAACGTCTCGGGGCCGAAGAGGCCGCAGCCGGACAGCATCACGGCCGTCAGCGGCAGGGCCAGGGCGGTGGACAGGCGGTGGCTGGACTTCACGGGGATCGGCCTTCCGTTCACTGGGCGGGCAGGTGGACGCCGTAGGCGTCGGGCAGGTCCTTGTCGGAGGCCTTGCCCATGTTGCCGTTGACGAAGTCGTCCTCGCTGACCCACGTGGTCGTCCCCCAGGGGTTGTAGACCTGCAGCATGTCGCCCTCCTGACCGATGATCATCATGGAGTGGCCGACCCGGTCGCCGTTCTCGTCCTTGCCCTCGACGCCGATCGGCACCGGTCTGCCCTCGGCGACGGCCCGCTCGATGTCGGGCAGCGCGTCCCGGCGGTCGTCCGCGCTCCGGATCTCCTGGAACTCGTACTCGCCGCCCGTGTGCGGACTGATCTCCTTGTTGGAGATCTCGGTCTTGCCGTCGTTGTCCATGCCGTCGGGTGTCGAGCCGAAGGGGAAGTCGTACTCGTCGTTGCCGTCGCCTTCGTCGTGCATCCGCAGCTGCTCGTCGCGCAGCCGCTCACGGAAGGCGTCAGGGTCGTCCTCCTGCCCGGACGGGCCACCGGTGAGTTCGAGGGCGTACACCGGATCGACCATGGCGCGCCCGGTGACGACGGTCGAGGGCACGCAGGTGTTGCCTTCCTGCGACCACCTCTCGCCGTTGAACGTCTGCTGGTCCGTGTTGTGGTTGGAACCCTTGTTGGGGCCGCTGGTGTTGATCCCCTCGTCCTTCATGCTGTCCCCGGCCGTGGTGACCGGCGTCAAGTGCCGCTGCAGCCAGTCCGGGTCCTTGCCGTGGATCTTGTCGCGGAACTCGCCGACCTCCTTGACGTCGTACCCGGCGGCCAGCGCCTTCACCAGGTACGCCCGTTCCTGCGGGGTCTTCGCCTCGGCGAGCATCCGCTCGAACTCGGCCTCCTCGCGGGCATTGAGGCGCTCCATCGCGCGGCCCGAGCGCTCCAGGTCGTTCGCGGTCAGCAGCTCGTTCATCTCCGCCGGACCGCCGGGGCCCGCGATGTCGGCGAGCACGAGGCGGTCGGCGGCGGAGATGTTGTCGGTCTTCATCTGGCCCGCCCGGGCCTCGGACGCCAGCTTGTTGAGGTCGCGCGCCGCGGCCCGCGCCGCGTCGTCGGCCACCTCTGCCGCGGTGTGCATCGCCTTGGCGCCCGCGGCCGCGATGTTGCGGGCCCGCAGCCGCTCCGCCTCCTCGGCGTCCTTCTCCACCATGTCGTCGAAGAAGCCGTCCTCACCGCCGAGCATGCCGAGCGCCTCGCGCAACTGCTCGCGGCCGCCCGCGTCCTGGGCCTTGGCATTGGTCAGCGCGTCGGCCAGGCGGAACAGGGCGCCGGCCGCGCCGATGAACGCCTGCTCCATCTGCTCGGCGGAGCGCGCCGCCGCCATCACCACCTCGGACGCCCGCGCCCCGGTGCTGCCCACCCAGGCGTCGGGCAGGCCCTCGCCCGCGACCTTCTGCACCCGTCGCTGCACGTCGGCGACTTCGTCGATCTGGTTGCGGTAGGTCTTGGCGAGACCCTCGATGATCCCGGGTTCACCGACCGGCGCCGAGACGCCCAGGGCGTTGTTGATGGCCCCGATGAGATCGTTCTTGCTGTCGGCCGAGGAAATGGAGTCGTGGTACTCGGCGAGCTTCTGGCGGCGGTCGGTGGTGGATTCGCCTGCGTCGGGCATGACGGTGCGGCCTTCTGTCGTGGTGAGGGCAGGAGTGTGGACTCGTACGCGGTACGAGGGTCGCTCAGCCGAAGTCGGACAGGCCGCGCGGCGGCGTGCCGGGCGCGGGCATGGTGCGGTGGCCCGGCGCGGGAACATCCCCCGCGGGCGCGGGCATCGTCGTCACGCCCTCCCCGCCGGCCGCGCTCATGCCCCGGATGGAGGCGTGCTCGGCGCCCTGGTAGTTCGCCTTGGACACCCGCACCTTGTCGGCCAGTTCGTGCAGGGCGCTCTCCAGGACCTTGGCCTCTGCCTGCCAGTCACCGGCGAAGTTGTTGTAGGCGGGGCCCGCGTCGGAGCCGCCGAGTGCGTCCGAGGTGTAGCAGGCGGTGTCCTTGACCGCCCTGGCGATGGCACCGACGTCGTCACCCGCCGTGTCGAGTGTCTGCGCCTCGCTGTTCATCGCGCTCGTCTGGACGCGATAGCCCCCGGCGTGCCCTTGCACGGTCATGTCCGGCCCCCGTTTTTTCTGATCTTGAGGGCGCAATCTAGCAAGGGGACGGTGGCATGACCACAACGACCTTCACCGCCGCCATCTGCTCGACATGGCACCACAAGCGCAGCGGTTGGGGTGGGGAACAGAGGGGACTCACGGTGCGGGAAACCGGGCTTGAAAGCAGGTCATGCCTCGACGGACTGTGGCCGGGCGTGGGGCCGGCGGCGTCCCCGGCGGTTCACGGTCGCTTCAGGCTGTCTGACGTGCGCGTTCGGCACTCATCGGCCTGTGCGCGGCCGACCGCTGCCTTCGGCCGCGTCGCGTCAGCCCCCACGGCTTCAGGACCGAGATCACCGTCATGAAGACGTACGCGGACAGCGACACGATCGGCCCCATCATGAGGTCCCCGGCGTCGGGCAGTGCGCCGCCCGCGGCGACCGCGTCGACCGTGGAGCTCAGGCCGGGGCGCAGGGCGAAGGCGGTGGCGGTGGTCGTGGCGAGGGTCAGCCAGAACTTGGTGTACACCCACCGGTGCCGGGCCAGCCCCCACTGCGTACCCAGGGACAGCACCAGCCCACTGACCAGCGTGAGGAAAGCGACGGGCAGCAGGAGCCAGTCCGCGAACAGCTTCATGGCCCGCACCGACGCCTCCACGGTCACCGCGGACCCGGTGGTGGCCGCGGTGACCGCGAGCGCGAGCAGCCCGAGCGTGAGCCCGAGCCAGCTCGCGGCGGCGACGACATGGACGACGAGGGAGGCCCGGCGGGCGGGCCGGCTCAGTTTCACGGGGGACGTGGAGGACATGGAGGACGTGGAAGACATGGAAAACACCGTGCCGGGCGCGAGCGGCGAGGACGTCTGACAGGGGGAGTAACCCCTTGTACTTGCGTGGGCGTACCCGGCGACGCTCCGGCTGCTCCGTCCGAGCCGGATACCCGGAGACACTGAGCTTCACAACAGAGGAGACCCGATGCGGCAACCGACCCCTCACCCCGCCCTGCGGCAGCTGGACGTGTTCGTCGGCGAGTGGGACATGTGGGCCGCCGGCCACAGCGTCGGCCCCGTCCGGACGGAGTTCGCCTGGCTGGAGGGCGGCGCGTTCCTCGTCCAGCGCGCGGATGTCGCCCCCGAGGCGTCCCTCCCCGGCGAGTGGGCCCAGCACGCCCCCTTCCCCACCGTCGCCCTGACCGGCTACGACGACACCACCGAGGAATTCACCGTCCTCTACGCCGACGGCCGCGGCGTCGCCCGCGTCTACCGAGGCAGCATGATCGACCGCACCTGGCGCCAGTGGCGCAGCGCCCCCGCCTTCCACCAGCGCCTCACCGCCACCGTCAGCCCCGACGGCAACACGATCGAAGGCCGCTGGGAGCAGTCACCGGACGGCGAACAGTGGACGACGGACTTCGATATGACGTACACACGTGTGGGGGGACCGCAGCGCTGACGGAGACTGGCCGGTCCCGGAGAGCTTTCGAGCCGGTTCCGCCTGCCCATTGCCCGGGCAAACGCACTTTGAGTAATGTGTTCGTTATTCCGATCGACTGTTGAAATCTCGAACACAGTCACCGACACTCAAGGGAGGGGGCCGGACGTGGGACGCCTCGTACCAGCCGTGACCCGAGCTCTCGACATTCTCGAGCTCTTTCTCGACGGGGACGGCACGCTCTCCGCCCCCGACATCGTGCGCAAGCTCCAGCTGCCGCGCACCACCGTGCACGAGTTGGTCACCACGCTCGCCGCCCGGTCGTACATCGTCCAGGTTCCGGGTCAGCCAGGACGGTACCGCCTCGGCGTACGGCCTTACCAGCTCGGCAGCCGCTACGCCGAGCAGCTCGACCTCGCGGCCGAGGGGCAGCAGGTCGCCCGGTCCGTCGCCGAGACCTGTGACGAGACCGTGCACGTGGCGATCCTTGAGGGCACTGACGTCATCTACATCGCCAAGGTGGACTCCACGCACGCCGTGCGCATGGTGTCCGCCGCCGGTCGCCGGCTGCCCGCGCACTGCACGTCGGTCGGCAAGATGCTGCTGGCCTCCCTTCCCGAGCCCGAGCTCACCGCCCGGGTCCCGGACGGGGCCGAGCTCGTCGGCATGACACCGAACAGCATCACCGACCCGGTCGCCCTGCGCGAGGCCCTTGCGGAGATTCGGGAGCGGGGGATCGCCGTCGAGAGGCGGGAGTCCAACCCGGACGTGTCGTGCGTGGCCGCTCCCGTGCGGGACCGTACCGGGCAGGTCGTCGCCGCCCTGTCCATCTCCGTCCCCATGATCCGCTGGAGCGACGACCGGCGCGCCGAACTGGAGCAGCTCGCCGCCAAGGGGGCCGCCGAGCTGTCGGAGCGTCTCGGACACCGGAGCGTGGCATGACGGAGCGGGGCATGGCCAAGCGTGGTGGCACCGCGTACGAGGTCGCCATTCAGGCGGAGGCCGAGCTCGGTGAGGGGCCGACCTGGGATCCGGGCAGCGGGCGGCTGATCTGGATCGACATCCTGGGGTCCCGGATCCACACCTACGACCCCGTCTCCGGGCGGCGCTCGGTCCGTACCACCCCGCAGCACATCGGCGCCGTCAAGCCGCGCGCCGGCGGCGGCCTGGTCCTCAATCTCCGGGACGGCGTGGGACTGCTGGACCCGGACGACACCTTCCGCTGGCTGCACCACGAGCCCGTCCCCGGCCGCCGTGCCAACGACGCCGCCGTCGCCCCCGACGGCTCCCTGTGGGCGGGCACCATGCGCTACGACGAGGCACCGGGCGGCGGCACCCTGTCCCGGGTCACCGGTGACGGTTCGGTCGAGGTGGTCCTCGACGACGTGGCCGTGAGCAACGGCACCGGCTGGAGCCCGGACGGCAGCCTCATGTACTACATCGACTCGCCGACCCGGCGCGTCGACGTCTTCGACCATGAGGACGGGACCGTCGTCAATCGGCGGCCGTTCGTCGAGATCGAGGACGGCGCCGGGTTCCCCGACGGGCTGACCGTCGACGCCGAGGGGTGTGTGTGGGTGGCCCTGTGGGAGGGCTCGGCCGTACGCCGCTACACGCCGGACGGTGAGCTGGACCGGGTGATCCCGCTTCCGGTGCCCCGGGTGACGGCGTGCGCCTTCGCCGGGCCCGAACTGACCGACCTGTACATCACGACGGCCCGCGTCGGACTGGCGTCACCGCCTCCGCTGGCGGGGTCGGTGTTCGTCGTGCCGGGGGCGGGGAAGGGGCTGGCGCAACCCGCGTTCCAGGGCTGAGCCCCAGCCCGCCGCGCCCACCTACCGCAGCCCCGCCGCCTTCCGCTCCTCCGCCGTGAGCGGCGGCCCGCTCAACGCCGGCTTGAGCGGGCCGACCGCGGCGGCCAGCAGCACGGCCGGGGTCAGCAGCACCTGGGCGCCGCGCTCCAGCGATGTCACATCCGTCACGCGCCGCGCGATCCGCCCGTTCCCGGTGGCGGTGTGCATCAGCCGGTCGACGTACGCGGCCACGAGCCGTTCCCTGAGCGTGGGCCCGTTCTCGGTCGCGCCCGGGTAGAACACGTCCTGCCCGATGGCCAGGTCCCAGGCGGCGCCGACGGGCCGGGCCACCGCCTTCTGGACACGGCGCGCCAGGCCCGGCGCCGCCGATCCATGACGCCGTGTCATATCCCGCAGGATCAGGGCGCTTTGGGCGGCCACCGCCAGACCATGCCCGTAGACCGGGTTGAACGCGGCGAGCGCGTCGCCGAGGACGACGAAGTTCTCCGGCCACACCGGCATCCGCTCGTAGAAGAAGCGGCGGTTGACGGTGGTTCGGGTGACCGACACGTCGGACAGCGGCTCGGCGTTCCCGAGCAGCTCGCCGATCAGGGGGTGCCGCAGCTCGTCGCGGGCGAACCGGACGAAGTCCTCGGCCGCCGCGGTGGGTTCGCCGCCCCGGGTGCCGGACAGAGTGACGATCCACCGGCCGTTCTCGATCGGCAGCAGGAATCCCGCCCGGCCCGGCCCGCCGTCCCCGGGGTCGGGCTGCACGTTGACGACCGGGAAGCCGTCCCGGGCGTGCTCGGGGGCGAGGTAGAGCCGACTGGCGTACACCAGGCCGGAGTCGACCTCACGCCGCTCGGGCGCGGGGAGGCCGAGGGCGGTGAGCCACCGGGACGTCCCGGAGCCACGGCCGGTGGCGTCCACGACCAGGCATGCGTCGAGGGTGCGTTCGGCGCCGTCGTGGGTCCGGATGCGCACGCCCGTCACGGCGGCGTCCGTGCCGGCCAGTCCGACCGCCTCCGCCCGCTCGACCAGTTCGATCCGCTCGTCGGCGAGGACACGCGCGCGGATCGTCGCGTCCAGCAGGTCCCGGCCGGCCAGGATCACGTGATGCGACTCGGGCCAGCGCCGGAACCAGCCCCGCGCCGACAGGGCGACCACGTCCGTGGTGACCGGCAGCCGCTGCGCCCCGGCACCGCGGAGCGTCTCGGTGATTCCCGGCAGCAGCTCCTCCATGGCCCGCACCCCGCCCGACCACAGCATGTGCGCGTGCCGTGCCTGCGGCAGCCCCTTGCGGGGCTCGGGGCCACCGGGCAGGGCGTCCCGGTCGACGACGACCACACGGTCGACGAACCCGGCGAGCGCGCCGGCCGCGAGCATGCCGGTGTGGGATCCCCCCAGGACGACGGCGGTTCTGACGTCTGGGGCGGGGCGTTCGTTCATGCGGGGGCACTCTCTGCCGGGGCGGCCGCTCGGGCGCGTACCGCCTCGATGTCGTCGGGATGACGCAGGGCTCGGGACACGGCCTGGATCTCCCGCAGCAGATACGCGGTGTCCGGGCCGGACGGGGAGGCGTCGACGTCGGCCTGCGGGGACCGCTGCCGGGTGTCGACGGCGTCCAGGATCGTCACGGCCGCGGCGAGGGCCGCCGCGCGGGCGGGCTCCGAGCCGAGGGCGAGGGCCGCGTCGTACGACCGCCCGCGCAGGTCCTCGTCGAGGTACCGGGACACCTGCAGGAGCCCGTCGCGGATGAACGTCTCGCGGCGGATCAGCCGCAGCTCCGCGGTGCCGCGCAGGGTGACCGGTTCGCGTGCGCCGGTGACGGACCGCATCAGCGCGGAGAGGGGACGCAGTTGCCGGTGGCGCTGCCACAGGCGCCAGCGCTCGTGCAGGTACTGGCCCGCGTGCGGGATGATGAAGCCCACCGCGACCAGGGAGGCGGAGACGCAGGCGGCCGACGGCGCCAGATAGGTGCTCAGCCAGTCCAGGTCGTGGCCCGTCCACCGGGCGACCACGGCGGTGAGCTTGGACGCGTCGAAGAGCAGGTTCGTCGCGTAGCCGACGCCCAGGAACCTCAGGCCCCAGCGCAGCCAGGCGTCGAGCCCGTCGGTGCGGATCCAGTCCCAGATCAGCCGGGCCGTGATCGCGCAGGCCACGGTGTGCGCGAGCAGGTAGAGCAGGATCTGCTCGCGCATGAAGGGCGTGGTGGCGTAGTACGTGTCCAGGTCCCGCAGCCGTTCCACGGGGGCGTCCGCGAGGGCGAAGAGCACCCACAGGGCGATGACCACACCGGCGTAGACGGAGACGACCCAGCGGGTCGCGCGGCGCGTCGCGGCCGAGCGGTTGGCCAGGCCGTTGCGCCAGGCGATGATCAGCAGCAGCCAGGACGCGCACAGTGCGGTGAGCAGCGAGTACACCCAGGGCGCCGAGATGTTCGGTACGCCGGTGACGCGGTTGGTCCAGGCGATGGTGCGCGGGGCGGCGAAGACGAACACGGCGCACGCGAACAGCAGCAGGCCGCCGACGGCGCGCAGCAGCGGGTCCCGCCAGAGCCGGATGATGGTGGGCAGCTTGATCGCCAGGGCGGCCGTCAGGACGACGGTCGGGATCCAGAACGAGATGGACATGTCGCTGAGCAGGTCGGACGGGTCCGCCGCGAGCCCGGTCACCGCGCCGTCCTCCCGCTCTCGCGGTAACCCGCCGTCCTCCCGTTCCCGCGATAGCCGAGCGAACGCTGCACGGGTCCGAGCGGCGCGTCCGACTCCCGCCCCGACAGCAACGGCCGGAAGGCGGCGGCCAGTCGGTGCCCGAAGTCGTCGGCCTCGGCCTCGTCCCGCTGCCGGGAGCCGTCGCGGGCGGCCACGGCGAGGGCGATGTCCTGCCACCCGGGCCGCTCGGCGAGAGCGTGCGCGGCCGCCGTACCGGCCGTGTGGTCGTGGCCGTGACCGGCGTGCAGGTGCCACAGCTCATGGCCGAGGATGACCAGTTGCTGCATCGCCTCGGCCCGCTCCTCGACGATGACCAGGTCGAAGTCCTGGAACTCCACCCACAGTCCGGTCACTTCGATCTCGTCGGGGAACCGCTCGAAGCGCAGCTCGACGGGCCGCCCGCCGCGCCGCGTGCTCATCTCCGCGCACAGCGTGTGGCACAACTCGCGTACGTCGGCCGGGGGATGGGGTCTGGACCGCACGGCGGCGCTCAGATCGGAGGCCAGGTCGCGCATGCCGGAGGCGGCGGGAGAGCGCCGCAGTCGTAGCGCCGAGGCGACTCGGGCCGCCCTCTTGCGCGCGCCCGCGATGTCCATCGCATCCCCTGTTCCCCCGCCGCTCGGCGGGCCGTTCGAGCCTATGCGACCCGAAGTGTCCGCGTCATGCGATCCGGCGACCGTTGTTCAACCGGGAACCATGCGCTCCGCGGGTGGGGCCGGGATGGGGCGTCGGTCGTCTGCGGGTGCGTTGTGGCTGGTCGTCGGTCGTCTGCGGGTGCGTTGTGGCCGGTCGCGCCCACGCGGCGGAGCCGCATATCGATACGGCCCGCGCCCCTTAGAGGTGTTGCCGGACCGTAGGCGGCTTCGTGCGGGGCGCTCTGCGCTCGGACGCGGCTTCGAATTCGTGCACGACCCATTGACTAGAAAGCGCTTGCAGCTTACGGTCCCGTTCGAAGTTACGGGCGTGATCCGGTATCTCGAACAGTTAGGGCGGGGAATGGGACGACCTGACCTGAATCGCAGGCAACTCCTCGCCGCGGCAGGCGGCTTGGCGGTGGCCGGCAGCTTCGGCTTCGCGGCGCTCGGGACCGGGGCCGACGCGCTCGCCTCCAGCGCGGACACCCGCGTGCGTTACTGGAACCTCTTCAGCGGCGGCGACGGCGCCAACATGATCGCGATGCTGGACGCTTTCCGTAAGGCGAACCCCGGTATCGACGTCAAGGACTCCACCCTCCAGTGGGGCAACCCCTTCTACACCAAGCTCGCCATGGCGGCCGCCGGCAACCGCGCACCCGACCTCGGCGTCATGCACATGGGCCGTGTCACCGGCTTCTCGCCGGGCCGCCTCCTCGACCCGTGGGACGTCGACCTGCTCGCCAAGTACGGCATACGGGAACAGGACTTCAACCCCAAGCTGTGGCAGCGCGGCGTCATCGACGGCAAGCTCTACGCCCTCCCGCTCGACGTCCACGTCCAGCTCTGCTTCTACCGCAAGGACGTACTGAAGAAGGCCGACCTGCTCGGCGACGACGGCCGGATGATCCCGGTCACCTCCACCGACGAGTGGTTCGACGTCCTGAAGAAGGCCAAGGCCGCCCAGAAGAAGGGCCTCCAGACGATCGGCCTGTGGACCAACGACCAGAACTTCCAGTGGTGGTTCTTCGTCGCCTTCTACACCCAGCTCGGCGGCCAGTGGTTCAACGAGGCCAACACCGAGGTCCTCTTCGACACCGACAAGGCCACCCAGGTCCTGGAGTTCCTCCGCAAGCACGTCACCGACGGGTACGTCATCCCCGGCGCCCCCACCGGCGAACAGTTCGTCAACGGCGCCCCCTTCACCTGGGAGGGCAACTGGTCCGTGCCGGTCTTCTCCGGTGCCGAGCTGGACTACGGCGCGACCCCGCTGCCGCCCGTCTTCGGCAAGCAGGCCACCCACGCCGAGTCGCACGCCTTCGTCCTGCCCCACCAGTCGGACCGCGGCGGCGCCGCCAACGAGGGGGCGCACCAACTCGCCGCGTACGTCGTCAAGCACGCCCTGCAGTGGGCGGCCGGCGGCCACATCCCCGCCTACACGCCGACGCTCTCCACGGACGCGTACCAGAAGCTCACCCCGCAGAACGAGTACGTGAGCGCCATGGACCACCAGGCCACCGAGCCGAAGGTGTGGTTCGCGGGCTCCACCGGCGTCCTCGCCCAGGACCTCGGCCCGGTCGTCGTCTCCTCGACCATGGGCTCCGCCCAACCGGCCGCCGTGGCGAACCGCATGAAGAGCCGGCTCACCAAGCTCCTCGCCTCGAAGAACCCGATGGACGGCAGGACCGCCGCGCAGGGAGGTGCGGTCGCATGACGACCAGCGCTCAGACCGTCGTCGCACCGGCACGCGCCAGGACCGCGACCGCCACCGCGACCCTCCGCCGCAAGCAGGGCTTCCAGCACGGAGGCTGGTTCGTCGCCCCCTTCCTGCTGCTCTTCGTACTGTTCGTCATCTGGCCGCTGCTGCGCGGCGTCTACCTCAGCTTCACGGACGCCAACATCTCCGGCGAGGGTGCGAGCTTCGTCGGCCTCGACAACTACCGCGAGGCCCTGAACGACTCGGCGATGTGGGACGCGCTCGGACACAGCGCCTACTTCACGCTGCTGGTCGTCCCGTGCATCACGGTCCTCGCCTTCCTGCTCGCGATGCTCGCCCACCACATCGAGCGCGGTAAGTGGCTGTGGCGGCTGTGCTTCTTCGTGCCGTTCCTGCTGCCGTCGACGGTCGCCGCCAACATGTTCCAGTGGCTGTTCACCCAGGGCATCGGCCTGATCAACGAGACCTTCGGGCTCGACACGCCGTGGCTGACCGACAAGTCGTACGCGATGCCCGCCATCGTCATCGAGACTCTGTGGTGGACGGTCGGCTTCAGCTTCCTGCTCTACCTCGCCGCCCTCCAGGGCATCCCCGACCACCTGTACGAGGCCGCGAAACTCGACGGCGCGAACGCCTGGCACCGCATGGTCCACATCACGCTGCCGATGCTGCGCCACATCACCGGCCTGGTGATCGCGCTCCAGATCCTCGCCTCACTCCAGCTCTTCGACCAGGCCGTCGTGATGATGGACTTCTCACCGGGACCGGAGCTCAGCACCCGCTCCTTCGTCCAGTACACCCTCGAACAGGGCTTCACCAGCTACCGCGTGGGCTACGCCTCCGCGATGTCCATCATCTTCTTCGTGATCATCGCAGTCGTCGCCCTGACGCGGATGTGGCTGCTGCGCAACCGTGAGGAGGGCGGCCGATGAGCGCCACTCAGATACGGGTCAAGTCCCGAAAGCCCTGGACGCCCAGCCAGATCATCCTCACGCTGATCGGCGTCGCCGTCTCCGCCGTCTTCGTGGCGCCGATCGCCGCGGCCCTGCTCACCTCGTTCAAGTCCGAGGCGGAGGCGGCCTCGATCCCGCCGCACTGGCTGCCGAAGGTCTGGACGACCCAGGCGTGGACGTCGCTGTGGGAGACCGGCAACGTCACCAACTGGTTCGTCAACTCCCTGGTGGTGTCGGTCTGCGTCACCTCCGTCGTGCTGACGGTCAGCGCACTCGCCGGATACGGCTTCGCCCGCACCGAGTTCCGCGGCAAGAGCGTGCTCATGGGCATCGTCATGTCGGGCCTGATGATCTCCCCGGCGGTCCTCGGCGTCCCCCTGTTCACCACGGTCCAGCAGATGGGGATGGTCGACACCTACTGGGGCATGATCCTGCCGCAGTGCGCGCCCGCCGCGATGGTCTACATCCTCTACAAGTTCTTCCAGGGCATCCCGCGCGAACTGGAGGAGGCGGCCTTCATCGACGGCGCCGGGCGCTGGCGGGTCTTCTTCACCATCGTCGTCCCGCTGGCCCGCCCCTCCCTCGCCGCGGTCGGCATCTTCACCTTCATCGCCTCCTGGAACAACTTCCTGTGGCCCTACATGGTGACCAACAACCCCGACCTGATGACCATGCCGAACGGCATCGCGACCGTCATGAACTCCTACGGCATCCAGTGGGCCCAGCTCATGGCCGGCGGCCTCATGGCGGGCCTGCCGCTGATCGTCGTCTTCGTCTTCTTCCAGCGGCAGATCGTGGCGGGCGTCGCCCACACGGGATTGGCGGGACAGTGAGAGTGCACAGAGCGGTGACGGCCGTGGTGGCGGCGGTCCTCCTGGCCTTGCTCCCCAACCTGGCGCAGGCTGAGCAGAGTTACCCCGATCCGCAGCCCCTCACCGGGCAGGAGATCATCCACGACCCCACGGTCATTCACCTCAAGTCCGGCGGCTACGTGGCCTATTCGACCGGCGGCATCATCGGAGCCCGCCTCTCGAAGGACCTCAAGCACTGGGACGACGCGGGCAACGCCTTCGCCGAGCCGCCGAGTTGGTGGTACGAGTACAACGACACGGGCGACCCCTGGGCGCCGGACATCTCGTACCGCGCAGGCAGGTACTGGCTCTACTACGCCGTCTCGTCCTGGGGCACCAACCACTCCGCGATAGGCGTGGCGACCTCCGCGTCCGGCCTCCCCGGCACCTGGACCGACCAGGGCAAGGTCTTCACGTCCGAGCGGACGGACGAGTGGAACGCCATCGACCCCGCGCTGATCAAGGCGGACGGAAAGCTGTGGATGTCGTTCGGCTCGTACTGGACCGGCATCCGCATGGTCGAGCTGAACCCGAGGACGGGCAAGGCGGTCGCGGGAGCGCCGGTCCACCACCTGGCGACGCGGCCGGACGCGCCGTACGCGGTGGAGGGCCCCTACATCGTCAAGCACGGCCGCCACTACTACCTGTTCGCTTCCTACGACCAGTGCTGCTCGGGCGTGAACTCGACGTACAAGATCAGGGTGGGCCGCTCGACGTCGGTCACCGGCCCGTACGTCGACAGCACGGGCAAGCCGATGCTGGAGGGCGGGGGAGACCTGCTGCTGGCGGGCCACGGTAAGTACGTGGGCACCGGCGGCGAGTCGATCTTCAAGGACCGGGGAAGAGACGTCCTGGCGTATCACTACTACGACGCAGAGGACTCAGGCACACCAAAGCTGGGCCTGAACCCCCTGAGCTGGACAAGAAACGGTTGGCCAAGGGTCTTTTAGGGGCGCGGGGAACTGCGCGACCAGCCACGAACCACCTGCAGACAAGACTGAACCCGAAAGGCGCTCATGAGCACGACGGCCCGCTTCACCCTCGACCCCGCCTTCACCGTAGGCGAAGTGAACCCCCGCCTCTTCGGCTCCTTCGTCGAACACCTCGGCCGCTGCGTCTACACCGGCATCTTCGAACCGGACCACCCCACGGCCGACGACAAGGGCCTGCGCCAGGACGTCCTGAACCTGGTCCGCGAACTCGGCGTCACCGCCCTCCGCTACCCCGGCGGCAACTTCGTCTCCGGCTACAAGTGGGAGGACTCGGTCGGCCCCGCCGAGGACCGCCCGCGCCGCCTCGACCTGGCCTGGCACTCCACCGAGACCAACCGATTCGGCCTGTCCGAGTACATCGACTTCCTCCGCAAGGTCGGCCCCCAGGCCGAGCCCATGATGGCCGTCAACCTCGGCACCCGAGGCGTCGCCGAAGCCCTGGAGCTCCAGGAGTACGCCAACCACACCGAGGGCACCGCCCTGTCCGACCTCCGCGTCTCCCACGGCGACAAGGACCCCTTCGGCATCAGGCTCTGGTGCCTCGGCAACGAGATGGACGGCCCCTGGCAGACCGGCCACAAGACCGCGGAGGAATACGGCCGGGTCGCCGCCGAGACGGCCCGGGCCATGCGCCAGATGGACCCGCGCGTCGAACTCGTCGCCTGCGGTTCCTCCAGCCAGTCCATGCCGACCTTCGCCGAGTGGGAGGCGACGGTCCTGGAGGAGACGTACGACCTCGTCGACTACATCTCGCTGCACGCCTACTACTGGCCCGAGAACGGCGACATCGACTCCTTCCTCGCCTCCGCCGTCGACATGGAGTCCTTCATCGACAACGTCGTGGCGACCGCCGACCATGTGGGCGCCCGGCTGAAGTCGAAGAAGAAGATCAATCTCTCCTTCGACGAGTGGAACGTCTGGTACCTGCCCGAGTGGGAGGCGCGCGCGAAGGAGTTCGAGCAGGACGACTGGCCCGAGGCGCCCCGCCTGCTGGAGGACAACTACAGCGTCACCGACGCCGTCGTCTTCGGCTCGCTCCTCATCGCGCTGCTGCGGCACGCCGACCGCGTCACCGTCGCCTGCCTCGCCCAGCTGGTCAACGTCATCGCCCCGATCATGACCGAGCCGGGCGGCCCGGCGTGGCGGCAGACGACGTTCTTCCCCTTCGCCCAGGCCTCCCGGTACGGCCGCGGCCAGGTCCTGGACGTCCGCGTGGACTCACCGACGTACGAGACGAAGAAGTACGGCGAGACCGACCTGCTGCACGCCACCGCCGTGCGCGCCGAGGACGGCACCGTCACCGTCTTCGCGGTCAACCGCAGCCGCACCGACGTCCTCCCGCTCGAAGTCGCCCTGAACGGCCTCGACCTGACGCGGGTCGTCGAGCACAGCGCCCTCGCGGACGCCGACCCGGACGCCCGCAACACCCTCGACGACCCCGAGCGGGTCGCCCCGCACCCGGTCGAGGGCACGGCGCTGACGGACGGCCGCCTCACCGCCGTACTGGAACCGCTCTCCTGGAACGTGATCCGGCTGAGCTGATGCCCACACCTGAGCCGATGTCCACACCCCGGACACTTGTCCACACCTTGGACACTCTCGGCTCGCCCTCAGTTTGATGCCCTAAGGTCGGGTCCCGTCCATCCCTACCAAGCCGGTAGGAAACCTAGGGAAGACGGGACCGGCCGCATGCGCACGCTGATAGTGCTCGCCCTCGCGGGCCTGGGGGCCCAACTCGTGGACGGCAGCCTCGGTATGGCCTACGGCGTGACGTCGACCACCCTGCTGCTGGCCATGGGCACCAACCCGGCCGCCGCCTCGGCCACGGTCCATCTCGCCGAGATCGGTACGACGCTGATGTCCGGCGCCTCGCACTGGCGCTTCGGCAACGTCGACTGGAAGGTCGTCGGGAAGATCGGTGTGCCCGGCGCGATCGGTTCCTTCCTCGGCGCGACCGTCCTGTCGAAGCTGTCGACCGAGGTGGCCGCACCGCTGATGTCGCTCATCCTGCTGGGCCTCGGCGTGTACGTCATGTCCCGCTTCACCTTCCGCGGCCTGCCCAAGGACCGGGTGGGCCTGCCTCTGCGGCGCCGCTTCCTGACCCCCCTCGGCCTGGTCGCCGGGTTCCTGGACGCGACGGGTGGCGGGGGCTGGGGGCCGGTCGGGACTCCCGCCCTGCTCGCCTCCGGGCGGATGGAGCCGCGCAAGGTCATCGGCTCGATCGACACCAGCGAGTTCCTGGTCGCGGTCGCCGCGAGCCTCGGTTTCCTGCTCTCGCTGGGCTCGCAGGGCATCGACTTCGTGTGGGTCGCCGCCTTCCTCCTCGGCGGCCTGGTCGCCGCGCCGATCGCCGCCTGGCTGGTGCGTATCCTGCCGCCGCGGGTGCTGGGCTCGGCGGTGGGCGGCGTCATCCTCGTCACCAACGTCCGCACGCTGCTGAACAGCGACTGGCTGGCGGTGTCCGGGGTGACGGCCGTGGCGGTGTACGTCGCCCTGTACGCGGTGTGGGCCGCCGCCCTGGCGTACTCGATCCGCGCCCACCTGACGGAGGGGAAGGCGGCCGGGATCGAGTCCGCCGAGGAGCGGCAGCCCGTCAGCGCCTGATCGATCGGCTGTCAGGCGGTGCTGACGCCTACTGTCAAGGTCGCCTTGTAGCCGTCCGAGACGCTGTCACCGAGCGCGGTCAGGGTCAGCAGACCGGAGGACGCGCCGCCGTCGTCGTAGATGCCGTCGTCCGCCAACCGCGTCTCCCGCGTGGTGTTTTCGGAATACGGCGAGGTCGCCTGGATCTCCGTGTCGACGTCCGGGTCGAAGAACGGCTGCCCGGTGTGAATGATCTCGCCGCCTGTGTACGAGTCGCCGGTGAGCGTCACATCCGTGTGCACTCGCGTATGGACGTGCACCACGCGCGACACGTAGTTGCCCCGGCCGGATGGACGTGATGGTGCACTGGCCGTTGCCGCCGGCGAAGCCGGAGTACTGGCCGAGGTGGACGCCTCCGTCGCGGCGGAGGTCGACGTCCCGCTCTCTTCGGCGGGGGTGTGGGCCGAGGCGATCCCGGCGACGGCCGGACCGCCGACCACGGTGACACCGCCACCGCCGATCAGGACACGGCGACGCTTCACTGGGGCACGCCGGTGCGTGCCGGGGTGTGCGGCTGTGAATGACCTGGGAACGCATCACTCAACTCTGCTGTAAATGGCTGGAGTTGGCCCCTGTCGACCGCACGTGCGACTCCTACGATTCGTACGCCTCCGGCCTTCACAGAAACGTCACCGTTTCTTCAAAGCTTCAACAGGGCTGCACGGGTCGGGGGCGTAGCCACCCCCCAACCCCGAGGAGAGCTCCATGGCACGTGGACTCCTGAGATCCCTGCTGAGCGGAGGCGCGCTGGCCGCCCTGCTCACCATGGCGTTGCCCGCGCAGGCGGCCCCCGCGTTCGAAGACCCGCCGCCGGACAAGATCGTCATCAAGGTCGCCACGGTGAACGGCTCCGGCTGCCCCCAGGGCACCACCGCCGTCGCCGTCTCCGAGGACAACACCGCCTTCACCGTCACCTACAGCGACTACCTCGCCCAGGTCGGCGGCAACTCCGACCCCACGGCGTTCCGCAAGAACTGTCAGCTCAACCTGGTCGTGCACGTCCCGCAAGGCTTCACCTACGCCATCGCCAGCGCCGACTACCGCGGCTTCGCCGCCCTGCAGCCCGGCGCGAGCGCCATCCAGAGAGCCTCGTACTACTTCCAGGGCTCCCCGAACACACAGTTCCGCAACCACTCCTACCGTGGCCCCCTCAACGACAACTGGCAGGCCACCGACAGCACCGACTGGGCCCAACTGGTCTGGGCGCCCTGTGGAGTCCAGCGCAACTTCAACATCAACACCGAGCTGAGGGTCAACGCCGGCACGTCCTCGCCGGACAAGGTCAGCTTCATGACGATGGACTCGACGGACGGGGACATCAGCACGGTGTACCACCTGGCATGGAAGGAGTGCCCGGAGTCCTAGAGCGGACCCGGACCCCGGGCACTCCCGGTGAACTGGCGCTGGGGGTACGTCAGCTGCTCTCGACCCCCAGCGTCAGCGTCCCCGTGTATCCCGCCGACGGCGAACTGCCCAGTGAAGGAGCCGTCGGAGGTGAGGGTGACGTCCGTGTGCACCTTGACGTGGGTGTGAAGGACTGATCACAGCGGCGGGCCGCTCGTCCGGGCAGCACACCAGGCTGTCGATATCCTCGTCGTGCAGGGTGTGCCGCGGCACGGGGGAGGCCGAATGACGATGAGACGGATGATCGCCGCCTTGAGCGCCGCGGCAACGGTGGTGCTCGGCGCGGTGGTCGCGCTGCTGATGGAGCAGCTGGATGCCGGTTGGGGCTGGTGGGTCGCGTTTGCGGTGGCCGTGATCCTGTCGGCGGCGCTGGCCGGGTGGCTGGCGTTGCGTCAGCAGCCGGCGCTGCTCGGTGTGGGCGGTGTGCGGGCCCAGCGGGACATCAAGAACTCGGTGTCCACGAGGGTCACCGGCCTGCCGGCGGACGTTGACACCGCCGGGGGAGCGGGCGCGGTCGAGGCGGGCCGGGACATCGACGGCGAGGTCTCCACCAGGGTGGACTTCGCGCCGCCGACCGGGGACCAGGGTTCGTGAAGGGCGAGCTCGGCCCCGGCGCGGTCGGCGCGGGCCGGGACATCAAGGGCAGGGTGTCGACGGAGGTCGTCGGGCTGCCCCCGGACGCGGTGGCGGGTGCCGGGGCGGTGACCGCCGGGCGGGACATCAACGCGCCGGTGACGGTGTCGATCGGGGTGGGCGCGTTCGAGCGGGTGACGGACGCGATCGTCGACCCGACGCCGCTGCTGAACGACCTCGACCTGGACCACTTCACCGGTCGCGGCTGGCTCATCGAGCGGATCGACGAGGCGATCTCGCAGCGGGACAAGGGATATGTGCTCGTCCTGTCCGAGGCGGGGATCGGCAAGACCAGTCTCAGTGCCCATCTGGCGCGGACCAGGCGCTGGCCGCAGCATTTCAGTGCCTTCGCCGGCGGTGGGCACCCGGAGACCGCCCGCAAGAACCTCGCCGCCCAGCTCGTGCGCCGGTGGCGGCTGGAGGACAGGCTGTGCCCCGGCGGGCTGCTGCCCGAAGGCGCGGAGCGCCCGGACTGGTTGGTGAAGGTGCTGCACGCGGCCGCGGCCGAGCGGGACCGCGTGGCGCCGGCGACGCCGCTGGTGCTGCTGGTCGACGGCCTCGACGAGGCCGAACCGCCGGCGCGCGGCAGCGACACGGGCATCCCGTTCGGACTGCCCAGACCCCAGCATCTGCCGCACGGGGTGCACATCGTGGCGACCAGCAGGTTCGGAGTGAACCTGTCGAACCTCCGGGCGCAGACCGACGTCCTGGAGATCCACGTGGACGGCCCGGAGAACCGCAGCGACCTGCTGGCATACCTGCGGATCCGGGTCGGTGAGACCGACACCAGCCTGTACGACGCCCTCCGCGCCCACCGGGTGCCGGCCGACCGGTTCGTGGACTCGCTGGCCGAACGCTGCGGCGGGGTGTGGATCTACGCGCGATACGTGCTCGACGAGATCGCCCAGGGCACCCGGTCGCCGGACGAGGTCGGCCGGCTGCCGGACGGGCTCGCCGGGTACTACGAGGAACAGATCGGCCGATGGCGGGAAACCGCCGACTGGGACGGCGTCGGCGAACCGGTGCTCGCGACGCTGGCCGCCGCGCAGGCACCCGCCGAACCGGACGTCCTCGCCCACATCGCCGGAGTCGACCAGCGGCCCGCGCGCCGGTGGCTGGACCGGGCGTTCCGGCCCTTCCTGAGCCGGGAAAGCGGCCGGTACTCGATCCGCCACCAGAGCCTGCGGGACCTTTTCGAGACCGGGTCCGACGACGAACTGGACGCGGGCCTGCGCCAGGAGCTGAACGAGGCGCTGGAGAGGGCACACGGCCGCCTCGTCGACACGCAGATGGCCACCGACGACGACTGGTCGAACGTCAGCGACTACGGCCGGTTCTGGCTTCCTCGGCACGCTTCCGCGTGCGGGCGGCTGGACGAACTCGTCGGGAAACCAGGGTTTTTGCTGACGGTCGAGCCACCGGCGCTGCTGCGCCACCGCCGGGATCTCACCACCGTGACCGGCCGCCGGGCGCTCGGCGCGTACGAGCTGGCGCTGCACGACTGGCGACGGGAACCGAGCGAGGAGCGCCGGCGGTGGTGGCTGCACGTCCACGCCCGCCGCAACCGCAGCGCCGAGTTGGCCGAGGCCTGCGCCGCCGGACAGTCATGGCCGTGGCGGCTGCGCGCCGCGTGGTGGTCCGGTGTCCCGCACCGGGTCATCACCACGGACTCCCCGCACTACGCGTGCGCCGTGCCGGTCGGCGGTCGAACCCTGCTCGCGACGGGTCGCATCGACGGGTCGGTGTCGCTGTGGGACCCGGACTCCGGTGACCTGCTCGCCGTCTTCACGGGCAAGAACGACGCGGCGGACGCCCACCGCCCGCCGTTCGAGCGCACCTCACGCTGGGTTGAGGCCCTGTGCGCCCTGCCCGTCGCCGACGGCCGCACGCTGCTCGTCGCAGGCCGCGAGGACGGCTCGGTGCCGGTATGGGACCCGATCACGGGCGAAGAGGTCGCGAACCTGGCGGGCAACGGTGAGTCCGTCACCTCCGTGTGCGCGCTCCTCGACGTGGACGGTCGCACGGTGCTGGCCACCGGGGACAAGGAGGGGGTGCGATTCTGGGACCCGGACACCTGGAGGAAGATCCGCGAATGGCCGCAGGGCGACTTTCTGGCCAGACGCATGTGCGCGGTGCCGGGGGCCGGCGAGAGCACCCTTCTGGCCGTTGTCGAGTCCGGACAGGTCCGGCTGCTGGATCCCGCCACCGGACAGTCGGTCGGTGCCTTGCGAACCGACTACGTCACGACGATGTGCGTGGTGTCCGATGTGGGCGGCCGCACGCTGCTCGCCACGAGTGGTGGCCGTGACGGGCGGATCGTGTTGTGTGACCCGGTTTCCGGGCAACCGGTCGGCACGCCGTTGAGCGGGCAGGCCGACGAGGTGACCGCGATGTGCGCGGTGCCCGGCGCCGACGGTCGCGCACTGATCGCTGCGGGCGGCCGCAACGGGGCGATCCGGGTGTGGGATCCGGCGAGCGGCGAACCTGTCGGGGCGCCGCTGACGGGACATATCGGGGACGTGAGGTCCTTGTGCGTCATCACCTCCGGCGACGGCGGTGCTCGGCTCGCGAGCGTCGAGCACGGCGGGCTCAGCGACCATGGATCGGTACGGCTGTGGGACCTGACGGACGAGGGCGCGCCCGGCACGGGGTCGGACGGGCATGGTGGCTGGGTCAGGACGATGTGCGCGGTGCCCGCGGTCGGCGGTCGGACCTTGATCGCCAGTGGTGCCCATGACGCCTCGATCCGGTTGTGGGATCCGGCATCCGGCGACCTCGTGCACGCCTGGCTCGACATTCCCCGTGCCGACGGACGTCGCGACGACGGCGACCGTCGCGCGAGCAACTGGACCATGGCCGTGTGTGCGGTCGAGGACGTCGGCGACCGTACCGTGTTGTTCAGCGCGCACGAGGACAAACGTGTGCGGCGGTGGGACCCGGCCACCGGCGACCAGATCGGCACCCCCGCCCGGAACCGCTGGGACGATGCGTCCGTGATGTGCGTGGTGCCCGATGCCGGCGGCCGCACGTTGCTCGCCACATCCAGCTACCGCACGTTGCTGCAACTGTGGGACCCGGCCACCGGGCAACCCGTGGACGAGCCGTTCGAGAGCGTCGGAACGACCGAGCGCGCCACCGTATGCCCGGTGCCCGCTGTCGACGGCCGCACGCTCGTCGCCGTGGTCTCCGGCAAAGCGACCGTGCAACTGTACGACCCGCTGACGCGCCGACAGGTCGGGACGAACATGGAGCCCGCCAGCGATTTCGACTTCAACTGGGTCGAGGCGTTGTGTGCCCTGCCCGGCACCGACGGCCGCACCCTCCTCGCCAGCGGCGGCCGAGACGGGCTCGTGTGGCTGTGGGACCCCACCACCTGCGAGCCCGTTGCCGAGCCCCTTCACGCCCACAACTGGGTGACGGGCATGTGTGTGTTGCCCGGTGCCGACGGAGCCCAACTGGTCACCATCGGCCATGACGGCCTGCTACGTCTGTGGGATCCGCGCACCCTCCAGCCGATCGGCGAGCCTCTCAGTGGCCACAGCGACAGTTGGCTGAACGCGGTGTGCGCCGTACCGGATGTCGACGGGCGCACCATGCTCGCCACCGGCGGCCGCGACCGCGCGATCCTGCTGTGGGAGCCGGCCGACCCCTAGTGTCCCGGGGCGTCGGGCCCGAACCTGCGGCAAACGTCCACACCAGCGCGCCAGATGTTCATGCCGGGCCTGGCCGCCCACCACATCCCTGTCGCCGCGTGCCGTCTTGTCGCCGAAGTGTCCGCCTTGGAAACCGGGTCGCAACAGTCAGGTACGCAGTAAGGCGGCAGGTCCCGTGAAGAAGTTGGCGTATTCGGTAACCCTGCGGTCATAGCGGTGAAGCCTGCCACCGGAATACGTAGTGCAACGCCCCGGCGCGGCTGGCCGTCTCCTCTTCAGCATGCTTTGATCCTGCGCACGGATGGAGGCGTCGGGAATGGATTCCGGCCCGGGAATCGGGTAGCCACCGCCGTATTTTGCAGCATGTTCACGCGAAGGGAACCGCAGGTTATGAGCTTCACCTCTCAGGTTGAAACGGCCGAGATCACCGACGCCGTCCTGGACAACATCGCTGGTGGTCAGGCGGGCGCCGCCGCCTCCGCCGGTCTCGCGGGCACCCTCTCCGGCGGTGTCGCCGGTCTCTCCGAGACCGTGTCCGCCGTCGCCTGCGCCGATGTCTTCGCGGCGGTTTCGCCCGAGGGCGTCGCGCTGGGCGTGCACGCGCACGCTGCCGGTCACTGACGCAACATGTGCGACGGGCCCTGGATCATTTGATTCCGGGGCCCGATTTTTTTTCTAGCCTTTCCCGCAGTGGCGGACAAACGCCGCCCAGGCTTCTGTCGTAAGCGCCAACTGGCGTTCCTGCGGGGCCTTGGAGTCGCGCACGTGGATGGTGTGGGGGCAGGTGGCGACCTCTACGCAGTCATCGCCGTCTCCGCCGCTGTAGCTGCTCTTGAACCAGGCAAGTTCGGGCGTGCTCATAGCTCTCCTCGCATCCGCTGCAACAGGCTCACGGAGTCTTCAAGGGTGAGAGCCTGCGAACGCATCCTGGCATACCTCCTCTGGAGGACGCTGACCTCCTTCGGGTCAGAAATGAGCACACCGCAAACCGCCGGTTACCGTACGTGTGTTCACCCAGCGCCTCAGCGCGACCCCGCGCGGCGCCCGCCTGGCCCGGCACCTCGCCCTGGCCCAACACCACGCCTGGGGCGTCCCGGACGGCAGCCGGGCCTCCGAGGCCGTCGCCGTGATCGTCGCCGAGCTGGCCGCCAATGCCGTCACCCACGGCCGCGTCCCCGGCCGCGACTTCGAGCTGCGTCTGTCGCTCCCCACGGGCAGCATCCGCGTCGAGGTCAGTGACACCCGTACCGAACCCCGCCCCCCGAAACCCGGCGACGTACAACCTCCGCACCCGCTCGACGAACACGGCCGCGGTCTCGTCCTCGTCGAGGCGCTGGCCGACCGGTGGGTGGTGCTGGACCGCGAGCCACCCGGCAAGACCATCCGTGCGGAGGTGGACCTGCCGGGGTGGCTGTCACTCGTCGGTCACTGCTCGCTGGGCTAGACGACAGGGCCTAGTTCGAGGCGCAGGCCAGGCGCCAGATGCCGTACGAGTTGTCGACGAAGTTGCCGTTGTCGACGAGGCCCGCCCGGAAGTAGAAGCAGGCGTCCTCGTCGATCTCGGTGTTGTAGACGCCGGCGTTGTCCCAGTCGTAGCCGGTGTAGCCGCCGGTGTAGTCGTGGTGCCACTTGGCGTCGCTGGTGGACGGGACTCCCGTCGTCGGGTTCGTGGCCTGTACCCGCACGCCCCTGCCGTCCCTGCAGATGTCGAGGAACCGGAAGACGTCGCCGTACCTGCTGAAGCCGACGGAACCGCAGACGTCGGCCGTGTTCGTGTAGTCGTCGATGGTGGCCGCCTGGGCCGAGGTGGCCGTCGCGACGGTGAGGGCGGACGCGGCGAGGGCGGTCACGACTATGCGTCTGAGCTTGGGCATGCCTGTTTCTCCCTGTGGATCCCAGGTGGCGCGGTGTTCACAAGATCTCCGCGATGGTGAACGGACTATGCCCAATACTTGATCTCTGAACAACCCCTGCGGTGCTGTCGACTTTCTGTGTCTGCGCGGACCGTTGACGCGCAAGTGATTCGATTCTACGGTCCCGTCCGAAGTGACGATCGATGATCGAAATGTCGAACGCCACATGAACTCCCCCCACCGCAAGGAGGATCCACGTGAGCCGCACCTCCCGTACCTCCCGCACTTCCCGCAGGTCCCGTACGTTCGGTACCTCCCGCCGAGCCGCCCTCTTCGCCCTCCCCGCCGCCGCCCTGCTCGCCCTCGTCCCGTCCTCGGCGTCGGCGTACCCCAACCCCGGCCGGGTCACCGGCTCCGTCATCACGCACGACCCGACGATGATCCGCACCTCGTCCGGCCAGTACCTGCTGTACGCCACCGGCGGCGGCATCGCCAGCAAGACGTCGTCCGACCGCACCGCCTTCAGCGCGGGCGGCGACGCCTTCGGCAGCCGTCCCGGCTGGTGGTCGACGTACTCCTCCGTGCCGGAGGCCTGGGCGCCGGACATCTCGTACCAGGGCGGCAAGTACCTGATGTACTACTCCGTCTCGAAGTTCGGCTCGAACACGTCCGCCATCGGCCTCGCCACCTCCAGCACCGGCCGGCCGGGCAGCTGGACGGACCAGGGCATCGTCTACACGTCCAGCTCCTCCAGCGACTACAACGCCATCGACCCCAACCTCTTCGTCGACAGCGACGGCAAGTGGTGGCTGTCCTTCGGCAGTTGGTGGACCGGCATCAAGATGATCCAGATCAACCCGTCCACCGGAAAGCAGCTGTCGAGCAACACCACCCGCTACTCGCTCGCCTCCCGCCCCACCGGCACCAAGGCCGTCGAGGCGCCCTACATCGTCAAGCGGGGCAGCTACTACTACCTCTTCGCCTCCTACGACACCTGCTGCGCCGGCACCAGCAGCACCTACAAGGTGAAGGTCGGGCGGTCCACCAGCGTCACCGGGCCGTACGTCGACAAGAACGGCGTCTCGATGATGAACAACGGCGGGACGCCCGTCCTCGAGTCGCAGGGCAGCGTCATCGGCCCCGGCGGCCAGTCGATCATGAACGACGCCGACGGCGACCTGATCGTCTACCACTACTACGACGGCAACGACAACGGCACGCCCAAACTGGGCATCAACCTTCTGAACTGGAGCACCGGATGGCCCGTCGCATACTGACCCTGCTGGCAGCGCTGCTGCTGGCACTCTCGATCGGGCAGCCGTCCGCGAGCGCGGCCTCCTTCGCCAACCCGGTCAAGACGCAGAAGGGCGCCGACCCCTGGATCTCGTACCACAACGGCAACTACTACATGGTGACGACGAGTTGGACCGACGTCATCACCATGCGCAAGTCCACCACCCTCGCCGGCCTCGCCACCGCGCCCAGCGTGCAGGTGTGGAAGGGCGACGCGGCGAACCGCTGCTGCAACATCTGGGCGCCCGAGATGCACTTCATCAACGGCCGCTGGTACATGTACTACGTCGCCGGCCAGAACGTCTCCGACTACGTCCCGACGCAGCGCACCCATGTGCTGGAGAGCGCCGGGTCCGACCCCATGGGTCCGTACACCTACAGGAACCAGCTCAACTCGGCCTGGATGCTGGACCCGAACGTGGCCACCATCAACGGTCAGCTGTACCTCTTCGGTAGCGCGAACGGCGGCGGCACGCAGAACATCGTCGCGGCCCGCATGTCGAACCCGTACACCCTCGCCACCGGCTTCTCGACCGTCTCCACGCCGACCTACGACTGGGAGCGCAACGGCACGGTCAACGAGGGCCCGGAGATCCTCCAGCGCGGTGGGAGGACCTTCCTCATCTACTCGGCCAGCGGCTGCTGGACGCCCGACTACAAGCTCGGCCAGCTGACCCTGACGGGCTCCAACCCGCTCTCGGCCTCCTCCTGGACCAAGAAGTCCACGCCCGTCTTCCAGCGCAGTGACGCGGGCGGCGTGTACGGGCCCGGCCACAACGGCTTCTTCACCTCGCCCGACGGCACCGAGAGCTGGATCGTCTACCACGCCAACGACAGCGCGAGCGACGGCTGCGACAACGGCCGTACGGCACGGGCGCAGAAGTTCACCTGGAACTCCGACGGCACGCCGAACTTCGGAACCCCGGTGCGGCTCGGCGCGTCCCTCACCGGCCCCTCCGGGGAGCCGTCCAGCGCCTCCACGACGTACACCATCAGCAACCGCAACAGCGGCAAGTGCCTTGATGTGGCGGGGAGTTCGACCGCCGACGGCGCCAATGTGCAGCAGTGGGCGTGCAGCGGCGGCAACAACCAGAAGTGGCGCCTGGAGGACCTCGGGGACGACACCCACCGTCTGGTGAACGTCGCCACGGGCAAGGTCCTCGACACCGAGAACTGCTCCAGCGCGGATGGCGCGGACCTGCGGCAGTGGTCCTGGATGAACAACACCTGCCAGCGCTTCCGCTTCATCGCCACGGACAGCGGCTACGTGCAGATCGTCAACCAGGCCACGGGCAAGGTGGCCGACGTGGCGAACTGCGGAACGGCGGACGGGGCGGACGTACGCCAGTGGAGCCGGCTGGGCAACAACTGCCAACAGTGGCGCCTGAACCCGGCCTAGCGAGAAGGCGCTACCCGACCTGCCCCATCCCTGCCGCATTGGGCCAACTCTGACTGTTGGGCCACCCGGTCGTCGCGGCCGGAGTAAGTCCCGGCCCGGTCGTCCCCCGCACCTGCGCCGCCGTAAGCCCACCCCGAGCCGGCACCCCCGGCGGGGTGGGCCCGGGCATCGCCGCCGGGGCCGCCGCCGCAGCGGGCGCCACAGGCGACGGGAACGGCATCGGCGAGGGGGCGGGCATGGGAGCGGGTGCCGGGGCGGGGGCCGGAGCCACCGGAGCCGGAGCGACCGGAGCCGGAGCCACCGGAGCCGGAGCCGGCATCGGCATACCGGCGGGTTGAGCCGCCGCAGGCATCCCGGCACTCATGGCCTGCGCGGCCAGCCCCTGCATACCCGAACCGTTGGTGGAGCCGACCAACCGGTCCACGGCCGCCGTACCCGAGCTGTAGTGGGTCCCTGTACCCAGCTCGGGTACGGCGGCTCCCCTCCTGGACCCGTAGAGCACCTGCTCCAGGCCGGACACCAGGCGACGCACGTCCGTCTGGGGGCGCACCACGAGTCGCAGGAAGCGGCTGGACGAACCGATCTTGTTGCCGCACTCGCGGACCAGGATCCGGTGCTCGGTGAGCAGCCGGTCGCGGACCACGGTGCCTTCCGCGCCGACGGGGAGGCGCACGAAGAGGAAGTTGCCCTGGGACGGGTACACCGTCAGACCGGGCAGCGCGGAGAGCTGGCTCGCCATGTCGAGACGGTCCCGCCGCACCTGGTGGAGGCTCTGCGCGTACTCGGCGCCGTGGTTCTTGAGCATGAACACCACGTGCTCGGCGAAGGCGTTGAGGTTCCACTTCGGCAGCATCGAGCGGACCATGCCCGCGAGCGCCGGGTTGGCGACCAGGTAGCCGAAGCGGATGCCGTGCAGGCCGAAGTTCTTGCCGAGGGAGCGCAGCACGATGACGTTCGGGCGCAGCATCGCCTCCTGGACCACCGACGGCTCCTGCTCGGCGTCGGCGAACTCCAGGAACGACTCGTCGATGATGACCAGGTCCAGGTCGGCCATCGCGTCCATGAACTGCACGAGCGCGTGCTTGTGGAGGTAGCCGCCGTCGGGGTTGTTCGGGTTGCAGATCACCGCCACCCGCGTCCCCCTGGCCCGGATGAACTCGGCGTACTGCGCGAGGTCCAGGGCGAATCCGCTGGACTCCTGGAGCGGGAACATGTCGACCCGCTTGCCGGTCTCCATCGGCTGGTCCGTCCAGCGGCCGAAGGTGGGGACGGGGATGGCGAGGGACTCACGGACCAGGAGGTGGTCGATCCAGGTGATCAGCTCCGTGGAGCCGTTGCCCATCGCCACGCACTGCGGCGGGAGCTGAAGCAGGCTGCACAGCTCGGCCGTGATGGTGTCGGCGCTGCTCGGGTAGTAGGTGATGATGTCCCGCAGCCGCGCCCCCATGTCCTGGAACATCTCCGGCGTCGGGAAGTACGGGTTGCAGGGAATGCAGAAATCGACCGGACCGGCCCCGTCGCCGCCCTCCCGCGTCAACGCCGCCATCGACGGGCTGTGTGCCGCGGTACTGCGGAACAGCGAGGTGACGGTGTCGGCCATGGAACCTCCGTATGAGGGCGGGCCCGGCGGGGAAGACCGGGCCCGTCGTCTTGGGTGGCCCGCGCGGGGGAGCACGGGCCGCCCTTACATACGAAGGCTGGGGTGGCGCTGTTCAACCACTGAGCAACCGGTGTGAACTTGTGTGCCACCTGTGAAGGTCCGTCAGAGCGGACGTCAGAAGAGACGTCAGAAGAGACGTCAGAAGAGACGTCAGAAGAGACGTCAGAAGAGACGTCAGAACAGACCTCGGATGAGACGTCAGCGGCTGAACGAGTGGACCGTCGTGGACCGGTACGTCTGTCCCGGCCGCAGCACCGTCGACGGGAACGACGGCTTGTTCGGCGAGTCCGGGAAGTGCTGCGTCTCCAGGCACAGCGCGTCGCCCTGCCGGTAGGTGCGGCCGCTCGGGCCGACCAGGGTGCCGTCGAGGAAGTTGCCCGAGTAGAACTGCAGACCCGGCTCGGTGGTCGCCATCCGCAGGGTGCGGCCGGAGGAGGGGTCCTTCAGGGTCGCGCACCACTCGGGCTTCGGCGAGATGCCCTTGTCGAGCACCCAGTTGTGGTCGATGCCCTTGGCGTACAGCAGCTGCTCGTGCGTCTCGCGGAGGTTCTCGCCGATGCGCTTGGTGCGGCGGAAGTCGAAGGGGGTGTCCGCGACGGGGGCCGGCTCACCGGTGGGGATGAGGCCCGGGTCGACGGGGGTGTAGCGGGACGCGGCGATCTTCAGCTCGTGGTTCTCGATCGTGCCGCTGCCCTCGCCGGCGAGGTTCCAGTAGACGTGGCTGGTGAGGTTGACGACGGTGGCCTTGTCGGTGGTGGCCTCGTAGTCGATGCGCCAGTCGCCGTGTTTGGTGAGGGTGTATGTCACCTTCACCTTGAGCGTGCCCGGGTAGCCCATCTCGCCGTCGACGGACGTGTAGGACAAGTACAGGCCGACGTCGGAGCCCTTGGTGAAGGGCTCGATGTCCCACACCTGCTTGTCGAAGCCCTTGGCGCCGCCGTGCAGGCTGTTCACGCCGTCGTCGACGTCGACCTGGTAGGCCTTGCCGTCGAGGGTGAACCGGCCCTTGCCGATGCGGTTGCCGTACCGGCCGATCAGGGCGCCGAAGTACGGGCTCCCCGTGACGTAGTCCTCGATGGTGTCGAAGCCCAGGGAGACGTTGGCGAGCCGGCCGTGGCGGTCCGGGATCTCCAGGGACTGCACGATGCCGCCGTAGGAGAGGACCGTCATCCGCGTGCCGCCGTTGGCCAGCGACCAGCTGTGGACCTCCGTGCCGTCGGCGAGGATGCCGAAGAGGGACTTCACCGGCGTGTTGCCTCCGTCGCTGAAAAGAACAGGGCCCCGCCTTCCGGCGGGGCCCTCCTGCTGCATTTACGAACCGACCTTGCGCTTGTTCCATACGTCGAACCCGACCGCCGCCAGCAGCACCAGGCCCTTGATGACCTGCTGCCAGTCGGTGCCGATGCCGACGAGGTTCATGCCGTTGTTCAGCACGCCCAGGACCAGGCCACCGATGATCGCGCCGAGGACGGTGCCGACGCCGCCGCTCATCGACGCGCCGCCGATGAACGAGGCCGCGATCGCCTCCAGCTCGAAGTTGAGGCCGGCCTTGGGCGAGGCCGCGTTGAAGCGGGCGGCGAAGACCAGACCCGCCAGGGCCGCGAGCATGCCCATGTTCACGAAGATCAGGAAGGTGACCTTCTTGTCCTTCACACCCGACAGCTTGGCCGCGGGCAGGTTGCCGCCGATTGCGTAGATGTGGCGACCGATGATCGCGTTGCGCATCACGTAGCCGAAGCCGACGAGCAGCACGCCCAGGATGAGCAGCACGATCGGGGCGCCCTTGTAGCTGGCCAGCAGCATCGTCAGCGTGAGGATGGCGGCGCCGAGCGCGACCAGCTTCAGCAGGAAGAGGTTGAAGGGCGGGACGTCCAGGTTGAACTCCTGCTGCCGGCGGCGGTCGCGGAACTCCTGGAAGACCACGAACGCGATCATTCCGAAGCCGAGCAGAAGTGTGAGGTTGTGATAGTTGGTGTTCGGGCCGACCTCGGGCAGGAAGCCGTTGGCGACCTTCTGCAGACCCTCCGGGAACGGGCCGAGGGTCTGGCCCTCGAGGAAGATCTCCGTCAGACCGCGGAAGATCAGCATGCCCGCGAGGGTCACGATGAAGGATGGTATGCCGCCGTACGCGATGAAGAACCCTTGCGCGGCACCTGCGACGGCGCCCATGGCCAGGCAGAGGATGACGGCGACGGGCCATGGCAGGTCGTTCTTGACCATGAACACCGCGGCCATGGATCCGATGAACGCTGTCAGCGATCCCACCGACAGGTCGATGTGACCCGCGATGATGACCAGCATCATGCCGATCGCGAGGATCAGGATGTAGCTGTTCTGCAGCACCAGGTTGGAGACGTTGCGCGGCAGCAGCAGGTCACCGTCGGTCCACACGGCGAACAGCGCCACGATCAGGCCGAGGGCGATCAGCATGCCGTACTGCCGCATGTTGCGGCGCATGCCGTCCAGCACCAGCTGGAGCAGGCCGTCGGCCGCGGCCCCTCCGCTCTTGCCCGGCGGCGCGGGGGCCGGGGTCTTGGCGGTCACATCCGTGCTCATCGGGATACCTCTTTGTCCTTTGTCATCTGACGCATCAGCGATTCCTGCGAGGCCTCGGCCCGCGAGAACTCGCCGGTCAGCCGCCCCGCGGCCATCGTGTAGATGCGGTCACACATACCGAGCAGTTCCGGCAGCTCGGAGGAGATGAAGACGACCGCCTTGCCCTGGGCGGCCAGCTGGTCGATGACCGTGTAGATCTCGTACTTGGCACCGACGTCGATGCCACGCGTCGGCTCGTCCAGGATCAGCACATCCGGACCCGTGAAGATCCACTTGCTGAGGACGACCTTCTGCTGGTTGCCGCCGGACAGCTTGCCCACCGGCTCGAAGACGGTCGGCGCCTTGATGTTCATGGACTTGCGGAAGCCCTCGGCGACCTGCCGCTCCTCGTGTTCGTCGACCACGCCCCGCTTGGCGACCTTGCCCAGCGCGCTGAGCGAGATGTTGCGGTTGATGGTGTCGATGAGGTTGAGGCCGTAGTGCTTGCGGTCCTCGGTGACGTACGCGATGCCGTGCTTGACCGCCTCGGGGACGGACTTCGTACGGATCTCCTTGCCGTCCTTGAGGACCTTGCCGTCGGCGTAACGGCCGTAGGTGCGGCCGAAGACGCTCATCGCGAGTTCCGTGCGGCCGGCGCCCATCAGGCCCGCGATGCCGACGATCTCGCCGCGCCGCACGGACAGGGACACATCGTCGACCACCTTGCGCTGCTGGTCGATCGGGTGGTGCACGGTCCAGTTGCGGATCTCCAGCGCGGGGGCGGAGCCCGCCTCCGGCTCGTGCGGGGTGCGGTCGGGGAACCGGTTCTCCAGGTCGCGGCCGACCATCCCGCTGATGATCCGGTCCTCGGTGGTCTCCGGCGCCTTCACATCGAGGGTCTCGATGGTCTGGCCGTCGCGGAGGATCGTCACCGAGTCGGCGACCTTGCGGATCTCGTTGAGCTTGTGCGAGATGATGATCGAGGTGATGCCCTGCTTCTTCAACTCCAGGATGAGATCCAGGAGTTTGCCGCTGTCCTCGTCGTTCAGGGCCGCGGTCGGCTCATCCAGGATGAGCAGCTTCACCTTCTTCGACAGCGCCTTCGCGATCTCCACGAGCTGCTGCTTGCCCACGCCGATGTCGGCGACGCGGGTGTCCGGGTGGTCGCTGAGCCCGACCCGGCGCAGCAGCTCGGTGCCGTGCCGCAGAGTCTCTCTCCAGTCGATGAACCCGCTCTTGGCGTGCTCGTTGCCGAGGAAGATGTTCTCCGCGAGGGAGAGGAACGGCGACAGCGCCAGCTCCTGGTGGATGATGACGATGCCGCGCTGCTCGCTGGCCCTGATGTCCTTGAACTCGCAGACTTCGCCCTCGAAGAGGATGTCCCCTTCGTAGGTGCCGTGCGGGTGGACGCCGGAGAGGACCTTCATCAAGGTCGACTTGCCGGCGCCGTTCTCCCCGCAGATGGCGTGGACCTCGCCCTGTTGGACGGTCAGTGTGACGTCCGACAGTGCCTTGACGCCGGGAAAGGTCTTGACGATCGAGCGCATTTCCAGGACGGGTCCCGCCATGGTCGTGCCTTCCAATCAGAGTGGGCGGGTGGTTACTTGAGGTCGCTTTCCTTGATGTAGCCGGAGTCGACCACCGTCGCCTTGTAGTTGGCCTTGTCCACACTGACCGGCGTGAGCAGGTAGGCCGGGACGACCTTGGCGCCGTTGTCGTAGGTCTTGGTGTCGTTGACCTCGGGCTTCTTGCCGTTGAGCGCCGCGTCGACCATGTTCGAGGCCACCTTGGCGAGCTCACGGGTGTCTTTGTAGACGGTCATCGACTGCTCGTCGGCGATGATCGACTTCACCGAGGCGACCTCGGCGTCCTGACCGGTGACGATCGGCCACGGCTTGCTCTTGGAGCCGTAGTCGTCCGACCGCAGGGCCGAGAGGATGCCGATGGAGATGCCGTCGTACGGCGAGAGGACCGCGTCGACGCGCTCGCTCTTGTAGGCCGACGTCAGGATGTCGTCCATGCGCTTCTGGGCGGTGCCGCCGTCCCAGCGCAGGGTGGTGACCTGGTTCAGGGCGGTCTGCTTGGAGCGGACGACGAGCTGCTTCTTGTCGATGTACGGCTGCAGGACGTTCATGGCGCCCTGGAAGAAGTAGCGGGTGTTGTTGTCGTCGTTGGAGCCGGCGAACAGCTCGATGTTGAACGGGCCCTTCTTGGAGCCGTCCTTCAGGCCGAGCTTCTCGACGATGTAGTTGCCCTGGAGCTCGCCGACCTTCTCGTTGTCGAACGACGCGTAGTAGTCGACGTTCTTGGTGCCGAGGATGAGTCGGTCGTAGGAGATCACCGGGATGTTGGCGTCGGCGGCCTGCTGGAGCACGTTGTTCATCGACTTGTTGTCGATGGCCGCGACGATCAGCGCCTTGACGCCCTGCGTGATCAGGTTCTCGATCTGCGAGACCTGCTGGTCAGGGTCGTCCTCGCCGTAGACCAGCTGGGTCTTGTAGCCCTTCGACTCCAGGTCCGCGACGACGTTCTTGCCGTCGGCGATCCAGCGCTCGGAGGACTTGGTCGGCATCGCGATGCCGATGGTCCCGCCCTTGGTGTCACCGCCTTCCTCCTTGCTGCCGCCCTCGCCGCTCTGGCCACAGGCGGACAGGGTCAGGGCGAGGGAGGCGGCTCCGGCTATGGCGGCGAGTGCGGCTCGGCGGTTACGCATGGTCATCATCCTTGATGTGTGTCTGGCAGTGCTCGGTCGGCGGCGCGAAGACGCTTGCGGGCGGTGCGGGAAGGACCGAGATGAGGTGTGTCGGATTGTGTTCGACTGCGTCTTCTTTTGTGAAGGGGGATTGTCCGGAACGTTATGCGGGAATTTCGAACCGCTTCAGCGTCCCGGGCAGCCGTGAACCGAGAGGCGCCATGTCGCCGTCAGCCCCGTGCCGTGCGAGGAGGTCCAACGCCAGGCGTCCACGCCGTACGCGTTCCTTGGCGGTGGCCAGTGTCAGGTCCCGCATGTGGTGCCCGTAGGGGTAGATCCCGGGGGCCTTGGAGAGCCCGAACTTCAGGTAGAGCGGTGCGCCGCGCCGGATCAGCTCGGCGACCTCGTACATCCGGATGTAACCGCCCAGATCGTCGGGGGCCTCGATGTACATGTCCATGGGGGCGCCGGAGACGCGGCGGATCTCGGTGAGGTGATCCAGCGTCAGGTCGCTCGGCACGTTGATCGAGTCGCCGCCCAGGTTCTCGTACACGGCGTACGCCGTCGGGTTGACCGGACCGATCAGCGCCGACACCTTGAGCGTTGTGTCGGCCGGCAGGATCCCCGCGACCCGCGCCCGGTGCAGCGTCCACAGCACACCCTCGTCGGCGACGAGGAGGCACTTCACGCCCAGCTCGGTGGCGCGTACGGCGTCCTCGACGCACCCGGCGACCGCGTCGTGGCCCCGGGCGCGCAGTCCGCCGCCCTTGGAGTCGGTACGGGTGGAGCCGCCGATGTCCCAGGTGCCGCGCGGGCCGGTGAACAGGCAGAGCTCGATGTCGCGCTCGGCGGTCGCCTCCACCATCTCGGTGATCTCGGCGTCGGTGAGCATCCAGATGCCGCTGCCCTGGCTGATCCGGTGGATCGGCACATCGAGCCGCGAGGCCTCCTTGAGGACCACGCCGAGCGCCTCGGGGCCCTCCACGGAGGGGACCTCGGTGCGCCAGCGGCCGCCGCCGGGGAAGGTGTGCGGAGAGGCGTCGGAGGGGTCGAGGGCGGGTGCCCCCAGGCCGAGTGCGGTGAGCGCCTGCTCACCGGGGCGACGCGGCGTCTGAGCGGTGGTGTCGGTCACAAGCTGTCCTTCATGTTCGATATATCGGACGAGGGTCGCGGCTCTGGTCGTGCGGGGCTTTGGATGTACGCCGGTACGAAGTTGTCAGGCACCCCGTACCGGCGTACGGCTCAAGGGTGTGTCATGGCCGCAGCAGGACCTTTCCGACCTTCGGGTCGCCGGACCCCACCAACTCGATGGCCTGCGGGAACTCCTCCAGCGGCAGCTCGTGCGTGACCAGCGGCAGCGGGTCGAGGAGGCCCGCCCCGAAGACCCGCACGGTGTGTGCCCAGGCCTGAGGCGCCGCGCCGAACACGGTCTGCACCTCCAGCTGCCGTACGACGAGATCGGTCGGGTCGAGCCCGTCCGCGCCCGGCGCCGGGATGCCCGTCAGGATCAGCCGCCCACCGCGGCGCAGCAGGGCGGCGGCGGTGCGCGCCGCGTCCGCGGACCCGGCGGTCTCGATGACGACGTCGAAGTCGTCGGGGAGCTCCTCGTCCTTGGTACGGAAGTCCGTGGCGCCGAACCGCTTCGACAGCTCGGCCCGGTCCGGACGCGTCCCCACGACGAGCAGCTCGGCCGGCGAGCCCGCCTTCAGGAACTGAACGGCGAACATCCCGAGCGTGCCCGTGCCCACCACGGCCACCCGCTCGCCCGGCACCGCGTTCGCCTTGAGCGCGGCGGCCGCGATGCACGCGGCCGGCTCCAGCAGCGCCGCCGCCGTCAGGTCCGCGTCGTCCGGCAGCACGTGCAGCAGCCGGGCCGGCAGCGTGAGCGTGGGGGCCATGGCGCCCGGCTGGGTGAAGCCGGTCTCCTCGTAGCCCGCCGTGCACAGGGTGGTCTCGCCCGCGTGGCAGCGGTCGCAGACCTGGCAGTTCCGGAAGCCCTCGCCCACGACCTTGCGGCCCACCAGGCTCGAAGGGACGCCGTCACCGACCGCCGCCACCGTCCCGGACCACTCGTGGCCCGGCGTGAGCGGATAGCGGACGTACCCCTCCGGCCGGTTGCCCTGGAAGACCTCGCGGTCACTGCCGCAGATCCCCGAGGCGTGCACCCGGACCAGGGCCTCGCCCGCTTCCGGCTGCCGGGGCTCGTGCGGGACGAGCCGGTGCTCGCCCGGAGCCTCGATCACGACGGCGGTGCTCACTGGGTCCTCCCGGGTCCGACCCAGGCCCCGATGCCTGGACTGCGGGTGTGGGCGCTCACACGGTGCCCTTGGGCTTGCGCTGCTCCCAGCCCTCGGCCCACAGGTCGAACCGGGCCTGCTGCTGCGGGAACTCCGCGGCGGCGTCGACGTCCAGCTCCACACCGAGACCGGGCTCGTGGGAGAGGTGGAAGCAGCCGTCCTCGGGGTTCACCTGGGGGGCGCCCTTGATGACCTTCTTGATCTCCGCGTCCGCGAAGTCGTTGAAGTGCTCAAGGATCTTGAAGTTGGGGGCGGTGAAGCCGACCTGCAGGGAGGCGGCCGTCAGGACGGGCCCGCCCACGTTGTGGGGCGCGACCAGCATGTAGTGCGTCTCGGCGGTGGCGGCCAGCTTACGGGTCTCCCAGATACCGCCGATGTGGCCGACGTCCGGCTGGATGATGTCCACGGCCTGGCTCTCGAAGAGCTCCCGGAACTCGATGCGGTCGTGGATGCGCTCACCCGTGGCGACCGGCATGTCGACCTTGGCGGCGACCTTCTCCAGCGCCTTCAGGTTCTCCGGCGGCACCGGCTCCTCCAGCCACGCGGGCTTGAAGGGCGCCAGCTCCTTGGCCAGGCGGACGGCCGTGGCGGGGGAGAACCGGCCGTGCATCTCCAGCATCAGCTCGGCGTCCGGGCCGATGGCGTCGCGCACGGCCTCGATCAGGGAGACCGCGTAGAGGCTCTGCTCGTGGTCGAGCTCGAAGTGGCCGGTCCCGAACGGGTCGATCTTGAGCGCCCGGTAGCCGCGCTCCATGACCCCCTGGGCCGCCTTGTGGTACGCCTCGGGCGTCCGCTCGGTGGTGTACCAGCCGTTGGCGTACGCCTTGACCTTGTCGGTGACCTTGCCGCCGAGCAGCTGCCAGACCGGCACGCCGAGCGCCTTGCCCTTGATGTCCCAGCAGGCCATCTCGATCACGGCGATACCGGACATCACGATCTCGCCGGCCCGGCCGTAGTCGCCGTACTTCATCCGCTTGACGAGATCCTCGACAGCGAACGGGTCGGAGCCGAGAATGTGATTGGTCTTCGCCTCGTGCAGATAGCCGAGCAGCGCGTCGGTGTGGCCCAGCATGCGGGTCTCGCCGACGCCAGTGATTCCCTCGTCGGTGTGCACCTGGACATAGGTCAGGTTCCGCCAGGGCGTTCCGACGACGTGTGTGCTGATTCCCGTGATGCGCACGGTACTCCCTGTCCTCTTCGGTCTGTTCGGTCTGTTCGAAATTTCGGCACTCGTTCGAAATGCTGATCGCGACAGTAGGGACGACCACACGCGAGTGTCAATGGGTCTACAAACAACGGTTTCGATGTGGCGGCGGAGACGGCCGGCGAGGCGGCTGCGACGGGGTGTGCCGCGAGGGTCGCCGGGCTCTTCGAGGGCGCGTGCACGCCTCCTCCGGTGGGTGCTCGAAGGGCTCCTGACCAGGTAAAACGCCCTCGGCGCCGGAACCTCCGCCGCCCGTCGCGTTATTCAACCGTGACGACTTCTCTGGCGCTGCCCTCTTGACCGGCGTGAATTGTTAGCGCTCACAATGGCGTCCGCATTCACCAGTCGGCCCCGACGGCATGCAAGGAGGTATGAGCGTCGTGTCAGCAGTGCTTCAACTCGTCTTCCCGCCCCGTGCCGTTGGTCCTTCCGGAAGACCGGCATGACGCCGCCGGCGCCGAACCATCGGCCCTCGGCGCAGGTCTTATCGGCGGACGACCGCCAAGGAGGTGCGGCTGTGACCCACTCGCAGCTTCGGCCGCCCACCATGGCCGACGTGGCACGCCAGGCCGGCGTGTCCCACCAGACCGTGTCCCGCGTGCTGGGGGACCACCCCAATGTGCGGGACGAGACACGGGCCAAGGTGCTGCGCGCGATCGAGGAGATGGGCTACCGCCGTAACTTCTCCGCACGGGCACTGGCGACCCGGCGTACCCGGACCCTGGGGGTGGTCGCCTCCAACACCACGCTCTATGGTCCGGCCAGTACGTTGTTCGCGCTGGAGGAGGCGGCGCGTGCCGAGGGCTATCTGGTCTCGACGGTCAGTCTGCGCAGGCTGACGGTGGAGACGCTGTCCGAGGCCCTGGACCGCCTCAGTGAGGGCGGAGTGGAGGGGGTCATCGCCATCGCCCCGCAGCGGTCGGCGGTCGAGGCCCTCGCCGAACTCCGCCACCCGTTCCCGGTGGTGGCCGTGGGCACCGGCTCGGGCGCCGGGGTCCCCAGCGTCAACGTGGATCAGAATCTCGGCGCACGGCTGGCCACCGGCCATCTGCTCGCCGCGGGCCACCGCAGGGTCTGGCATCTCGCCGGGCCCGAGTACTGGCAGGAGGCGGTGGACCGGGTCGACGGCTGGCGGGCGACCCTCGAAGAGGCGGACGTGGAACCACCGATGCTGCTGCGGGGGGACTGGAGCCCGCTGTCGGGCTACCGGGCGGGCCAGGAACTGGCGGGCTGGGTGGGACGCGGCCTGACCGCCGTCTTCGTGGCCAACGACCAGATGGCACTGGGGGTGTTGCGGGCGCTGCGTGAGGCGGGCGTGCGTACGCCCCAGGACGTCGCGGTGGCCGGCTTCGACGACATTCCGGAGTCGGAGTTCTTCGCCCCGCCGCTCACCACCGTCCGGCAGGACTTCGCGGCGGTGGGCAAGCGGAGCATCGCCCTGCTGCTGGACCTGATCGAGGGCCGTACCCCCTCCGGGACGTCCCAGATCACCATCGAACCCCAACTCGTCGTCCGCGCAAGCACGTTCCCGTACCTGCCGCAACCGGGAGCCGCTCCCGGCTGACACAGCACCACCCCGGTCGCCTTTCGTCCTTCGGACATACGTGACCGATATTTCGAACAATGATCGACAGGCTGGACGCAGTGCAGCCGGTCCACACGAGTACCAGACGAGTACCAGCGGTCCATCCCGGGCCGGCTCTTCAAAGGAGAAGAACATGCTCAACAGACGGAACTTCCTCACTGCGGCGGTCGGCGTGGCGGCCACGGCCGGTCTGGCGGCCTGCGCCAAGGAGGACGGCGGCTCCTCCGGCTCCTCCGGCGGCAGCAAGACGATCACCCTCGGCTTCGCCCAGGTCGGCTCCGAGAGCGGCTGGCGCACCGCCAACACCGACTCGGTGAAGGCGGCCGCCAAGGAGGCGGGCTTCAAGCTGCAGTTCTCCGACGCGCAGCAGAAGCCGGAGAACCAGATCTCCGCGATCCGCAGCTTCATCGCGCAGAAGGTGGACGTCATCGCCTTCTCGCCGGTGGTCGTCAAGGGCTGGGACGCCGTGCTCAAGGAGGCCCAGGCGGCGAAAATCCCGGTCATCCTGACCGACCGGTCCGTCGAGAGCGACGAGTCCCTGTTCGTCACCCTGGTCGGCTCCGACTTCACCGACGAGGGCCGCCGCGCCGCCAAGATCCTGGAGAAGGTCCTGGAGAAGGCCGGCCACAAGGGCAAGGTGAAGATCGCCCAGCTGGAGGGCACCACCGGTGCCGCACCCGCGATCGAGCGCGCCAAGGGCTTCAAGGAGGTCATGGACGCCGAGCACAAGGACGACTGGGAGATCGTCGCCAGCCAGACCGGTGACTTCACCCGCGCCGGCGGCAAGCAGGTCATGGCGGCCTTCCTGCAGTCCAACCCGGACATCGACGTGCTGTTCGCGCACAACGACGACATGGGCCTCGGCGCGATCCAGGCCATCGAGGCGGCCGGCAAGAAGCCCGGCAAGGACATCCTCATCGTCACGGTCGACGGTGTGAAGGACGGCTTCATCGCCATGTCCGAAGGCAAGATCAACGCGATCGTCGAGTGCAACCCGCTGCTCGGCCCCCAGCTGATGGAGGTCGTGAAGAAGGTCCACGACGGCGAGAAGGTCGAGCGCTGGATCAAGACCGAGGAGAGCGACTTCATGCAGGACCAGGCCAAGGACGCGCTCCCCACCCGTAAGTACTGACCGACCGCACCCACCGGCAGGGAGCCTCCGGCCGACCGGCGACCATCCGGCCCGGAAGGCTCCCTGCGGGCCTGAACCATTTCAAGAGGAGCGCTGCCATGGCAGAGCCGCGGCCCGTCCTGGAGATGACGGGCATTGTCAAAGAGTTTCCGGGGGTACGGGCTCTGTCGGGCGTCGACTTCCGGCTCTTCCCCGGCGAGATCCACGCCCTCATGGGCGAGAACGGAGCCGGGAAGTCCACTCTCATCAAGGTGCTGACCGGGGTCTACTCCCTGGACGGCGGCACCATCACCCTCGACGGCAAGGCCGTGCGGATCGGCAGCCCGCTGGAGGCCCAGCACGCCGGCATCAGCACGGTCTACCAGGAGGTCAACCTCTGCCCCAACCTCTCGGTGGCGGAGAACATCTTCATCGGCCGTGAACCCACCCGCGCGGGCCGCATCCAGTGGAAGCAGATACGCAAGGAAGCCGCGGAGATGGTCGACCGGCTCGGCCTCGACATCGACGTGACGGCGCCGCTGTCCTCGTACCCGCTGGCCGTGCAGCAACTGGTCGCGATCGTACGGTCGGTGGGCCACGGCGACAGCGACGGCGAGGGCTCCGGCACCAAGGTGCTCGTCCTGGACGAGCCCACCTCCAGCCTCGACCGCGACGAGGTCCTCGAACTGTTCCGCCTGATGCGGCGGCTGCGGGACGAGGGCGTCGCGATCCTCTTCGTGTCGCACTTCCTCGACCAGATCTACGAGATCTGCGACCGCATGACCGTGCTGCGCAACGGCACCCTGGTCGGCGAGCACATGGTGGCCGACCTCGACCAGGTCGGGCTGATCGAGCTGATGATCGGCAAGGCCCTGGACCAGCTGGAGGAGCTGCACGAGCACCAGCTGCGCTCCGACGTCGGCGAGACGCTCGTCAAGGCCGAGGGCCTCGGCCGCACCGGCGGTATCGCCCCCTTCGACCTGGAGATCAAGAAGGGCGAGGTGCTCGGCCTCGCCGGACTGCTCGGCTCGGGCCGCACCGAACTGGCCCGGCTGCTGTTCGGCGCCGACCAGCCCGACAGCGGCAAGGTGACCGTCGCAGGCAAGCAGGTCTCGATGAGCGCCCCCAACGACGCCATCGGCGCCGGTGTCGCGTTCTGCTCGGAGAACCGCAAGACCGAGGGCCTCGTCCCCGACCTCACGGTGCGCGAGAACATCATCCTCGCCCTCCAGGCGTCCCGCGGCTGGACCCGGCCCATCCCGGCCGCCCAGCGCGACGAACTCGTCGACAGGTACATCAAGGCCCTCGACATCCGCCCCGCCAACCCCGAGGCCCGCGTCGGCCAGCTGAGCGGCGGCAACCAGCAGAAGGTGCTGCTCGCCCGCTGGCTGATCACCCAGCCGAAGCTGCTGATCCTCGACGAGCCCACGCGTGGCATCGACGTCGGCGCCAAGGCCGAGATCCAGAAGCTCGTGGTCTCCCTCTCCGAGGAGGGCATGTCCGTGCTGTACATCGCGGCCGAACTGGAGGAGGTGCTCCGGCTCAGCCACACCATCGGAGTGCTGCGCGACCGCAAGCTCGTGGCACAGCTGACCAACGGGCCGGAGATCACCACCAGCAAGATCCTGGAGACCATCGCGAGCGGAGAGCACCAGTGAGTACCCCGGCAGTGACCACCCCCTCCCGCTGGCGAGCACTGACGCACCACCACCTGTTCTGGCCGGTCGCGGTCCTGATCATCCTGCTGCTCGTCAACGTCCCCTTCACACCCGACTTCTTCGCGATCCGGATGGCGGACGGCCACCTCTACGGCAGCCTCGTCTCGATCGTGCTGTACGCCTCGCCGCTGATCCTGGTGGCGGTCGGCATGACCCTGGTCATCGCCACCGGCGGCATCGACCTCTCCGTCGGCGCCGTGGTCGCCATCACCGGCGCCCTGACCTGCTCGTACATCAGCGACCAGGCCGACCAGAACGCGCTGGCGGGAGTCTTCCTCGCCATGGGCATCGGCCTGGTGGCGGCCGTGGTCTGCGGCCTGTGGAACGGCTTCCTGGTCGCCCGGATGGGCATCCAGCCCATCATCGCGACCCTCATCATCATGGTCGCCGGACGCGGTGTCGCCCAGCTGATCACCGACGGCCAGATCATCACCATCAACAGCGAGCCGTACAAGCTGATCGGCGGCGGCTACTGGCTGACCCTGCCCTTCTCCATCTTCGTGGTGGCCGCCGTCGTGGCCGTCACCGTGGCCCTGACCCGCCGTACGGCGCTCGGCCTGCTCGTCGAGTCGGTCGGCGGCAACGCCGAGGCCAGCCGCCTGGTCGGCATCAGGTCCATGCGCATCAAGATCATGGTGTACATGTTCTGCGCCCTGTGCGCGGGCATCGCCGGCCTGATGATCAGCTCCAACACCTCGGCCGCGGACGGCAACAACGCCGGCCTGTGGATCGAACTGGACGCGATCCTCGCGGTCGTCATCGGCGGCACCTCGCTGCTCGGCGGCCGGTTCTCCATCGGCGGCACCGTGATCGGCGCCCTCGTCATCCAGACCTTGACCACCACGATCTACACCATCGGCGTGCCCACCCAGACCAACCTGGTCTTCAAGGCCGCCGTCGTCATCGTCGTCTGCCTGCTGCAGTCCCCGAAGTTCCGGGCCAAGGTCCTCGGCGCGAAGGGCGCCCGGACCACCGCCCCGGCGGCGCCCGCCACCCCGGCCGACGCCGCCCCGAAGATGGAGGTGTCGCGATGAGCGCGACCACCAAGACCCGTACGGCAGCGGAAGGCCGTACGCCGTCCACGCCGGCCCGGGCGTCCGCGGCCGCGCGCCTGCTCGGCGACCGGCGGCTGCCCGTCCTGGTCACGGCCGGCCTGTTCCTCGCGATGTACATCGGCGGTCTCAGCCGCTACCAGAACTACGGTTTCGGTGAACCGCAGGTCTTCCTCAACCTGTTCATCGACAACGGCTATCTGCTGGTCGCCGCCGTCGGCGCCACCTTCGTCATCTTGTCCGGCGGCATCGACCTGTCCGTCGGTTCGCTGATCGGCTTCACCACCATGTTCACGGCGTGGCTGGTGGAGCGTCAGGGCCTGCCGCTGCTGCTGGTCATCCCGCTCGCCCTGGCGGTGGGCGCGTTCGGCGGCTTCCTCATGGGCTACGTGATCCACAACTTCGAGATCCAGCCGTTCATCGTGACCCTCGCCGGCCTCTTCCTCTTCCGGGGCCTGTGCCTGGTCATCAACAAGGAGTCCATCTCCATCAGCGACTCCACGGTGAGCAGCATGGCCCAGACCCGGGTGTCCATCGGACTGGGGGAGCTGTCGATCGGCGCACTCGTCGCCCTGGTCGTCGTCGCCGTCGCCTTCTACATCCTCCACTACACGCGCTTCGGCCGCCGGGTTTACGCCGTCGGTGGCAACGAGCAGTCGGCGCTGCTGATGGGGCTTCCGCTGGGCGGCACGAAGATCGCCGTGTACACGGTGAGCGGCTTCTGCTCGGCGCTGGCCGGCCTGTTGTTCATGCTGTACATCCAGTCCGGCGACCCGCTGCACGCCGTCGGCATGGAACTCGACGCGATCGCCGCGGTCGTCATCGGCGGCACGCTGCTGACGGGCGGCTCCGGTTACGTCCTGGGCACCCTGTTCGGCGTCCTCGTGCTGGGTCTGATCAAGAGCATCATCCAGTTCGAGGGCACGCTCAGCTCCTGGTGGACGAAGATCGCCACGGGTGTGCTGCTGTGCGCGTTCATCCTGATCCAGCGGGCGATGACGGCCCGCAAGCAAACCTAGGCCGGACCTGGGCACTTGGGCCGACGCGGCCCGTCGCACGGCGTACGTGCGGCGGGCCGCGTGACGTTGTTGTACGGGCTGTTGCACGGACCCGGCGCGGAGGATCGCGCCGAATGGTCGGACTTGACCCCCACCGACCAAACCGGAAAGGCCAGTTCCGCACACAACCTTCACAGCAGTCGCTAGGAAAGGTGTGGGTCGGTTCCCTAGTCTTCCCGCGTCATGGACTACTGCCACCCGTGCCGCAGGCACCTCAACGGCGCCCTCGCCTGCCCGGGGTGCGGTGCCGCGATCGAAGAGCTGCGCGTGCACGCGGGCGCGCCGGACGAGGCGTACCCGCAGCTGGCCGAGCGGGCCGTACAGGCGCCTGCGGGGGCTGTGGGCGGTCACGGCTCGTACGAGACGTACGAGGGGCAGTACGGGAGTGACGCGGGCCGGTACGGGGGCAGTGAGGGCCGGTACGGCGGCGGTACGGGGCAGTACGGGGTCGGTGCGGGGCAGTACGACGGTGGCGAGTACGGCGACCGCTATGCCGACGCCGGTCACGCCGAAGAGGCCGCGGACACGGACACGGACGCCGGTGAGGCGACCGCGGCGGCTGAGGTCGCGCCGGTCGGCGGACGGGCCGCGCGGCGGGCGGCGCAGCGGCGGGGCCGCAGGCGGGGTCACGAACGCGACGAGTACGCCGGCGGGTACGACGAGCGGGACGAGTACGACGAGGAGGACGACGGCGACCTGGACGAGGAGTCCGGATCGGCCGGTACGAGCCGTCGTGATCGCAAGGCCGCCGCGCATCGCCGTCGCCGTCGCCGGACCCTGCTGATCGCCGCGGGCTTCGTCCTGGCCGCCGGCGGTCTGAGCCTCGCCGAGCTCGGCATGGACGCGCCGGGCACCAGCCCGAAGCCGGCGGCCGCCGGGGACGAGTCGGTGGACGGCGCGGCGGCGGAAGAGGTGACCGCGTCCCCCGAGGCGACGGACGGCACGACGCGGACGGACGGGAACTCGCCGTCGCCGGACCCCTCCGCGTCCCCCTCGGCCTCGAAGTCACCGAAGGACGAGGACAAGAAGAAGGACGGGGACAAGACCCCCGACAAGGACACCCGGTCCGCGACCACGGGCAGCGGCGGCTCCGACACGGCCACCACGGCCCCCACCCCGACGTCCGAGCCGGCGGCCCCGGCACCGACGTCCGAACCGGCCCCATCGGATCCGACCCCGGAACCGACGCCGTCGCAGACGGAGTGCGACCGGTTCCTGTGGTGGTGCACCTAGGCCGTTCCGCCGGCCGACTGCCGACGCGAGCCGAGGGCGTACGTGGCGGTGACACCCGCTACGGCCGGCTCGCTCACGCCGACTGGGCCCCGCATACGAGCAGGACCCGTATGGGCCTGTTGGGCGTGCCCTTCGAGCGCCGCGCGGACGCAATGGAGGGGAGGGAGTGACCCCTGACGAGCTGGAGTCCGCATGAGCGCCGCGCACAGGCCCTCCGCGCCCGGGCGGATCGCCCGTGCCACGGCTTCCGCGGTGCTGATCGTGGTCACGTGCGTCCTCGTGCCCGTCGCACTGATCACGGTGTGGGTCGACGACATCGCGCTCGACACCGACCGGTACGTGTCCACGGTCGCCCCGCTGGCCACCGAGCCGGCCGTCCGGGAGGCGGCCGTCGACCGGATCTCCGAGGCCGTGGACGTCCGTATCGACGGTGACCGGGCCGCCGCGGAACTCGCCGACTGGCTGCGCTCCCAGGGCCTGCCGCCCCAGGCCGCCGCGGCCGTACGGGGGCTCGAGCCGCAAATCGACTCGGCCGTGCACGGCGCGGTGACGAAGGTCGTCCGACGGATCGTGCACAGCGACGCCTTCGCCACCACGTGGAAGAACGCCAACGAACAGGCCCACCAGGCCGTCGTGCACGCCCTCACCGGAGAGGGCCGGGGCGCCGTGGGGGTCGCGGACGGCACGGTCACCCTCGACGTCGGCACGCTCGTCGAGCAGGTGAAGCGGGAGCTCGTCGCCGAAGGACTGTCGCCCGCGGAGCACATCCCCCGGGTCGACAAGCAACTGGTGCTGTTCCAGTCCGAGGAGCTGGAGAAGATCCGCGACGGCGCTCGCCTGCTGGACGTGGCCGGCTACTGGCTGCCCGTCCTCACCGTGCTGACCGGCGCGGCCGGGGTGCTGCTGGCCCGCCGGCGGCGGCGCGCGCTGGCCCGTACCGGGCTGGGCGTCGCCTTCACCGGCCTGGTGGCGGCCATCGCCCTGGTCGTCGCGCGCCGCTACTACCTGGACCATCTCCCGGCCGCCGTGCAGTCGGACGCGGCCGCGGCGGCCGTCTTCGACACACTGCTGCGCTTCCCGCGGGCCGCCCTGCGTACGACGATCGTGCTCGGGATCGTGGTCGCGCTCGGCGCGTGTCTGATCGGCCCCGGCCGACTGCCGGTGGCGATCCGCCGTGCCTCGGACCGCACCGCGGACTCCGTCGCGGCCTGGGCGTACGGGCACGAGATCCGGGCCGGACGGGTGGGCGTGTGGGCGCAGACCTACCGCCGGTCGATCGCCCTGTCCGCCCTGGTGATCCTGGCCTTCTTCTTCGCGCTGTGGAACGAACCCACCGTGCTCACGATCCTGCTGCTCGCCCTCGTCCTGCTCGCCGTCCTGGCGCTCCTGGCGCTGCTCGCGGCCGCAGGCCGGGCCGAGGCCCGACGCCCACCCGTGACGGCACCCAGCATTGACGACACCCAGCCGTGACGACACCCAGCCGTGACGAGGTCCACCCCCGGACCAGGACGGCCCGGCAACCGGCGACCTAGACGTCCACCCCCAGCATCCGCCGCAGCAGATCCCGCAGCGCCAGCCGCTCCTCCTCGGAGAGCCCCGCGAGCGGCTCCCGTGCGAACCGCAGCGACTCCCGCAGGCTGCGGGCCACCCGTCGGCCCTCGTCCGTCGCCGCCGCCAGCTTCACCCGCCGGTCCGCCGGGTCCGGGCGGCGCTCCACCAGGCCCCGGGACTCCAGCCGGTCCACGATGCCGGTCACGTTCGACGGCTCGCACCGCAGCCGCTGGGCCAGCTTCCGCATCGGCAGCGGCTCAAGGGACAGCAGACTCAGCAGCCGCGCCTGCGCGCCGGTGAGGGCGTGCTCGGCGGCGGCCTCGTCGTACTCCTCGTGATAGCGGGCCACGACCGCGCCGATGAGGTCGACGACTTCGAGGGTCAGCTCATCGGGGCGGCGGGTCTTGGGTGCAGTGGCCATGCTCTCAGGGTACCCCGGTTATTTGACATCCTGAAATATTCAGGAGCATGGTTGTTTCAGGTACTGAAGTAAAGTAGACCGGAAAGGCGCCCCCATGATCAACCGCGAATGGCACCTCCTCTCCCGCCCCGTCGGCTGGCCCAAGGCCGAGGACTTCGCCCTGGTCGAGGCCGAGATGCCGACGCCCGGCGAGGGACAGGTGCTCGTCCGGAACAAGTACCTCTCCGTGGATCCGTACATGCGCGGCCGTATGAGTGCCGCCAAGTCCTACGTCGCCCCCTTCGAGCTGGGCAAGGTCATGCAGGGCGGCGCGGTCGGCGAGGTGGTCGCCTCCAACGCCGAGGGCCTCGCCGTCGGCGACCACGTCCTGCACTTCTTCGGCTGGCGCGAGTACGCGGCCGTGGACGCGAAGAACGCCGTCAAGGTCGACCCGGACGCCGCGCCCCTGTCCACGTACCTCGGCGTCCTCGGCATGACGGGCCTCACCGCCTACGCCGGTCTGCTGCGCACCGCGTCCTTCAAGGAGGGCGACGTCGTCTTCGTCTCCGGTGCGGCCGGTGCCGTCGGCAGCCAGGTCGGCCAGATCGCCAAGCTCAAGGGCGCCTCCCGGGTCATCGGCTCGGCCGGGTCGGACGACAAGGTCAAGCTGCTCGTCGAGGAGTACGGCTTCGACGCCGCCTTCAACTACAAGAACGGCTCGGTGAGCGAGCAGCTGCGCGAGGCCGCCCCGGACGGCATCGACGTCTACTTCGACAACGTCGGCGGCGACCACCTGGAGGCCGCCATCGGGCAGCTCAACACACACGGCCGGATCGCCATCTGCGGCATGATCTCGGTCTACAACAACACCGAGCCCGCCCCCGGCCCGAAGAACCTCGCCCGCCTCATCGCGACCCGCGGCCGCATAGAGGGACTCCTCGTCGGCGACCACTACGACTTCCAGCCCCAGTTCGTCCAGGAGGTCGGCCCCTGGGTCGCCTCGGGGCAGCTCAAGTACCGCGAGACGGTCGTCGAGGGCATCGAGAACAACCTGGAGGCGTTCCTCGGGGTCCTGCGCGGCGACAACACCGGGAAGATGATCGTCAAGCTCTGACGCCCGCCGGGGCTGTGCTGGATTTCCGGCATGCGGTAACTTCTTTCCGAATTCCGTCGCGATCGTGGGCGCGAGTCGCGGCGGACCGAGGAGGAAGACACCGCATGTCCATCCAGCAGTCCGACGTCCTGTACACCGCCGTCGCCACCGCCCAGAACGGTCGCGACGGCCGGGTCGCCACCGACGACGGCAAGCTCGACGTCGTCGTGAACCCGCCCAAGGAGATGGGCGGCAGCGGCGCCGGCACCAACCCGGAGCAACTGTTCGCGGCCGGCTACAGCGCCTGCTTCCAGGGCGCCCTCGGCGTCGTCGCCCGCCAGGAGCAGGCCGACATCTCCGGCTCGACCGTCACCGCGAAGGTCGGCATCGGCAAGAACGACGACGGCTTCGGGATCATCGTCGAGATCTCCGCCGAGATCCCGAACGTCGACGTGGAGACCGCCAAGGGCCTCCTGGAGAAGGCCCACCAGGTCTGCCCCTACTCGAAGGCGACTCGCGGCAACATCACCGTGACGCTGCTCTGACGCCGCTCGTTGCGTGGGGCGAGGCCGCACCCTTGGACGTAGGGTGCGGCCTCGCCCTATAGGGGCGCGGGGCTGTGTCGATATGCGGCTCCGCCGCGTGGGCGCGACCAGCCCCCACGAGGCCGCACCCGCGATACGACCGAACCCCCCGAGCTACTGGGCGAGCCTCAGCCGGCCAGCGCCGCGCCATGCACGGCCCTCACCAACCGCTCGTTCTCCGGCGCCGCCCCGCCCGGGAAGGCGCACCGACGCCGCGTGTAGCCGTACGCCAGGCCACTACGCGGATCCGCGAACGCCTGCGAACCCCCCGCCCCGCTGTGCCCGAAGGCCCCCGCGCCCAGGAACGGGTACCACGTGTCGGAGACCGCCTGGAAGCCGAGCCCGAAGGACTTGTGCGTCCGGGCCACCAGGTCGTATCCGGTGGAATGGATCTGGCCGACCTCGGCGATGGTGTCCGGCTTCAGCAGCGGCGGTCGCCCGTCGACCTCGCTGATCGCCGCCGCGTACATCCCGGCGAGCCCCCGCGCGGCCGCCACCCCGCCCGCCGACGCGGGGCCCTTGGCCCGCACCGTACGGGAGTTGGCGTGGTCCACCAGCTCACCCGGGTTCGGCACATGCGTGTTGAAGGCGATCGAGGCCAGCGTGTGCGGCCCCCTCGGCACCGAGTCCAGCACCGCCCGCTGCTCGGGCGTCGGGGCCATCGGCTGTACGGAGCGGAAGCGGGGCTCCAGCGCCTCGGGCAGCCCGAGGTGGAAGTCCAGGCCGTACGGCGCCCGCACCCGCTCCTCGTACACCTCCTGGAGCGAACGGCCCGTGGCCCGCCGTACCACCTCACCGGCGAGCGCGCCGATGACGAGCGCGTGATAGCCGAAGGCCGTGCCGGGGCGCCAGAACGGCCGCTGGTCCGCGAGGCGTTCCGCGATGGCGGCATCGTCGGCCAGCTCGTCCTCGGTGAACCCGGCGTCGAGCCCGATCAGCCCCGCACGGTGCGCGAGCAGATCCCGCAGCGTCAGCCCGCCCTTGCCCTCGCCCCCGAACTCCGGCCAGTAGTACGTCACTTTGCGGTCCAGCTCCAGCGTGCCGTCCTGCACGAGGAGCGCGACCACGAGGTGAGCGGCGCCCTTGGTCGACGAGAACACGCCGTAGAGGGAGTCGGCCTCGCAGCCGTCACCGGTCCACAGATCGACGACCCGGCGGCCCCGCACATACGCGCACAACTGCCCCTCATAGTCGGGCGGTTCCCCCGCCACGAAAGCGGCGAACTCCTCGCGCACCGCCTCGAAGCCGTCAGCGACGGTCCCGTGGATCTCCTGCGTCATCCGCTCTCCTCAGCTGAGCCGCTTGCCTGTGCCATGGTGAACAATGCCCGTCCGACTTGGGCGAATTCCCCCTTCGGATGATCACGGAAGAGCGGCTCGGTGCCGAACAGCACGGCCTGCGGGCCGCTGATCACCGAGGCCTGTCCCGCCGCGTCCGCGGGCCCGCCCGAGCCGTCCTGCGAAGGCCGCCAGTGCCCGGAGACGAGCGGGTTCCCGGTCGCGTAGGCCTGCTCGACGCGTACCTGCGGCCCGAGGTCGGTGAACCACACGGGCGCGTACACGAAGCCGTGCTCCGGAGCGCCATCCATCAGGGCACCGTCCGAATTCACCACGCGCACCACGCCGTTGGCGTCCCCGTTGCCCTTGACCGGCTTCGCCGCCAGCAACCCGGCCGCCGAGTTGAGCGCGGCCCCCGCGGCACCGCGGCCGACCAGACCGTGCCCGTCGAGGAAGGCGTCCAGGGCGGTGCGGGCGGCGGCGCTCAGGTCGTCGTACGCCAGCCCCGCCGACACGAACAGCACATCCACCGACGACCAGTCGAACCCGGCGTTCAGCACGTCCGTCGAGACCGGCGTGACCTCGAAGCCCATCTCCCGCAGGGCGAACAGCTCGCCCGCGGTGACGGCGGCGGCGACCCGGGTGCGGTGCAGCGGGGCGGTACCGGTGAGCTTCGTCGCGTGGAAGGCGACGTCGTGGGCGCGGGCGGCTTCCGCGGCCTTCCGGCGCGCCGAGCCCGGCACGATCGCGCTGCCGTCGGCTGCGCGGCGCACCTCGACGCCCTGCCGCAGCAGGGAGTTGAGCGCGGCGACCTCGCTCGGGTCGCCGAGCCCCAGCCGCAGATCGCCGCGCGGGGCGACGTACGCGACGGAGGCCGCCGCACGGACCGGGCGCAGGAGGCCGCCGTACGGCATGCGCGGCAGGGTCTCCACCGCCGCGCCCCACAGCCGGCCGAGGCTCCAGCCGGAGATGTCGTACATCACCGAGACCTTGTCGCTGATGTCCCGCCCGTCCGCGAGCAGCGCGTTCGCGAGGCCGCGCTTGGGCTGGTGCATGTCGACGACGTACGAGCCCTGGGCGTAGGTCCGTCCGCCCAGCCGGAAGGAGTGGGCCGCGCGGGTGACCCGTACGTCGTTGGCGAGGAGGTGGTCGACGAGGCGGGCGGTGGCGGTGGCTGAGCGTCGGGTGCCGGCCGGGATGACGTACGCGCGGGGGAAGGCGGTCGTGTAGACGTCCTCGGGGCCGATGCCGGGGACGCCCGGGACGGTCTCGGGCGACACCGGCACCTGCGCGGCGCCCGCGGCTCCCCGCCGGAAGACCTCGATCTGGTCGGCGACGAGCGAGACGCGCTCGGACCGCACGAAGTCGAGGGTGGCGCGCAGGGCGGCCCCGGCGACGTCGACGTTGATCGCGGACCGGCGGCGCAGCTCGGCGGTCGGCAGGGTGTTGTAGTCGGCGTTGTTCACCCGCATCGGGATCTCCACCGTGTGCGCGGCGACCGTGCCGTGGAAGGCCGCGTACTGCGGGGTGAAGATCGGCGGCCAGTCGTCCCAGCCCTCCTCCTGGTCGCGGAAGGGGATCTGGGCCGGTTGCACGCCGTCCTCGGCGGGCGTGTAGCCGAGGCCGTTGACGGCGGACTCCATGCGGAGGGCGTTGGCGTAGGTGTTCTTCAGGAAGAGGTCGTACTCGTAGTTCTCGCCGTGCGGGGGAGTGGTGGGCTCGATGAGGGTGCCGTTGACGTAGCCGTGCAGGTCGAGCATGACGGCCGGCTGCTTGGCGGTCATGATCTGCCGCATCGCCCGCACCTCGGGCTGCGAGGCGGTGACGAAGTCCCGGTTCATGTCGAAGCCGTTCGCATTCGCGCGGGTTCCGGCGATACGGCCGTCCGGGTTGGCGGTGATGTTGAAGTACAGGCGGCTGCGGGAGAGCAGGTCGCGCGTGTCCGCGTCCTTGGCGCTCGCGAGCCGCTCGATGAGCTTGAGGGAGGCGTCGGTGCCCTCCCACTCGTTGCCGTGGATGTTGTTGTTGAAGAAGACGGGGGTTTTGTAGGTCCGCTTGATCTCGGGGGACTTGGCGGCGACGGCGGGCGCGTTCTCGATGAGCTCGCGCATCCGCGCCTGGGCCCGGGTCTGAGGGGCGGTCTCCGGGGCGGTGACGGTGACGAGATAGAGCCGGTGCCCGCCGGCCGAGCGGCCCGCGACCTCGACGCTCACCCGGTCGCCGAGGGCCTGCAGGGCGTTCAGCTCGGGCGCGATGGCGTGGTACGGGGTGAGGCCGAGCTTGATGGACTTGTCGGCCGGGTTCTCGGGGTCGGGGGTGAGGACCTGCCGGCGGGGGTAGCCGCGGCTGTCGTCGGCGATCGCCGCGGAGGCCGCTTCGGAGGCCGCCTCGGCGGTGCCCAGGGCGCGCTGGGTGGCGCTCGCGGGAGTCCGCGCGGCCTGCCGGTCGAGCGCGGCCTCGCGGTGGACCGGGGGCCGCGGGTCGGCGGCAGCCGCGGTGTGCGGGGTGAGGAGCAGGGAGCCCGCCGTGGTGACGGCGAGGGCGGTGATCAGAACGGGTCTCGCAGGAACGGGTCTCGCAGGAACGGTTCTTGTGATGCGCACGCGTACCTCCTCCGGAACTACCAAAGATCGGTACGGCGAGGTGTACCTGTTCGACTCAACCGCAACAAGAGGGAGTTGGTGTCACGGATGGCCCGGATGGCCCATGCGGGGGCCTCCGGACGGGGCATGCTGAGAGCGCACCGGCGGCGGCAGGAGGCGAGGAGAAGCCCATGGCAACGATCCCTTCGCTCCCCAGCAGGGACGACGTACTCCGCATGGCACGCGGCACGACGGACATCACCGGCCAACTCCTGGACACGGCCGGGAACATCACCCGCATCGCCATCAACACCTTCGACCCCAGATACGGATCGGGAGCCGAAGCCCTGCGCGTACTGCGGCAGACCACCGCCGAACTGGCCGAGGCAAGCGCCTCACCGCAGGCCCAGGAGGCCTTCTACCGCATCGTCGAGACCCTCACCCGGCTCGGCACCAGCGGAGCGCCCCTCGCGGTCCACCCGGTGAGCGAACCGGCACAGGCCCTGCTGGCCGCGCTGGGCGACAGCCTGCTGCCGGTGCTGGACGCGGTGGAGCCGGCGGTGGAGGAGTTCGCGGCGGCACTGGGTGAGCTGGTCGAGGCGACGTCGCCCCTGCTGCCGGCGACGGCCGGCGTGGCCGCGGGCGCCCTGCTCGCCCTGACCCCGCTGCTCCGTTCCACGGCGGAGGTCCTGCGCGAGTCGTCCCCGGAACTCCGCCGTATCGCCGACGCCTTGACGGCCGCACTCACGCCCTTGATGCCGCTCCAGGTGGCCCTGGCCGAGCGTGCGGCCGCCGCCGGCGCGAACGTGGTCCGCGTGACCCTCCCACCCCTCGCCGACCTCACGGAGGCAGCGGCGGCGACCACGAAGGCGGCGCGTCCGGTGCTGATCGCCGGGGAGGAACTCCTGGTGACCGGGTTGGAGCGGTTACAGCCCCTGCTGCTGGCCGGGGCGTCGCGCGCGGGGCGGGCGGCCCGGGCGGTGGCGGTACGGGTGTCGGCGGCGGTGAGCCCGGCGGCCGAGCAGGGGGTCGTGGTGACGGTGACGCCGGTGTGAGGGGCTGCGGTGACGGTGCGGGCCGCGGTGACCAGGCTCCGAAATGACCGTGACTGCCGCGTGACACGGCCCGGCTAGAGTTCCCTCCATGCGCGATCTTGGGACCGGGTTCAGGTATCTCCTCAAGGGCCAGCGATGGGTGGCCCGGCACGGCAAGCAGTACGGCTTCGGGCTGATCCCCGGCCTGATCACCCTGGTGCTCTACGCGGCCGCACTGGTCGGCCTCGCGCTCTGGGGCGAGGACTTCGTGTCCTGGTCGACGCCGTTCGCCGACGACTGGTCGAGCCCCTGGCAGGGCCTCTTCCGCGGCTTCCTCACCGCCGTCCTGTTCGCCCTCGGCCTCCTCCTCTCCGTGGTCACGTTCACCGCGGTCACGCTCCTGATCGGCCAGCCCTTCTACGAGAACCTCTCCGAGAAGGTCGACCGGGACGTCTCCCCCGACGGCACGGCCCCCGAGTCCGGCCTGCCGCTCTGGCGCGAGCTGTGGATCTCGGGCCGCGACAGCCTGCGGATCGTGCTGCGCGCCGCCGTCTGGGGCGTACTGCTCTTCGCCCTCGGTTTCATCCCGGTCGTCGGCCAGACGGTCGTACCGGTGATCGGCGTCGTCGTCACCGGCTTCTTCCTCACCGAGGAGCTCACGGCGGTCGCCCTCCAGCGCCGCCGCGTCGAACTCCGCGACCGCCTGACCATGCTCCGCTCCCGCAAGACCCTGGTCTGGGGCTTCGGCACGCCCCTCGCCGCGGCCTTCCTGGTGCCGTTCGTGGCGGTGTTCCTGATGCCGGGCGCGGTCGCGGGGGCCACGCTGATGGTGCGGGAGCTGATGGGGGAGGAGACCGAGGAGGAAGCGGCGCCCGCGCCCGACTCGGAGACCGTCAGCTGGTGACCGGGCTGCCCGCCGCCACCTTCAGGATCGTCCGCACCTGGGCGATGATGTCCAGCCGGTTCCGCACGAACCCGGGGTCGGTCACCGACCCGGTCGCCGGGTCCGTGTTGCCCGCCCCGAACTGCAGCACCGGCGTGTGCACATGCCCGCCCGGCAGTGTGTCGTGCAGTCCCAGCCGGTCCCGCAGCAGCGTCGCCCGGTAGGCGATCTCGTTGGAGAGGTAGTCACCGCCGCCCCCGGCCCGCGCGGTGGAGCCGGGCGTCGGCCCGTCCGGCCGTACGACGGCCTGCGTGCCTCCCGCCGGGATCTCGGTCACGCTCGTGTTGTCGTACACCGGGAAATGCCCGGTGTCCGCGGCGACGATCTTCTCGTAAGGCAGGGTCGTCGTCGTCCACTGCGGTTGCGAGGCCGGGTCGGTGACGGGGATCGTCTCGGTCCGGCCGATGTTCTCGTTGTCGCCGAAGCCGCCCCGCCAGGCCCCGTTGGTCCGCTCGACGTCGAACCGCCCGACGCGCCCCTGGCTCACGGTCGTGAACAGATCGACCTGCTTCAGATACGGCCGCAGCGTCCGCTCCACGGTCCCGTCGGTGAAGTCCCGCCAGCGCACCGGGAACACGGCGGTCTCCACCCGCGCCGGACCGTCCGCCGTCTCGATCACCGCGCCGTCGAGGGCGAGCGCGGTGGCCCCGGACGGGTTGGAGATACGGATGTCCCGGTCGAGGGTGAAGGGATCGAACCCGGTGACCAGGATCCGCCTCAGGCCGCTGGTCCCGTGGCCGCCGTGCGGGTACCTGATGTCGGTCTGGCCGCGCGATCCCCGCTCCAACGCGTCCAGCAGCGCGGCCCGTTGGGCGTCACTCAACCCGAACCCCGGCTCCCAGGTCCGCACCTCCCGCGTCATCGACAACCGCGCCCAGTACAGCGGCCGATCGTCGTCCCGGCTGAGATCTCCGCCCGCCGGACCGCGCCCCTGCGCCCGGTCCACGGCCCGCCGCCACAGGGCCGACCCCTCGCGTACGACGACGCGGCGCGCCTGCGCGTAGGAGCTCGCGGCGCCGAGGTCGCGGGCGAAGTCCTTTGCCACGGCGTCGAATCCGGACCGGCGCAGGATTTCCTGGGGGACCGTCCTGTCGAGGCGCTGTTCCTCGACGGTCGGCGCGGGCGCCGCCTCGGCGGCGGCAGCCCCGGTCGTGGGGGCCGAGAGGCCGGCCAGCAGGGCGAGTCCGAGGACGCCGATGCGAACACGTATGGAATTCAAGGGAGTTCCGGTCCTTCCGTCACGGTGGGGGAGCGTGCGTGGTGTGGGACGCCGGAAGTATCGCGTGACGGGAGTGGTCTACGCCATGGTGTGGCGCCGCCATGGTGTGGCTACGCCGTGGCATGGGGAACCTTCACCGCCGCCTCCCGCAGCGCCCCCACGAACGCCGCCACGGCCGGAGCCAGGGACCGCCCCCGCATCGTCGCCGCGTACACCGCCCGCGCCGGGGCGCCCTCGTCCAGCACCGGCAGCAGCGCGACATCCGGTCGTACGGATGCGGCGGCCAGCGCCGGGACCAGGGCCACGCCGAGCCCTGCGGCGACGTAGCCCTGCTTGGCGGTCCACTCACCGACGACGTGCGCGACACGCGGTCGGAAGCCCTGCCGCAGGGCCGCGTCGAGGAGGGTGCCCTCGGGGCGGGAACTGCCGGAGATCCAGTCGGCGTCGGAGAGTTGGCCGAGCCGGACGGGGCCGCTGCCGGCCAGCGGATGAGCGGCCGGTACGGCGACGTACAGGCGCTCGTCGAGGAGGTGGTGCAGCTCGAACGTCTCCAGAGGTGCCCGGCCCGTCGTCGAGACGACCGCCAGATCGAGACGGCCCGCACCGAGCCGGTCCAGCAGGCCTGGCGTGAAGCCCTCCTCGCGGCTGACCAGGACCCCTGGGTGCCGGGCGCGGAAGGCGCCGAGGGCGAGCGGCACCAGCGCCGCGTCAGCCGTGGCGAAGGCACCGAACCGCAGCCGCCCGCCGGCGACTTCGCACAGGGCGGCCAGCTCACGCACGGCTCCGCACAGCGAATCGGCGACGGCCTCGGCATGGGGTACGAGAGCCCGCCCGGCCTCGGTGAGCCGTACGCCGCGCGGCAGCCGGTCGAAGAGCGGGCCGCCGCCCAATGCCCCCTCCAGCGAGGAGATCTGGCGCGACACCGCCGACTGGGTCCACCCCAGCGTCCGCGCGGCCACCGTGAACGAGCCGTGCCGGGCGACCTCCAGGAACGCCCTCAGCCACACGCTGGACACCTCGGGGAACTCATGCTGGTTCTGCATGGCAGCCATGCTGGACATTCGCTTGTCGCATCTCAAGTGCGCACCTAGCGTCGACGGCATGCAGATCACCCTCGACAACCCGCCCTCCGCACCCCAGCCCCTCAGCCCGTACTACTCCCAGGTCGCCCGCGTGGAACACGCCGACGGAGGCGCCCTGTTGTTCCTGTCCGGGCAGATCGCGCCGGGCGCCACCGTCGCCGAGCAGACCCGCGGCATCTTCGAGACGATCGCCGCCCTGCTCGGCGCCCACGGCGCGACCCTGGCGAACGTCATCAACATCCGTACCTGTCTCACCGACATCGGCACGCTGGACGAATACGGCACCGTCCGACGGCAGTTCCTCACCGGCACCCCGCCCACCAGCATGACCTTCGAGGTGCCGAGGCTCTTCCGGCCGGAAGCCCGCGTCGAAGTCGAGGTCGTAGCCGCCGTCAGGGCGGAAGGTGTCCGCCCGGAAGCCTGAGAGACGCCCCCTGGGCAACCGCGCTCGGCGATCAATCGACGGTCGCGGTTTCGAACCCTCCGTACGTGCCGAGGAAGGATGGAGACGCGCCCGGACCCAACGAGGAGGCACCGCGATGGCGGGAACCCGCACCCAGGCCGACGCAGCACGCGAGGCGGTCGTCGAGGCCGCCCTCGCCGGGCTCGACCTCGACGCGAAGGCCCGGCTGCTCTCCGGCCAGGACATGTGGACCCTGCCCGCACTCCCCGAGATCGGCCTGAGGTCCCTCGTCATGTCCGACGGCCCGATCGGCGTCCGGGGGGTGCGCTGGACCGCCGACGACCCGTCCGTCGCGCTGCCCTCACCCACCGCCCTCGCCGCCACCTGGGACCCCGAACTCGCCCGCAGGGCAGGGGTGCTGCTCGCCCAGGAGGCCCGCCGCAAGGGCGTGCACGTGCTCCTCGCCCCCACCGTCAATCTCCATCGCTCCCCGCTCGGCGGCCGCCACTTCGAGGCCTACAGCGAGGACCCGTACCTGACGGGCACGATCGGCGCGGGCTATGTGAACGGCGTCCAGTCCGGCGGCGTCGGCACCACCGTCAAGCACTTCGTCGCCAACGACGCCGAGACCGACCGCTTCACGGTGAACAACACCGTCAGCGAACGCACCCTGCGCGAGCTGTATCTGGCGCCCTTCGAGATCATCGTCGAGAACGCCCACCCCTGGGGCATCATGACCGCCTACAACACGGTCAACGGTACGACGATGACCGAGCACCACTACCTCGTGAACGAGGTCCTGCGCGGCGAATGGGGCTTCGACGGCTTCAACGTCTCCGACTGGCTGGCCGCCCGGTCGACGAAGAGCGCCATCGAGGGCGGCCTCGACGTCGCCATGCCCGGCCCGCAGACCGTCTACGGCGAGGCCCTCGCCCAGGCGGTACGGGACGGGGACGTGGCCGAGGCCAAGGTCGACGACGCCGTGCGCAACGTCCTGCGGCTCGCCGCCCGCGTCGGAATCCTGGACGGTGCCGAGCCCGTCGTCGCCGAGCTCCCCGAGACCGTCGACGGCAGCGCACTGGCCCGCGAGATCGCCCGCCGCTCCTTCGTCCTGGTCCGCAACGAGGGCGGCGCCCTCCCGCTGCGGCCGAACTCCACGGTCGCGCTCATCGGCGCCGCCGCCCGCGACGCCCGCATCCTCGGCGGCGGCTCCGCCACCGTCTTCCCCGCCCGGATCGTCTCCCCGCTCGACGGCCTCACCGCCGCCCTCCCCGAGGGCGCCCTCACCTACACCGTCGGCGCCGACCCCAACAGTGAACTCTCCGTCTTCGACCCCGGCTTCGAGCTGCGAGCCGTGTGCCGGGACGCCGACGGGAGCATCATCGGCTCCGACTCCGCGCCGGGCGGCCAGCTCAAGTGGATGGGCCCCTCGGGCCTGCCCGAAGGCGTCACCCACGAGCGGCTGCACACCATCGAGGTGACCGGCACCTTCACCCCGCGCGAGAGCGGCACGCACACCTTCGGCATCCAGGGCATCGGCAGCTTCAAGCTCACCATCGGCGGCACGACGTACTTCGACGCCGTCCAGCGCCCCGCGAAGGACGACCCCTTCATCACCTTCTTCGGCGAGCCCACGCCCCGCGCCCAGGTGGAACTGACCGCCGGCGAACCGGTCGAGGTCTCGCTCACCCACGTCGTCGAAGGCACCGACGACATCCCGATGCAGGCGGTCATCTTCGCCCTCGCCCACCAGGACCCGCAGCGCGACCCCGACGAGCTCATCGCCGAGGCCGTCGAAGCGGCACGGAACGCCGACACGGCCGTCGTCGTGGTCGCCACCACCGACCGCGTCGAGTCCGAGGGCTTCGACCGCACGGACCTGACGCTGCCCGGCCGCCAGGACGACCTGGTCCGTGCCGTCGCCGCCGCCAACCCCCACACCGTCGTGGTCGTCAACTCCGGCTCCCCGGTGGAGCTGCCGTGGCGCGAGGACGTCGCCGCCGTCCTGCTGAGCTGGTTCCCCGGCCAGGAGGGCGGCGCCGCCCTGGCGGACGTCCTCACGGGCGCGCACGAGCCGGGTGGCCGGCTGCCCACGACGTGGGGCTCCCTGGCCGACGCCCCGGTCAGCCAGGTCGTCCCGTCCGACGGGGAACTCCCGTACGGCGAGGGCGTCTTCATCGGCTACCGCGCCTGGGAGAAGGAGGGCAGGGTCCCGTCGTACCCCTTCGGGCACGGCCTCGGCTACACCGACTGGACATACGAGTCCGTCGAGGCCGAGGGCACGACGGTCAGGGTCCGCGTCCGCAACTCGGGGAAGCGCGCGGGGCGGGAGGTCGTGCAGGTCTATCTGGCGCCGAGCGCGCCGGATGCCGAGCGTCCCGCGCGGTGGCTGGCCGGCTTCGCGAGCGTGGCGGCGGGGCCGGGGGAGACCGCGGAAGCGGTGGTCGACATCCCGCGCCGCGCCTTTGAGATCTGGGACGAGAAGACCAATTCGTGGACCCTTGTGAAGGGTTCGTACGAGATCCGGGCCGGGCGCTCGATCGCCGACCGTCGGGCGACGGCGACCATTAACGTCTGATCCGGGAGAAGTACCCAGGAACAGCCCCGGTCCAGGCCCCTGACACCTGGACCGGGGCTCCTACGGTCAAGGCCCGTCAGCGCACCGAGAAGCCGTACACCGTCTCCGAGCGGAACACCTCGCCCGGCCGCAGCACGGTGCTCGGGAACTCCGGACGGTTCGGGGAGTCGGGGAAGTGCTGGGTCTCCAGCGCGATGCCGTCGCCCGGGGCGAAGGGCTCGCTCAGATGGTCGGCGGTGTAGAGCTGGAGGCCGGGCTCGGTGGTCGCCACGGTCAGCGCCCGCCCGGTCGACGGGTCGTACAGCTCGGCGACCTCCTCCGTACTCGCCGTCACCCCCTTGTCGAGCACGAAGTTGTGGTCGTATCCCGCCCCCACCTTCCGCGCCTGACGGAAGTCGAAGCGCGTGCCCGCCACCTCGTCCAGGGAGCCGGTCGGGATGAGATCCGCGTCGACCGGGGTGAACCGGGAAGCGGCGAGCCGCAGTTCATGCCCGCCCGCGTCACCGGACCCGGCCCCGGCCAGGTTGAAGTAGCTGTGGTTGGTCAGGTTCACCACGGTCGGCGCGTCCGTCACCGCCTCGTACGCGATCCGCAGCGCGCCGTCGGCCTCCAGGGTGTAGGTCGCCGAGACCTCCAGCCGCCCCGGGAAGCCCTCCTCGCCGTGCGGGCTGACCCTGCTGAGCCGCACACCGTGCTCGACCGGCGTCACCTCCCACACCCGCTTGTCGAAACCGCGCTCGCCGCCGTGCAGGGAGTTGGGCGCGTTGTTCGGATCGAGCGCGTACATCACGCCGTCCAGCGGGAAACGGCCGCCCGCGATCCGGTTGGCGTACCGCCCGATGAGCGCGCCCAAATACGGCCCCGGATGGGACAGGTAGCCGTCCAGGTCGGCGAACCCCAGCACCACGTCCGCCACGTGCCCGTCCCGGTCCGGCACCTCAAGCGACTGCACGATGCCCCCGTACGACAGGACACGTACCCGCACGTCCGCGCGCTCCAGAGTCCAGCGTTGTACCGGAGTGCCGTCGGAAAGTGTGCCGAAGTGTTCGTTCATGAGCGGAACACTAGTTCGTGACCGTGTCGTAGGCGATCTCGGCCAGCCGCGCCTGACCGTCCACGCTCGGGTGGAACCAGTCCCACTGGCTCAGTTGCTCGGCACCGAACCGGAACTCGTACACCGCGCCGTCGTCGAACCGGCACCGGCGGTCCTTCGCACAGACCTCCTCCAGCACCTTGTTGTACGCCTCGACCCGCCCCTGCACCGTCTCGCGCCGCTGGTTCGCCGCCGTGGTGAGGGAGTCGGGGTCGCTCAGCATGGACGGGCAGATACCGAGCCCCCACACCTGCTTGCTCATCGGGTTCGTACGGCCCTGCTCCCACAGCCGCATCAGATCCGGCACGCTCGCGACATACACCTGCGCCTTCGGCAGCGCGTCCCGCAGCGTGCCCATGGCGTCCTCGAACTGCGTCCGGAAGTCGGCCACCGACGTCATCGCGTCCGCCGTGTCCCGGCAGGCGTCGTTCGCCCCCGCCATCACCGTGACGAGCTCCGGCTTGCGCGCCACGGCCCGGCTCATCTGACCGGCCATGTCCGCCATACGCGCCCCGGTGACCGCGTAGTTCCAGCTCCGCTCGGCCGCCTTCGCCTTCCCCAGCAGTCGTACGGCGAGACTGTCGACCTGCGCACTGCCGCCGGTCGCCCACGAGACCTCGGGGCAGTCCGCCAGGACCGCACACGCGTCGAAACCGGTCGTGATGGAGTCGCCCACCGCCGCGATCGAGGCAGGGCTGCGGTCCCACGCCGGAGTCGGCTTCGGCGACGGACGCGCGCTCTGCGCGCCGGTCCCGGACGGTGCCGGGGAGTTGCCGCCCACGGCATCACAGCCGGCGGCGCCCAGCACAGCCGCGGTCACGGCGGCGAAGACAGCGCGCGCAACGTGCCGTCGCTTCCGCATGCCCTGGTCCATTCCCTCGCTCGACCCCGTCATGGTTTCCAACCCATAACAACGCACGAGGGTTCCCGCCCGTCTCATGCAACGGCTCACACCCGTACAAGCGTCCTGGCGGGTGAATGGCGGGCGTTTCGCGGCACCGGGACCGACGGTACGTCACACTCCTTGCGCCGCAGCACGGTAGCCTCGCCATCAACGTGGCCGCCCCGGCCACTGCCGTCCGCCAGTTCGCAAGATGTCCGCTCTGCCCGGAGGTCCCGGTGACGACACGTGGAGTTCTGTACGTGCACTCCGCGCCGCGCGCGCTGTGCCCGCACGTCGAGTGGGCCGTCGCCGGCGTGCTCGGCACCCGCGTCAACCTCGACTGGATCCGGCAGCCCGCCGCGCCCGGCACCTGGCGCTCGGAGTTCTCCTGGCAGGGCGAGGCAGGCACCGCCTCCAAGCTGGCGTCGGCCCTGCGCGGCTGGCACCTCCTGCGCTTCGAGGTCACCGCCGAGCCCTGCCCCACCGCCGAGGGCGAGCGCTACAGCTGCACCCCCGACCTGGGCATCTTCCACGCCGTCACCGGCATCCACGGCGACATCCTCATCCCTGAGGACCGCCTGCGCGCCGCCCTGGCCCGCTCCCAGCGCGGCGAGACGGATCTGGAGGGGGAGATCGCGAAGCTGCTCGGCAAGCCGTGGGACGACGAGTTGGAGCCTTTCAGGTACGCGGGTGAGGGAGCGCCGGTGCGCTGGTTGCACCAGGTGGTCTGAAGCCGGACCAGGTGACTTGAACACGTGAAGGGCCCCCACCTTTCGAGGTGGGGGCCCCACACGTACGTATGGACGCTTCTCAGATGGTCCTGAACGCCAGCACCACGTTGTGACCGCCGAACCCGAACGAGTCGTTCAGCGCGGCGATCCGGCCCTCGACGGGCAGCTTGCGCGCCTCACCACGGACGACGTCGGCATTCGCCTCGGCCTCCGGGTCCAGGTTCTCGATGTTGATGGTCGGCGGAGCGATCCGGTTGTACAGCGCGAGCACGGTGGCCACGGTCTCCACACCACCCGCACCACCCAGCAGATGCCCGGTCATCGACTTCGTAGCCGACACCGCCATGTGGTCGGCATCGTCACCGAACACCTTCCGCAGCGCCTTCAACTCGGCGATGTCACCGGCCGGCGTGGACGTCGCGTGTGCGTTGACGTGCACGATCTCCGCCGGGTCGAGATCCGTCCGGTCGAGCAGGTTCTGCAGGGCGTGGCTGATGCCACGTCCTTCCGGCTCGGGCTGCACGATGTCGTGGCTGTCGGCGGAGATGCCCTGCCCGACGGCCTCGGCGTACACGCGGGCCCCGCGCTTCGCGGCGTGCTCGGCGGACTCCAGGACGATCACACCGGCGCCCTCGCCGAGGACGAAGCCGTCGCGGGCGACGTCGTACGGACGCGACGCGCCCTGCGGGTCGTCGTTGTTCTTGGACATCGCCATCATGTTGCCGAACGCGGCGATGGGCAGCGGGTGGATCGCCGCCTCCGTGCCACCCGCGACGACGATGTCGGCACGGCCGGTACGGATCATCTCGATGGCGTAGCCGATGGCCTCGGCACCCGACGCACACGCGGAGACCGGCGTGTGCACGCCCGCCCGGGCGCCCACGGCCAGACCCACGTTGGCGGAGGGGCTGTTCGGCATCAGCATGGGGACGGTGTGCGGGGAGACGCGGCGGACGCCCTTCTCCTTGAGCACGTCGTACTGGTCGAGCAGCGTCGTCACGCCACCGATGCCGGAGGCGATGACGGCACCGAGGCGGTCCGGGTCGACGCTCGCGTCGTCGCCGGCCTTCGCCTCGAAGCCGGCGTCCTTCCAGGCCTCCTGGGCGGCGATCAGCGCGAACTGCGCCGAGCGGTCCAGTCGGCGGGCCTGCGGCCGCGGGATGACCTCGGTCGGCTCCACGGCGACCGGCGCGGCGATACGGACCGCCTGCTCGGCGGCCCAGTCCTGCTCCAGGGGCTTGACGCCGGAACGTCCGGCGATCAGGCCCTCCCAGGTAGAGGCTGCGTCGCCACCCAGCGGTGTGGTTGCGCCGATACCGGTGACGACCACGGTGCGATTGGTCGGGCTCACGGGAATTCTTTCTCCAACGGAATGGGGATTCAGCGGCGCCACCGCCGGGTGGCGGGGCAGTCAGCCCTAAGGCCTGATCGGTGGATCAGCCCTGGTGCTTGAGGATGTAGTCGGTCGCGTCGCCGACCGTCTTGAGGTTCTTGACGTCCTCGTCCGGGATCTTGACGTCGAAGCGCTCTTCGGCGGCGACGACGACCTCGACCATGGACAGCGAGTCGACGTCCAGGTCGTCGGTGAAGGACTTGTCCAGCTGGACGTCCTCAACCGGGATGCCGGCGATCTCGTTCACGATGTCGGCGAGACCGGCGACGATCTCTTCCTGAGTGGCGGCCATCTTGGCGCTCCTTCGTTGTTGTTCTGAGGGTTTGGCGCCCGCCGCGGCAGCGGCAGGTGGTGCGTTTCCCGTGCCGGTTCGCATGATCCGGCACGGAGTGCCTAGGGGAGAGTAACGACCGTGGCGGCGTAAACGAGACCCGCCCCGAATCCGATGACTAGTGCGGTGTCGCCGCTCTTCGCCTCGCCGGTCGCCAGGAGCCGCTCCATCGCGAGCGGGATCGAGGCGGCCGAGGTGTTGCCGGTGGTGCGCACGTCGCGGGCGACCGTGACGTGCTCCGGCAGCTTGAGAGTCTTCACCATCGAGTCGATGATCCGCTCGTTGGCCTGGTGCGGAATGAAGACGTCCAGTTCGTCCGGGGTGATCCCGGCCGCGTCCAGCGCCTGCTGGGCGACCTTCGCCATCTCGAACACGGCCCAGCGGAACACCGCCTGGCCCTCCTGCGTGATCGCAGGGAACTTGTCGACCTCGCCGGTGCGGTAGTCCGTCCACGGCACGGTCTGCTTGATCGTCTCGGACTTGTCGCCCTCGGAGCCCCAGACGGTGGGGCCGATCGCCGGCTCCTTGGACGGGCCCACGACGACCGCGCCGGCGCCGTCGCCGAACAGGAAGGCCGTCGCCCGGTCCTCCAGGTCGGTCAGGTCGGACAGCCGCTCGACGCCGATGACGAGGACGTACTCGGCGGAACCCTCGACGATCATGCCCTTGGCGAGGGTGAGGGCGTAGCCGAAGCCAGCGCAGCCGGCCGAGATGTCGAAGGCGGCGGCCTTGTTCGTGCCGAGCTTGTCGGCGATCTCGGTGGCGACGGCCGGGGTCTGCTTGAAGTGCGAGACGGTCGAGACGATCACGCCGCCGATCTGCTCGGCGGAGATCCCGGCGTCGGCGATCGCCTTGCCGGACGCCTCGATCGACATCGCGGCGACGGTCTCCTCGTCGTTGGCCCAGTGCCGTGTCTCGATGCCGGAGCGCGAACGGATCCACTCGTCGGACGAGTCGATCGTCTCGAGGATCACCTCGTTGGGCACGACCCGGGTCGGGCGGTAGCCGCCGACACCGAGGATGCGCGCGTACGGGGCACCCTTGCTGGGCTTCAGCTTCGCCATGCTCTAGGGCTCCTTGTCAGGCACTGTGCTCTGCGATGAGCTCGCGAGCCGCGTCCAGGTCGTCGGGGGTCTTCAGCGCCAGGGTCTTCACACCCGGCAGCGCGCGCTTGGCCAGACCGGTCAGCGTGCCGCCCGGGCACACCTCGATCAGGGCCGTGACGCCGAGCTCCTTGAAGGTCTCCATGCACAGGTCCCAGCGGACCGGGTTGGCGACCTGCCCGACGAGACGCTCCAGCACCTCGGCACCGGTGGCGACCGCCTTGCCGTCCTTGTTGGAGACGTAGGTGAGCTTCGGGTCGGCGGGGACGAGCTCCTTGGCGGCCTCGGCCAGCTTCTCGACGGCGGGGCCCATGTGGTGCGTGTGGAAGGCGCCGGCGACCTTCAGCGGGACGACCTTGCGCACACCCTCCGGCTTGTCCTCGTTCAGCGCGGCGAGCTGCTCCATGGTGCCCGCGGCCACGATCTGGCCGGCGCCGTTGATGTTCGCCGGGGTCAGGCCCAGCTTCTCCAGATGTGCGACGGAGACCTCCGGGTCGCCGCCGAGCAGCGCCGACATGCCGGTCTCGGTGATCGCGGCGGCCTCCGCCATGCCCAGACCACGGGTGCGGACGAGCCGGACGGTCTCCTCGTCGGAGAGCACCCCGGCCAGGCCGGCGGCGGTCAGCTCGCCGACGCTGTGTCCGGCGATCGCGCCGACCTTGCGGGGCAGGTCCGCGGGGTCGTCGAAGAGCATGTAGGCGGAGGCCAGGCCGGCCGCCACCAACAGCGGCTGCGCCACCGCGGTGTCGCGGATCTCCTCCGCGTCGCCCTCGGTGCCGTAACGGACGAGGTCGAGCTGCACGGCGTCGGACCATGCCTCGATGGCACCGCGGACACCGGGGAGTTCGAGCCAGGGGGTCAGGAAGCCGGGCGTCTGGGCGCCCTGGCCGGGAGCGACGAGTACGAGCACTCTCACACTCTCTCTTGGGGACGGCCACAGCCGCCCGTGGGGACAAGGACGAAGAACACGAGGGGGTTTTGTGGGCCCCCGACAAAAGCCTAGAGCTGGAGATCGCCGTCGGCCAGACGCCCCAGGATCAGCGCGATGCGCAAAGTGAACGCGGAGCGTACATCGGACGGCGACCAGCCGGTGACGTCAGTCACACGTCGAAGCCGGTAGCGCACGGTGTTGGGATGCACGAAGAGCATCCGCGCCGCCCCCTCCAGACTGCTCGCCTGTTCGAGATAGACGGAGAGCGTCTCCAGTAGGGCCGACCCGGCCTCCTCCAGTGGTCTGTAGATCTCCTCCACCAACTGCTCGCGCGCACTCGGATCACCCGCGATGGCACGCTCCGGAAGCAGATCGTCGGCGAGCACCGGACGCGGGGCGTCCTGCCACGCCGTACAGGCTTTCAGCCCTGCGGCCGCGGCCTGCGCGGACCGCGTGGCGGCGAGCAGATCGGGTACGACGGGCCCCGCGACGACCGGCCCGGCGGCATACGGCCCGATCAGCGACTTGGCGACGGCGATCGGATTGTCACTGCCGCCGGCGATGACGACCAGCCGGTCCCCGAGCACCCCGGTCAGCACCTGCAGCTTGGCGTGCCGGGCGGCCCGCCGGATGGCCTCGACGGTCAGCTCACTGTCCCCGTCGGGCGCCGTCCCGAGCACCACACACACATGCTCCGGCGAGTTCCACCCGAGCGCGGCGGCCCGCGACACGGCCCCCTCGTCGGCCTCGCCGCTCAGCACGGCGTTGACGACGAGCGACTCCAGGCGGGCGTCCCACGCACCGCGTGCCTCGGCGGCCTGGGCGTAGACCTGGGCGGTGGCGAAGGCGATCTCCCGGGCGTACACCAGCAGCGCTTCCCGCAGCACGCTCTCGTCGCCCGGCGCCGCCACCTCGTCGATGGCCGACTCCATGACCTCGATGGTCGTGCGCACCATCTCGACGGTCTGCCGCAGCGTGATCGCGCGGGTCAGCTCCCGGGGCGCGGTACCGAAGACGTCGGTGGAGATGGCCTGGGGCGCGTCGGGCCGCCGGAACCACTCGGTGAAGGCGGCGATACCGGCCTGGGCGACGAGACCGATCCAGGAACGGTTCTCCGGTGGCATGGCCCGGTACCACGGCAGCGTCTCGTCCATCCGCGCGATGGCCTGCGCGGCGAGCGAACCGGAGGACTTCTCGAGCCGCTTCAGGGTCGCGGAGTGGGAATGGATCTCGTGCGCGGCGGCTTGGGACTTACGGGATACGGGTTCGGGCACGGGGACAAGACTGCCTTATCGGGACGGGACTGCGTGCCAGAGGGTGCGCGCTTGACGGCTCGGTGGGCTGTGCGGTGCCTTTTGCGGCTGGTGTGCCGAATGTTCGGCTCGGTCGCCTGCGGGGCGCTCCAGCCCCTCCGGCTCCCTCGCGGCCGGTGTCGTCGGCCCCGTGCAGGTGGGTGGGCACTTGCCCGGCGTCGGTGCGGGCTGGTCGGCAGGGCTACCGTGGGTGCTGTGATGGACGTACGGCGCGCCGCGCAGCGCTACCCCGGAGGGGATCCGGCAGCGGGCATCGAGTCACGCCACGCCTTCTCCTTCGGCCCGCACTACGACCCCGACAACCTCCGCTTCGGTGCGATGATCGCCTGCAACGAGGAGCGGCTCGCCCCCGGCGCCGGCTTCGACGAGCACCCCCACAGCCACACCGAGATCGTGACGTGGGTGGTCGAGGGCGAGCTGACCCACCGCGACTCCACCGGCCACGAGACCCGGGTCGGCCCCGGGGACGTCCAGCGGCTCAGCTCGGCGGGTGGCGTACGGCACGTGGAGCGCAACGACGGCGACACCCCCCTCACCTTCATCCAGACCTGGCTGGCCCCTCTGACGCCGGGCGGCGACCCGTCGTACGAGATCGTCCACGGCATCGCGGACTCGACGCCGTACGCCGTCCCGGAGGCGGGCGCGATGCTCCATGTGCGGCGGCTGGAGGCGGGGGAGCGGTCGGCGGTGCCGGACGGGGCGTATGTCTACGTGCATGTCGTGCGCGGTGAAGTGCGCCTGGACGGTGAGGAGTTGACCGCCGGTGACGCGGTGCGGGTCATGGACGCCGAGGGCGTGGAGGCGGTGGGCGTGAGCGCGGCGGAGCTGCTGATCTGGGAGATGGCGCCGTCGGCCGCTCAGGCGTGATGCCGAGGTGACGGAGTGGTTCGGGTGGCGTCCACCCCTCGGGCGGGCCGGGCTACAGCTGGGCGCGCACCGCGTCCGTGAACCCCGGCCACGCCTCGACCGCCCACGGCCCGAACGCCCGGTCCGTCAGCGCGACGCAGGCGGCCCCCGCATCCGGGTCGATCCACAGGAACGTACCCGACTGCCCGAAGTGCCCGAAGGTGCGCGGCGAGGACGAAGAGCCCGTCCAGTGCGGTGACTTGCCGTCCCGGATCTCGAAGCCGAGCCCCCAGTCGTTCGGGTTCTGGTGTCCGTACCCCGGCAGTACGCCCTTCGTCCCCGGGTACTGCACGGTCATCGCCTCGGCGACGGTCCGCGGGTCCAGCAGCCGCGGCGCCTGCACCTCCGCCGCGAACCGCAGCAGATCCTCGACGGTCGACACCCCGTCCTTGGCAGGAGAGCCCTCCAGCGAGGTGGCCGTCATGCCCAGTGGCTCCAGCACCGCCTGCCGCAGATACTCCGCGAACGGGATGTCCGTCGCCTTGGCGATGTGGTCCCCGAGCTGCTCGAACCCGGCGTTGGAGTACAGCCGCCGCTCCCCGGCCGGTGCCGTCACCCGGTGCTCGTCGAAGGCCAGCCCCGAGGTGTGCGCGAGCAGATGTCGCACCGTCGAGCCCTCCGGCCCGGCCGGCTCGTCCAGTTCGACGGCCCCCTCCTCGTAGGCGACCAGCACCGCGTAGGCGGCCAGCGGCTTGGTGACCGAAGCGAGGGGGAAGCGGTGCCCGACGGGGCCGTGGGTCCCGAGGACCGTGCCGTCGGCTCGTACGACACCTGCGGCGGCGGTGGGAACCGGCCAGTTCTCGATCAGCGCGAGGCTCTGCAAGGACATGCCTGTGAGCCTAAGCCGCTCACGGGCACAGCCGCATGTAGGGGTGCCTGTCCCGCGTGAAGCGCAGCGACGCGTACAGCGAGCGGTTCGGCAGCGCCCCAAGGGGCGCGCGGCGGTATGGGAGCGCATATCGAAACAGCCGGTGGAGCGCCGGCCACGACGATCACGCCATGTCCCGTGCATTTCTTACCGTTTCCGCTTGCTTGGAGCGCACTCCAAGGTCATAGCGTGGAGGGCATGACGGTGATGGAGACCACAAGTACCAGGACCGACAGCTGTGCCGCTCCGCCGCATCCGCACCGGCGCCCGGAAGGCCAGGACAGCTACACGATCAGCGAGGTCGTCGCCTTCACCGGTCTGACGGCCCACACCCTGCGCTGGTACGAGCGGATCGGCCTCATGCCGCACATCGACCGCTCGCACACGGGTCAGCGCCGCTACAGCAACCGCGACCTGGACTGGCTCGACCTCGTCGGCAAGCTGCGGCTGACCGGCATGCCGGTCGCCGACATGGTCCGGTACGCCGAGCTGGTGCGCGAGGGCGACCACACGTTCGGCGAGCGCTTCGAGCTGCTGGAGACGACCCGCCGCGACGTCCTCGCCCGGATCACCGAGCTCCAGGACACGCTGGCCGTACTCGACCGGAAGATCAGTTTCTACGCGGACGCGGGGCGTCTGTACGAGCAGGACAAGACGGAGAAGGTGGAGAAGGCCGGATGACGGACAACGGGATCGCGACGGCACGACTCGGCGCGGCGGGCCCCGAGGTGGGTGTCCAGGGCCTCGGCTGCATGGGCATGAGCTTCGCGTACGGCCCCTCGGACGCGGGCGAGTCCAGGGCGACCCTGGAACGGGCGCTGGAACTGGGCGTCACGCTGTACGACACGGCGGACGCGTACGGCGCGGGCGAGAACGAGAAGTTTCTCTCCCCGTTCTTCAAGGCGCACCGCGACGAGGTCGTCATCGCCACGAAGTTCGCCCTGGCGATCGACCCGGACGACCCGACGAAGCGGATCATCCGCAACGACACGCCCTACATACGCCAGTGCATCGAGGCGAGCCTGAAGCGCCTGGACGTCGACGCGATCGACCTCTACTACATGCACCGCCGGGATGTGAACGTCCCCATCGAGGAGACCGTCGGCGTCATGGCCGAGTTGGTCCGCGAGGGCAAGGTCAAGCACCTGGGCCTGAGCGAGGTGACGGCGGACGAACTGCGCGCCGCGCAGACCGTGCACCCGATCGCGGCCGTCCAGTCCGAGTGGTCGCTCTTCAGCCGTGACATCGAGGCCAAGGTGGTCCCCGCGGCCCGCGAACTCGGCGTGGCCCTGGTCCCGTACTCTCCCCTGGGCCGAGGCTTCCTCACCGGCTCCTTCGCCAAGGCCGAGGACCTCACCTCCGGCGACTTCCGCCGCCAGCAGCCCCGCTTCACGGGCGACAACGCGGCCGCCAACGCCGCCCTGCTGGAGCCGATCCGCACGGTGGCCGAGGCGCACGGCGCTTCCCTGGGCCAGATCGCCCTGGCGTGGGTCCAGCAGCAGATGGCACTGCACGGCCTCCCGGTCATCCCGATCCCGGGCACACGCAAGCCGACGCGGGTGGAGGAGAACGTGGCGGCTACGCGGATCGTGCTGGGTGAGGAGGACATGGAGCTGCTGGAGCCGATCGCGGCGAAGGTGGCAGGCGACAGGTACGCGGACATGCGGTTCGCGTCGGCGGGGAGGGAGTAAGACCGCGCCCTGCCGGCGCCGGGAAACCGCAACCCCCAGGGGCCCGGGGAACTGCGCGATCAACCACAACCGGCCCGCAGCCAACTGACAACCGCACCCGGCAGATGCTTGGTCCTAAAGCTCTGCCAACAACTCGGCCTTCTTCACCGAGAACTCCTCATCCGTCACCAGCCCCGCCTGATGCAGTTCCCCCAGGTGACGAATCCGCTCGGCGATATCGGCGGGATCCCGGCGCGGCGCAGCCGCAGCCGGGACAGCCGCCACCCCCGCGGAGCGATCCCGCACCGCCGCCAACACCGCCGCAGCGAACGGCAAGGACTCGTGCACGGGCCCATACCCCAGCCCGAACACCACGGCCGCCGGATCCTGATCGGCCTGCGCGGGCTGCGCGTCGGCGCAGTCACGCCGCAGCAGCCGTAGATGCCCCTCGAACACCTCCGGCGACCGCCACTCGACCCCGCTCAACTCGCCCACCGGAAAGCGCTGGTCCCCGGCCTTCCACTTCGCCGAGGACGCCCCCGTCCAGAACCACCGGAACCGGACGGTCTCCCCGTCGAAGGACGCCTTCCCGTCGTACGCCTTGAACTGCAACGGCACTTCGGGCGCGGCCACGAGGAACTCCTCGGCGGGCCCGGTCTCCGTCAACTGCGCCCGCAACTCGTCGGCGTAGTACTCGGCCAGCGTCTCCTTGTCGGCCGGCAGCACCAGCCGATACGGATCGCTGCCGTCCTTCAACTGCCCGGCCGCGGCCTCCAGCAACGGATCGGCGCCAGGCCGCAGCTCGATGCGCAGGGCCACGGTCCCGCGCTTGCCCGGCGCCGGCGTCACCCCGGCGATCGCCTCCAGCGGGACACGGCGTTCCCCGAGGCTCTGAAAGAGCTTGGGTGTTCGAATCCCCCGTTCGTAACGGATGAGCACGGAGTCGGACTCGAACTCCCAGGCGGCATGAAATCCGGCCAGTACGTCACCCATGCGGCTCATCGTATGCGGCACGTGCTCCTCCGTCGCCACCCCGCGCAACCCGCAATTCCTGCGCTTCTACGCGCGTCCGGCCGACGCGGTGTCGGACAAACCCGCCCGACAGGCCTCGGCATCGTCGGCACACCGCACCGCTTCGTACGCGCCAACCCCGATCTCGGCGAAGTTCAGCACGCTGTCCGTGCCCGGCTCGAAATAGCCGGCGTGCCCCTTCGCCTCCCGCGCCGACAGCACCCGCGCGCCGAACACCGCCGACACCGGGTCCTCCCCGTGTCCCAGCCCGCCGAGCTCGAGATACGGCACGTCCTGCACCCAGTCGTCCGCGTCCCGCATCGCCCACACATGCGCGGACGTACGCAGCTGGGAGGCCTTCGCGACCCGCATGCCGGGGGAGCCGGCCACCGCTATGTCGACCACCCGTCCCGGCAGCGTCGGCGCGGCGAGCCCGCACAGCACCGAGCCGTAGCTGTGGCAGAACAGGGAGACCGGCGACGCGCCGGGCAGGGCCCGCACCAGCGCGTTCAGGCGGATGGCCCCGTTCGCGGCGCGCATCGCCGTCGCCGAGTCGATGCCGAGCCCGCTCGGCGTCGTGTAGTCGGCCCAGGCGATCACGGCCGTACGCGTCGAGGGGCTCACCTCGCGCTCGGCCGCGTACAGGGATTGCGCCATGCCGACCGGCGCCGAGTACCTGCGGCTGGTGCGCTGGAAGGTCAGCAGGTCGGTGTCGACGCCGGGGACGACGACCGAGATCCGCTCGGCCTTCGTCAGGTCGCCGAACACCTCCGCGGCCCGCCCGGAGCCCTCCGGGTCGAAGGCGAGGATGTGCCGGTCCGCCTGCATCATCGACTCGAAGCGCTGCATGCGGCGGCCCGCCTCACGCTGCCCGTCCGGCGTGAGCCCGGCGTCGTGCATGCGTTTCTGCTCGACCTTGCGCGCCTGGCCGAGCGCGATGCGGTTGGCGCTGTAGCGCAGCTCGACGGGGGCGCCGTTCATATTGCCGACGGCGAGCGGATAGCGGTGCGCGAGGCTGCTGCGCTGCGGTGCGGTGAGCGAGGCGAAGAAACGGGCGAGCCGGGTGGGGGAGGAGTCCGTGTCCGGCAACCGGCGTCCGGCGATGCTGCCGTGCTCCCAGGCGCTGAGCGACGCCTCGAGCGGCGAGGCGCTGCGATGGTGCCGCAGGGCGGTCCAGCCGGTGGTCGCCAGCATCACGAACACCACGGCCAGAGCGAGCAGTGCGCGCCAGACGTTCAGTTGCGGGGACGTGTCGAAGGAAGTCACTGGAAGGACACACTAGGAGAACGAGAGGGTCTCGCGTTAACCGAGTGACGGGTATCACGTTTCGATCAAGGCGGCTTTAACAGGCCGATGACCTCAGCGTGTTCGCCAGCTCTCGCTGAGTGCCGGGCCCACCTGTTCGAGATATGAGATGGTCAATGTCCGCATGGCGTCCAGGCTGAAGTCCCCGCCCGTGCTCCACTGACGCTCCGTCAGCCGCATCACCCCGCCGAAGACGGCCACCGCGAGCCGCGGTCGCGGATCGGTGTCCAGGTCGACCCCCTCGCGCTCGGCGAGGATGAGCGCGATCGCCTCCTCGGCCTCCACCGAGCGCCGCAGATGGGTGGCGAGCAGGGCGGGCGTCGACTCGATCACCTTGTGCATGCGCAGATACAGCTCGACGGGTACGACGGCCTCGATCACGTCGTTGAGCGTGTCCCAGCCCTCCAGTACGGCCTGCCGCAGCGCCTCCATGGGTGCCTCGTGCGGCGGACGCTCGCGCACCGCCTCCAAGAAGTGCGCCACCGTCATCCCCTCCAGGGCGAGGGCCGCCTCCTCCTTGCCGGCGAAGTAGCGGAAGAACGTGCGCTGCGACACATCGACGGCATCGGCGATGTCATCGACGGTGGTGCGCTCGTATCCCTGGGTGATGAAGAGCTCCAGCGCAGTACGCAGCAGTGCTTCCCGGGTGCGCTGCTTCTTGCGTTCGCGCAGTGTTTCCATGTCTGTCAGTTACCGACTTGTGAATTGGTTTGTCAATTGTCAGAGGCTGTCACTAGCCTCGAACGCATGACTAGTCAGACCACCATCGACACGACGGGGTCGGGGGACAAGGCGCCGGCGGGCCCGTCGGACGCGACGCCGGCCAAGGGGCTGCGCGGGCACCCTTGGTTCACTCTCATCACCGTCGCAGTGGGGGTCATGATGGTGGCCCTCGACGGCACCATCGTGGCCATCGCCAACCCGGCCATCCAGAAGGACCTCGGCGCCACCTTCGCCCAGGTCCAGTGGATCACCAACGGATACTTCCTCGCCCTCGCGGTCTCCCTGATCACCGCCGGCAAGCTCGGCGACCGCTTCGGGCACCGCCAGACCTTCCTGATCGGCGTGGTCGGCTTCGCCGCCGCCTCCGGCGCCATCGGCATGTCGGACAGCATCGCGCTGGTCGTCACCTTCCGCGTCTTCCAGGGCCTGTTCGGCGCGCTGCTGATGCCGGCCGCGCTCGGCCTGCTGCGGGCCACCTTCCCGGCCGAGAAGCTCAACATGGCCATCGGCATCTGGGGCATGGTCATCGGCGCCTCCACCGCGGGCGGCCCGATCCTCGGCGGCGTCCTCGTCGAGCACGTCAACTGGCAGTCGGTGTTCTTCATCAACGTGCCGGTCGGCATCCTCGCCGTCGTCCTCGGCGTGATGATCCTGCTCGACCACCGCGCCGAGAACGCCCCGCGCTCCTTCGACATCCTGGGCATCGCCCTGCTGTCGGCCGCGATGTTCTGCCTGGTCTGGGCCCTGATCAAGGCCCCGGAGTGGGGCTGGGGCGACGGCAAGACGTGGGCGTTCATAGCCGCGTCGGTCCTGGGCTTCGCGCTCTTCGCCTTCTGGGAGACGAAGGTGAAGGAGCCGCTGATCCCGCTGGCGCTGTTCCGGTCCGTCCCGCTGTCCGCCGGTGTCGTCCTGATGGTGCTGATGGCCATCGCCTTCATGGGCGGCCTGTTCTTCGTGACGTTCTACCTCCAGAACGTCCACGGCATGAGCCCGATCGACGCGGGCCTGCACCTCCTGCCCCTCACCGGCATGATGATCGTCGGCTCCCCGCTCGCGGGCGCGATGATCACCAAGCTGGGCCCGCGGATCCCGCTGGCGGGCGGCATGGCGGCCACCGCGATCGCCATGTACGGCATGTCCACGCTGGACACGGACACCGGCAGCGCCGTGATGTCCGTCTGGTTCGCCCTTCTCGGCCTCGGCCTCGCCCCGGTCATGGTGGGCGCCACCGAGGTCATCGTCGGCAACGCGCCCATGGAGCTGTCCGGCGTCGCCGGCGGTCTCCAGCAGGCCGCCATGCAGATCGGCGGCAGCCTCGGTACGGCCGTCCTGGGCGCCGTCATGGCCTCCAAGGTCGACAGCGACCTCGCCGGCAACTGGACGTCCGCGGGCCTGCCGCCGCTCACCGAGACCCAGGAGGCCCAGGCCTCCGAGGCGGTCCAGGTCGGCGTGGCACCGCTGGCCCCGGGCACGCCGGACGCCATCGCCGCGAAGATCGAGGGCGTGGCGCACGACACGTTCATCTCGGGCATGAGCCTGGCGTCCCTGGTCGCCGCGGGCGTGGCGGTCGTCGCCGTCTTCGTCGCCTTCCTCACCAAGCGGGGCGAGAACGCGCAGGCGGGCGCGGGCGCGGGGCACATCTGACGCGCCGCAGGCCAACGGAGGGATCCGCGGCCGGAGTTCCCCTATCAGGGTGACTTCGCTAAAGATCCCTCCCATCCGGCATGCGCCGCAGGTCAGATTGGGTGGAGCCCTCCGTACGGCATGTTCCTCGGGCAAGTTCGTACGACGAGGAGGGCGAGCTGGGCTGCGGCGCGCTGCCGGAGGGGGACAGCGCGCCGACGGCCCGGAACAACCGGAGGATTAGAGCCCGCACGCGGGGTACTCGATTCAACGAACCCAACCGACCGAAAGGTTCTGGGAGTTGAGTTGACTATGGCGGGCTTCGGACACCGAACGCGCAGGTACCCCCGCTCACGTGGCCGGACGTGGTCACGGACCGGGCCGGATCGCGCGACGCTGGGCATCATCGGAGCCGTCTGCGCGGTTGCCGGGTTCTTCGTACTGGGCATCATCCTGGGTCCCGTGGCGATCGCCTGTGGATGGCTGGCGATGGGCCGCAGTTGGTCCGGAGCCCGTCCTGTCCCCGCGCTGATCGCGGTGGTCCTGGGTGCGATCGACACCCTGCTGGCCATCATCTGGCTGGCGGGGACGGCGACACCGGGCAACGGCCTGTTCTGACAGACCGCCCGGGAGCTCGGGACCTGCGGTTCGATGGCGGTTGCGGGTGGTGAGGGCTGATCGCGCAGTTCTCCGCGCCCGTTGGGGCGCTGCAGCGCCGGCCGCCGGCCGCGGGCGCCCGGGTCCGCCAAGCCGCGGGCAACCAGCTAACGAGGCTGTTCCTTCCGGACCTGCCCCGGCACCGTCGCCCCCGACAACGACGCGACCTCGGCCCGCAACGCCCGCACCTCCTCCGTCAGCCGCCGGATGGCCTCCGTCTGCCGCCGCTCCTCCACGTCGTCCATCTCGAACCGGGCTATGAACCACGCGGCGATGTTCGCGGTCACCACACCCAGCAAGGCGATCCCGGACAGCATCAACCCCACCGCGAGCATCCGCCCCACCCCCGTGGTCGGCGCGTGATCCCCGTACCCCACGGTCGTCATGGTCGTAAAGGACCACCACACCGCGTCACCCAGCGTCTTGATGTTCCCGTCCGGCGAATCCCGCTCCACCGACAGCACGGCCAGCGACCCGAACATCAGCAGCCCGACCACCGACCCGGCGACGTAGGTCGTCAGCCGCACCTGCGAGGCCATCCGGGCTCGTTGTCCGACGAGCAGCAGCGTGGCCACGAGCCGCAGCAGCCGCAGCGGCTGGACCAGCGGCAGGGCGACCGCGAACAGATCGAGCCAGTGGCTCCGTACGAACTCCACCCGCCGCTCGGCGAGAGCGAGCCGTACGACGTAGTCCAGCGCGAACGCGCCCCACACCACCCACTCCACCGCGAGACACGCGGACACCACCTCACCGCTCGCGTCCGGCTCGACGATCGGCACGGCATAGGCCACGGCGAACGCCAGGGCCAGAGCGAACAGGGGCCGCTGGGTGAGCCGTTCCCAACGGGCTTGCGCGGGCGGTTGCTTCATGGGCGCATCGTAGGAAATGTGAAGGGGCGGTGTATCCCGCAGGTCACCCACGGGCACACCACCCCTGCACAGCCCTTGCCGGACGTCGCCGACGCTAGGCGTCGCCTCCGGCGGCACCCGGGTCCGCAGCCGACACATCGAGCAGCTGGTAACGGTCGATCGCCTGCTTCAGCACCGACCGGTCCACCTTGCCCTCCTTCGCCAGCTCGGTCAGCACCCCGACGACCACCGACTGCGCGTCGATGTGGAAGAAGCGGCGGGCGGCACCGCGGGTGTCCGCGAACCCGAACCCGTCCGCACCCAGCGACTGGTACGTCCCCGGCACCCACCGGGCGATCTGGTCCGGCACCGACCGCATCCAGTCGGAGACGGCCACGAACGGGCCCTCGGCGCCGCTGAGCTTGCGCGTCACCCACGGCACCCGCTGCTCCTCCTCCGGATGCAGCAGGTTGTGCTCCTCGCACTCCACGGCCTCGCGCCGCAGCTCGTTCCAGGAGGTCGCCGACCAGACGTCGGCCTTGACGTTCCACTCCTCGGCGAGGATCTTCTGCGCCTCGATCGCCCAGGGGACGGCCACACCGGACGCGATGATCTGCGCGGGGATCGACCCGGACGTGCCCTCGCTGAAGCGGTAGACGCCCTTGAGGATGCCCTCGACGTCGACGTTCTCCGGCTCGGCCGGGTGCTGGATCGGCTCGTTGTAGACGGTGAGGTAGTAGAAGACGTCCTCGCCGTGCGGGTGCTCGGCGTCGCCGCCGTACATCCGCCGCAGACCGTCCTTGACGATGTGCGCGATCTCGTAGCCGAACGCCGGGTCGTACGACACACAGCCCGGGTTGGTCGAGGCGAGCAGCTGCGAGTGGCCGTCGGCGTGCTGCAGGCCCTCACCGGTCAGCGTCGTACGGCCGGCGGTCGCACCCAGGACGAAACCGCGCGCCAGCTGGTCCGACATCTGCCAGAACTGGTCACCGGTGCGCTGGAAACCGAACATCGAGTAGAAGACGTAGACCGGGATCAGCGGCTCGCCGTGCGTGGCGTACGCCGAACCCGCCGCGATCAGCGAGGCCGTGCAGCCCGCCTCCGAGATGCCGTCGTGCAGCATCTGGCCCTGCGGCGACTCCTTGTAGGCGAGCAGCAGATCGCGGTCGACCGCCTCGTACTGCTGGCCCAGCGGGTTGTAGATCTTCGCGCTCGGGAAGAACGAGTCCATGCCGAACGTGCGGTACTCGTCCGGCGCGATCAGCACGAACCGCCTGCCGATCTCCTTGTCCCGCATGAGGTCCTTGAGCAGCCGTACGAACGCCATGGTCGTGGCGATGGACTGCTGGCCCGAGCCCTTCTTCACGGTCGCGTACGTCTTGTCGTCCGGCAGCGCCAGCGGCTTGGAGCGCACCACACGCGTCGGGACGTAACCGCCGAGCCCCTTGCGGCGGTCGTGCATGTACTGGATCTCCTCGGAGTCCCGCCCGGGGTGGTAGTACGGCGGGAGCCCGCTGTCCAGGTCCTTGTCGGCGATCGGCAGGTGCAGGCGGTCGCGGAAGCGCTTCAGGTCGTCGACCGTCAGCTTCTTCATCTGGTGCGTGGCGTTGCGGCCCTCGAAGTTGGGGCCGAGCGTCCAGCCCTTGATCGTCTTGGCGAGGATCACCGTCGGCTGGCCCTTGTGCGCCCGGGCGGCCGAATAGGCGGCGTAGATCTTCTTGTGGTCGTGACCGCCGCGGCCCAGGTGCAGGATCTGGTCGTCGGTCATGCCCTCGACCATCGCGCGCAGCCGGTGGTCGTCACCGAAGAAGTGGTCGCGGATGTAGCCGCCGGTCTCGGTGGCGTACGTCTGGAACTGGCCGTCCGGCGTGGTGTTCATCCGGTTGACCAGCACGCCGTCGCGGTCCTGCGCCAGCAGCGGGTCCCAGGTGCGGTCCCAGATCAGCTTGATGACGTTCCAGCCGGCGCCCCGGAAGATCGACTCCAGCTCCTGGATGACCTTGCCGTTGCCGCGCACCGGGCCGTCCAGGCGCTGCAGGTTGCAGTTGACCACGAAGGTGAGGTTGTCCAAGCCCTCGCGGGCGGCGATGGACAACTGGCCGAGCGACTCCGGCTCGTCCATCTCGCCGTCACCCAGGAACGCCCACACATGCGATTTGGAGGTGTCGGCGATGCCGCGCGCCTCCATGTAGCGGTTCATCCGCGCCTGGTAGATCGCGCCGATCGGGCCGAGGCCCATCGACACGGTCGGGAACTCCCAGAAGCCCGGCATCAGCCGCGGGTGCGGATAGCTGGACAGCCCGTACGGCGCCTTCGACTTCTCCTGGCGGAACGCGTCCAGGTTCTGCTCGCTGAGCCGGTCCAGCAGGAACGCGCGCGCGTAGATGCCCGGAGAGGCATGTCCCTGGAAGAAGACCTGGTCGCCGCCGTCGCCCTCGTCCTTGCCTCGGAAGAAGTGGTTGAAGCCCACGTCGTAGAGCGAGGCGGAGGAGGCGAAGGTCGCGATGTGGCCGCCGACGCCGATGCCGGGGCGCTGGGCCCTGGACACCATGACCGCGGCGTTCCACCGGGTCGCGTTGAGGATCTTGCGCTCGATCTCCTCGTTGCCCGGGAAGAACGGCTCGTCCTTGGTGGCGATCGTGTTGACGTAGTCCGTGCTGCGCATCTCGGGCACGGCCACGCGCTTCTCGCGGGCCCGCTCGATCAGCCGCAGCATCAGATAGCGGGCCCGCTCCCGGCCGCGCTCGTCCACGGCGGCATCGAGGGAATCGAGCCACTCCTGGGTTTCCTCGGGATCGAAGTCAGGAACCTGACTCGGAAGGCCGCCAATGATGATCGGGTTTCGATCGGATCCGGAAGCCACGCTGTTCCTTACCTGTCAGAGGGCTGTGTTTCTGGGGTTTCTGGGCGTCTGCACCGCTCCCCATCGTGTACCTAGGGGCGCCAAACGTCATCTCTACTGTGAGGTAACCGGGTCCTGGTAACGGCGGAGTACCCGCTGAGGGTTCCCAAACGCCCAAAGGGGGCAGATTGGCGTGGCGTGCGTCACCTTGGGACGATGATGGTGTGCCTGAAGTTGCGGTGACACGTTCAGGATCGTCACCGTTTCGGCGGTCTGAACGGCCGGGTACTTGCGCGATCCGTCCCGCCCGTGTGGACTACGGCCAATGCTTCGCGCACGCGCGTGGCTGAGTTATTTCCCAAGACATGATCAGGAGGCAACCCGTGAGCGCGACCGCGGACCACGCGGAGGAGCGGACCCTTGCCGAGAGGCTGGGGTTCCAGCCCGAGCAGGTGGTCCAGGAGATCGGCTACGACGACGACGTAGACCAGGAACTCCGCGAGGCCATTGAGTCAGTCACCGGCACAGAACTCGTGGACGAGGACTACGACGACGTTGCCGATGCCGCGGTGCTGTGGTTCCGCGACGAGGACGGCGACCTGACGGATGCGCTGGTGGACGCCACCACGTACATCGAAGAGGGCGGCGCGATCCTGTTGCTGACGCCGAAGACCGGCCGTGACGGCTACGTGGAGCCCAGCGACATCTCTGAAGCCGCGACCACGGCGGGTCTGTCGGCATCCAAGAGCGTCAGCGTCGGCAAGGACTGGAGCGGCAGTCGGCTGGTGACGCCCAAGGCCGCCAAGACCAAGAAGTAATCGGTAGTAGCCGCTGGCGGTGCCGGGCCGGGCTGAAAAGCCCGGCCCGGCCTCCTGCACGGGCCTGGGTGGTCGCTGCATAGGGTGGGTTCCACCCGAACAGCCCCACCGAAAGGACATCCACGACGATGGCGATCCAGGTCGGCGACAAGGCCCCCGACTTCGAGCTCAAGGACAACCACGGCGCCACCGTGAAGCTCTCCGACTTCCGTGGCTCCAAGAACGTCGTCCTGCTCTTCTACCCCTTCGCCTTCACCGGCGTGTGCACCGGCGAGCTGTGCGAGGTGCGCGACAACCTGCCGCAGTTCTCCGACCGCGACACCCAGGTGCTCGCCGTCTCCAACGACTCCATCCACACCCTGCGCGTCTTCGCCGAGCAGGAGGGCCTGGAGTACCCGCTGCTCAGCGACTTCTGGCCGCACGGCGAGGTCAGCCGCGCCTACGGCGTCTTCGCCGAGGACAAGGGCTGCGCGGTGCGCGGCACCTTCGTCATCGACAAGGAGGGCGTCGTGCGCTGGACGGTCGTCAACGCGCTGCCGGACGCCCGTGACCTGAACGAGTACGTCAAGGCGCTCGACACCCTCTGACCCGTGTGATCCCGTCCGGTCCCTCCGGTGACCGACACCTGTGATTCTTCGGCACCAGGGCCTGCGAGGTACGGGAACCCGTAACTAGGATCGACTCGTTGATCCGATATCAAACGCACGGCGGGGCTCCCCGCCCCTGGAAACCAATGGAGGACTCGTGGGAGTCAGCCTCAGCAAGGGCGGCAACGTATCACTGAGCAAGGAGGCTCCGGGCCTCACTGCGGTCATCGTCGGTCTGGGGTGGGACGTCCGCACCACGACCGGCACCGACTTCGACCTGGACGCCAGCGCGCTGCTGCTGAACCCGGAGGGCAAGGTCGGCAGCGACGCGAACTTCGTCTTCTTCAACAACCTCAAGAGCGCCGACGGCTCCGTCGAGCACACCGGCGACAACCTCACCGGTGAGGGCGAGGGCGACGACGAGCAGATCAAGGTCAACCTCGCGGGCGTCCCGGCGGACGTCGAGAAGATCGTCTTCCCGGTCTCGATCTACGACGCCGAGAACCGCCAGCAGTCCTTCGGCCAGGTGCGCAACGCGTTCATCCGCGTCGTCAACCAGGCCGGCGGCGCCGAGATCGCGCGCTACGACCTCAGCGAGGACGCGTCCACCGAGACCGCGATGGTCTTCGGCGAGCTGTACCGGCACGGCGCGGAGTGGAAGTTCCGCGCCATCGGCCAGGGCTACGCCTCGGGCCTGCGCGGCATCGCACAGGACTTCGGTGTGAACGTCTGAGGCCACCATCCGAGGGGTGACCGTCCAGGACACCACTGGCTGAGTCCGGCGCCGTACCGTTTGGGTGCGGCGCCGGATGTGCAGGACAACCAAAAAGCATCACGCGGGGAGGACCAGCAATATGGGCGTCACGCTCGCCAAGGGAGGCAATGTCTCCCTGTCCAAGGCCGCACCGAACCTCACTCAGGTGATGATCGGGCTCGGCTGGGACGCGCGCTCCACCACCGGAGCCCCCTTCGACCTCGACGCCAGCGCCCTGATGTGCACCGGCGGACGGGTCATGGGCGATGAGTGGTTCGTCTTCTACAACCAGCTCAAGAGTCCGGACGGCTCGGTGGAGCACACCGGGGACAACCTCACCGGTGAGGGTGACGGCGACGACGAGTCGCTCCTGATCGACCTCTCGAAGGTGCCGGCCTGGTGCGACAAGATCGTCTTTCCCGTCTCCATCCACATGGCCGACGAGCGCGGCCAGACCTTCGGCCAGGTCAGCAACGCCTTCATCCGCGTCGTGAACCAGGCCGACGGCCAGGAGCTCGCTCGCTACGACCTGAGCGAGGACGCCTCCACCGAGACCGCCATGATCTTCGGCGAGGTGTACCGCCACCAGGGAGAGTGGAAGTTCCGGGCGGTCGGACAGGGGTACGCGTCGGGTCTGCGCGGCATCGCGCTGGACTTCGGAGTCAACGTCTCATAACGCGATATGAGCAAAAGTCGGGGCCCCGTGGGGTGGGGAGGGGGGCCGACTAGACTTCGGCTTCAAAGTCTTCGTAAAGCCGAGTGCGGCGCGATGGAGCCCCGTACACACAGGATTGGGTAGCCAGTGGTTCTGAAAACCTTCGGCTGGTCGTTCGCGGTCACCGCGCTCGGCCTGGTTGCAGCGGTCCTCTTCGGGGGGTGGACCGCCTTCGGCATCGTGGCGATCCTCTCCGTCCTCGAGATCTCGCTGTCGTTCGACAACGCGGTGGTCAACGCCGGAATCCTGAAGAAGATGAATGCCTTCTGGCAGAAGATCTTCCTCACCATCGGCATCCTGATCGCCGTCTTCGGTATGCGACTGGTCTTCCCGGTCGTGATCGTCGCGATCAGCGCGTCGCTCGGGCCGATCGAGGCGGTCGACCTCGCACTCAGCGACAAGGACCGTTACCAAGAACTCGTCACCGACGCCCACCCGGCGATCGCCGCGTTCGGTGGCATGTTCCTGCTGATGATCTTCCTGGACTTCATCTTCGAGGACCGGGACATCAAGTGGCTCGGCTGGCTGGAGCGCCCGCTCGCCAAGCTCGGCAAGATCGACATGCTCTCGGTCTGCATCGCGCTGATCGTTCTGCTCATCTCGGCGCTGACCTTCGCGACCAACGCCCACCAGCACGGCGGTCTGCACGTCGACAAGGCGGAGACGGTTCTGCTCTCCGGTATCGGGGGCCTGATCACGTACATGATCGTGGGCGGACTCTCCGGCTACTTCGAGGACAAGCTCGAAGAGGAGGAGGAACGCGAGCACGAGGCCGAGGAAGAGGCCGAGCGCACCGGCAAGCCCCGCTCGGCGGTCGCCATGGCAGGCAAGGCCGCGTTCTTCATGTTCCTCTACCTCGAGGTCCTGGACGCCTCCTTCTCCTTCGACGGCGTGATCGGCGCCTTCGCCATCACCAACGACATCGTCCTGATGGCGCTGGGTCTGGGTATCGGCGCGATGTACGTCCGTTCGCTGACCGTGTACCTCGTGCGTCAGGGCACCCTCGACGAGTACGTCTACCTGGAGCACGGCGCGCACTACGCGATCGGCGCGCTCGCCATGATCCTGCTGGTCACCATCCAGTACGAGATCCACGAGCTCATCACCGGCTCGATCGGCGTGATCCTGATCGGCTGGTCCTTCTTGTCCTCGGTCCGCCGCAACCGTGCGCTGGCGGCAGCGGAGGGAAAAGCGGAGACCTCGGACGAGAAGACTGAGGTCTCGTCCGGGGTGTGACATCCCTGCGGGTGAGGAACGCTCTGAGCGGGGCGGCCGGGCCTCCGGCCGCCCCGCCGGTTTTTCCAAGTGACCGTGGTTCTTTCGTGGTGAACGCGGTTCTTTCGTGGGACGTGGGGGCGGAATGGGCTTCTTGGACGGACTCTGGCGTGGCCGGGCGGCCGAGTTCGACTCGGGCAGCGCGTCGTCGAACTCGATCGAGCTGACGAAGCGGCACGACCGGGTCTCGCTCACCAAACAGGGCGCGGCGACCGGGCATCTCCGGGTCAACCTGGCCTGGCGGATGCGGACGTCGGACATCGGAGGATCGCAGCGGGAGAGTCTGTTGCGGCATCCCTTCAAGGCGCTCAAGCCGCCGGAGGTGCTCGGGCACAGTCAGAGCATGGTCAACGTGGACCTCGACCTCGGGTGCCTGTATGAGCTGGCCGACGGGACGAAGGGGGTCGTGCAGCCGCTGGGCGGGTTCCTCGGGGATGTGAACTCGCCGCCGTACGTGAAGCTCAGCGGGGACGACCGGTTCGGGTCGGCGTCCGGGGAGACGATGTACGTCAACCTTGATCATCGGGAGGACATCAAGCGGCTGCTGGTCTTTGTGTACATCTATGACCAGACGCCGGCGTTCGACCGTACGCATGCGATCGTCACGCTGTATCCGAGCAACGGGCCCCGGATCGAGATAGGCCTCGACGAGCGGCACCCGCAGGCTCGGTCCTGTGCGGTGGTGATGATCGAGAACGTGAAGGGGGAGATCTGGGTTCGGCGTGAGGTGAAGTTCGTTTACGGGTTTCAGGCCGAGCTGGATCGGTTGTTCGGGTGGGGACTCCAGTGGGGGCGGGGCTATAAGACGAAGGCGGAGAAGTAGTCGCCTGAGAGCTCGGCGGCCTGGTGTCGTCTGGCGACCGCGGGCTTGTCGTGGCTGGTCACGCGGTCACCCGCGCCCCCAAGACATCACCGTCCGATGAACTGGGGCCCTTGGGGTGGCAGGCGGAATTCCCCCGCCGGTGCTGCCGTTACCGGGGGCGGGTAGCCGTAGCCCGACTGGGCTGTGGCCGGCTGGCTGGTGGGCTGGGGGTAGCCGTATGCCGGTTGGGTCGGCGGGGGCTGCTGCGGGTAGCCGTAGGACGGCTGGGACGGGACCGCCGTCGTCGGTTGCTCGGGGGGCAGGGGCTGGGAGATCTCCGGCGTGGGCCTCGGGGCGGGCTCGTCCAGCGCCTCCGACTCGTCCACCGAGATGCCGAAGTCCGTGGCCAGGCCCTTGAGACCGTTCGCGTAGCCCTCGCCCAGAGCGCGGAACTTCCAGCCCTCGCCGCGGCGGTACAGCTCGCCGCAGATCAGGGCGGTCTCCGCGCCCGTCTCCGGCTTGACGTCGAAGTACGCCAGCGGATCGCCGTCGGCGGCCGCCGCGTCGTACAGCAGGATGCGCAGGTCCCGTACGCGGTCGAAGGTGACGCCGTCCGCCGAAGCGACCAGGAGAATCTGACCGACCTCGGCCTCGACACCGGCCAGATCTGTCTGGATCGTATCGGTGAGGCCCTCGGTGAGTCGCTTCTTGCCGAGTCGCCAGACCTGTCCGGAGGGGTGCCGGGGCTGGTTGTAGAAGACGAAGTCCTCGTCGGAGCGCACACGACCGTCGGGGCCGAGGAGGAGTGCCGAGGCGTCGACATCCGGGACCCCCTGCCCGGGCGTCCAGCGCAGCACGGCGCGTACCGTCGTGACTTCGAGCGGGACGTTCGACCCCTTCAACATCGCGTGCGTCATACGGTCATCCTGCCCTCTCCGTCCTGGTCACGACAACGCGGGGGTGCGACGGACCGTGCGCGCCCGTGTTCGTCCGCGTTACCAGAAATTCATGCCCTGCGGGAACCCCCGACATGGGTATCTACGTACTATTACCGGCCACCTGTGAACCGGTCACAGGGGCCATCGAGTCACCACGGGGGAGCTCTATGCGTCATTTCGGGCACATCGCCCCGGAGGTGCGTCAGCGCCTCTTCCACCAGGAGCCGTGCGAGTTCAGCGCCGACTCCCCGGCCCGGCTGCTCTCCGCGGCCCTGGGCGCCACGCTCTACAGTCCGGCCACGCGGCCGCGGCTCGCCGACGACATCGTCAAGCAGACCGGGCGCGGCGTGGTCTCGATGGTGCTGTGCCTGGAGGACTCGATCGGTGACGAGGACGTGGCGGAGGGCGAGGAGAACCTCGTCCGGCAGTTCACCGACCTCGCGGAACGGGAGAGCGCGGAACCGGCGAGTGCGGTGGATCTGCCGCTGCTCTTCGTCCGGGTCCGTACGCCCGAGCAGATCCCCGATCTCGTACGGCGGCTCGGCCCCGCCGTCCGGCTGCTGTCCGGATTCGTGCTGCCGAAGTTCACCGAAGAGCGCGGCATGCCCTTCCTGGAGGCCCTCGCGAGCGCCGAGGCACAGAGCGGGCGCCGCCTGTTCGCCATGCCGGTGCTGGAGTCGCCCGAGCTGCTCTACCGGGAGTCCCGCGTGGAGACCCTGGAGGGCATCTCCCGCGCGGTCGACAAGTACCGCGAGCGGGTGCTGGCGCTGCGCCTCGGCGTGACCGACTTCTGCTCGTCGTACGGGCTGCGCCGGGCCCCGGACATGACCGCGTACGACGTCCAGATCGTCGCCGCCGTGATCGCCGACGTGGTGAACATGCTGGGCAGAGCCGACGGCACCGGGTTCACGGTGACCGGGCCGGTGTGGGAGTACTTCCGGGTACAAGAACGCATGTTCAAGCCGCAGCTGCGCCGCAGCCCCTTCCTCGAAGGTCAGGCCGAGGAACTGCGCGAAGCCCTCATCGAGCACTCCATGGACGGCCTGCTGCGCGAGATCACCCTGGACCACGCCAACGGCCTCCTCGGCAAGACCTGCATCCACCCCTCCCACGTACTGCCCGTGCACGCACTGTCCGTGGTCAGTCACGAGGAGTTCAGCGACGCCAAGGACATCCTGCGGCCCGAGCGCGGCGGTGGGGGTGTACTCAGGTCGCAGTACACGAACAAGATGAATGAGGTGAAGCCGCATCGCGCCTGGGCCGAGCGGACCATGCTGCGGGCCGAGGTGTTCGGTGTGGCCAACGAGGACATCGGTTTCGTGGAGCTGCTCGCCGCCGGGATCCCGACCTGAACCGGAAACGACCGGCTTCCGACCGCTCGGCCGGCTTCGAGCCGGCTGACCGGCTTCTATATCCAAGGGACGCATGAACAACGCAGTGAACAACGGGGTCTGGTCCGGGAGCTGGGTCGCCGAGCGGCTCGGAGTCCAGCTCGTGGGCGACGACGAGCTCACGCAGATGCTGGGGCTCGCCCTGCGCCGCAACCCCAAGCGGGCGCACCTGCTGGTCTCCCACGTGCTCGGCAAGCACGTACCGCAGTCACCGTCCGTGGTGTACGGCGCCGGCTTCGCCCTCGGCCGCCGGGTACGCGATCTCTTGGGCGCCGAGGAAGCGGGCGCTGCGGTCGTCCTCGGTTACGCGGAGACGGCGACCGGGCTCGGCCACTCCGTCGCCGACGGCATCGGCTGCGCCCCCTACCTGCACTCCACCCGCCGCCCGGTCGCCGGAGTCGCCCGGGCGGGCGGCTTCGAGGAGTCCCACTCGCACGCCACGTCTCATCTGCTGCTGCCTGAGGATCCGGCGCTGCTGGTCGGGGACGGGCCGCTGGTCCTGGTCGACGACGAGTTCTCCACGGGGAACACGGTGCTGAACACCGTGCGGGACCTTCATTCGCGGTATCCGCGGCGGCGGTATGTCGTGGTTGCGCTGGTAGACATGCGGTCGGCGGCGGATGCGGGGCGGCTGGAGGAGTTCGCGCGGGAGATCGGTGCGCGGGTGGATCTGGTGGCTGCGGCTTCGGGGACGGTGCGGTTGCCGGAGGGGGTGCTGGAGAAGGGGCAGGAGTTGGTGGCGCGGTACGAGGCGGAGAGCTCCGCGGGTAGTGCCGCGATGGGTGGTCGGTCGTCCGCGGGACCAGCCCCCACCGGCCCGCACTCGGACGACCACCGCACCCACCCCCACATCACCCGCGTCGAACTGGGCTGGCCCTCCCGCCTTCCCGACGGCGGCCGCCACGGCTTCACCCCCGCGCACCGGGCCCGTCTCGAAAAAGCCCTCCCCGCCATGACGGCCCGCCTCGCAGAGGCACTCCCCGCCGACGCACGCCGCGTGCACGTGCTGGGCTTCGAAGAGCTGATGTACGCCCCTCTCAGACTCGCCCGTGAGCTGGAGCAGGTCGCCGAGGGCGTCGAGGTGCGGTTCTCGACCACGACCCGCTCGCCCGTCCTCGCGGTGGACGACCCCGGCTACGCGATACGCAGCCGCATAGTCTTCCCCGCCCACGACACCCCCGCCGACGGCCCCGGCGAGCGCTACGCCTACAACGTCGCGGGCGCCGGCTTCGATGCCGTCATAGCCGTGGTCGACTCGGTCGCCGACACCCCCGAACTGCACACGCCCGAGGGCCTGTTGGCGCAGCTCGCCGCCCACACCCCGCACGTCCTGCTGGCGGTCGTGCCGTCGTACGTCCCCAGCCCCCTCGCCCTCCCCGAAAGGCACCCGATGCTGCCCGAGCCCCTCCGCGGCCCCGCCTTCTCCTCGTACGCCCCCGAGGAGGTCGGCTGGCTGCTGCAGGACCTCTCGGACGTGACGCTGGAGGCGCCGACCGAGGAACGGGAAGAGGCCATTCAGAGCGGCGGCGCGCACTACGCCGAGTCGCTCCCCGTGGAGTACCAGCCCAGCGAGCAGTACCAGGCACTGTTCCACGCGGCCCTGGAGGAGTCGGCGGCACGGCTGGCGCAGGCGGCCGGCGCGGTCACCGAGCTCGTCCTCGCCGAGCTCCCCCACTCTCGGCTTCGCTCGAGCGGGGGGACCCCCATGTCGCGTCCGGTGCTCGTCTCGCTCGCCCGCGCCGGCACCCCCGTGGGCATCCTCATGCGCCGCTGGGCACAGTTCCGGCACGGCCTGGAACTGCCGCACTACGCCGTCTCGATCGTCCGCGGCCGCGGCATCGACGCCAACGCGCTGCGCTGGCTGGCCGCGCACCACGACCCGCGGGACGTCGTCTTCGTCGACGGCTGGACCGGCAAGGGCGCCATCACCCGCGAACTGGCCGCCGCGATAAGGGAGTTCGAGGCGTCCGACGGCATCACCGGCTTCGACCCGGAGATCGCCGTACTGGCCGACCCGGGCTCGTGCGTGCGGACGTACGGCACCCGCGACGACTACCTCATCCCGTCCGCCTGCCTCAACTCCACGGTCTCCGGCCTCATTTCACGCACCGTCCTGCGCGCCGACCTGGTCGGCCCGCACGACTACCACGGCGCCAAGTTCTACCGCGAACTCGCCGGCGCCGACGTCTCAGTGGCCTTCCTGGACGCCGTCTCCGCGCGCTTCCCGGAGGTCGTGGACGCCGTCGACGCCACGGCCAAGGAACTGCTGTCCGGCGACCGCGCGCCGACCTGGGAGGGCTGGGCGGCCGTCGAGCGCATCAGCGAGGAGTACGGCATCCACGACGTGAACCTCGTCAAGCCGGGCGTCGGCGAAACCACCCGGGTGCTGCTGCGCCGGGTGCCCTGGAAGATCCTCGCGCGGGCCGGCGCCGGCGCCGACCTGGACCATGTACGCCTGCTGGCCGAACAGAGAGGGGTACCGGTGGAAGAGGTGGCCGAACTGCCGTACACCTGCGTGGGGTTGATCCACCCCAAGTACACGCGGGGCGCGACGGGTGCCGACGGCAAGGCGGTGAACCTCTGATGCCGGTGCTGGTGGCGAGCGACCTCGACCGTACGCTCATCTACTCCGCCGCGGCCCTCGCGCTGACCATGCCCGACCCGCGGGCGCCGAGGCTGCTGTGCGTGGAGGTGCACGAGAGCAAGCCGCTGTCGTACATGACCGAGACGGCGGCCCAACTGCTGACCGACCTCGGCGACGCGGCGGTCTTCGTGCCGACGACGACCCGCACCCGCAAGCAGTACCAGCGCATCAACCTGCCGGGCCCCGCCCCGAAGTACGCGATCTGCGCCAACGGCGGCCACCTGCTGGTCGACGGCGTCTCCGACCCCGACTGGAACGCGCGGGTCGCCGCCCGGCTGGCCGACGAGTGCGCGCCGCTCGCGGAGGTGCAGGACCACCTGATGGCGACGGCGTCCCCGGCGTGGGTGCGCAAGCACCGGATCGCCGAGGACCTCTTCGCCTACCTCGTCGTCGAGCGCGAGCTGCTGCCCGAGGAGTGGGTGAAGGAGCTCGCGGTGTGGGCGGAGAACCGGGGCTGGACGGTGTCCTTGCAGGGCCGCAAGCTCTACGCCGTCCCGAAGCCGCTCACCAAGAGCGCCGCCATGCACGAGGTCGCCCGCCGGACGGGGGCGGAGCTGACGCTGGCGGCGGGCGACTCCCTGCTGGACGCCGACCTGCTCCTCGCCGCCGACCGTGGCTGGCGCCCGGGCCACGGCGAACTGGCCGACACCGACTTCACCGCCCCGGCGATCAGTGCCTTGCCGGAGCGGGGGGTGCTGGCGGGGGAGCGGATCCTACGGGAGTTCTTGAAGACGACCCGCACGGAAGCGCCCCGATAGGGGCGCGGGGAACTGCGCGACAAGCCACGAAGCACCCGCAGACGACGACGCGCGACTTCCAGCGGAGCTATCCGCAGCAGCCCCCGCCGCAGCAACCGCCCCCGCCGCTCGCCTTGGGCGCGGGGGCCGGGGCGGACGCCGTACCGCCCACCGCCACCGTCGACAGAAGCTTCACCGTGTCGTCATGCCCCGCAGGGCACGCGGCGGGCGCGGACGACTCCGCCATCGGACGGCTCAGTTCGAACGTGTCGCCGCAACTGCGGCAGCGGTACTCATAACGAGGCATGAGCACAGGCTAACCGTCAGTGGGCGGAGCCCCCACGCTCCTCACGGATCTGCGCGACCACCCGGGCCACCGTCCGCCGCACCGCCTCCGTCTCGGTCAGGAAGTGCCAGTAGTCCGGGTGACGCCCCTCCAGCGTGCCGACCGCCCGCTCCAGCCGGGCGACCGAGTCGTCCAGCGGGCGCGCATGCCGAGGATCGGGCGTGTTGCGGCCCGCCATGGCCAGCCGCTGGGCGTCCCGGATCGCGAAGCGAGTCCGGTCGATCTCCTGCTGGGGGTCCTTCTGCACGGCGTTCAGCCGGCGCAGCCGGTCCCCGGCGGCGGACACCGACTCGTCGGTGCTGTTCAGCAGCGCCCGGACCGTCGACAGCAGCGCGGTGGCGTCCGGCCAGCGCTGGTCATCGCGCGCGGCCTGTGCCTCCTTCAGCTTCAGCTCGGCCTGCCGTACGTTCTCCCCGGCCCGCTCCGGGACGCTCTGCAGGTCCTGCCAGCAGGCCGCCGTGAACCGCCGCCGCAACTCGCTCAGCACCGGCTCGACCTGCCCGGCACGGGTGGTGAGCGCCTGCGCGCGCGTACGCAGCGACACGAGCCGGTGATCGATCTCGGCCGCCTTCTCCGGCAGCCGCCCGGCCTCCACCCGGACCGCTTCCGCCTCCCGGGCGACCCGCTCGGCCCGGTCCAGCGTCTGCGGCACGCCATGCTGCCCGGCGCCCTGATTCAGCTTGGTCAGCTCCGGCGCGAGGGCCGCGAGCCGGGCGGCGAGGTCGTCCGCCTTCAGCCCCGACCCCCGCACGGCGTCCAGGGCGTTCGAGGCGGCCAGCAGGCCCTGCCGGGCGCGCTCGACGGCCGGGGCGAGCCGGGCCAGCTGGGTCTCGGCCTTGCCGAGCAGCGGCCCGAGCCCCTCCTCGAACCGGTCCAGGTCCTGCTTGACCCGCCCCAGCTCGTCCTTGGCCTTCGTCAGCTCCGTGCGGGCGCGGGCGGCGGCCGAGGCCTCCAGGTCGTCGCGGTCGAGGTCGTGCGCGTCGACGGCCTGGATGTACTGGTGACTGGCCTCGTCGATACGCCGCCCGAGCGCCTCGAAGTCGGTGATCGCACGGCGGGCGGCGGGGGAGTCGTCGACGGCCGTGATCGTCTCGATCGAGATCCGCAGGTCCCGCTGGGCGGTGTCCAGCTCGTAGAACGCGGCCGCCGCCGCGTCCTTCGCGGCCTGCGCCTCGGCCCGCTGACTCTCGGCCCGCCCACCGAACCAGCGCCGCGTACCACCACCGGCGAAGGCGGCGGGCAGGGCGAGGACGGCGACGAGGGGGAGGGCGCAGACCAGGGTGAGGGTGTCGCGGAGGGCGTGGTACGTGCCGCGCGGAACCCGACGTACGGGATGCACGACACCCCGCGCGGGATGCCCCCGCGTGCCCGGCACTGACGGCGAGTTCGGCTGCGGAGGTGTCGCCGGTGTCGCCGTCACATCCCTCTCCCGTGCTGTCATTCACCCTGCCCGGTTCATTCTCCCACCGGTTTAGGACGAACACACGGGCCGGTTAGTTCGCGGTTCGCACCGTGACTTTTCCATCGCCGCTACGGGCGGAGACCACGTGGGAACTGGTGTTGTCCCGGGGCACGGACACATCCACCGCGCCGTCACCGGTCTCGGTCGACACGCGGTACGTCGCCCGGGGCAACTCGATCGTCACCGAGCCGTCGCCGCTGCGGGTCTCCACCAGGTCCGGTACGGTGCCGAGTTCGAGCCGGACCGAGCCGTCCCCGGCCTGCGCCCTCACCTGGCGCGAGGAGACGTCGGAGACGTGCAGGGAGCCGTCGCCGGTCCTCAGGTCCAGCGGACCACTGGAGTCGGTGACCCGCACGGACCCGTCCCCCGTACGAATGCTCAACGCGTCCCGGAACCCGCGCGCCCGCACACTCCCGTCCCCGTCCTCGACCTTCACGGTGACCCCGTGCGGCACCTCGATCCGGTGCTTGGCCGAGCAGTTGGCGATCATGCCCGAGCACTTCTCCCGCAGCACCAGCCGGTCGTCCTTCATCGCCCAGGTCACCTTGGGATCCGAGCCGACCACGACCGACCCCTCGAACCACCGCGTGACCTCGACCGCGCCGGCCTTGTTCCCGTCGGCGGCGACGATCTCCAGCGCCGAGTCGTCGGAGTCGATGGTCAGGGCCTTCCCCTCCAACGCGAACGACCGATGCTCGGGTTCCTTGTCGTCCCCGGCAGCGGCCCCGCATGCGCTGATCCCGGCGAGAAGCACCACGACGGCCCCGACGACGACGGTGACGCGGGCGGCGCGGACGGGCACGGTACGGGCCATGACGATCTCCCCCTGAGACTTCCCTGGACCGGCCTTGGCGGGCCGGGGTTACGACGGTGCTTTGACCGTACGGATCCGGAGTTCTGCCGGAAATCCGGCGCGCTACCGGATTGGGGGTGGGGTTAGCCCCCCGCTGCTGCGGGCTGTGTTCTGCGTGCGGTGGCGCACGTGGGCCTCTGGAGTGGGACAAGAGTTCCGGCATCGAATGAGCGACCTTTCCGGTGCTCGGTCGTTGCATGCGATGAACAGATCTTCAGTGTCAGTGGGGGTGATCGGGTGGGCGGCCTGCGTGAGTTGGCGGCGTCATTCGTGGCACCCGCTCCAGCAGGGGTGTCGATCCGGGCGCGGCTGCGGGTGTCATCGGAAGACGCGGCGGTACTGACCGAGGTCGGTACGTTCCTCGGTTCGCTGGCGTCAGGGGATCTGGCGGCAAGATCCCGGCAGGGGGCCGTCCAGGATGCTGTCTCTTGGGCCGAGCGGAAGCGGGCGCTGACAGCGTCCTCTTCGGCGCGGTGGGCGGGCAGTGTCACCAGGGCCACGGACGATCAATGGGCGCTGGCGAGACGTGGTCAGGCCGCAGAGATGGCGTGGCTACGAGGGCAGATCACGCGGATCGGGGCCCGGCTGGCCCGCCCGCTGGGTCTCAAAGGAGACAAGCGGGCCGGGTTGGTGCGTGGCTACGCCACCAGCACGGAGTGGCATGCCAAGTCTCGCCGTCTTCGCGTCCTTCAGGATCGGCTGGCGTCCCTCGAGGCGGACTGGGCGGCGGGCCGGGTGCGCGTGGTGCGCGGCGGCAAGACGCTGGCGCGCAGGCGTCATCGTCTGGACGAAGCGGGGCTGAGCCGGCAGGCATGGCGGGAGCAGTGGCACGCTGCCCGGATGTTCCTGGCCGCGGATGGGGAGACCGGCAAGCGCTGGGGCAACGAGACCATCCGTGTCACCGATACCGGACAACTGTCGATCAGGCTTCCGGCTGCTCTTGCCCACCTGGCCAACGCCCCGCACTGCCGCTACGTGCTCGACGCAACCGTGGCCTTCAGCCACCGGGCTGGGGAGTGGCTGGACCGGATCACCGCCAACCGAGCGGTGGCCTACCGCGTCCACCACGACGTCCTTCGCGGCCGCTGGTACGTGACCGTTTCCTGGAAGCGCCCGCAAGCCCCGGTGCTGCCCCTTGAGGCAGCCTTGGCTCACGGTGTGGTCGCGGTGGACATGAACGACGACCATCTCGCTGCCTGGCAGCTCGACGTGCACGGCAACCCCGTCGGCGCACCCCGGCGGTTCTCCTACGACCTGTCGGGCAGCACCCAGCACCGGGACGCCCAGATCCGGCACGCGCTCACCCGGCTGCTGCACCACACCCGCAGGACCGGGGTGGCGGCGATCGCGATCGAGGACCTCGACTTCGCCGACGGCACGAGCCGCGAGCGGCATGGCGGGAACAAGCGTTTCCGCGCCCTCGTCTCCCGCTTCCCCACCGCCAAGCTCAGGGCCAGGTTAGTTTCGATGGCCACCGAGCAGAACGTCGCGGTCGTCGCGGTGGACCCGGCCTACACCTCCCGATGGGGTGCCCAGCACTGGCAACAGCCGTTGGCCACCTCACGGCGTAAGACCACTCGCCACGACGCTGCAGCCGTGGCGATCGGACGGCGCGCCCTCGGGCATCCGATCCGGCGACGGACGGCACCGCCCCCGCACGACCGGAGAGATCGTGCGGGGCATCGGACCGTCCAGGCCGGACCGGAGCCCCGACGGCGTGAGGGACCCCGCCCCCGCCTCCCTGGACCACGGACACGATCCGTGTCGCCCGGAAGCGGAGCGAAAGCGGGCGACCAGCGTGCCCAACACCGCTCGGGGCACGCGGCTGAGCGGGAGTCCTGGCATCGGGACCCACTCCCGCTCGGTCCCTAGGAAGAGAGCTGACCTCCTGTGCAGACCGCGGTATCGGTTTGCAGTGCAGGGCCCGGGACAATGTAGGCTGTCGACTCGTCCCGGGTGCGTAGCTCAGTGGTAGAGCGCCTGCCTTACAAGCAGGATGTCGGCGGTTCGAAACCGTCCGCGCCCACAGCAGGAGAGGGCCCCGCCGTTCACGGTCGGGGCCCTCGGTGTTTCAGCTTGCTTCCTTTGGCGATGCCTCGTGGGCGTGCTTCAGCTTTGTGCGGGCGTCCACCCGTTCCGGCCCGGAGAGGTCCGACCAGAAGCGGTGGCCGCTGACGAAGACCGCGAGTTCGTGCTCGCGGTGCCGGAGCTTCTCCACCTCGGCCTGCTCGTCCTCCGTCCAGCCGGGGGAGGCGGGGCGCTCGACCTTGCGCCAGCCGTTGTCGTCGCTGAATCCGTCCAGGGGTACGACCGACCAGGGGAGTCGCTTCAGCAGGGCCGACAGCTCGGCCCGGACCTGATGCAGCTCCTCCTGGCCGGCGAGGAGGTCACTCGGAAAGTCATAGGGCGTAGCCACGGCCCAATGCTACGCCTGTTCGATTTTGGGTTGCGAGTTTCTTTGGGTGGTTCATGCGAACGAGTGTGTGAGTCGATGATCGGTGGGCTCGCGCCGTTGAAGGTGCGGTGTGAGTGGCCTTACGGAGGTGGGGTGCGGCTAGTGGCCGGCGGTCCTCAGCTTCTGTACCAGGTGGGTCGTTACCGGTGCGGGTACCCCGTGTCGCTCCGCCGCGCGCAGCAACGCGCCGCCGATCGCGTCCAGTTCGAGGGGGCGGCCCGCCTCGGCGTCGCGTTGCATCGATGACTTCGTGCTCGGGGGGAAGGCGTCGTAGCGGGCGAGGGCCTGGGCGGGGTCGGCGGGGCCGCCGCAGGCGCGGCTGACTGCTGCCGTTTCCTCGACGAGGGACGTCAGCTCCTCGCGGTGGCGGGTGCGTACCTCGCCCAGGGGGAGGGCGTGGTGGGTGGTCAGCAAGGCGAACGGCGCCAGGAAGGACATCTTCGCCCAGAGCGTCGCCGTCTCGTCCTCGAGGACACGGGTGGTGGGGCCGGCCGCGGCCAGGGCGTGGGCGAGGGCGTCGAGGCGGCCGCGGGGGACCGGGTCGCCGGTGAGGTCGATCTCGGCGAAGGGGCTGGCATGTTCGATCTCCCCCGGGGCGACACGCGTCGACTCGGCGCGGATGACGGCGGGGGCGACGCGGTCGGCGCGGTAGTGGGTGCGGAGGGTCTGCGGGTGTTCCACGCCGTTCAGGAAGGGGACGATCAGGGCGTCGCCCGGCGCGGTGGGCGGGACGCGGGTCAGGGCGGCGTCGAGGGCGGTGGCCTTGACCGCGATCAGGCAGGCGTCGACCGGTTCACGGAGCTCGGTGTCCGTCTCGACCTCTGCCGTGAACTCCCCGAACAGGCCGCTGCGGACGTGGATTCCGGTCGTACGCAGGGTCTTGGCCGTCTCTTCGCCGGCCAGGCAGATCACGCGGTGACCGGCCCTGGACAGCAGCGCGGAGAGCAGGCCGCCTATGCCGCCCGGGCCCAGTACCGCCACGGTGAGCCGGTCGGCGGGCGTGATGTCGTGCGCCGCCGTGGGATTCGCCGTCATGTGATTCCTCTCGTCGGTCGGCCCCGTTGTGGTGGCCGCCTCGACGTGATCATGGCAGACAGGCCCCTCTCCGGGGGAGACTGTTGGACATGTGCCGCAGTATCAAGACGCTTCGTCCGCCCGCGTTGCCCGAAGAGGCGACGGAGGAAGAGATCCGGGCCGCCGCCCTGCAGTACGTGCGCAAGGTCTCCGGGTTCCGGGCTCCCGCCGCGCACAATCGGGAGGTCTTCGACCGTGCCGTCGATCTGATCGCCGAGGCCACGGCCGACCTGCTTGAGGGGCTGGAGGTGCGTGGCGCCGCGCCGGCGCGCAAGGCCGGCTGAGGGGTCTGGGACTTCTGTCGGCTGGGGCCCGCGGCGGCTACGCCGGCTTCCGGCGCATCACGTACGTCGCCCCAGCCCCCGCCGCGAACAGTGCCGCCACCGACACCGCCGTCGCCAGCCACGTCGCGCCCAGCCACTGGGCGCCGAAATAGCCGAGGGCCACGCTGTACGTGGCCCAGGTGATGCCTGCCAGGGCGGACCAGGGCAGGAAGTCGCGCGGGCTGCGGTGCGTGGCGCCGGCGCCCAGCGAGACCACCGAACGGCCGGCCGGGGCGAAGCGGGCCAGGACCACCAGGGCGCCGCCGCCCCGGGCCAGGGCCGTGCCGAGACGTTCCTGCGCCGAGGTCAGGCGGCGGGAGCGGGCGATCGCGCGGTCCAGGCGGGCGCCGCCGCGCCAGGCGAGTCGGTAGGCGACCAGGTCGCCCAGGACGGAGGCCGTCGCGGCGCAGAGCGTCAGGGCCAGGATGTCCGGGACGTCGCCGGGGACCCGGCCGGTCGCGGCGCCCGAACCCGCTGCCGCCGCCATCGCTGCCGTGATCACCAGGACACCGCTCGGCAGGACCGGCACGAACACGTCGAGCAGGACCGACAGCGCGACCACCACATAGATCCATGGGCTCGCTGTCAGCAAACCCACGTCATCGAGACCCTCGAACACCGCAACTCCCCGTTTCCCCCGTGGCCGGACCGTGCCGCGACGTCGTGGGGGAGCGGCAGGGGCGGCCTATGACAGCCATACAGCGTACGCGCGGGGTCTGACAGGAGATCCATCGGGGGCTCGTGTGTTCGGCACAGCATGTTCACTCGGGCGCAGGATGTTCACTCGGCTGCCGTGCGGACGAGCAGAGGGAGCAGAGGGAGCAGGGGGAGTAGAAGGAAACGGCGCCCGTGCCGCGTTGAGTTCGCGGATACGGGCGCCGTCGTACGGGCCGGGGCCAGGCCCGGGGCCGGATCTGGGGCCTGGGCCTGGGCCTCGGCTCGGCTGCCTGAGCAGCCGTCAGGCCGCGATCGGCGTCTTGTCGGCCGTCGTCCTGCTCTCGGCCCCGGAACGCTTGGCGAACAGCCGGTCCAGGCCGAGTGCGCCGGAGCCGGTGAAGATCAGCAGGAACATGGCCCAGCAGTACAGGGCGGCGCCTTCGCCCTGGTTCTCGATGGGCCACAGCGCCTGGGGCTGGTGGACCTTGAAGTACGCATACGCCATGGCGCCGGAGGAGATGAACGCCGCGGCGCGGGTGCCGAGGCCGAGCAGGACCAGGCTGCCGCCGACGAGTTCGATCACGGCGGCGTACCAGGCGGGCCAGGTGCCGGCGTCCGGGGTCTGGCCTCCGAAGGTGCCGAAGAGCGAGTTGGCGCCGTGGCAGGCGAAGAGCAGGCCGACGACTATGCGGAACAGGCCGATGGCATAAGGCTGGGCGCTGTTAAGGCGTCCGGTCATGTGGGGGACTCCCTCGGTCTGACGTTTTACCGGTCCCTGTGAGGAACGGCGTGGGGATGGATACTGATCGGTAGCCCCCACGTTAGGTAGACCTAATCAACACTTGCAAGTTCAACATTCGGCCAAGACTTTGCCCCGGAATCCCCATCCGCCCCGGAAGCAACCGCACGTAGGGCCGCCCTCGCCACCGCATCCGCGTCCGAAAGAGTGACCGAATCCACACCCGGCCGCGCCCCCGCCGCCGTCACCCAGTGCACACCCTCCGTAGGCACACCGAACGCGAAGCGCCTCGCGTGCGCCTGGCCCTGACGGTCAATCAGACGGTACGGCCGCTGTGTTACGTCCAGCCCTCCCGTTTCGTAACCGTCGACGGTGTGCGGTCGGCACTGCCCGGTCTTCAGTAGCCGGGCCAGCAGGTCGTCGGCGGTGCGGCGTAGGTCGGGTTCCGGCAGCCGGGCCTCGACGAGGGTCGTCGCCCGGATCGCCGAGCCCGGCACCTCGGGCGAGTGCGCCACCCACGCTCCGTCCTGCGCCCGCACCTCCAGCCGGGGCCCGAGCACCTCCACCACGCCCGCCTCCATCAGGGCCGTCAGCTCCTCCACACGTCGCCTGGGCGGGCCGATGGACAGGAAGGCGTTGAGCGGGGTGTACCAGCGGTCCAGGTGGTCCCGGCGCGAGGTGCCGGTGAGACCGCCGTGGTCGACGATCAGCCGCAGCTCGTTGCGCAGGTCGCGCAGCACGTCGAGGGCCGACTTCAGCGGGCCGCGCACATTGCCCCGGGCGGCCTCGGCGGCGTCCTCGCGCAGATACGCCAGCAGCCACGCGCGCCACCGCACGGGATCCGCGACGTCGCACTCCGAGTAGGGGCGGGAGATCCGGTCCCAGCTCCAGCGCTCGCGTTCCGGGATGCCGAACTCGTCGAGCAGGTACGCCTCTTGAGGGGCGCGGTGCGGGACGGCGAGGAAGCGTTCGGTGAACTCCGGCCGCCGGGCCCGCGGTATCAGCGCCGTGTAGTACACCGTCTCCACCTCCTTCGCCACCAACGGCCATATCTCCGCGAGGAAGTCCGGCGCCTCGCCCGAGTCCGCGCGCTTGCGGAACCCGGCGATCACCTCGGGGGTCAGGACGAGCGGGCGGTGACGGCCGTACGGCCCCTTCGCGTTGTCCCCGCGCGCCTGGTACGGGATGCCGCGGCGCGAACCGGCGTACAGGCGCGGCTCGTTGCCGGACGGGACGTAGCGCAGGCCGCCCCGGCCGCCCCGGTCGTCCCCGCCGTCCTCGGCGCGGACGAAGCGGCCGCCGCGGCCGGTGGTCAGCAGGGCGATGTGGTCGAAGAAGTTGAGGCCCAGGCCGCGCAGCAGCACCGGTTCGCCTGGGGATACGGGGGAGAGGTCGACGTCGGCCGGGTTCGCGGGCGGTACGTAGCGCAGGCCGTGGCGTTCGGCGTACGCGGCGAGATGGCGCTGGGGCGCGTCGGCGGCCGTCGGCAGATGTCCCTGGGCCAGGACCACGGCGGACAGGCCGGTCAGGGTGCGGCCGTCGTCGAGGGTGAGGGCCTGGCGGCCGTCGGGCGCGTCGTCGAGCCGTACCGCACGGGCCGCGTACGTCTCGACGCGTATCGCCGGGGGCGCCTCGCGCACGACCTTCGCGAACACCCACTCCAGGTACCGGCCGTAGTGCGCGCGGGTCGGGTACTCGTCCGGGCCCAGCGCGCCGGCCGCCCAGTCGTAGAGGCTGGGGCCGGGCCGGATCGGGCCCGAGCAGTCGACGCTGTCGTCGGTGAACAGTGTGACCTGCGAGGACACCGTGTTCATCAGCAGCTCGGGCGACTGCGCGGTCCGCCACACGCGACCGGGGCCAGGCGGCGCCGGGTCGACCACATGGACCGTGAGGCGTGCGCCGGGCGGGAGGAGCTCGGGGGCCGAGGCGCAGAGGCGTTCCAGGACGCTGGTGCCGCGGGGGCCGGCGCCGACCAGGGCGACGGAGACCGTGGGGGACTCCGGGGTCGGTACGGAGGTCGGTGCAGACAAAGGGGTGACTCCCGGGCGTGTGGGGCGCAGTGGAGCGTTCCGCCGGATGGAAGCGGACGGTCCGGCTCATCATGCCGTCGGGACCGGGGCGAACCGAGCCCCGGGGTGAGCGAGTGTGGGATGCATCACGAGCATCACATGCCACGTGGGTACCAAGCGGTTGTAATGGGCGGATTATGAGGCGAGGTTGGATCGATCGCGCGGTGAGTCGGGGTTGATCGCGCGTCGACACGCTCGGCGACGCGTCGAGTCGGGGTCCATCACGGACGTGTCCGGGCTGATCGTGGGGCAGGTGAGGGCTGGCCGCGGGGCGAGGGCCGGCCGATCAGCGGCGGGCTCGGGCCGGTTACGGGAGGGGGTAGGGCCGATGTGGGGCGGGTCAGGGCCCGTCACGGGGCGTGTCTGGGCTGATGTGTGTGGGAGGGGGGGGGTGGGCGATCGCGGCTGAGGGTGGGGCGATCAGGCGGTGGTCCGGGGCGGTTGCGCGTCGAGGCAGGGCTGATCGTGGGGTGGGTCAGGGCTGATCGTGGGGTGGGTCAGGGCCTGTCACGGGCCTAGCTGGGCTGAAGTGGGATGGGGTCAAGGCCTGGCACGCGGCGAGTCCGGGCTGATCGTGGGGCGAGTGCGGGCTGGGCATGTGGCAGGTCGGGGGTGAGTGTGGATCGGTCACGGAGCGAGCTCGGACTCCGCCACCTTCCGCAAGCGCGCCCCTGCCCCGCGTCCGTCCACTCCGCGCCCCGCACCCCGCTCCGTCCGTGCCTGTTCCAGCCGCAGCCGGGCTGAACGCCCGCGCAGCGTCAGGGTCATGAGCTGGTTGCCGAACCAGGGGCCGCCCGTCCTGCGCCAGTCGATCGGTGGCCGTGGACAGCCTCCGTGCCCCGCGAACCACCGGCCGAGCATCCGCGCCACCCCGCTCCAGCCGAAGCGGAAGCCGAGCCGGATCGCCAGGTGGATGGCGTTGTGGACGGGCGAGCAGGTCAGCTGGAAGACGCGGGCGTCCGGCCCCTTCCCCGCCGGCCAGGTCGGCTCGGCCACGTACGCGTGATGAACGTCCCCCGACAGCACACACACCGTCGCCGGCGCCTGCGCCCCCGAGCCGGCCTCGGCGATCAGCTCCGCCAGCGCGTCGAAGGACGACGGGAACGCCGCCCAGTGCTCCAGATCCGCCCGCCGCCGCAGATCCTCCCCGAACCGCGCCCAGCGCTCCCCACGTTCGCCCCGGCACAGGGCCGCGTTCCACGCCTCGGCGTCATGCACCAGATGTGGCAGCAGCCAGGGGAGGGACGTACCGATGAGGAGGTGGTCGTACGCACCACGATCCTCCAGCGCCTGCTCGCGCAGCCACCGCGCCTCGCCCGGGTCGAGCATCGAGCGCGCGTCCTCGTCGAGCACCCGGGCCGCCCGCGTGTCCACCATCAGCAGCCGTACGCGGCCGAAGTCGCGTCGGTAGCTCCAGCGGACGGAGGCGGGCTCGGCGTCGGCGCGGCAGGCGAAGTCGCGCAACAGGTCGGTGCCGTCGGGGACTTCGCGTACGGCGGCGTAGAGCGGGTCGGTGGCCAGCTCGCCCGGCGAGAGGTTGCCGAGGTGCTGGTGCACCCAGTACGACATCAGGCCGCTCAGCAGCCGCTCCCGCCACCACGGAGTGGCCCGCATGTCGGCGAGCCAGGCGGCGGAGGTGTTCCAGTCGTCGATGACGTCGTGGTCGTCGAAGATCATGCAGCTGGGGACGGTGGAGAGCAGCCAGCGCACCTCCGGGTCGAGCCAGGACTCGTAGTAGAGGCGGGTGTACTCCTCGTAGTCCGCGACCTCGTCGCCCGGCGGCTCGTTCAGATCGCGCCGGGCGGCCAGCCAGCGCCGGGTCGCCTTGGAGGTCTCGTCGGCGTACACCTGGTCGCCCAGCAGCACCAGCACATCCGGCCGCTCGCCGTCCGGGTCGGCGGCGATCCGGGCGGCCAGTGTGTCCAGGGCGTCCGGGCCGACCGGGTCCTCCTCACCGGACGGCGGCGCGGCCCAGCGGCAGGAGCCGAAGGTGAGGCGGACGGGATCGCCGTCACGGGGGGTCCGGATGACGGAGTCCGGGAACGGGGAGTCGGGCAGCGGCCACACGCGCGTGCCGTCGAGGAGGACCTCGTACGACTGTGAGGAGCCCGGAGTCAGGCCGGTCACCGGGATCAGGGCGTAGTGGTGGCCGGCGATCTGGAACGTGCGGGACGTGCCGTGGGCACCCTCCGCGCCGCGCACCTCGGCGGCGCACGGACGGCTTGCCTCGACCCAGACGGTCGCGGACGAGCCGTCGGCGTACCTCAGCAGTGGTCCCAGCCGCAGTTCGGCCACGTGATCGCCCTCCTCCGTCGCCCCGTACGGTACGGAACGACGGAGGGGAGCGGGGAGGTTCCGCAGGTCACGGTTTGCCGAACTCCGTCAGCGCACCGTCAGCGCACCGTCAGTGCTCCGCCAGTGCTCCGCCAGTGCTCCGCCAGTGCTCCGCCAGTGCTCCGCCAGTGCTCTGTTCAGCAGCTCGCGCAGTGCTCCGTTCAGCAGCTCGCGAGGTAGTTCGTCAGGGCGGACTTCTCCGCCGAGTCGACCGAGAGGTCGTAGTAGTACTTCACCTGGACCCAGGCGCGCACGTAGGTGCAGCGGTACGAGCTGACCGACGGCATCCAGGTGGCCGGGTCCTGGTCGCCCTTGGCCTGGTTCACGTTGTCGGTGACCGCGATCAGCTGCGGGCGGGTCAGGTCGTTGGCGAAGGACTGGCGGCGGGAGGTGGTCCAGCTGTCGGCGCCGGAGTCCCAGGCCTCGGCCAGTGGGACGAGGTGGTCGATGTCGACGTCGGAGGCGGCGGTCCAGGTGGCGCCGTCGTACGGGGAGAACCAGCTGCCGCTGGTGGCGGCGCAGGCGGAGTCCTGGACGACGTTCGTGCCGTCGCGCTTGAGGACGACCTCGCGGGTGTTGCAGGTGCCGGACTGGGTGATCCAGTGCGGGAAGAGGTCACGGTTGTAGCCGGTGCGGTCCTCGGTGGCCACGGTGAGCTGGGCCAGGTAGCTGCGGGCGGTGGCGCCGCTGACGGGCGTGGGGAGCGCGGCGGAGGCGGTCGGGGCGTTGAAGAGGGCGACGGAGGCTATGAGGCCGCTGAGGGCCGCGAGTATGCTGACCCGTCGACGCGCGTAGAACTTCGACATGCGAACTCCCTTGGGAGGTGGGGGTGTTGGCGTGCGAGCGAGGAAATGCTCGCGGCGCCGTGTTGCGGGGAGGTGTGCGTCCGGTAAGAAGCTAATGACGCGCACATGACACGACAAGGTTGAGTGCGGGACTTTCTTCCTGTGAATCGCTCGACTGGGCGTTCGGTGAGCGTTCGGTGAGCGTTCGGCGGGACGTTCGACGGCATCGCGTACGATGGGCGGCGCAGAAGGGGAGTAGCTCTTCGCCGGACCGTCGACATACTGCTCAGCTCGTCTGAGCCGGCGCCCGGAGGCGGGCCTCGTCCATGAGGTCGGCCAGCGAGACCTTCGGCAAGCAGTGCACGCCCGTGTCGTACGGCACGGGCGACGAGTGTGCTGCCGTGCCGAGGTGTCGTAGCGCAGTGACAATGCTCTCGGTGGGGCGGCCCCGACCGATTGAGGAACCTTGATCAGCTTCACCGTGACGGCCGTCGTCTTCGGCGTCGTCTTCCTCGCCGAACTGCCCGACAAGACCGCGCTCGCCGGGCTCGTCCTCGGTACGCGCTATCGCGCCTCCTACGTCTTCGCCGGTGTCGCCGCCGCGTTCGCCGTGCATGTCGCGCTGGCCGTGGCGGCCGGCAGTGTGCTGACGCTGTTGCCGCAGCAGATCGTGCACGCGCTGACGGGTGTGCTCTTCCTGGGTGGCGCGGCCGTGCTGCTCATGAAGGGGGACGAGGACGAGGAGGAGATCCGCAAGCCGGAGAACCAGTCCTTCTGGAAGGTGTCCGGAGCCGGGTTCATGCTCATCCTGGTCGCCGAGTTCGGGGATCTGACGCAGATCATGACGGCGAACCTCGCCGCGCGTTACGACGATCCGCTGTCGGTCGGGCTCGGTGCGGTGCTGGCGCTGTGGACCGTGGCGGGGATCGGGATCGTCGGGGGGAAGGCGCTGATGCGGCGGGTGCCGTTGCGGCTGATCACCAAGGTGGCGGCGCTCGTGATGCTGGGGCTCGGGGTGTGGAGTCTGTGGGAGGCGATCGCCGGGTGATGTGGCGGTGAGGCGGCGGTGAGGCGGCGGTGAGGCGGCGGTGAGGCCGGGGGGGGGTGTCGTGGGCGGGCGCCTTTGGGTGCGTGGCTCTCGGGTGACCGGCTGTGGGTGGGCCGGGGTCGAGCTGAACTGTCGGTGAACTGTTTCTGGAGGCGGTAGCGGATCGGGCCTCGGTTTTGTACCGTGGGGGAACAAAGTGGTTCCCGCCCGTTTTCCCTGACCGGCGGGCGGGGCCACCTTGTCCCTCCCGGGGGCCACCCCGTACCCCCGGTGCCCCTCGCCCTGGAGCTGTCGATGCCGGCCACCACCGCGCCCACCACGCCCACTGTGCTCACCGCCCGTGCTCTTCTGCTCGACATGGACGGCACCCTCGTCAACTCCGACGCCGTCGTGGAACGGATCTGGCGTCGCTGGGCCGAACGGCACGGGCTGGACGGGGACGAGGTGATGAAGGTCGTGCACGGGCGCCAGGGGCACGCGTCGATGGCGCTGCTGCTGCCCGACCGGCCGATGGGGCAGAACCACGCGGACAACGCCCGCATGCTCGCCGAGGAGACGGCGGACGTGGAGGGCGTGGTGCCCATTCCGGGGGCGCCGGAGTTTCTGGCCTCGCTGCGGGGGATGCCGCATGCGCTGGTGACGTCGGCGGATGTGGCGCTGTCCACGGCGCGGATGGCTGCGGCCGGGCTGGAGCTGCCGGAGGTGCGGGTGACCGCGGAGTCTGTGGGCGCGAGCAAGCCCGACCCGGAGGGGTTTCTGAAGGGGGCCGCGGAGTTGGGGGTCGCGCCGGCGGACTGTGTCGTGTTCGAGGACTCGGGGGCCGGGATCGAGGCGGGGCGCTCCGCGGGGATGCGGGTCGTCGGGGTCGGGGCGCGGGCCGGGCTTCATGCTCCGGATGTGGTCGTCCCGGACCTGCGAGAAGTGCGGGTCGAGGCTGCGGTGGGCGGGGGAATCCGGCTGTACGTCGGCTAGTGCCTCGCCTGAGAGCTCGGGGCTTGATGTCGGATCGCGGGTGCGGGTTGGCGTCGGTTGCTCGCGCAGTTCCCCGCGCCCCTGGGGCGGCAGCGGCACAGCCAACCTCCAGGGGAGCCAACCTCCAGGGGCGCGGCGTGCTGCGCGACCAGACACACGCGACCAGACGCACGCGACCAGACACACATGGCCCGGACTCGCCATCGAACCCGGAATCCCGAGCCAGAAGGCGCACCGCGTCACGGCTCTGTCGTCTCCGACTCCAGCTTCTCCCTCGTCACCAGGTCGTACACCCCGTACTCCTCCGACTCGATTCCCCGGGCCCACTGGTACCTGCTGACCGCGTCCTCCACCCCCTCGTTGTAGCTGCCGCCGGGCTTCCTCGTGTAGAGGCCGAGTTGGGTCAGGCGGAGTTCCAGTTCCGTCACCTCGGGGCCACGGTCGCCGCGGCTGAGGGTGGGGGGCTCGGGCTCCCGGGCGGCGGCGGATTCCTCCTGGGCGTCCGGGGCCTCGGTCGCCGAGGGCGGTGGCGTGGGTTCGGTCGAGCGTGACGGTGTCGGGGACGCGCTCGACCTCGACGGCGACGGTGAGGGAGACGCGCTCTCCGTAGGCGACGCGGGCGCGGGCGGCGGAGCCGGACGCGTCGACGCCCCGGTCGGTGACGGCTCCTCGGACGCCTCGCTCGTCGACGGGACCGGGACGCTCGCCCGTACGTCGTCCGGCAGTGCGGTGTCCCGTGACGGCGCCTCGTAGCTGAACAGGCCGCTCGCCAAGCCGGCCGCCGCCACTACGGCCACGAGCGCTCCGCCCACGCCCAGCAGGGCGATACGTGTACGGCGGTGGCGGGTGCCCTCGCCCGGCGCGTCGGTCCCGGTGGCTTCGTCGCCCGCGGCCGCGTCCGACTCGAACAGGCGCAGGTCACGTGCGCTCGGCGTGGTCGCCGGCGGGGACAGGGGGGTGGGGAGTGTCGAGGCCGGGTCGGTGGCGGGTGGGGCGGGGGTCGGGGCGGTCGGCGGTACCGCCCGTAGCGGCATCGTTTCGCCGTCGCCCTCCAGCTCCACGTACGGGCGTATGCGCAGGGGATCGAAGTCCTCCGCCGCGGCCGCCTGTGCCGTACGGGCGTCGCGCAGGGCCTCGGACACGCGCTGCCCGCAGCCGCACGACGGGGTGTTGTCGGCCGCTCTCGGCGCCCCGCACTCCGGGCAAAGGTGGCCATTCGGGCTAGCCAGGTGTTCCAGGCCTTCCGGGCCCTTCGCTCCCTCGGTCTCCCTCGGCTCTGTCACGCGTTCATCCCCTCCCCTCGCGAACTCCCCAGATTATGCAGACGTTCCTCACGCTGCCTCCCCAACCCCCGGAAGGGCCGCTTCCAAACGGACTCGACAGGCCATAACGGGGCACAGCGATCACGATGGGAGGGATAACGACTCGCTCGGGAGGTCTTCATGACCGGGGACGCGCACGGTATGACCGGAAATGTGCGTGACGCGCAGCCCCCGAAGCGGGGAGTCGAGACGCACGAGAACGTGCCCGGCAACGTCCTCGTCTCCATCGGCGCGCTGCTCCTCGGCATGCTGCTCGCCGCCCTCGACCAGACCATCGTGTCGACCGCCCTGCCGACCATCGTCAGCGACCTCGGCGGCATGGATCACCTGTCGTGGGTCGTGACCGCCTATCTGCTGGCGTCCACCGCCGCGACTCCGCTGTGGGGCAAGCTCGGTGACCAGTACGGGCGCAAGCGGCTCTTCCAGATCGCGATCGTGATCTTCCTCGTCGGTTCCGCGCTGTGCGGTATGGCGCAGGACATGGCTCAGCTCATCGCCTTCCGGGCCGTCCAGGGGCTCGGTGGAGGCGGGCTCATCGTGCTGTCCATGGCGATCGTCGGTGACATCGTCCCGCCCCGTGAACGCGGGCGGTATCAGGGGCTGTTCGGGGCCGTGTTCGGGGCGAGCAGTGTGCTGGGGCCGTTGCTCGGCGGGGTGTTCACGGAGCATCTGAGCTGGCGGTGGGTGTTCTACGTCAATCTGCCCGTCGGAGTCGTCGCCCTTGCCGTCATCGCTGTCGTGCTGCGCATCCCGCGCAAGTCGACGCGGCATGTCATCGACTACCTCGGTACGTTCCTCATCGCCTCCGTCGCCACCTGCCTGGTGCTGGTGGCGTCCCTCGGCGGGACGACATGGGGCTGGGGGTCCGCGCAGATCGTCGGGCTCGCCGTCCTCGGGGCTGTGCTCGCCGTCGCCTTCGTCGCCGTGGAGCGCAGGGCCGCGGAGCCTGTGCTGCCGCTCAAGCTGTTCCGCGTGCGGACCTTCACGCTCTCCGCCGTCATCAGCTTCGTCGTCGGGTTCGCCATGTTCGGCGCGATGACCTATCTGCCGACGTTCCTCCAGGTCGTGCAGGGGGTCAGTCCGACCATGTCCGGTGTGCACATGCTGCCGATGGTCGTCGGCATGCTGCTGTCGTCCACCGGGTCCGGGCAGATCGTCAGCCGTACCGGGCGCTGGAAGGTGTTCCCGATCGCCGGGACCGGGGTCACGACGCTCGGTCTGCTGCTGCTTCACCAGCTCGGCATGGACAGCTCCACCTGGGAGATGAGCGTCTACTTCTTCGTCTTCGGGCTGGGGCTCGGGCTGGTCATGCAGGTGCTGGTGCTGATCGTGCAGAACGCCGTCTCGTACGAGGATCTCGGCGTCGCCACCTCCGGGGCGACGTTCTTCCGGTCCATCGGGGCCTCGTTCGGGGTCGCCATCTTCGGCACGCTCTTCGCCAACCGGCTCGATGACCAGTTGGTGGAGGCGTTTCGGGGAGTTCGGCTGCCGGCCGGGGTCTCGCTGGAGGGGCTGGAGGCGGATCCTCGTGACATCGCCGAGCTGCCGGCTGCGCTGCGGCCGGCCGCGCTGGAGGCGTACGCGATCTCGATCACCGACGTGTTCCTGTACGCCGCTCCAGTGGCGCTGGTGGGGTTCGGGCTGGCCTGGCTGTTGCGTGAGGACAAGCTGCGGGGTTCTGTGACCGCTCCTGATGTGACCGAGACGCTGGCCAGTAATCCCGTGGAGCGGTCGTCGTACGACGAGGTGTGCCGGGCGTTGTCCGTGCTCGGTACGCGGGAGGGGCGGCGGGAGGTGTATCGGACGATCATCGAGCGGGCCGGGTACGACCTGCTGCCGGCGGCCGGGTGGCTGCTGCTGCGGATCAAGAAGTACGGCTGGGTGGAGCCGGCGGTGCTCGCCGAGCGCAGTGCTGTGCCGCTGCCTGTGATCCTTGACGCCGCGCGGCAGGTGGAGGTGCGGCGGTTGGCTGTCCGCGAGGGGCTTGATCTTGTGCTGACGGACAGGGGGCGGGAGGTTGCCGAGCGGTTGGCTCGGGTGCGGGAGGAGTCGTTCGCGGAGTTGCTGGGGGACTGGTGGGGGCCGGACCGGCCTACCGATCTGGTTCAGTTGGTGAAGGAGCTGAATGAGGAGCTGTGCGGGTCGGACCGCGAACGGCCTGCCTCCGGCGGTTAGGCGGGGGTGCCTGCGGCGCCTGTGCCGGTTCGGTGGGGGTGCGTGTCGGGTGCCTGCGGCGCCTGTGCCGGTTCGGTGGGGGTGCGGGTAGCGCCTTGGGTTGCGTGGTGGGTCGGGGCCGTGCCGGGGGGTGTCCGTCCTCGGTCGGGCGGTTGGTGTTGCGCTAGAGGTGCCGTGTCTTGACGCCCGACTCTGCGGGCGGACACCCCCCGGCACGTCCCCTTGCCGCCGTACGCGACTGCGGGCCGTCCCGCCCAACCCGCGGGCAGTCGTGCCGCTGGGGCGGCACCCCGCTGGCGCCTGGTCGCGCGATCTACCCCCGCCCGGTCCCGACGCCGCGCAACCTTCGACCCGTCAGTGCAGGGTCTTGGTGAACCAGTGCTCGGCGTACATGTCGTCGTTGTGGGGGACCGTCTCCTCATAGCCGAGTCTTGTGTACAGGGCGCGTGCCTCTGTCAGGTCGTGGCGGGTGTCGAGGATCATGCGGGTCGCGCCGAGGGATCGGGCCGTGGCCTCGGCGGCCTGTACGAGGGCCTGGCCGCCTCCCTTGCCGCGCATCGGCTCGTGGACGAACACCCGCTTCAGTTCCGCGGTGTCCGTGTCCAAGAGGCGTACGCCTGCTGAACCGGCCGGCTCCCCCGTGTAGCGGGCCACCAGCAACCTGCCTTTCGGCGGCCGGAGTTCGTCCCAGGTGTGCGCGGCGATCTCGCGGTCCAGTTCGGCGGGGTCGGTGCGGCGTCCCTCATGCAGGAGGTAGTAGCGGTCGCTGACCTCCGTGTAGTACGCCCGCCAGAGGGCGGTGGCGGCGGGGGAGTCGGGGGGTTCCGGGGCGACGGTCCAGGTCATGCCGGACATTGTCGGAGGGGGGACCAGTCGGCTCGCAAGCGAATATGGGTGGGGTCGGGTCTGATGCGTCCAGGACGCTCTGTTTGAGGGGTGCCTTCCGGGCAACCCGGCAGATATGTCCACAGGTGTGATCGTTCTGATCGTGATTGCGGCGGTCGTCGTCGTGCTCGGCGCGGCCGTTCTGGCCCTGCGCGCTCGGGGCGCGCAGGGCAGCCGGGGTCTGAGGCGGCGCTTCGGGCCCGAATACGAGCGGGCCGTGGCCCGGCACGACGGAGACGCCAAGGCCGCCGAGCGCGAGCTCGCCCAGCGGGTGGAGCGGCACGGCGGGCTGCGGGAGCGGCCGCTGGAGCCGGTCGAGCTCGAGCGGTTCGAGGCCCGCTGGACGGCGGCCCAGGAGCGCTTCGTCGACTCGCCGAAGGAGGCCGTCGACGAGGCGGACCGGCTGCTCGCGGACGTGGCGCAGGCCCGGGGTTTCCCGGACGGCGCCCAGTACGAGGAGCAGCTCGCGGCCCTGTCCGTGCACCACGCGGACCAGGTGCAGGGCTACCGGCACGTGCACCGCGTCGCCCATGCGCGCGTGGGCGGCGGACAGGAAGGCGGTGGGCCCGGTACGGAGGAGATGCGCGAGGCCATGATCGAGGCCCGGGGAATGTTCGAGGAGCTGACGGCCCCGGTCGAGCGTCACCGCAGGCAGCCCCACGAGTCCCGGAGGGGCACCGGCGGGCGGGGGTCCGCCCGCACCGACGGCCACCGCGGCCATCTGCCGTGGACGTTCTCAGGACGCCACGCGAAGGGGAGTTGAGTGAGATGACGGAAGCGATGCCCGGCAGGGGACGACCTGACTACGAGCCGGCGACGAGCGGGCCCGCGGTCGTGCCCACCGGCGGGACGGAGTATGGCGGCGCCGAGTCGCGCGTCATGACGCCGGGCGGGATCGGCACGGAGAGCGGGCACGAGGACGCGCCGCTGTTCCCGCACGACGAGTCCGACAAGTTCGAGCTGCAGCTGCAGCACGCGGTCTCCGGATTCGTCGACGGCCCCCGGGCCGCCGTCGAGGAGGCAGACCATGTTCTGGAAGAGCTCACCGGCCGCTTGACCGAGGAGGTGGCGCAGCGCCGCCGTACGCTGCGGGGCTCCTGGCAGTCCATGGACGTGGCCGAGGACAAGCCCGGTTCGTCCACCGACACCGAGCAGCTTCGGCTTGCTCTGCGCGACTACCGCGAGCTGGCGGAACGGCTGCTACACGTCTGAGCCGTCCGACCGGGAACCGTTCGCCGCCGTCCGGCGCTCCCGCCACTGCCGTACGACCTCTTCGACGTCGTACGGCTTGCGGCCCAGGGGAGGGCCGGGCGGCGGCTTCAGCAGCATGTCGCGGATCTTGACGTTGACGTCCGTGATGATCTTCCGGACGATCCGTTCGCTGGGGGCCGCGTAGGCCGCCGTCAGCGCGTCCTCCGCCTCCTTGCGCAGGGCCAGAGCCGGGGGCAGGACCGACAGGCCCTCGCGGGCCATCTTGCGCTTGACCCACCACAGTTCGTCGTACGGGGATTCCAGGTCGTTCGGCAGGGGTTTGCCGGCTCCGGGCAGTCTGTCGAAGTCGCCGCGCGCTTGCGCGTCGTGGATCTGCTTGTCGACCCAGGACTCGAACGGAACACCGGGGGGCTTTCGCTCGGTCATGAGTTCATTGTGCCGGACGCGGCGGTGCCGGGCGATTTATCATGCGGCGTCGGCGGCCAAAACGGCTGCCGTACAAGGACGTTTCAGGAGGAACGCACGTGCTCGAACTCACCATGGCCGCCGTGTCCGCGGCGGACGAGGGTGCCACGGCCGGCATGCTCATGGCCGACGCGCCCAGCGAGCCGGGTGCCGTGCTGCGGGTGGGCCGGGACAAGACGGTGTGCCGGCTCTCGACGCCGGACGACTGGCTGTTCGTGTCGCGGGTCCACCTGGAGTTCCTGTGCGGCCCGGACGGTGGGTGGCAGGTGAGCTGGCTGCGTGGCTCGCAGGCCGAACCGTCCTCCGAGGTGCGGCTGACCGTGGGGGAGTACGCCCAGCCGATCGGCTACGGCGGGACGGTGCCGCTGCCCAGGGGCGGCAGCGGCGAGATCGTCATCCAGGACCGTACGGCGCCGCGCAGCGTCAACGTCGGTTTCTATCAGGAGGCTTGAGAGGCGAGAGGGCGGTGGCTCACGCCAGTACCCGCGCCAGCGCGAAGCCGTCGTAGCCCTTGCTGCCCACCGTCTGGATCGCCGTGCCGCTCAACCTCGGGTGGCTGCCGATCAGTTCGATGGCGGCGCGGGTGCCCCGGACGTCCGGTGCGGTGGCGTCCGGGTCGGCGACCCGGCCGCCGCGCACCACGTTGTCCACGACGACCAGGCTGCCGGTGCTCGTGAGTCTGAGGGCCCAGTCGACGTAGTGCGGGTTGTTGGCCTTGTCGGCGTCGATGAAGACCAGGTCGAAGGGTGCCGGGTTCTCGTCGGCCAGCTTGGGCAGCGACTCCAGGGCCGGGCCGACCCGCACCTCGACGACCTTGTCCAGGCCCGCCCGCGCGATGTTGCGGGTGGCGACCTCGGCGTGCTTGGGGCTGTACTCCAGCGAGATCAGGCGGCCGTCGGCGGGCAGGGCGCGGGCCAGCCAGATGGTGCTGTAGCCGCCGAGTGTGCCGATCTCCAGGATGTTGCGGGCGCCCTGGATCTCGGCCAGGAGCTGGAGGAACTTGCCCTGCGGCGCGGTGACGTTGACGTGCGGGAGCTCGGCCGCGTCGCTGTCGCGCAGGGCCGCCTGAAGGGTGTCGTCCTCGGGTGAGAGGTGGGTGGAGAAGTACTCGTCGACGTCGTCCCAGAGCTGCGACTCGCTCATCGCCTTGCCTTTCGTATGGCTAGTTAGAAGCGGTAAGTAGAAGCGCTAAGTAGATGTCCTAACGAACATAGTCGCGTGCCCCGTTCCCTGCCGGGATTTTCCTTGTTGCGCCTTTCCGTATCCCCGCCGGGGACTCCAGGATCGTGGATTCAGCCGATCGGCGCAGGCGGCTGCGCCGGGGGCGAGGGCGGGAGCGGGGGTGGGGGTGGGGACGGAGGCATCGGGGGCGTCGGCGCCTCCGGTCGTCGGGACCGTCGTACGGCGAGCGCCGCCCCCGTCGCCACGGCCACGGCCGGACCGCCCGTCACCGTCAGCAGCCACGCCGGGATGCCGGCCACCGTGTGCAGCCGGTCCTCGTGGACCACCTGCTGGAAGGGGTCGTCGGCCGCCGCCCGGCGCAGCACGTGGTCGCCGGAGATCCGCTCGGGGTACGGGAACTCCTGGCCGATCGCGGTGAGGAACGGGGCGTCGGCCGCCGCCAGCTCGGCCAGCGGGCCGGTCCCCTCCACCGTGCTGACGCCAGGGCTTCGGACGGTACGGCGGATGATCGGGTTCCGGGGCCCGGTCCGGCGATGTGAACGATTCCGCACCCACGGGAGGCGACCCGCGGGAGGTGCGACGCCACAGGAGGCGAGGGGACCGGTGCCCGACTATCGTCATCCGGACAAAAGGAGAGCAGACGTCAGGTGAAGGCAGGGTTGCCTGCGTCTCTCCCGGGGGTGGTGCGGGCCTCACCGGGCCCGTGACGATTCCTTGCGCGTGGGACGTGTGGGACGACCGGGGCGGGAGGCCGACGAGGCGTGGCGAATGCGGATCACGGTGGGCGACAGGCGGAGGCACTCGGAGCCACGGCCGTCGGCACTCAGGCACGCCTGCGCGTGGCGCGCCTCGGTCTGTGGCTGGTCGCCGCGATTCTCGGCGTACGGCAGGTGGCCGCCGTCCTCGGCACACCCTCCGGGGAGCGGCTGACGGACCTGGAGACCTGGGTCGGCCCCGACGGCGTCCTGCATGTGAAGGGATCGCTGTACGACTCGACGCAGTTCACCGGTACGCCGTTCGGCGGGCTCGTCCTCAAGCCGCTGACGCGCGCCGCCGAGCAGGCCCTCGGCTGGGGCTGGACCTTCGGCACCCTCCTGCTGGTCGTCGCCCTCGGCCTGGTCGCCGCCCGTGCCCTGCCGCAGCCGGTGAGCAGACGGGCCTCCCTGCTCGCCGCGCCCGTCGCGATCAGCCTGCTCATGCTGTCGCTGCCGGTGCGCAACACCCTCTACCTCGGCCAGACCAGCATCATGCCGGTCCTGCTCGTCCTGCTCGGCTGCTTCGCCGTGCGCGGCGAGCGGGCCAGCGGCGTGCTCATCGGCCTCGCCGCCGCGCTCCAGCCGACCCTGCTGCTGTTCACCCCGCTGCTGTGGTTCACCGGCCGCCGCCGGGCCGCCCTCTCCACGGGGGCCACGTTCGCCGCGAGCACGGTGGTCGCCTGGGTGGCGATGCCGGGCGACTCGTACACCTACTGGGTGCACCATGTGGGCGGCGTCGGTCTCGGCGGCCGGGCCGACGACCTCGCCAACCAGTCCCTGCACGGCGCCCTGTTGCGGCTGGGGCTGACCGGCCCGCTGGAGATCGCCCTCTTCCTGCTCCTCGGCGCCGCCGTCGCCGTCCTCGCGCTGCGTCGCGCCGTGCGTTACGCCCACGACGGACAGCTCCTCCTCGCCGTCGCGATCACCGGCTGCGCGGCGATCGTCGCGTCGCCCACGGCCTGGCAGCACCAGCTGCTGTGGGTGCTGCTCGCGGTCGTCGGGCAGGTCGGCAAGCGGGCGGGTGACCGGTATGTGTGGCCGGTCGCCGTCATCCTGGTGATGACGCTGCCCGCGAAGATGATGGTGCCGGACAAGGTGATCTTCCACCCCCTGCGCGCCGACCTGATCCTCCTGGCCGCGCTCGCCACGGCCGCCGTCGTGCCGTTCCTGTCGCGTACGTCGCCGTACTGGCAGACGCCGATCCCGACCCGGTACGCCGACCCGGTGCCGTCCCGCTTCCGGCACATCCCGCTGGTGCCGTTCCTGCGCCGGGTGCTGAGCCGCCCGAACCTGCTCTTCGAGCTGTTGCTGATCCGGGTCACCTACTACGCGTACGCCCAGATCCGCCTCGCCGCGGCCGGCGGCTCCCACTCGGCCGGCCGGGGCACCGCCGAGGAGCACGGCGCGGAGATCCACTCCATCGAACGCGCCCTGCACATCGACATCGAGTACTGGGCCAATCACGCCGTGGTGAAGGTCGACTGGCTGCGGAACTTCTTCGACTTCTACTACGAGTCGTTCCACTTCGGCATCCCGCTCGCCATACTCGGCGTCCTCTACTGGCGCCGCCCGGTCGACTACCGCTGGGCCCGCTCCGCGATCGGCTTCGCGACAGTGTTCGCCCTGATCGGCTTCTGGCTCTACCCCCTCGCCCCGCCCCGCCTGATGCCCGGCCTCGGCTTCATCGACACGGTCCACGGCCCGCAGGACTTCACCCAGCCCGACTACGGCACCCTCACCGAACTCACCAACCAGTACGCGGCGATGCCGTCCCTGCACTTCGGCTGGTCCCTCTGGTGCGGCCTGGTCATCCTCATCCTCGCCCCCAACCGGTGGCTGAAGACCCTCGGCCTGCTCCACCCCCTCTTCACGGTCACCGCGATCGTCGTCACCGCGAACCACTGGGTACTGGACGCGGCAGGCGGCGCCCTGGTCGTCGCCGCGGGCTTCGGCATGACGCACCTGCTCCAGGGCCCGCGCGCCAGGACGGTCACGCCGGAGGCGGAGCGGGTGAGCAGCGGTTCCCCGATGCCGGTGAAGGACCGTGCTGTGAGCTGATCGGTAACTGGTCGGGGTATGGCGGGGCCCGCGCGCCGGGACGGTCACGCCGGAGGCCGGGAAGCTCAGCAGTGGCTTTCCGGTGACGGTGAAGGACCGTACTCCGAGCTGATCCGGTACTCGCCGGGGGAGGAGACGGTCAGGCGGGTGAACTCGCCCTGTGGGGTGAGGCAGCCGCCGTTGTTCGTGTGCAGCCAGGGTGAGTAGGCCACGCGGACGGTTGTCGTCCCGGCCCGGGGCATGCGTACGACGAGGTCGGCGCTGGATGTCGAGACGATGTCGGCGGGGGAGGTCACGAGGGGGACCGCGTCCCGTACTCGGTAGACCCGCCAGTGCTCGTCCTGCCATACCGGTTCCAGCCACTCGGGCCGGTGGCCGCGTATGAGCGCCGCCTCGACCTTGGCGTAGCCGTCGGGCTTGCCCAGGGGCAGTACGACGAAGCCGACGGCCCAGCGGTCCAGCCAGGTCCGGTAGGTGGCGGCGGAGAAGGAGCCGTCGTAGAACAGGCGGGCGCGCTCCATGTCGAGTTGGCGGTTCCAGCCGCGGGCCATGTTGACGTGCGGGGCGAGGCCGCTGGCCTCGCGGTGGTTGCGGGCCGGGACGACCTCGACGCGGGTGCGGTCGGCGCCGAGGCGGTCGAGGGCGCGGACCACTCCGTGGGTCTCGGTGGCCCAGGCGGGCACCTTCGTGGAGACGTACAGGTCGTCGCCGGTCTTCTTGGTGACCCAGGCGACGGAGAAGACGAGGGCGGCGATCAGGAGGTTCCGGCGGAGCTTCGCGAGCCGGGGCTGGGCCACCAGGACGGCGAGGAGGGCGGCGGGCGCGAACAACTCGGCGAAGCGCTCGACGTTCGTGCCTATCGGCGAGGCGACGAGATACGTCAGGACGGTCCCCGCCGCGTAGACGGCCCCGCTCCAGCGGGCGACGCGCCACGTGCGCGGAGCGAACACCGTGACCGCGAGGCCCAGGAAGAAGGGCGGCCAGATGCGGTCGGCGAACATCAACTGCTCGCCCTTGAAAGGGAAGAGAAGAGTCGTCACGCCGACGGTCACGGCGGGCGGGACCAGGAGGGCGAGGGCGCGGGCGTAGTCGCGGGTGGCGAGGTGGGCGGCGCCGACGACGACCACGAAGAGCCCCGCCACCGGGCTGGCCATGGTCGCGAGCGCGGCGTACGCGGCGGCGAGGACGATCCGCCGCTCACGGGTGAGCAGGAGGCACGCGGCGAGTCCGAAGGCGACGCCGAGGGCGAACGTGGTGCGGCCGGAGGCCACGTTGCACCACAGGGCGAAGGCGGCCAGCAGGGCGGGGCCGAGGGGTCTTCGGACGCTCTTGGCGCGGGTGATGAGGACCGCTGCCAGCCAGGTGGCGGCCAGGCCCGAGACGACCGTGACCGCGCGCACGCCCAGGGCGGCCATCAAGTACGGGGATATCAGGCTGTAGTTGGCGGTGTGCGTGCCGCCGTACCAGAAGAGGTTGTAGGCCGAGCCGCCGTGCCGCTCCGCGAAGCCGGCCCAGGCGTACTGGGCCGCCAGGTCGCCGCCTCCGGTGGCGAGGAACGCCCACCAGATCGCGTAGAGCGGGACGGTGGGGAGCGTGGCCAGGAGCGGGACTCGGTGGCGGTCCCAGAACGTGCGCAGCAGCAGGTTCCGGGCAGGGGGCGCCGTCTGCGGGGCTGGGGCGCGGGTGAGTTGCTCGGCTTGGGCCACGGAAACGAAGACGTGGAATCAGGCGGATGAGTTCATCGGCGGGCGCGTTCATTGGCGGTGAAGACGGCTACGTCGCTGCCGAAGGCGCAGGCCAGGTCGCCGGTGTCGGTGAGGAGCACCGCCTGAGAGACCCCGGGGACGTGCAGGACGCCGACGGGAGCGCAGCTCGCCAGGTCCCAGATCCGGACCGTGTCGTCGAGGGAGCAGGTGACGGCGACGGGGCGGCCGTCCAACGTCCCGCACCTCACCGCGTGGGCGGCCTTGCCGTGGCCGGTCATCGGCCGGCCCAGGAGCCGGCCCGTGCCGAGGTCCCGCACCTGCACCGTGCCGTCCCTGCCGCACGTCACCACCACGGGACGGTCATCGACGGCGCCGCACGCGAGGGCGAGGGCACTGTGCTGGATCTCCGCGATCGAGCGGCGAGTCGCCAGATCCCAGAACTGCGTCACCCCCTCACCCGAGGTGACCGCGATCAGGCGACCGGCCACGACGGTGGCGGCCATCGCCCTGCGCGCCCCTCGGTCGATGCGCAGGCACCGGTACCGGGCCTGACCCGTTTCGAGGTCCCACACCCACACCGTGTCGTCCTGCGCGCTGCCTACGGCGACCGGGCGGCCGGCCAGGACATGGCACGTCACCTGGGTCACGGGTTCGGTGTGGCCGGTGAGGAACCCGGACGTGGCCTGTCGTTCCAGGTCCCACACCCGGACCGAGCGGTCCAGGGAGGCGGTGACGGCTACCGGCCGACCGTGCAACGTGGCGCACGCCACGGCTCGCACGTCATGCCGGTGACCTTTCAGGGCCTCCCCGATGGGCAAGCAGGTGCTCGCATCCCAGATCCGGACCGTCGTGTCGTGGGAGGGGGTGACGAACACCGCCCGCCCCTCCAGCTCGCCGACGTCCACGGCGGTGATCTGCTGAGTGTGGCCGGTCACGGGTCGGCCGAGGGGGCGCGAGACGGACAGGTCCCAGACGCGGACCACGTCGCGCGAGCCACTCACCGCGACCGGTTGCCCGGCCAGCGATGTGCACGCCAACGACATGCCGGCACCGTTCTCGCCCCTGAAGTATGCGACCAGGACGCGGGACTTCAGATCCCAGACGGCCAGCGCCCGGTCGTGGGAACAGGCGACGGCGACCGGACGGCCGTCCAACCGCGTACACACCAGGCCCTGCACCTGAGCGACGTGCGACTCGAACTGCGCCAGGCGCTCACCTGTCTCCAGATCCCAGACATGCAGCAGGTTCCTGCCGCAGGCAACGACCACCGGACGGCCGTCCAGTTCGGTACACGCCATCGCCCCGACGGAGGTTCCCTTGGCGCCGTACAGCCCAGGCCGCTCCCCGCAGCCCGCCAGGTCCCACACCCGCACCCCCGAGCGGGAGGCCGTGACGGCGACCGGGCGGCCGTGCACCATGGCAACCGTCAGCGCGCTGATCCGGCCGTCGACATCCACCGGCTCGCCGACGGGGTCGCCCGTGGCCAGATCCCAGACACGCAGTGCCTCCGAGCCGGTGACGGCGACCGGGCGGCCGTTCAACGTCGTACAGGCCACTGCGTCCACCCTCTTGGCGTGGCCGGACATGGGTGGGCCCAAGGGTGCGCAGGCGGCGAGATCCCAGACGCGGACGGTCGTGTCACTCGATCCGCTGACGGCGACCGGGCGGCCGTCCAGGGTCGTGCAGGCCACCGCGTCCACCTTCCTGGTGTGCCCGGTCATGGGTCTGCCGACGGGTTGGCCGGTGGCCAGGTCCGAGATGCGCAGTGTCTTGTCCACCGAGCCGGTGACGACGACCTCGCGGCCGTCGAGGACCGTGCAGGCCACGGCGGCGACCTGCGAGGAGAGGACGGTGAAGGCGTTGAGCAGGTTGGCGTGGAGAAGCGAACCGGATGCGGCGAGCGGCTTCCAAGTCGCCTCGGACGCCCCGCTGTTGAACTCCTTCAGCAGGGACGGTTCGTTGTAGCGGGCCGCGTCCAGCGCCAGGATGCGGCGCCGGCCGACCGCGTCGAGGTGGCGATGGACCTGGATGGACGCCCGGTAGACCGCGGCATGGAGCCGGGCGGTGTCGCTCCTGACCCCCAGCAGGAGCAGCACCAGTGTGTCGGCGTCGGCGTGGACGAGGTACTCGGGCTCGGTGACCAGTTCGTCGAGCAGGCCCGCGTGGGCGGCATGGACCGCGAGGTGCCGCAGCGCGTAGGGGTGGGCCCGCTCCCAGTCCCGCGCACCGTCGAGCCGGTACGGCACGGCCCGCCGCAGCACCGTGGTGAACGCCCGGTGCGCCTTCCCGGCGTCCCACCCCTGCCGCAGATACTCCGCCATCGCCTCGTGGTACAGCCGGTACACCGACCGCCCGTCCTCCACGGCCTCCACCACATACGCGCCCGCGTCCTGCCGCAGCCGACGCAGATCCTCGTTGGTGCGGCGCCGCCCCGACAACTCCGAGGCGAGCGGCGCCCAGATGTCCTCCCAGGGCAGGCCCTGCCCCTCGGCATACGCCAGCGGACGCAGCAGATCGAGGATCCGCTCGGCGCCGTCGCCGAAGCGCTGATGCAGGTCATGGTGCATGGCGTCGGCGGCCACGCGCGGCAGTGACCGGCGCCAGTCGGGATCCCGGGGGTCGGGCAGCTCCGCCCTCGCCGCGAGGGTGCCCGCCGTGATGCGGGCGACCAGGAAGGAGTGCCCGGCGGCCTGGGCGACCGCTCGTGCCACCCCCAGCCGCAGGTCGTCCGGGCAGTCCGGATACGGCGATCCGGGGTGTGCGTCGATCAGATTGCGCACCGTGTAGGCCAGTACGGCCCTCGGGTCGGCGTAGCGGGGCGAGTCCAGGTCGATGTGGTCGCGCCGTGCCAGGTCCAGCGGGGCCAGGAGATGGGGCCGGGTGCCGAGGAGCAGACGCAGGTGTGGCCGCGCCAGGTCCATCAGGGGGCGCAGCACCTGGCCGCACAGGGAGGACGGTGTCGCCGCCTCGTCCAAGCCGTCGATCAGCACCACGCGGGGCCGTTCGGGCTCGGGACCGGCGTCGAGGTGGTTCAGCAGGTCGGCCACCGCCTCCGTCGGCGGCAGCCGGAGCGCCGCGGCGAGCGCCCGCACGACCTGCTGGTCGGTGAGGTTCTGGGCGTAGACCGCCGTACCGATCGCCTTCGGCGGCGGCAGTTGCCCGGCCCTCAGCCCCAGGCTCGCCAGCGGCACCTCCCGCCGGTACTCCGGGTCGCTCACCGCCGCCAACAGCCCCAGTACGGCCGTCTTCCCGGACCCGGGATCGCCGGTGACCACCAACGCGGGCCGTTCGTCCGGTAGTTCACCGAGCCAGCCCGTGATGTCCGCCAGCGCCCGATGCCGGCCCGAGAACCACCACCCCACCCGGTGCTCGTCCCGGTGCCCCATCGCCCGCCGCAGCAACCGCGTCCGGAACTCCACGTCCCGCCGCTTGCCCTGCTCGTCCCACTCGGCGGCCCGTTGCAGGGCCAGGTCGGTGTGGGACAGCTGCCTGCTGTGCTTGGCGTTGGGCAGGAAGGGCGGGATCTCTCCGGTCAGGCCGATGATCTCCAGGCCGATCCGCTGGTGGTCGGGGCGCTTGGGGTTGTTGCGCGTGGCGTTGACCACCGCGTCCAGCGCCAGCAGCTCCGGTGTGTACCCGGCGGTGGCGAGGCTGGTCACCGCCTCCGACAGCAACTCGGGGAAGGCTCCGGTGCGGGCGAGTTCGTACGGCTGGGTCGAGGTGATCACCGCCAGTCCCGCGTCCTGCTCACGCCAGCCGCTCTTCAACTTGGCCATCGCCGCGAGCAGTTCGTTGCCGCCCTGGCCGGAGTAGCAGGTGTCGAGCATCAGCAGCAGCCGCCGCACCTTCGTCCCGGCGAGGATCTTGCGGACCAGCAGTCCCGGCTGCAGCGCGTCGTGCAGGTCCTCGGGGCGGGTGTCCGAAGTGAGGAGGACGTACTCGTCCTCGGCGCGCAGGAGTTCACCGTGCCCGGTGAGGTACACGGCGACGATGTCATCGGGCCGCCGCTCCGGGGAACGGCAGAACTCCCGCAACTGCCGCAGAAGTTGATGCTGCGTCGGGTTCGTGCCCAGGTCGGAGACGTGCTCGTAGCCGAGCTTGCCGGTGAACAGCTCCACGATCTCGCGGCGCGCCTCGACGAGGCCCGGCCGGTCCCACTCCGGTGCGTGCGGGTAGTGGCTGACCGCGGTCGCGATCAGGAAGCGCCGGGGGACATGTCGAGGGTCACTGACGCTCATGCGGGCCTCAGCCCCTCCGCGACCGCCTCGCCCGTCTCCTTCGCCGTGAGGTAGAGGGTGGCGTCGTGGGCGTGCGAGCCGTTGTGGACGACCTTCCCCTCGACCCCCTTCCCCGCCGCCCCCGTGCCCGAGCCCGTGCCGAAGAACAGCGACAGGTCCCGCACCGCCGCCACCACGTCACCCTCGTCCACGACGTTCGTCCACACTGACGTGCCCGGCCAGCCGCCCGGTTCGGGCCGGAGCCGGTCGTACACCATTCGCATCCCCAGCGGCGACCCCAGCGTCACCAGCGCCCGCACCCGGTGGTCGGGCCGCGCGCACAGGGCCTCGTACGCCACGACCGAGCCCAGCGAGTGCGCGACGACGACCCGGGTGTCCGGCCCGATCGCCTCCGCCACCCGTGCGCGAGCCGCCGCCCGCAAGGCGTCGTCCGTCAGATAACGCCGCACCTGTTTCAGGTCGAACACGAGGGCCCGCAGGGAGAGGTCGGCGAAGAACCGGGAGTGCTGAAGCACCCGTAACGCCGTCTGGACCGCCCTCGGTGAACGTGCCAGGGTGTCCGCCCCCGGCGGCGGTACGGCGGGATCGGTTCGGGCGGCCGCTGTCCACCACTCCAACAGCAGCTCGGTCTCGAAGCCCTCGTCGACGTCGTCCGCCGTGAACACCGGGTCGCCGACGGCGAGGGTGTGACCAGGGGGCCGGAACAGGTCGCCGTAGAAGGCGATGCGCAGGTCGTCCGGTCCGAGCCCCGTCCCGCGGCCCGCCCGGTCGAGGCCGTCGGCGAGTGCCGGTTTCCAGTCCTTCAGGAGCGTGTTGCCGCCCAGCCGCTGCTTGCCCACCCCGTGCACACCGACGATTCGCGCCATCGCCCCGTCTGCCCCGTTCCCCCGCGCCGCGTAAGTCTGCTCACTTTAGACAGGAGGAGCGGGCGGCAGGGCGGGCAACGACCAAGCCGTTCTGATGCGTTGGAGGGTGGAGCGGGCCAGGGTGTCGGCGGTGCCGATCTCGCGGTGGCTTCGGGCGAGGGCTGCGAAGGTTTCCCGGAATGGCGTCACGCTGTGCTCGAAGAGGTCTTCTCTCGGCATCGCCACGCTCAGGTACTTCCGCACCAGCACTCGAACCACACCGCCTTGCCCCCTCCCGGCACGGGATCCACACCCCACTTGTCGGCCACCGATTCGAGGAGCAGCAGCCCGCGCCCGCCCTCAGCCGACGCCGAGAACTCGGGGGTCGGGACCGGAAGTTGGTGGCATCCATCGGCGACCTCCACCCGAACCGCCCCCGCCTGCCGCAGGATCAGCACCTCACAGCGCCGGTCCGGAACATGCCGTACGACATTGGCGACCAGCTCGGTCACGCCCAGCTCGACGGCGTCGGTCAGTTCGGCCATCCTCCACTCGTCGAGCAGCGTGCGGGCGATGGTGCGGATGTGCCGGGCCGAGTGTGCGCCGACGACGAGGCGCAGGCGGTACTGGGCACGGAAGGGGGCCACGGGGGTGGGGGGAATGTATCCGTTCACGGTACGAGCGTGACCTCGCGCGACTACTTTGGGCTACGGAACGGATACAACGGGTCCCGAATTTGGCCCAGTTGCGTGAGAGGGGTTCCGTGTGACCCACATCAACACCCTTGACCCGGGCGCCTCGCCCCTCGACTACTTCGGCTTCGAACTGCGGCGATATCGAGAGGCCGCCGAGCTGACGCAGAAGCAGCTCGGGGACATCGTCTACTGCACCGGCTCGCTGGTCGGCCAGATCGAGACGGCCCGCAAGCTGCCGACGCTGCCCTTCAGCGAGCGGGTGGACATCGCGCTGGGGACGGGCGGCGCGCTGTCGCGGCTGCATGAGCTGGTGATGCGTAGTCAACTTCCGGCCTGGTTTCAGCAGGTGGCGGAGTTGGAGGCGCGGGCGGTCGAGATCGCCACCTTCCATACGCACCTGGTGCATGGTCTGTTGCAGACCAAGGCGTACGCGCGCGCCGTGCTCGGTGCGGTGGACCAAAGCGACCTCGAAGACCGTACGTCGGTACGGCTGGCGCGTCAGCGCATCTTCGAGAAGGCCGAGCCGCCAGTGTTCTGGGCAATCATCAGTGAAGCCGTGCTGCATCAGGAGATCGGTGGCCCGGGGGTTATGCGGGAGCAACTCGAAAAGTTGTTGTCGTTCGAGAACGATCCCCGGATCAACATCCAGGTACTGCCGTTCACGGTCGGGGCGCATGCGGGCCTGCAAGGCTCGTTCGACCTCTTTCGCTTCCCGAGCGACCCGACCATCGTCTACACCGAGGGCTACGGAAGCGGGCATCCGACTGCCAACCCAGACACCGTCAAGGACTGCTCGCTCCGTTACGATCATCTTCAAGCCGCCGCGCTTTCCCTCAAGGACTCGGCGGAGTTGATCCGGCGCGTAATGGAGGAACGCTATGGCGAGCAACGCGATTCCGGCGGGGATCCAGTGGCGTAAGTCCAGCTACAGCGGCGATCAGGGCGGATCCTGCGTCGAATGCGCGCCGCTCGGCGCATTGGCCTGGCGCAAGTCGACGCACAGCGGCGAGAACGGCAGCTGCATCGAGATCGCCGAAACCCCCCACACCACCATCGCCATCCGCGACTCCAAGAACCCGGCGGGGCCGATCGTCACCCTCGACCCCGCCGCGTTCACCACCTTCGTCAACTGGACGGCGCGCAACTAAAGCGGAGCGCTCACGCGGCGGCCCATGGGACCCGGCAGGTGTGTGGCGCGGTCCCTTCCGGGCACAACGCCCTGATCACCGTCTTGCGGATCGCCCGCCACGTCCGCAGGGAACAGGCCAACTGGACGCGCAGTTCGACCGCTTCCCGGGCGCCGTGGCTCTGACCGGGGTTTTCCCAACCCCATTGCTCCGCGAGATGGTCGTACACCTCAGCGGTCGTCGCCCCGCTGGCGGGAAAATCGTGGGCGACCGTCTCGCTGACGATCCGAGCGTTGCGCGCGCCCACGGCCTCGGCCACGAGTCCTCTGACCCATGCGAGCCTTTGCTCGTCCGCGTACAGGCCGAACCTCAGGGTGCGCGTCCTCATGGCATGAGGTTACAACCGTTGGATGATCGTGCCGGTGGCCAGCCCTCCCCCCGCGCACATCGTCACCAGCGCGAACTCCTTGTCCGCCCGCTCCAGTTCATGAAGCGCGGTCGTGATCAGCCGGGCCCCGGTGGCCCCCACCGGGTGCCCGAGTGCGATCGCGCCGCCGTTGACGTTGACCTTCTCCAGGTCCTGGTCGAAGACCTGCGCCCAGCTCAACACCACCGACGCGAAGGCCTCGTTGATCTCCACGAGGTCGATGTCCTTCAGCGACATCCCGGCCTTCCCCAGCACCGCCTTCGTCGCGTCGATCGGCCCGTCGAGATGGAAGTGCGGGTCGGCCCCCACCAACGCCTGCGCCACGATCCGCGCCCTCGGCCGCAGCTTCAGCGCACGCGCCATCCGTTTCGACGCCCACATGATCGCCGCCGCACCGTCGCTGATCTGGGACGAGTTGCCCGCCGTATGGACGGCCGTCGGCATGACGGGCTTCAGGCCCGCCAGCGCCTCCATGGACGTGTCGCGCAGCCCCTCGTCCTTGTCGACGAGCCGCCACATGCCCTGTCCGGCGTGCTGCTCCTCCTCGGTCGTCGGGACCTGGACGGCGAACGTCTCCCGCTTGAACCGCTCCTCGGCCCAGGCGGCGGCGGCCCGTTCCTGTGAGATCAGCCCCAGTGAGTCGACGTTCTGCCGCGTCAGCCCCCGATGGCGGGCGATGCGCTCCGCCGCCTCGAACTGGTTGGGCAGGTCGACGTTCCACTCGTCCGGGAACGGCTTCCCGGGCCCGTGCTTGGACCCCGACCCCAGCGGCACCCGCGACATCGCCTCGACGCCACAGCTGATCCCGACGTCGATGACGCCCGCCGCGATCATGTTGGCCGTCATGTGGGACGCCTGCTGCGAGGACCCGCACTGGCAGTCGACCGTCGTCGCCGCCGTCTCGTAGGGCAGGCCCATGGTCAGCCAGGCCGTGCGCGTGGGGTTCATGGACTGTTCGCCGGCGTGGGTCACCGTGCCGCCGACGATCTGCTCGACGGCGTCGGCGGGGATACCGGTGCGGCCGAGGAGTTCGCGGTAGGTCTCGCCCAGGAGATAGGCGGGGTGGAGGTTGGCGAGCGCGCCGCCGCGCTTGCCGATCGGGGTGCGTACGGCTTCGACGATCACGGGTTCGGCAGCCATGGGTGCGGATCCTCTCCGAGGGCTCTGCGGGGAACTCGGCGGAACTGGTACGCGTTCTAGTTCTGCCTTGCAGTGTGCTGACGGAGGTTCAGTGACGGCAAGGGGTGTGCGGAGAACTGGGACGTCCATGGCTCTTGCTAGTTGTAGAACCCGTTACTACCGTCACGACGACCCTCTTTGCTGATGGACCGTCAGGAGCTGTCCATGCCCTGTCCAGCACTTCCCGACGGGTTCGACTTCACCGACCCCGATGTGCTGCACCACCGCGTGCCCCTCCCGGAGTTCGCCGAGCTGCGCCGCGCCGAACCGGTCCGCTGGATACCGCAGGCCGGCAATGTGGCCGGGTTCCAGGACGAGGGCTACTGGGCGGTGACCCGGCACGCGGACGTCAAGTACGTGTCGACGCACCCGGAGTTGTACTCGTCCACCCTCAATACCGCGATCATCCGCTTCAACGAGCACATCGAGCGCGATGCCATCGATGCCCAGCGGCTCATCCTGCTGAACATGGACCCGCCCGAGCACACCCGGGTCCGCCAGATCGTCCAGCGCGTCTTCACCCCGCGCGCGATCCGCGCACTGGAGGAACGCCTGCGGACGCGGGCGCGGACGATCGCCGCGAACGCCCGGGAACACCACCCCGGCTCCTTCGACTTCGTCACCGAGGTCGCCTGCGAACTGCCCCTCCAGGCCATCGCCGAGCTCATCGGCATCCCGCAGGACGACCGGGCCAAGATCTTCGACTGGTCCAACAAGATGATCGCGTACGACGATCCCGAGTACGCCATCACCGAGGAGGTCGGGAAGGAGTCGGCCACCGAACTCATCGCGTACGCGATGAACATGGCAGCCGACCGGAAGGAGTGCCCGGCGAAGGACATCGTCACGACGCTGGTGGCGGCCGAGGACGAGGGGAATCTGGGGTCGGACGAGTTCGGGTTCTTCGTGCTGATGCTGGCCGTGGCCGGCAACGAGACCACCCGTAACGCCATCACCCACGGCATGCACGCCTTCCTCACCCACCCCGAGCAGTGGGAGCTGTACAAGAGGGAGCGCCCTCGGACGGCGGCCGAGGAGATCGTGCGCTGGGCGACCCCGGTGGTCTCCTTCCAGCGCACGGCGACGCAGGACACGGAGCTGGGCGGCAAGCAGATCAGGAAGGGCGACCGGGTCGGCATCTTCTACGCCTCCGCCAACCACGACCCGGAGGTCTTCGAGAACCCGGACACCTTCGACATCACCCGCGACCCCAACCCCCACCTCGGCTTCGGAGGCGGGGGCCCGCACTTCTGCCTGGGCAAGTCCCTGGCGGTCCTGGAGATCGACCTCATCTTCAACGCCGTGGCCGACGCCCTGCCCGACCTGCGGCTGGTCGGCGACCCCCGCCGGCTGCGCTCCGCGTGGATCAACGGCGTGAAGGAACTGCGGGTCAGCACCGGCTGACCCGTCCCGAGGGAGGCAGGAGCACCCCTCTTCCCTACGCCCCGTTCCTGCCTCCCCCGAGACGCGGGCCGTCCTCGGGTCCGGCCGGTACACGTCGGCGCGGGTATGGCGAAGGCGGCGGCCCCGGGGATCGGGGGCCGCCGCCTTCGGTCCTGTCTGGCGGTGTCGGCTCAGTACCAGCCGTTCGACTGCCAGAAGTTCCAGGCGCCGCACGGGCTGCCGTAGCGGTCCTTCATGTAGTCCAGGCCCCACTCGATCTGGGTGGCCGGGTTGGTCTTCCAGTCGGAGCCGGCGGAGGCCATCTTGTTGCCGGGCAGGGCCTGGACCAGGCCGTAGGCGCCGCTGGAGGCGTTCGTGGCGTTGACGTTCCAGTCGCTCTCGTGGTCGACGATCTTGGAGAAGCACTGGTACTGGGCCGAGTCCGAGATCATCTTCTTCGCGATCTGCTGCGCCGAGCCGGCCCCGGTCGTCGCGGCCTGCGCGGGAGCGGCGGCGAACAGGGTGCCGGCGGTGGCGGCGGCCAGGGCGGCACCGGCGAGGGCCTTCTTCGGGGCGGAGATGCGACGGAAGGTGGAAACGACGGACACGGGGAGCCTTTCTTCGGGGACAGTGGGCCGCGGGCATGCCGGAACCACGCGATGCGAGGCGGGGGCATGCGTCGGCGCCGCGGCCCTGAGGGCACGTCGGCGCCGTGCGACGTCATCCAGAGAAGCAGGCCGGGAGGGTGTCCGCAATGAGCCTGTTTGCTAGTTGTGGCCGTATGTGGCGTGAAGGTCGTTTGTGTGACGTGGCTCTCAATGCGCAGGTCAGCGGCCGAATTGGCGCGTGCATGGCATCCGATTTGTCCGACTAAGATGGATAGTAGGTGATGTGGGTCATGTGGGGTGCTTCACCGGGTGGCTGACGGTCCGCGTGCGGGCCTTCACCCTGCGGGAGCGTCGAATGTGACCGGGCTCTCGAAGGCCGCCCGGCGCGTGGCCCGACGCAGCGCCTTGAGGATCGCCGGACCGAGCGTCACGGTGAGGACGACGGTGACGACCGCCCGGCCGAGGTCCCAGCCGAGCGAGGTGGCCATGCAGTACGCGACGAAACGGGCGAGGTTGGCGAGCGGCCCGGCCTGCGGGTCGGGGGCGAGCGGCGTGACGTCCGGGTCGAAGTAGGGCCAGCCCTGCATGTTCATCACCGTGCCGTAGGCGAAGGCGGCGAGGAAGCCGTAGCAGGCCAGCAGGAACAGCTCCCCGCGACCGCGCAGGCGATCCGGGCCCGGCAGCAGCCCGGCGCCCATCGTGAACCAGCCCATCGACAGCATCTGGAACGGCATCCACGGCCCCACCCCGCCCGTGAGCAGGGCGGACGCGAACATCGTCACCGCGCCGAGAACGAAACCGAAGCCCGGCCCGAGGACCCGGCCGCTGAGCACCATCAGGAAGAACATCGGCTCGATACCGGCCGTACCGGCACCGAGCGGACGCAGGGCGGCACCGGTCGCCGCCAGCACACCCAGCATCGCCACCGCCTTCGGACCGAGCCCGGACTCGGAGATCGTCGCGGCGACGACGGCGACCAGCAGAAGCAGCAGGCCGGTGAAGAGCCAGGGGGCGTCCTGGGCGTGCGCGCTCACCTGCGAGGCGGGCGGGGAGAGGAAGGGCCAGCCGAGAGCGGCCACGCCGACCGCGCTGACCAGGATGAGGGCGGCGATGGAGCGGGGGCCCAGGCGGACGGCTCGGGCCTGGCGAGTGGCCTGGGGAGTGGCCGGGGCAGTCGCCTGGGGAGTGCAGCGGCCGGTCATGCCAGGGCCTCCCGCACCTGCGTGACCGTGAGCCACTGCTGCGGGGCCAGGATCTTGGTGACCTGCGGGGCGAAGGACGGGGAGGAGACGACGACCTCCGCCGTCGGGCCGTCGGCGATCACTTCGCCCTCGGCGAGCAGGATCACACGGTGGGCCAGCTCGGCAGCCAGCTCCACGTCATGGGTGGCCAGCACGATGGCGTGCCCCTCGGCGGCGAGCCCACGCAGAAGGGTGAGCAGGCGGGCCTTCGCCGCGTAGTCGAGGCCACGGGTCGGTTCGTCGAGGAGGAGCAGCGTGGGGCGGGCGGTCAGGACGACCGCCAGCGCGAGCGTCAGGCGCTGGCCCTCGGAGAGGTCCCGCGGGTGGGTGTCGTCGGAGATGTCCGGGAGGAGCTCGGAGACCAGGGCTCGGCAGGTGCCGGGCGCTGCGCCTGCGTCGGCGTCGGCGGCCGTGCACTCGGCGGCGACCGTGTCGGTGTAGAGGAGGTCGCGGGGTTCCTGGGGGACGAGGCCGGCTCCGCCTGCGGTGACCGAGCCGGCGGTGGGTTTGATGAGGCCGACCAGGGTGTTGAGGAGGGTGGATTTTCCGGCGCCGTTGCGGCCCATGACTGCGATGGTTTCGCCGGGGGTGACGGTGAGGTTGATGTTGCGTAGGGCTTGGATGCGGTCGCGGGTTACGGAGAGGGCTTGTACTTCGGCCGCGAAGGACGAGGGCTGTGTGGGGGTGCGCCTGCGCTTGAACCATCGGCGGTGAGTGGTCTTTTCGCCCAATGGCTCGGGAGGCGTGGAGGGTTGGCGGCTGCGGGTTCGTTGTGGCTGATCGCGCCCACGCGGCGGTAGCCGCAAATCGATTACAGCCCCGCGCCCCTTTGGGGCGCTCTCGTCCCGTCCCTCAAGCTGTTGCCGTAGGTCTGCCGCCCTGCGGCGCGCGTCCCGGACCGTCAGCGGCAGGGGGGACCAATCCGCCAGACGGCCGAGGCCTACGACCGGCGGGTACACCGGCGATACGGCCATCACCTCCGCCGGGGTGCCCAGGATCGGGGCCTCGCCGGGAGCGGGCAGCAGGACGACCTGGTCGGCGTACTGGATGACTCGTTCCAGGCGGTGTTCGGCCATCAGGACCGTCGTGCCGAGGTCGTGGACCAGGCGTTGGAGGACTGCGAGGACTTCTTCGGCGGCGGCGGGGTCCAGGGCCGAGGTGGGCTCGTCGAGGATCAGGGCGCTGGGGTGGGGGGTGAGTACCGAGCCGATCGCGACGCGCTGCTGCTGGCCGCCGGAGAGGGTGGCGATGGGGCGGCCGCGGAGGTCGGCGAGGCCGAGCAGGTCGAGGGTCTCCTCGACGCGGCGGCGCATGACGTCCGGGGCGAGGCCCAGGGACTCCATGCCGTAGGCCAGTTCGTCCTCGACGGTGTCGGTCACGAAGTGGGAGAGGGGGTCCTGGCCCACGGTGCCCACGACGTCGGCGAGTTCGCGCGGCTTGTGGGTGCGGGTGTCGCGGCCGGCCACCGTGACGCGGCCGCGCAGGGTGCCGCCGGTGAAGTGCGGGACGAGCCCGCTCACCGCGCCGAGGACGGTGGACTTGCCGACGCCGGACGGGCCGACGAGGAGGACCAGTTCGCCTTCCGGGACCTCGAAGTCGACGCCCTGGACAGTGGGTCGGGGGGCGCCGTCGTAGGTCACCGACACGTTCTCGAAGCGGATCACGACGGCTCCTTGGGAGTGGCGGGACTGCGGGGTGCGGGGGAGACGAACGCCGGGAGCAGGCCGAGGAGGACGGCCGCCGCGGGCCACAGCGGGAGGGCGGGGGCGACGAGGGGGACCACGCCGGGGTGCAGGGCCGCCGGGTCGCGGGCGGCGGCGAGAGCCAGCAGGGCGGCGACCGTCGCGCCGGAACCGGCGACCAGCCAGGCGCGGGCATCCCAGCGGTCCGGCCGGTAACGGGTGCGCAGGGAACGGCGACCGCCGAGGCGCAGCCCCGCGAGCGCGGCGACGAGGCCGGCGAGGAGGACCGGCAGGCCGTACGTGACGCCCTCCGCGGTCAGCAGCCCGTACGTTCCGGCGCAGACACCGAGCAGGCCGCCGAGGGTGAGCGCGGTGGTCGTACGGCGGACGCGGGGCGGGACATCGGCGCTGCGGCCGTAACCGCGGGCGTCCATCGCGGCGGCTAGGGCGACCGAGCGCTCCAAGGCGCCCTCAAGGACCGGGAGTCCGACGTGGCGGAGGCCGCGGATGCCCGTGTCGGGGCGGCCGCGCAGACGGCGGGCGGCGCGCAGGCGCTGGACGTCGGCGATGAGGTGGGGGGCGTAGGTGAGGGCGACGACCACCGCCACGCCCATCTCGTAGAGGGCGCCGGGGAGGGACTTGAGCAGGCGGGCGGGGTGGGCGAGGGAGTTCGCCGCGCCCACGCAGATGAGGAGAGTGGCCAGCCGCAGGCCGTCGTAGAGGGCGAACAGGAGGGTCTCGACGGTGACCTTGCCCCCCAGGCGGATGCCCTGCGCCCAGTGCGGGAGGGGGACTTCGGGGAGGGCGACGATCACGTGCGTGCCGGGGACGGGGGAGCCGAGGGCCACGGCGAAGAAGAGACGGATGAGGAGGACGGCGAGGGCGAGTTTGACGAAGGCCGTGTAGGAGCGGGCCCAGGGGGCGTCGGGGCGGCAGGTCGCCACCACGTAGGCGGAGGTCGCTATGAGGAGGGCGAGGAGGAGGGGGTTGGTGGTGCGGGTGGCCGCGGTACCGAGCGAGAGGGACCAGAGCCACCAGGCGCCGGGGTGCAGCTGTGGCCCTGCCATCACGCTCGCCGCCGCCGCGCCTGCCACACCGCTGCCGCTCCCAGTACGGCCACTACGGCGATCCCGGCGACCAGGCCCAGCGACGGGCCCTCGTCCGATGTCTCTCGCTTCTCAGCGGTCGTCCTGTCAGGAGTCGTCGTCTCATCGGTCGTCTCCTCGGTGGCCGCCGGTTTCCCGCCCCCGGCCACCTGTTCCCCGCACCCCGTCTCCGGATACCCCGAGATCGCGCACAACAAGGCGTTCGTGTCGTACCGCAGGGGCTTGGCCACCGCGGCCAGGGCCTCCGCCGTGGTCGCGTCCGGGGCCACCCGCGCGCATGCCGTACGGCGGGCCGGCGGGGTCTCGCCCGACGGGGCGTCCGCCGTCGTACCGAAGTCGATGACCAGGGCCACCCGCTTCTCGCCGTCCCGCGCGGGCGTCCGCGCGCAGATCACCGCGAACTCGGCCGCGCCCCTGGGCTTCGCCGCGTCCTTCGAGTCCTCGCTCACCGCGAAAAGGAAGCCCTGGACGTCGCCGTCGGAGGGGCGGGCGAGGGAGGGGCCCTGGGTGGCGTAGGTCCAGGTGTCGCCGTCGCGGTCCCAGAAGGACCAGTAGCGGTAGCCGGTGGCGTGGGCGGCCTGCGCCGCGCCGGTCAGGAGGACCAGCGCGGCCAGGAGGAGGGTGAAAACGCGGCGGATCACGGTCACTTGCCCTTGTTGCGGCCGCTGATCAGGAAGCCGACGCCGATGCCCGCGACGGCGCCGACGCCGATGATCCACCAGAGGCTGACGCCGTTGTCGTCGGCCACCCGCTTCCCCACGGGCTTCTCGGACGCGGCCCTCGCCGTCTGCGGTGCCGGGCCCATCGCGTTGAGCTGCTTCACCAGGTCGGTGCCGCCGAAGTCACGCGGGTCGGTGCCCGTCGCGTCGGCGGCGAGGATCAGCTGGGCGTAGGCGGCGGGGCCGCTCTTGGCGGCCCACTGGGCGGAGTTCTGCTCCAGCCACCGCAGAGGCTTTCGCGCGGCCTCGTCACCGCCCTGCGCGGCGAGCGCGACGACCGCGTCCGCGGTGTTGCCGTAGTCCGGCTGGTCCTCGGCACCGGGGAGGGCGGACTTCAGGTAGCCGTCCTTCCGCACCGCGTCCGCCAGGTAGGAGGCTCCGTTCGCCGCAGCCTGCTCCGGAGTGAGGTCCGTCGCATCGGTGCAGGCGATGTCCTTCCCGTCACCGGCCTGCGCCGTCAGTGTGCCCATCCCCAGGGCGCCGACGACGGCGGCCGCCGTCGCGTCGGCGTTGGCCGACAACGTGCCCTTCTTGTCCGGCTGGTAGGCGAAGGCGCCGCCCTTGGAGCATGGCAGGGACAGCTTGACCAGGGCGTCGTAGGGCGACTTGCCGCCCTTGCCGCCCTTGCGGACCTCGGCAGGGTCGTCGCCGACGGCGTTGAGCGCGCCGATCACGACCGAGGTCGAGTTGGCGTCGCTGGCTCCGCCGGGCGTGTAGCCCCAGCCACCGTCCTTGTTCTGCACGGACTTCAGCCAGGTCACCGCCTTCTCGGCCTCGGTGTCGTGCTCGCCGACGGCGGCCAGGCCCTGGACGGCGATGGCAGTGCTGTTGGTGTCCACCATGACCTTGGCGTCGCACGCCTTCGAAGGGGCGGCGCGGAACGCCGCGAACGCTCCGTTGGCGCACTGCTGCCCCGCCAGCCAGTCGATCGCCTTGGCGGCGGGCTCCAGCTCCATGCGGTTCTGCGCGATGAGTACGAGCGACTGACGCCAGACACCGTCGTACGTCGGGTCGGCGGTGCCGTACAGCCCGGCCGGGAGCGAGGCGGACGGCGACGGGGTGGCGGCCTGGGCGAGCGGGGTCGCTACGCCGATCAGGGTGACGGCGGCCAGGGCCACGGCGCTGCGGCGGACGTACATGATCGGCGGGTGCCTTCCCTAAGGGGAACCGCGCAGCACACGGGGAACCCCCGGGCGGCTCGGCTCCGTATACCTCGACGGTGCCGTGCTCCGGCCGGTTGCCGGGGCACGTGAGCCGGTCACGAACCGTACGGGGCGATCCGGCTCACCGGCCGTCGAATGCGACGACCGGTTCACGAGGGGGCACCTCCCAGGCCCTTAAGGCACTGGGGGAGGGGCAGTGCCGGATTTGCACCGGCTTCCCCCTGTACGGGTGTGATGACGACGCCGTCACTCTACCGGCCCGTAAGGAAGCGGCTGAGGGGAGGCTGTGAGCGGGAGTAGGTTCGGGCCCATGGGGATGAGGGGGATGAGGGGATGACCGGGAGGGCGGGACGGCGGCTGCTCGGTTCGGGGCGCGCGTGCGACGTGTACGAGATCGACGAGGCGTGGGTGCTGCGCCACGACCGCGAGGGCTACAGCGACTCACTCGCCGAGGCCGCCCTGATGGAGCGGCTGCGCCCGCACGGCTACCCGGTGCCCCGCGTGCGGCTCGCCGACTCCTCGCGCTCAGAGCTGGTCATGGAGCGCCTGTACGGCCCGACGATGCTGGAGGCCTTCGTCGCGGGCCGCATCGACGCGAGCGAGGGCGGCGACATCCTGGCCCGCCTCCTGCGGCAACTGCACGCCGTCCCCGGACGCGTGGTCCACCTGGACCTCCACCCGGACAACGTGATGCTCACCCCCGACGGCCCCTACGTCATCGACTGGGCCAACGCGGGGGAGGGCGACCCGGGCCTGGACTGGGGCATGTCCGCGGTGATCCTCGCGCAGGCCGCCCTGGCCGACGAGCGGTTCGCCACGCCCGTCCGCGCGATGCTCGCCACCCTCCTCGCGGACCCCTCCGACCTCACCGAGGACGGCCTCACGGAGGCCCGGCGCCGACGCGCCGCCAACCCGACGATGACGGTGCGGGAGGTCGAAGTGCTCGGTGAGGCGGAGGAGTTGATCCGGTCCTTCATGGCCTAGGCGGGCGCGGCGTTCATGGCCTGGGCGGGCGCGGCGTCGGTCCGCCGAAGGCCAGATGGAGGACCCGGGCGGACAGCAGCCAGGCGCCGTCCGGCGACCGGCGGAACGTGTCCTCGTAGTTGCCGACCTGGACCGGCGGGCCCGGCGGGATCAGGTCGCCCTCGTGGCCGTCGACGCGATACGTCGTGAAGTACGAGGTCGCCGTCGCGGTGTCGGAGGACGTCACCGTGACGAGGATGTTGGACATCAGGCGCCGCGAGAGACGGTCGGCGGGACGGGAGCCGAAGTACACGCGCAACGCGTCCCGCCCCTCGACCAGCCGCTCGCCCGCCGGCCACTCCCAGGTGCCGTCCTCGGTGAACAGCTCGGCGACGGAGGCCGGTTCGCCGAGGTCGAGGCGGTGGACGAAGTCGACGACGATGCGCTCACAGGCGCGTTCGGCGAGAAGGCGCTCAAGGTGTCCGAGGCGTTCGAGATGCTCAAGGTGTTCCATGGGCATGCATTAAACGGCCACGTACGTCACCGGCTCGCTCCCCGCCACCGCCTCCGCCCTCCCCAGCTTCACCAGCCGCCGCAGATGGGCCTCGGCCTCCGCGATCGCGATGTTCCGTGATCCGTACGGGATTTGGTCCCAGGGCCGGTTCCACTCCATGCGCTCGGCGAGCTGCCAAGGGGTGAGGGGCTCGGCCAGGAGGGCCAGGAGGTCGGTGAGGCGGGACTCGTGGTGGGCCAGCAACTCCCTTACGCGGGCGGGGGCGTCGGTGAAGGCGTGCTGGTGGGCGGGGAGGATCTCGGCGGGGGTGAGGCGGCCGACACGTTCGAGGGAGGCGAGGTAGTCGCCGAGGGGGTCGATGACGGTGCTGTCGTCGGGGTCCTCGGGGTCCTCGTACAGGCCGATGTGCGGGGTGATGCCGGGGAGCAGGTGGTCGCCGGAGAACAGGCGGCCGTGGCCCGGGAGTTGGGCGGGGTGTTCTTCCTCCAGGTGCAGGCAGACGTGGCCGGGGGTGTGGCCCGGGGTCCAGATCGCGCGCAGGCGGCGGCCGGGGAGGTCGAGGAGGTCGCCGGGGACGATCTCGCGGTCGGGGGCGGCGGGGGAGAAGCCGGGCAGGGTGCTCGGGCGGCGGGCGGCGCGCAGGGGGGCCACGTGGGCGTCGGGGGCGCCGGCCGCCGTGAGCTTGTCCGCCATGTAGGAGAACCAGCGCTCGGGGCGGGTCGCGCGGGTGCGCCGTACGATCGCCGCGTCCGCCGCGTGCATCGCGATCCAGGCGCCGGAGGCCTCGCGCACCTTGCCGGACAGGCCGTGGTGGTCGGGGTGGTGGTGGGTGATCACCACGCCGTGGATCTCGCGGGGCATGGTGCCGCACGCCGTCAGACCCTCGGCGAGAGTGTCCCAGGACGCCGGGTCGTCCCAGCCGGTGTCGACGAGCACCGGGCCACGGTCGGTGTCGACGACGTACACGAGGGTGTGGCCGAGCGGGTTGTCGGGGATGGGGACCTCGATCGACCGGACGCCGCCGCCGTGGTCGTACACCTGCGCCGTCATGGGCTCCCCAATCGCCGCGACACGTTCCGGCCGACTCGGCCACTATAACTAGAACGCGTTTCGATGAGGGCCCGAGTCATCTACCAGCAGTCCGGCGAGAGCGAGTGAGGGAAGTGCTCGCAGGGGATCCAGACAGGCATGTCGGCGGGCTCCGCCTGTCTTGTGCGCTCGGGGGTCCAGAACTCCCTGATCTCCTCCGGGCTCTTCGTCTCCCTGCTGACGGAAACCCCGTTGCCGTGCTGCACGTCGTCCCAGGTCGAGGTCATCCATGCGGCGCCGCAGGCGGCCGTCGTCATGGCCGTCGCGAACACCGCCCATGCGCGCCTGCGCTCACGGTTCGCCGTCACCCGCCGCCCCTCCCCGTCGACTTGATCAGCGTAGGCGTGATTGATGTGCGATCCGTGGACTCCTCGTAGTGGAACTGGTATCAGTTCTGAAACAGCGTCAGAAACCAACTGCGCCAGAAACCAACAGTGTCAGAAACAAGGAAACCCGCTCCAGCTCCGCAGGAGGCGTCGGCCATGACCGAGCTCGTGGAACACGGACAGCTGTTCATCGGCGGGGAGTTGACCGACCCCCTGGGCAAGGACGTCATCGAGGTGATCTCGCCGCACACGGAGGAGGTCATCGGACGCGTGCCGCACGCCTCGTCGGCGGACGTCGACCGGGCGGTCGCGGTGGCGCGGCGGGCGTTCGACGAGGGCCCCTGGCCGCGGATGTCGCTCGACGAGCGGATCGGGGTCGTCACCCGCATCAAGGACGGCATCGCCCTGCGCCACGAGGAGATCGCCCGCGTGATCTCCTCCGAGAACGGCTCCCCGTACTCCTGGAGCGTGCTGGCCCAGGCGCTCGGAGCGATGATGGTGTGGGATGCGGCGATCACGGTCGCGCGGAACTTCACGTACGAGGAGCGGCGCGACGGCGTGCTGGGGAAGATCCTCGTGCGGCGCGAGCCGGTCGGGGTCGTCGCGGCCGTCGTCCCCTGGAACGTGCCGCAGTTCGTCGCCGCCGCCAAGCTCGCGCCCGCGCTGCTCACCGGCTGCACGGTGGTGCTCAAGCCGTCGCCGGAGTCGCCACTGGACGCCTATCTGCTGGCGGAGATCACGAAGGACGCGGGACTGCCGGAAGGGGTGCTGTCGATCCTCCCGGCGGACCGTGAGGTGAGCGAGTATCTGGTCGGGCACCCGGGGATCGACAAGGTCTCCTTCACCGGCTCGGTGGCGGCGGGCAAGCGGGTGATGGAGGTCGCGGCCCGCAATCTCACGCGCGTGACGCTGGAGTTGGGCGGCAAGTCGGCGGCCGTGGTCCTGCCGGACGCGGACGTCGAGGCGACGGTCGCCGGTGTCGTCCCGGCGGCCTGGATGAACAACGGCCAGGCATGCGTGGCCCAGACCCGCATCCTCCTGCCCCGTTCCCGCTACGACGAGTTCGCCGAGGCCTTCGCCGCGGCGGCGGGCGCGCTGGTGGTCGGCGACCCGCTGGACGCGGCGACCCAGGTGGGCCCGCTGGTGGCGCAGCGGCAGCAGCGCAGGAATCTCGACTACATCCGCATCGGCCAGGAGGAGGGCGCGAAGATCCTGACCGGCGGCGGGCGCCCACAGGGCCTGGACCGGGGCTGGTATGTCGAGCCGACGCTCTTCGGGGACGTCGACAACTCGATGCGGATCGCACGCGAGGAGATCTTCGGCCCCGTGATCTGCCTCCTCCCCTACGGCGACGAGTCCGAGGCCGTGAAGATCGCCAACGACTCCGACTACGGCCTGAGCGGCAGCGTCTGGACGGCCGACACCGCGCACGGCATCGAGGTCGCCCGCCAGGTCCGCACCGGCACGTACTCGGTGAACACCTTCAGCCTGGACATGCTGGGCCCGTTCGGTGGCTACAAGAACTCCGGGCTGGGACGCGAATTCGGCCCCGAGGGCTTCGGCGAATACCTGGAGCACAAGATGATCCACCTCCCGGCCGGCTGGGAGGCGTGAGCGGACATGGGCGACCGCTGGCACGTCGAGGTCGACCGGTCGGTGTGCATCGGCTCGGCCCAGTGCGTCCACCATGCCCCCGACGGCTTTCACCTCGACACCGGCCGGCAGTCCCATCCGGCCGACCCGGAGACCGACGCGAACGAGAAGGTCCTGGCCGCGGCGGAGAGCTGCCCGGTGGAGGCGATCGTGATCACGCTGCTGGGGAGCGGGGAGCCGGTGTTCCCTCCGGAGGAATAACGCCCGAAAAAATAACATTTCAGGGTTTCATTCCCGGCCATACGTTCTATCCTGGATGTAGGCCTACGGGACGAGTGAGGGAGTTCGAACCGGAGTAGCCGACTCTGGCAGGAAGTAGAAGTTCTTCCGCTGGGGCCGACGTCGACGGTCCGGGCTGAGAGGCCGGAAGGTCGGAAGACCGAGAGGTCGGAAGACCGGAAGGCGACCCCCATCACCTGATCCGGGTAATACCGGCGAAGGGAACCCGTCTCGTAGGTCATTTTTTGCGTGCTCGGGCCCGTGCCTCCGGTGCCTGCGGCGCCGTCAGGTCGATCAACCGGCACACCGTCTCGATGTCGATCTTCACCTGGGCGATCGAGGCGCGGCCCGAGAGCCAGGTGATCAGGGCCGAGTGCCAGGTGTGCTCGATGACGCGGACGGCGGAGAGCTGCTCGGGTGTCGGGTTCTCCAGGCCCATCGCGTCCAGGATGATCACCGTGGTCTGGCGGGAGACCTGGTCGACCTCGGGAGAGACGCTGCGGTCGGCGAAGGTCAGGGCCCGGACCATGGCGTCGGCCAGGTGCGGTTCGCGCTGCAGGGCGCGGAAGGCGCGCATCAGGGTCTCCGCCACACGCTCCGCCGCCGTCTCTCCCTGCGGCGGCTTCTTCCGCAGCGTGCCGTGCATGTGCTCCAGCTGGTCCTGCATCGTGGCGACCAGCAGATGCACCTTGGACGGGAAGTAGCGGTACAGCGTGCCGAGCGCCACCTGCGAGGACTCCGCGACCTCGCGCATCTGTACGGCGTCGAAACCACCCCGGCTGGCGAGCTGCGCGCTGGCGTGCAGGATGCGTCGCCGACGGGCCTCCTGCCGCTCGGTGAGGGGCGGTGAGGCAGGGCTTGCGCTACTGGCTTCCGCAGGCATGGATCCCGTTCCGTGACAGTCGGTGAGGGTGAGTGACCGGACAGAGCATGCCAGGGCGTCGGCCGTGGCGTGAATCACCTGATCCATCGCTCACAGCGGCGCTACCTGCCGGTAGATTCAGAGCCTCTTGAACGATCAAGTCTGAAACTTGTTCTAGATTAACGTCCCGCGTAATGTCGCGGGACATCGCAGGGAGAACGCAGGGAGAAGGGGGTCCGGAGTGACCGCTGAGGCCAGGGAGGCCGGGCCCGCGGAGGACCCTGCCGCCGACGGCGAGCGACCGCTCGACATCGCGCTTCTCACCTATAAAGGGAACCCGTTCTGCGGCGGCCAGGGCGTCTACGTACGGCACCTCTCCCGCGAGCTGGCCCGCCTCGGCCACCGCGTCGAGGTCATCGGCTCCCAGCCCTACCCCGTCCTCGACGAGGGCGCGGACTACGCGGGCCGCCTCACCCTCACCGAGCTCCCCAGCCTCGACCTCTACCGCCAGCCCGATCCCTTCCGCACTCCCAAGCGCGACGAGTACCGCGACTGGATCGACGCGCTGGAAGTGGCGACCATGTGGACCGGCGGCTTCCCCGAGCCGCTGACCTTCTCGCTGCGCGCCCGCCGCCATCTGCGCGCCCGGCGAGGCGACTTCGACGTCGTACACGACAACCAGACGCTGGGATACGGCTTGCTGGGCGAGGTCGGCGCCCCCCTCGTCACCACCATCCACCACCCCATCACCGTGGACCGGCAGTTGGAGCTGGACGCGGCCGAGGGCTGGCAGCGGCGGATGTCCGTGCGCCGGTGGTACGCCTTCACCCGCATGCAGAAGCGGGTGGCGCGCCGTCTGCCGTCGGTGCTGACGGTGTCGGGTACGTCCCGCGCGGAGATCGTCGACCACCTCGGCGTACGGCAGGACCGTATCCACGTCGTGCACATCGGCGCGGACACGGACCTCTTCTCACCGGACGCGTCGGTACGGCAGATCCCGGGCCGGATCGTGACGACGTCCAGCGCGGACGTCCCCCTCAAGGGCCTGGTCTTCCTCGTCGAGGCACTCGCCAAGGTCCGCACCGAGCACCCCGACGCCCACCTCGTCGTCGTCGGCAAGCGGCCCGAGGAGGGCCCGGTCGCGCAGGCCGTCGAGCGGTACGGCCTCGAAGGCGCCGTCGAGTTCGTCAAGGGCATCTCCGACGCGGAACTCGTCGACCTGGTGCGCTCGGCGCAGGTGGCGTGCGTGCCGTCGCTCTACGAGGGCTTCTCCCTGCCGGCCGCCGAGGCCATGGCCACGGGGACGCCGCTCGTCGCCACGACCGGCGGGGCGATCCCCGAGGTCGCCGGGCGGGACGGCGAGACGTGCCTGGCGGTGCCGCCGGGGGACCCCGGGGCACTGGCCGCCGGCCTGGGCCGCCTGCTGGGGGACGCGGAACTGCGGGACCGCCTGGGAGCGGCCGGACGTGACCGCGTCCTACGGAACTTCACCTGGGCGAAGGCCGCCGAGGGGACGGTGGCCCGGTACCGCGAGGCCATAGCCCGCTCTGCGCACCCGGATTCCGTCCGCTCCGCGCACCCGGATTCCGTCCGCTCCGCGCGCCCGGCCTCCGTCCGCTCCGCGGCACCAGCGCCGTCCCGCTCGGCGCGCGAGACCCCCGACCTCTCAGCGCCCTCGACTGCTGCGGCTGCGGCTGCGGCTGCGGCAAGGATGGCCGGGGCCGCGAGGAACGGCGAGTCCGCCCGCGTGGCTGAGGTGGCCGGGGTCGGTGAGCCTGCCCGCGTGGCCGAAGCGACCAGGGCCGACGAGTCCGCCCGTCTGTCCGAGGCCGCCGGGGCCGGCGAGCCCGCCGGTGTCGGCGAGGTCGCCAGGGCCGGTGAGCCCGCCCGCGTCGCCGATGCCGCCAGGGCCGGTGAGCCCGCCCGTGTTGCCGAGGGCGCCCAGTGAGCGGCGTGCACACGACCTTCGACCCCCGTCCCTCCAACCGTTCCGACCGCGAAAGCAGGCCCACGTGCTGACCGTCGACTTCTCCCGGTTCCCGCTCGCCCCGGGCGACCGCGTCCTGGACCTCGGCTGCGGTGCCGGCCGGCACGCGTTCGAGTGTTACCGGCGCGGCGCCCAGGTCGTGGCGCTGGACCAGAACGGTGAGGAGATCCGCGAGGTCGCGAAGTGGTTCGCGGCGATGAAGGAGGCGGGGGAGGCGCCGGAGGGGGCCACGGCCACCGCCATGGAGGGCGACGCCCTCGCGCTGCCCTTCCCGGACGAGTCCTTCGACGTCGTCATCATCTCCGAGGTCATGGAGCACATCCCGGACGACAAGGGCGTCCTCGCCGAGATGGTCCGGGTGCTCAAGCCCGGCGGCCGTATCGCCATCACCGTCCCCCGCTACGGCCCCGAGAAGGTCTGCTGGACGCTGTCCGACGCCTACCACGAGGTCGAGGGCGGCCACATCCGCATCTACAAGGCGGACGAGCTGCTGGCGAAGATCCGTGAGGCCGGCCTGAAGCCGTACGGCACCCACCACGCCCACGCCCTGCACTCGCCGTACTGGTGGCTGAAGTGCGCGTTCGGCGTCGACAACGACAAGGCGCTGCCCGTGCGGGCGTACCACAAGCTGCTGGTCTGGGACATCATGAAGAAACCGCTGGCCACCCGGGTCGCCGAACAGGCGCTGAACCCGCTGATCGGCAAGAGCTTCGTGGCGTACGCGACCAAGCCCCATCTCCCTCGGGTGGACGCCAAGTGACGACCCCCCGGACAGAACACCTCGTCCTGCCCGGGGTCCTCACCGCCGAGCAGGCCGCCGCGACCGTCGCCGGGATCCTCGCGGTCCAGCGCGAGGACGGGGCGATCCCGTGGTTCCGCGGGCACCACCTCGACCCGTGGGACCACGTCGAGGCGGCGATGGCGCTGGACACGGCCGGTGAGCACGCGGCCGCCGAGCGGGCGTACACCTGGCTGGCGACCCACCAGAACGAGGACGGCTCCTGGTACGCCGCCTACGCGGACGGCGCCTTCGACGCCGTCACCGACACCGGCCGCGAGACCAACTTCGTCGCCTACATAGCCGTAGGCGTCTGGCACCACTACCTGGCCACCGGCGACGACACGTTCCTGGACCGCATGTGGCCCTTCGTCTACGCGGCGATCGAGTTCGTCCTCCAGCTCCAGCAGCCGGGCGGACAGATCGGCTGGCGGCGGGACGAGGACGGCACCGCGACGAAGGACGCTCTGCTCACCGGCTCGTCCTCGATCCACCACGCGCTGCGGTGCGCGCTGGCCATCGCCGAGCAGCGGGAAGAGCCGCAGCCGGACTGGGAGTTGGCCGTGGGTGCGCTGCGGCACGCGATTCGTCGTCATCCGGAGCGGTTCCTGGACAAGGACCGCTACTCGATGGACTGGTACTACCCGGTGCTGGGCGGCGCGCTGACGGGCGCCGAGGCCAAGTCCCGTATGGAGGAGAGCTGGGAGCGTTTCGTCGTTCCCGGGCTCGGGGTGCGGTGCGTCGTGCCCAACCCGTGGGTGACGGGCGGGGAGTCCGCCGAACTCGCCCTGGCCCTGTGGGCGATGGGCGAGTCCGACCGGGCGCTGGACATCCTCCAGTCGATCCAGCATCTGCGGGATCCGGAGAGCGGGCTGTACTGGACCGGGTACGTCTTCGACGACGACGCCATCTGGCCGCGCGAGCTGACGACCTGGACCGCGGGGTCGCTGTTGCTGGCCGTCGCCGCGCTGGGTGGGCATGAGGCCACGTGCGCGGTGTTCGGCGGGGATCGCCTGCCGACGGGGCTGGACCCGGATTGTTGCGCCTGAGGACTCGGATGGGATCCGTTGTGCGGCGGGCGCGGGTTGTGGGGGGCTGATCGCGCAGTTCCCCGCGCCCTAAGGGGTTTCAGTGGCGGTGGACTCGATTGGCGATGGCGTGACCCACGAACAGGTACACGACTGCCGCCAGGCCGTACCCGGCCACGACCCTCGCCCACGCCTCGTCGAAGGTGAACAGGTCGTACGACCAACCCGCCAGCCAGCGGGCCGCGTCGTGGATGAACTGCACGAAATCGTTCGCGCGGTTCGCGTCCAGCAGATACATCAGGATCCACAGGCCCAGGATGAGGGCCATGATGTCGGCGACGATCGCTATGACCGTTCCGGCTTGGTGGGAACCGTTGCGATATCGAGGGGACATGCCCTCCGGGTAGCCCTGGACACGTGACTGAAACACGGTCACCGCAAGCCGAACGGGACATTACGTTCAACTCGCGTTCCCCTCAAGGTCATTCGGTGGTAAACGTGATCACCGACGATCCTGCCCCAGCCACGGGGGGAGACCGCAGGTGCCCGCGAACAGACCCGTTACCGAAGAACCCCGCTTGGTCGTCACCAGACCCCCGCGCCGCCGTCTGCGCAGAGCGCTGGCGCTGGCGCTGCCCGTCCCCGTCATCGGCCTGGTCCTCCTCGTGGCCGGCGGGAACCTGCTGTTACCGCTGCGGCAGGTGGTCACCATCGAGGCGAAGATGGCCTCGAAGCGGGACTTCTTCCAGGATCCCGAGGTCGAGCGGCTCCTGATGAAGCACGGCTTCCGCGTGCACATCACCAGCATGGGCTCCCGCGAGATCGCCAACCAGGACTTCGAGGGATACGACGTCGTCTTCCCCTCCGGCCAGCCCGCCGCCGACCTGATCAGCCGCGAACGCGCCGCGGCGAACCGCCCGGTGCTCCTGTACCGCCCGTTCGTCAGCCCCATCGTGCTGGCCACGTACCGGAACTACGCCGAGGTCCTCGTGGATCACGGCGTGGCGAAGCCGCAGCAGGGCTCGGGCGGCCGGCCGATATACTACACGCTCGAGATGACACCGTTCGTGCAGCTCACCCGGGAGGGCAAGCGCTGGAACGACATCGGCATCGCACGACACGGCGTCCGCAACTCCAACAAGATCCTCGCCCAGACCTCCGACATCTGCGAGTCCAACTCCGCCGGCACCTACCTCGGCCTGGTCGCCTTCGTCGAGAACGAGAACGACGCCCCGAACGACGAGAGGGAGGCCGAGGCGGTCGCCCAGAAGATCAAACCGCTCCTCGTCGAACAGGGACTGCCGGGCTCCGAGCGGGCGGAGACGTATCTGTCCCCCGACGGCCCGAGCATCGCCCCGATCTCGGTGATCTACGAGCACCAGTTCCTCGCCCACCAGATCCGCCACCAGGCCGAGAAGGGCAGCACGGACACCGAACGCGTCCTGCTCTACCCGTCGACGCGCTTCGTCACCGAACCCCAGCTCGTCGCGCTGACCGGCGACGGCGCCCGGCTCGGCGAACTGGTCAGCGAGGACCCCGAACTCCAGCACCGCGCCATGGAACTGGGCTTCCGCGCCCGCAACACCAACAGCGGCACGAACAGCGGCATGAGCAGCGACACAGCCGGCGACGAACTCACCGAGTTCCTCACCGAACGGCACATCCCCGTGCCCACCACCTCCTCCAACGACACCCGGGCGGTCCTGCCCCAGCTGCCCCTCCTGGAACGGATGATCAAGACGGTCGGCGACTGCCCGGACCGCAAGGGCGACGTCAAGTGAGGCCCGGGGCACGTCGGTTGGCGCTCCCTCTCGTGCTCTGTCTGGCGCTCGTGACCGCCGTCCTCACCGCCTGCTCGGGCGACGACGCCGACGAGCCCGTCCGGCTGCGGGTGCTCGCGAGCCCCGACCTGGCCGTACTCACCCCCCTGCTGGCCGAGTTGAGAGAGGAGACCGGTGTCGACCTCCGGCTGGACTTCCGGCCCGACGCCGAGACGAAGGCCCCGGACCGCGCCCGCTACGACCTCGCCTGGCTGTCCTCCGACCGCTATCTGCGGCTCACCGCCAAGAGCGCCGTACAGGGATTGCAGCGCACGGCGACCATGACGTCCCCGGTGGTCATCGGCCTCGAACCGGCCGTGGCACGCAAGCTCCGCGCGGGCGTGCCCGGCGGTCGCCTCACCTGGGCGGACATCGCCGACGCCGCCGCGACCGGCACGGTCCGCTTCGGGATGGCGGACCCCCGGCGCTCCGCCAGCGGACTCGCCGCCCTGGTCGGCGTCGCCACCGCCGCGGCCGGCACAGGCGGCGCACTGCGCCCCGAGGACGTCTCCTGCGACCGGCTGCGCGGCTTCCGCTCCGGCCAGACCCTCACCGCGGACACGGGACCCGCCCTCGTCGACTCCTACGCCGACCACCAGGACCGGGCCAACGCCCTCATCACCTACGAGTCCGACCTGCTCGCCCTCAACGCCACCGACCGCCTCGACGACCCGCTGGAGGTCGTCCGCCCCGAGGACGGCATGGTCCTCGCGGACTTCCCCCTGCTGCTCCTCGACCAGTCCCAGCGAGCCGCCTACGCCGAGGTCACGGAGTGGCTCCAGCGCGACGCGACACAGCGGAAGATCATGCAGCGCACCCTGCGCCGCCCGGTCACCACGACGGTCACCCGCAACCCACAGCTGCGCGAGCCGGTGGGCAACGCGCTCTACTACCCCGACCAACTCGCTGTCGTAGAAGCCCTGTTGGCGGACTACGGCGACCCGGCCCGACGCACGGCCGACCAGGTCGTCTTCCTGCTCGACTTCTCGGGCTCGATGCGCGGCGACCGGATGGCGGGGTTGCGCGAGGCGTTCGCCGACCTGAGCGGCGCGGACTCCACGGCGTCCGGCAAGTTCACCCGCTTCTACCGGGGCGAACGGCTGACGGTGGTCCGGTTCGGCGGCCGCGTCCTGGAGGAGAAGACGGTCACCGTGACCGGCCCGAAGGACCTGAAGACCCTGGCCGACACGGTCGCCCGAGGCGGCTACGGCGACGCCACGGCCGTATGGTCCGCCCTCGACCACGGCTACCGCACCGCCGCCCGCGAACTGGCCGCCGACCCGGACCGCTCCCTCTCCCTCGTCCTGATGACGGACGGCGAGAACAACTCCGGCCTCACCTACGACGACTTCGTACGCCGCCACCAGGCGCTGCCCGCCGCCGTCCGCACGGGCGTCCCCACCTACCCCGTCCACTTCGGCGAGGCCGACGCCGGCGAACTGCGGCGCGCGGCGGCGCGGACCGGCGGGCGGATGGTGGACGCCGCCGACTCGTCCCTTTCCGAGGCGTTCAAGGAGATCCGTGGCTGTCACTGACGCACTGTGGTGGAGCATGTGGTGGCCGTGGATGACGGTCTGGCTGGTGACGGCACTCGGCACGGCGGTCCTCGCGGTGGTCCTGGTACGCCAGTCCCGCGAGCGGCGCCGCCGGATGCGGCGGTGGCAGTCGGCGTACAGCATCTGCCTGTACCTCGACGAGCAGTCCGTGATGGACCTCTACGAGATCGGCAACTACCGCTCCGCGCTGGAGGAGGCCGTGGAGCTGCGGACGAAGGTCGACACGAGCGTCGGCCTGTGGACCCGCTTTCTGGCCTGGCTGTTCCGCGCCAAGCGCGACGTCAGCCAGGAGACGTTCCGCAAGTTCGTCCGCAAGGACAAACCCATCAACGTCATCGGCATGCTCATCGACGCCTTCGAACGCGCCGACGTCATCGTCCACGCCGACCTGCCCACCCTGACCGTCGTACCCAACCGCGCCCTCGCCGACCGCCTCGGCGACGACCGCGAGGTACACCTGAGCCGCATAGGGGAGTTCGTCTCGGTGCGGGCGGAGTTCACCCGGGTCCCGGACACGACGGAGGGCACGGAGGGCTTCGTCCTGCGCGCGGAATACGCCGACCAGCAACCCCCGGTCTACGTCCGCGTCGTGGCCTCGGGCAACGCCCGCCGCTCCATCCCCGCCGGCACCTTCACGGCCCGCTGCCTCGGCAAGATGACGGGGTGGCGCGAGGACACGCGGGAGGCGACGTTGGAGGCGTTGGCGATCTTCTGGTGACGCCGTGGCCGGCTCAGCGGCTCATGTGTTGAGCTCGGCGAGCACGCGCAGGGAATGCGGATCGGGCGCCAGCGCCAACAGATCGGTCACCGGCCCCTTCCGCCACAACTCCAGCCGCTCAGCGATGCGTTCACGAGGCCCGACGAGCGAGATCTCGTCGGCGAAGGCGTCGGGGACGGCGAGGACGGCCTCTTGCCTGCGCCCGCTGAGGAACAGCTCCTGAATCCGCCGAGCCTCCTCCTCGTACCCCATCCGTGCCATCAGGTCGGCATGAAAGTTGCGGGCCGCGTGCCCCATGCCGCCGATGTAGAACCCGAGCATGACCTTGACGGGGAGGAGCCCCTCGGAGACGTCGTCGCAGACCTGGACGCGGGCCATGGGGGCGACGAGGAAGCCCTGCGGGAGGTCGCGCACCGCGTCCCCGTAGACGTCGGGCCTGCTCGGCGACCAGTACAACGGCAGCCAGCCGTCGGCGATCCGCACGGTCTGTGCGACGTTCTTCGGCCCCTCGGCGCCGAGCAGGACCGGGAGATCGGCCCGCAGGGGATGGGTGATCGGCTTCAGCGCTTTCCCGATGCCGGTGGCGTCCGGGCCGCGGTACGGGTGGGAGTGAAAACGCCCGTCGAGCTCAACGGGCGCCTGACGCTTGAAGACTTGCCGTACGACATCGACGTACTCGCGCGTGGCGGTCAGCGGTGAGCTGGGGAACGGCCGCCCGTACCACCCTTCAACGACTTGTGGTCCCGACAACCCGAGCCCGAGCATCATGCGCCCGCCGGAGAGATGATCGAGGGTGAGCGCGTGCATGGCCGTGGCGGTGGGGGAGCGGGCGGCCATCTGGGCAACCGCCGTACCGAGCTTGATCCTCGATGTCTGCGCGGCGATCCAGGTGAGCGGGGTGAAGGCGTCGGAACCCCAGGACTCGGCGGTCCACACCGACTCGTAACCGAGCCGCTCGGCCTCCTGAGCGAGGGGCACATGGTCCGCGGAGGGGCCGCGCCCCCAGTAACCGAGTGCGAGCCCGAGCCGCATGTCTGCCTCCTGAGGGGTTCCTGACGATGTGTCAGCTCTGCGGTGGAGGCTTGCGACTGTACGACGACGGCCCCTCACCGGGAAGGGTGAGGGGCCGTCGTACGGGTTGCTGTGGGTTCAGCCGCGCTGGATGCCGGACGTGTCCTGCAGCACGCCACGGCGCCCGTCCTGCGTCTGCGCGACCAGGGCCGGGCCGCGCTGCTCGACGGCCAGGTACCAGGTGCCCGGCGCGAGTTCGGCGATCGGGGTCGGCGAACCGTCCTCCGCGAACAGCGGCCGCGCCACGGGTACGGCGAACCAGAACGGCGAGAAGTCCGCGGCGGGCGCCGGCTGCTGCTGCGGCTGCTGGGCCTGTTGCGGCTGCCCACCGAACGGCTGCCCGGGCTGCGGCTGGCCGCCGTAGGGCTGCTGCGGCTGCTGGGCGCCGGGGTAGCCGTAACCGCCGGGCGGCTGGGCGCCGTAGGGCTGGGGGGCGGCGGGGCGGGGGGCCGGGATGAGGGGGGCCTGGAGGGCGGGGACGAGGGGGGCAGCGACAGCGCCGCCGGCGAGGGCCAAGGCAGCGATGAAGCCGAGGATCAGCCCGGCGGCGGCGCTGCCGCCCTCGGGAACATCCACCAGCGTCCAGAACAGGCTCCACGCGGAGAGCACTGTGAATGCCGCCCCGACTGTCCCGAGGTCCAGGCCTACGACCTTGCGCGGCTGCGGCAGGCAGCGGTTGACGACGATAAGGGCACCGCCGATGACCCCGCCCATGTAGGTGCCGAGGCCGACTCCGAGGTTTTCCCACGCGGTCATGTCAATGTCGTACCCGGAGGCGGAGTAGAGCTGGAGGAACGACGCGATGAACAGCAATACCGCTGCTCCGATCACCACGCCGTCGCCTCGAGTGAGGGAGCGGATATTCACTTCAGGAGGTCCTTCGTCAGTCGTCTAGTCATCGGCATCGCTGGAGGCGTCGCTGTCACCATGTCGCCGTCAGGCCCCGGTGTGAAGCGCGGGGGTGGCCCCTCATCGTAAGGACGACCTTATCGTCCGACCGACGAGGGTGTCCGCCGGGATGAGCCCGCTGATCACTACCCGCGCAGGAAACTCACGATTCCCTCAGAGATCCCTCGCGCCGCCTTCTGCCGCCAAGCGCCACTGGTGAGCAACGCCGCGTCCTTGCTATCGCGCATGTTGCCGCACTCGATGAACACCTTGGGAACCGTTGACAGATTGAGACCGCCAAGATCCTCACGCGTGACGAGTCCGGTGCCGTCGCCGACGTAGTTGGACGGCGCGCTGCCCGTCGCGCGGACGAAGGAACCCGCGATGCGCTCGCCGAGGTCGCGGGAGGGGGTGACGATCGGGCCGGTGTTCGCGGCGCCCGCGTTCACCTTGCCCGGGAGGATGACGTGGAAGCCCCGTTGGCCGGCGCCCGCGCCGTCCGCGTGGATGGAGACGACGGCGTCGGCGTGCGCCTTGTTGCCGATCTCGGCCCGCTCGTCGACGCAGGGGCCCCAGGAACGGTCGTTGTCCTGGGTGAACTTGACCGTCGCGCCCTGCTTCTGGAGCAGCGTGCGCAGGCGGTGGGCGACGTCCAGCGTGAACTTGGCCTCGGTGTAGCCGTCGTTGGTCGACGTTCCCGTCGTATCGCATTCCTTCCAGTTCGTGCCGATGTTCACCTTGCGGTTGATTTCGGACGTGTGCTGGAAGTTGCTGGGGTTGTGGCCCGGGTCGATGACGACGACCTTGCCCTGGAGGGGGCCGGAGGCGGTCGTGGAGTCGGTGGTGGGGGTCGGGCCCGGCGGCTTGTCGTCGCTCGTCCCGGAGATCGTCGGCGTGGTGGCCGACGGCCGTACGGCCGCGTTGCCCGACGCATCTCCGCCGCCGGGGTCACCCACCGCCTCGTACAACACCCAACCGAGCAGGGCTCCCGGCACGAGGGCGGCGAGCGCGACGGTCAGGGCTCGGCGGCGGCTGCGGCGGGGCTGGGGAGGATCGAAGTCCGGACCTACGTACGACACGCCTGCCACCATACGGGCCGACCGCACCCTGTGCCGGGAAGGCGCGGTCGGGCGGCGCCGGAGTTCAGACCCCGTTCAGACCCCCGGTCCCGTCCGCTTCAGCACGCGCAGCGAGTCCGTGACCGACACCTCCGTGAACGCCCCGGACCCCAGTGCCCGCAGATACACCCGGTACGGCGCCTGGCCGGTGAACTCGTCCTGCGGGTTCGGGAACACGTCGTGGATGACGAGCAGGCCGCCCTCGACGACATGCGGGGCCCAGCCCTCGTAGTCGGCGTTCGCGTGCTCGTCGGTGTGGCCGCCGTCGATGAAGACCAGGCCGAGGGGAGTGCCCCAGATCTTCGCCACCTGGGGGGAGCGGCCGACCAGGGCGACGACGTGCTCCTCCAGGTCCGCCTTGTGCAGCGTGCGGCGGAACGTCGGCAGCGTGTCCATCAGGCCGATCTCGGGGTCGACCGTCTCCGGGTCGTGGTAGTCCCAGCCGGGCTGCTGCTCCTCGCTGCCGCGGTGGTGGTCGACCGTGAGGGCGGTCACCCCGGCCTGGCGGGCGGCGTCGGCGAGGAGGATCGTGGAGCGGCCGCAGTACGTGCCGACCTCCAGGAGGGGGAGACCGAGGCGGCCCGCATCAAGGGCTGCCGTGTAGAGCGCGAGCCCCTCGCCCACGGGCATGAAGCCCTTGGCCGCCTCGAACGCGGCCAGGATCTCCGGCTTGGGGGCCGTGGACATGGGGTTCCCTTCGGTCGTACGAGCGTATGGGCGCCCATGGTGCACCACACCCCCCGTCACATGGGCGACGGGGGGTGCCGGCGGCCGGGCCTCAGGCCGTGACCGTCTCCCCCGGCAGCGCCAGGTCCACGTCCACCGGGCTGTCGTCGCCCGTGTGCGTGGCCGACGAGGCGAGCGGGGGGTGGCCGTCGGCTCGGGCGGCCAGGACGTAGGCGCCCTGGGTGGGGACGGTGAGGGCGTAGCTGCCGTCGTCCGCCGAGAGGGTGGCGCCCGCCTGGCGGCCGCGGCGGTCGATCAGGGTCACCTTGGCGCGGGGGACGGGGGTGCCGGTGGCGTCCAGGACGCGGCCGCGGAAGCCGCGCAGTGCCTCTTCGGCGCGCTCCAGGTTGGCGTCCTCCTCGCTGCTGGCGCGCAGCTGCGGGTGGGCGGCGGCCGGGCGCTGCTTCGGGAGGAAGAGGGCCAGGAGCAGGCCTACGGCGACCGCGGCGGTCGCGATCAGGAAGGAGACGCGGAAGCCGTGCATCGTCGGGATCTCGACGCCGCCGACGTTGTTCGCGGTGTTGGCCAGCACCATGCCGATGACGGCGCTCGACACGGACGTACCAATGGAGCGCATCAGGGTGTTGAGGCCGTTCGCCGCGCCCGTCTCCGAGGCCGGGACGGCGCCGACGATCAGGGCGGGCAGGGAGGAGTAGGCCAGGCCGATGCCCGCGCCGAGGACCACCGAGATGACGAGGCTCTGCCAGGGGGCGCTCATCAGGCCGAGGCCGGCGCCGTAGCCGATGGCGATGATCAGCAGGCCGAGGATCAGGGTGGTCTTGGGGCCGTACTTCGCCGAGAGGCGGGCGTAGACGGGGGCGGTGAACATCATCGTCAGGCCCAGGGGGGCGACGAGCAGGCCCGCGACGACCATCGACTGGCCGAGGCCGTAACCCGTCTCCTTCGGCAGCTGGAGGAGCTGGGGGAGGACCAGGGAGACGACGTAGAACGAGACCCCGACCATGATCGAGGCGAGGTTGGTGAAGAGGACGGCCGGGCGGGCCGTGGTGCGCAGGTCGACGAGGGGGGCCTGGGTGCGCAGCTCGTAGACGCCCCAGAGGAGGAGGACGGCGGCCGACGCGGCGAACATGCCGAGCGTGCTGCCCGATGTCCAGCCCCAGTCGCTGCCCTTGGTGATCGGCAGGAGGAACAGGACGAGGCCGGCGGAGAGGCCGAGCGCGCCGAGGAGGTCGAAGGAGCCTTCCGCGCGGACCTTGGACTCCGGTACGACGAGGAGGGTGAGGGCGATGGAGAGGACGCCGAGGCCGGCGGCGCCGTAGAAGAGGGCGTGCCAGTCTGCGTGCTGGGCGACCAGGGCCGCGGCGGGCAGCGCGAGTCCGCCGCCGACGCCGATCGAGGAGCTCATCAGGGCCATCGCCGAGCCGAGCCGTTCGCGGGGCAGCATGTCGCGCATGAGGCCGATGCCGAGCGGGATGGCGCCCATCGCGAAGCCCTGGAGGGTGCGGCCGACGATCATGGGGAGGAGGGTGCTGGTGAACGCGCTGATGAGCGCGCCGGCCACCATCACCGCCAGGCTGGCTATCAGCATGCGCCGCTTGCCGTACAGGTCACCGAGGCGGCCCATGATCGGGGTGGCGACGGCGCCGGAGAGCAGTGTGGAGGTCAGGACCCAGGTGGCGTTGCTGGGCGCGGTGCTCAGCAGCTGCGGCAGGTCCTTGATGACCGGGACGAGCAGGGTCTGCATCACCGCGACAACGATGCCCGCGAAGGCGAGGACCGGGACGAGGGGGCCGGTCGCTCTGCCGGTGGGCTGCTCGTTCGTCGTTTGTGTCATGTGGGGGATCAACCCGGTGTGCCTGGGCAACTATTCCGATGCTTTGCCCAGCTAACGATTTCTTGACCTTCTCTTGGGGAACGGGCCGGCCCAGGTCGCAGGGATCCGCGGCCTAGGTCGGAAGGGAACCGCGGCCTAGGTCGGCAGGGAACCGCGGCCTAGGTCGGCAGGGAGGTCGGCCTGGTTCGAATTCCTGATGCCAGGAGCGTCGGTCGTTGAGAGCATGACAGTCATGCTCGGAGCCGCTGACCCCACCACCCGCCTATCCCGCCGTACCGTGCCGCCCACCTGGCTGGTGGTGGCGCTCGCGTGCGCCGGGCAGTTCCTGGTCGTGCTCGACGTGTCCGTCGTGAACGTGGCGCTGCCGTCGATGCGGGCCGATCTGGGGCTGAGCGCGCAAGGCCTGCAATGGGTGGTGAACGCGTACGCGATCGCCTTCGCGGGGTTCATGCTGCTCGGCGGGCGGGCCGGCGATCTGTACGGCCGTAAGCGGATGTTCCTCGTCGGGCTCGGCCTGTTCACCCTGGCCTCGCTGGCCGGCGGGCTGGCTCAGCAGGACTGGCAGCTGTTGGTCGCGCGGGCCGTGCAGGGGCTGGGCGCCGCGGTGCTGGCGCCCTCGACGCTGACGATCGTGACGGCGGCGGTGCCGGAGGGGGCGGCGCGTGCGCGGGCGATCGGGACCTGGACCGCCGTGGGCGCGGGGGGCGGTGCGGCGGGCGGGCTCGTCGGTGGGGTGCTGGTGGATGTGCTGTCGTGGCGGTGGGTGCTGCTGATCAACGTGCCGGTGGGCGCGGTGGTGCTGGCCGGTGCCGTGTGGTGGCTCGCGGAGAGCCGGGCCGGGGACGGGCGGCGGCTGGATCTGCCGGGGGCGGTGCTGGTGACGGCCGGGCTCGCGACGCTGGCGTACGGCATTTCGCAGACGGAGGCCGAGGGCTGGACGGCGACGGCCACGGTGGTGCCGTTGCTGGCCGGCCTGGCGCTGATCGGCGCCTTCCTCGTCGTGGAGTCGCGTACGGCGGCTCCGCTGATGCCGCTCGGGCTGTTCCGGGTGCGGGCGGTGTCGTCGGCGAACGTGGCGATGTTCCTGAGCGGGTCGGCGATGTTCTGCATGTGGTTCTTCATGACGCTGTACGTGCAGAACGTGCTCGGCTACACCCCGCTGGAGGCCGGCCTTGCGCTGGTGCCGAGTTCGCTGGCCGTGCTCGTCGGCTCGAAGCTCGCGCCGCGGCTCATGCCGGTGCTGGGCGCGCGCAACGTGGCGGTGCTGGGCACGGTCGTCGCGGCCGTCGGCTTCGGCTGGCAGTCGACGCTGGACGTGCGGGGCGCGTATCTGACCTCGATCATGGTGCCGGGGATTCTGATGATGCTGGGCGCGGGTCTGGGGGCGACCCCCCTCGCGGCGCTGGCCACGGCCGGGGCACAGCCGGGTGAGGCCGGGCTGGTGTCGGGGCTGGTCAACACCTCGCGCACGATGGGCGGTTCGCTCGGGCTCGCGGTCATGTCGACGCTTGCGGCGGCGCGTTCGGGACTCGCAGGAGATTCGGCGCATTCAGTGCATTCAGTGCATTCGGCGGGGAGTGGGGTGCCGCAGGCGCTGACGGACGGGTACGCGTTGGTGTTTCGTACGTCGGCGGTGGTCCTCGTGGCGGGGGCGCTGCTGATGCTGCTGTGGCTGCCGAGAAAAAGGTCCGCGTCCTGAGGCAACGGTCCGGGCGGCTCATGGACTCCTTTGAATATCTAGGGAGGTGCCCATGGGGGATCGCAAGGCGGCTCGGGACTCGGAGTTCCAGAGCTTTGTCATCGGCCGCTGGCCGCGGCTGATGCGGACGGCATTTCTCCTCACGGGGGAGCAGCACGCCGCGGAGGATCTGGTCCAGTCGACGCTCGAGCGGGTCTACGTGGCCTGGCGCAGTGTCGGCTCGGCCGACGACCCGGAGGCGTATGTACGGCGCGTGATGATCAACGCGCACGCACGCAAACACCGCAGAAGGCTCAGGGAGTTCCTCGCACCGAAGGACGACTCCGGCCTGGTGCGCGAGGTGGCGGACACCGGTGACCGCATGGCCCAGGCCGAGGACCGCAGCGCCCTGCTGTCGGCGCTCGCCCAACTGCCGCCACGGCAGCGGGAGGCGGTGGTCCTGCGGTACTGGGAGGACCTGACCGAGACGCAGACGGCGGAGGCGATGGGCTGCTCCGTCGGCGCGGTGAAGAGCAACGCGGCCAAGGGGATCGCGAAACTCCGCGCCATACCGGGACTGGCCGAGATGGTGACGCAGGGAGGGCGAAGCTGATGAGCGCGGACCGGGAGACGAACCACGGCATGACCAGCCACGACATGACCCACACGGACATCGCCCTCCTGCTGGCCGACGCCGCGGACGAGGTCGAAATCGGTATAGCCCCCTACCAGGCGGTGATCCGGGGCGGCCGCCGCCGCAGGGCCCGCCGCTGGGCGGTGGCGACGGCCACGGCGCTGGTGCTGGTGGGCTCGGCGGGGACGCTGGCGGTGGCGGGGATGCCGGGCGGGGACGGGAGCAGGGGCTCCCACGTGGCGACGCAGCCGCCGTCGGCGGAGGACCGGCATGTGTACGTGCCTCAGCGATCCACCATCGCGACCGGCAATGACCACGGCAAGGAGTGGTGGGTCACGATCGACGTGTGGGGTGCGCCGAGGAACGCGGCGGAGGCACAGGACCAGTGGGAGGCGATGGCCACCTACGGCGGCGACCGGCCCGTGGACAGGCCCTCCGACCTGATCGGCAAGAAGGCGTTCTTCGTGGCCCGCACCTACGGCGCCGGCGCCGAGCCGCAGATCACCATGCTGGACGTGTTCACCAAGGACGACGGCAGCATGTCCGGCAGGGACATCGAGACCGCCGCACTGCCGCTCGACCCGGACTCCGAAGGCCCCAACCGCCTGGTGATCGGCCAGGTCGGCAAGACCGCCCGGACCGTCACCTGCACCTGGCAGGACGGCACGATGACCGACGTCCGCAGGGTGCCGGCGGGTTACGACATCAACACCGACGACCAGGTGATCCGCCCGGTGGACGGCTCCCCGGTGAACTGGTTCGTGTGCCTGGCGCCGGACGACACGGTCGCCAAGGAGGCGTATGTGTCGGAGTAGGGACAGGGAGCGGAGAGACCCGGAGTGGAGGCACGGCTACAGCCACCCCTGCTGCCGTGCCTCCCGCAGAGCCTCCCTCCCGTTGCGGGTGCCGGTCTTGCCGATGGCGGAGGAGAGGTGGTCGCGGACCGCGGACTCGGACAGGTGGAGCTTGCGGGCGATGTCGGCGGCCGTCGCGCCGTCCACCGAGGCGTTGAGGACATCGCACGCGCGGGCGGTGAGCGGGCTGGGTCCGGTGCCGAGGGCAGCCGCTGCGAGGGCCGGGGCGATCACCGTCTCGCCGGTCAGGACGCGGCGGATGGCGACCGCCAGTTCCGCCACCGGGCCGTCCTTCACCGGAAAACCGGCGGCTCCCGCCGCCATGGCCCGGCGCAGATGGCCGGGGCGGCCGTGCTTGGTCAGGATCAGCACCCGACAGTCGGGGACCTGGTCGCGCAACTCGGCCGCGGCGTCCAGCCCGCTGAGGTCCGGGAGTTCGATGTCGAGGAGGGCGACGTCCGGGCGGTGGGTGAGGGCGGTGTCCACGATGGCGTTCCCGGCCGAGACCTGCGCCGATCTCGATGTCCGGCTCCATCCCGAGCAGTGAGGCGAGCGCCCCGCGTGCCATGCCCTGGTCCTCGGCGAGCAGGACCCCGAGGGACTTGGCGGGCCGGTGGTCCCGGGGCGTCTCGTTCGCAGGGCCAGCGTGTGGGGAACGGGCCTGGTGAGAGCCGGGTGGCGCGACCCCGGACCCCCGGGGGAACGGTTGTCGAGGGGCGCCACCCGTCGCGATCACGTCAGGTCGCGATCACGTCAGGTCGCGATCACGTCAGATCGCGATCACGTCAGACCCACGGCGTTCGTGATGAGCAGGCTCACGGTCACGGAGGAGACGAAACCGCCCCCACCCCCGATGAGAGCTGCCGGGAGCCCGGCGCCCCCCGCGCTCATGAGGATTCCGACGACGATGCCCGCGATGATCGACAACAGGGCAACGATGACAACGACGAAGACCCGGTGATTGCACACCGGCGACGGAGCAGACAACGACGATCCTTCCGAGTTCTGTCAGAACATCGGCATCCGGATCCCGTGGGAGCAAGCGCACACGTCACCCGGACGGCCCATGTCCGTGCACTGAGGCCGTAACCGCGGAAAGCCGCTCATGGAGCGGACCCGGGGTAACCACGCGGCGGAACCGGCGTGGCCCAAGTGGTTCATGTGCATCCCCCTGCGCGTCGTCCTGGCTCTTCGGGACCGATGACTCGGAACCCGATGAGTCGAAACCCGTTGACTGGGCCCCGGCCAGTCTACCGCCGGGGCATACAACAAGGCGTGATCGCAAGGGAGTTGATGACCGGATAGCGGCGATCGGTGGTTCGGTCGACCGTCACGAACGGCAGGCGAAGGCGTGAAGGGGCCGGTGAAGGAACTCGTGAAGAAAGCTGTGAATGTGGCTCGAAGTCGCCAGTGGGCTCACAGCCTTCGGTGGCGATCGGGCCGGATCGGGAACCGTGATCTGATGAATCGTCAGGAGCCTTCACAAGTGCGGTGCGCTCGGCTATACAGGGTGCGCCGGACTGGAACGCGTTCTAGAACGGCCCGTGACGACCTCGGTGCGGCCGACGGTGCGGACGGCCGTACCGAGGTCTCCGATCCCAAGAGCGAGCCTTCAGGAGCCCCATGCCCATCGACGCGGCCAAGGCCGTCGCAGCAGAGCCCCGGACGGGCGAGATCACCTGGACCTCCAAGGACGTGCAGCTCTACCACCTCGGTATCGGAGCGGGCACCCCGGCGACCGACCCCGACGAGCTGCGCTACACCCTGGAGTCCCGGCTGCACGTCCTGCCGAGCTTCGCCACCGTCGCGGGCTCCGGCTCGCCCGGCGTGATCAGCAGCCTGTCCATGCCCGGCATCGAGGTCGACCTCGCCCGCGTCCTGCACGGCGGGCAGACGCTGACGATCCACCGGCCCATCCCGGCCGAGGGCACCGCGACCGCCACCGGCCGCATCGCCGCTGTCTACGACAAGGGCAAGGCGGCCGTGCTCGTGATGCGCACCGACGTCGCCGACGCCGACGGCCCGTTGTGGACCAACGACGCCCAGATCTTCGTACGAGGAGAAGGGGGGTGGGGCGGCGACCGGGGACCCTCCGCCCGCCTCGAACCACCCGCGGGTGAGCCCACCCGGACCGTCGAACGGCCCGTGCGCGAGGACCAGGCCCTGCTGTACCGCCTGTCCGGCGACTGGAACCCGCTGCACGCCGACCCGGAGTTCGCCAAGGTCGCCGGTTTCGAGCGACCCATCCTGCACGGGCTGTGCACCTACGGCATGACCCTCAAAGCGGTCGTCGACACGCTGCTCGGCGGGGACGTGACCCGGGTGCGTTCGTACACCACCCGGTTCGCCGGGGTCGTGTACCCGGGGGAGACCCTGCGCATCCGCATGTGGCGGCAGGAGGGCGACGCCGTCCGTGTGGCCGTGAGCGCGGTCGAGCGGGACGACGTGCCCGTCCTCGCCGACACCGTCGTCGAGCACGCCTGATGCCGGACGCATCTGACGTCGAGCAGGCCTGACGTCGAACACACCGGATCGGACGCACCTGACGTCGAACCCACCTGACGTCGGACGTATCTGACGTCGTCGAACACACCTGAGTCCAGAACGCCGTACGAGGGGAGCCGCACCATGCGAGCAGCCGTACTGCACGAGATCGGTCAGGACAAGCTCGAGGTCCTCGACGACGTCGAGGCGGTGGGCTTCGGGCCCGGCAAGGTGAGGGTCCGGGTGCGGGCGACCGGGCTGTGCCACTCGGACCTGTCCGCGATGGCGGGGGTGCTTCCGCAGCCGGGGCCGTTCGTGCCCGGTCACGAGGGTGCGGGCGAGATCGTCGAAGTCGGGGAGGGCGTGAGCCACCTGAAGCCCGGCGACCGGGTCGTCGTCTGCTGGCTGCCCGCCTGCGGCGCCTGCCCCGCCTGCAAGCGCGGCCAGACCGAGCTGTGCCTGGCCGGGTTCATGAACGCCGGCACCCCCAACTTCAAGCGCCCCGGCGGCACTCCGTCGGACGTCTTCGGCTTCGCCGGTACCGGCACCTTCGCCGAGGAGGTCGTCGTCGACGCCGGATGCGCGGTGCCGATCCCCGACGACGTGCCCTTCGACATCGCCGCCCTCATCGGCTGCGGGGTGACCACGGGACTCGGCGCCGCCCTCAACACCGCGGACGTGGAGGCAGGTTCGTCGGTCGCCGTCATCGGCTGCGGAGGCGTCGGCATCTCCGCGATTCAGGGCGCCCGGCTCAAGGGGGCCGCCGAGATCGTCGCCGTCGACCCGGTCGCCTCGCGCCGGGAGTCCGCGCTCAGGTTCGGGGCCACCAGGGCCGTTTCGCCGGACGAGCTGGCCGACGCCAAGCAGCAGGTCACCGCCGGCGAGGGCTTCGACTACGTCTTCGAGGTCGTCGGCAAGTCCGCCACCGCCCGCACGGCCTACGAGACCACCCGGCGCGGCGGCACGCTCGTCGTCGTGGGCGCCGGAGCGATGGACGACTTCCTCCAGCTCAACATGTTCGAGCTGTTCTTCGACGAGAAGCGGATCCTGCCGTCCATGTACGGCGGCGGAGACGTCCTGCGCTCCTACGAGCGGACGATCGCGCTGTGGCGCGCGGGCCGCATCGACCTCGCCGGCCTGATCACCCACCGCGTGCCGCTGGCCGACATCAACGAGGCCCTGGACCAGATGCGGACGGGCACGGCGCTGCGTACGTGCATCGAGATCTGAACCCACCGCCTGCGAAGGGACGTCGATGTCACTGCCACTGGAGGGACTGTCCGCCATCGTCACCGGCGCCGGCCGCGGTCTGGGCCGGGCCGAGGCGCTCGAACTCGCCCGGCTCGGTGCGGCCGTCGTCGTCAACGACTATGGGCAGCCGGGCCGGGACGGCTCGGGCGAGGCCTCCGCCGGCCCCGCCGAGGAGGTCGCCGCCGAGATACGGAAGGCGGGCGGCAGGGCGCTCGCCCACACCGGGGACGTCGCCGACTTCCCACAGGCGGGCGCACTGGTCGGGTTGGCGATCGCCGAGTTCGGCAAGCTGGACATCCTGGTCAACAACGCGGGCATCCTGCGCGACCGCATGATCTTCTCCATGGCGGAGGAGGAGTGGGACTCCGTGATCCGGGTCCACCTCAAGGGCCACTTCAACACCATCCGCTTCGCCGCCGCGCACTGGCGCGAGCGCTCCAAGGCGGCGGGAGGGCCGGTGTACGGGCGGGTCGTGAACGCCTCCTCGGAGGCGTTCCTCGCCGGGTCCGCCGGACAGCCCAACTACGCGGCCGCGAAAGGCGGCATCGTCGGGCTCACCACCTCCACCGCCCTCGCGCTCGCCAAGTACGGCGTGACGGCGAACGCCATCTGCCCCCGCGCCCGGACCCGTATGACCGAGGACGTCTTCGCGGGCCTCGACCAGCCGGAGAACGGCCTGGACCCGCTCGCCCCCGAGCATGTCGCCCCGCTTGTCGGCTACTTGGCCTCGCCCGCCGCCGCCCGGATCAACGGCCAGCTGCTCGTCGTACACGGCGGCATGGTGGCGATCGTCGAACGGCCGCGGGTCGCCGCGAAGTTCGACAGCAAGCAGGAGGCCTTCACGTACGACGAGCTGGATGCCGTACTCGGTCCGCACTACGCGGACCGGCCGCAGGGGGAGACCTTCGGTGCGGTGGAAGTGCTGGGCCTGAAGAGGACGTAGAGACGGGAACGGAACGGGGGACGAAACGGGAACGGCCCCGTCCCGCAGGGGGACAGGGCCGTATGCCGTTGCCGGCGCGCGGCGTCAGGCCGCCGTCTCGGTCTCCTCGACCGGCTTGCGGTGACGGCCGCGGGGAGCCGCCTCGCTGTCGTGGGCCGAGACGGGACCCCGGTGCCTGCCGTGGCCGGAGGCCTTGTGAACGTCGTGAACGTCGGCCGGCCCCGGCTGGGTCGTGCTGGCGTTACTCATCGGAAAACTCACCCCGTCAACATGATCTTTCTTACAGCCGGGCGAGTTTAACCAGACGACCACGGGCCGAATCCAGGCGGCCACGCCAACCGCCACTACTTCGTTACAAGACCACCCAACGGCGCTTGCTGCAACGGCACGGGGCGCGTCGCCGCGGGGACCGAGGGGGCGTCCGTAGGTGCCGCGCCGGCCTGTTGGCCCTGTGCGGCGCCGTCGTGGCTTGTCGCGCCCGCGCGGCGGTAGCCGCAGTTCGAATCCGGCCCCGCGCCCCTTTGGGGCGCTTCCCAACGCGCCACTCCACAGGGCACCGCCCCCGTCGTGCAGGGAAGTTGAAGCACCCCGTCCCGACTCCACCACCCCGCCCCCGCCAACCACCCTTCGGGCGCCGGAAGATGACGTACCTGTCGTTCGGCGGGCCGCCACACACCCACCCAGCTCCCGACCGGCCCATCGATGCGCAGCGCCACCCCGCAGCTCTCCGGCGTCAGCACCTGCCCCGGCTGGATCGCGAACGGCGTCACCGCGCAGTCGGGCACCCGCAGGCACTCCGGGAAGCGCACCGGCAGCGTGCTGCCCAGCACCCCCCAGCCCAACCGTTCCCGCCCCGGCGAGGGAGCGTCCGACCGGATCAGCAGCAGCCCGCTGTCCGGGTCGGCGAGCAGCAACCGGTCGTCGCTGTCGTCCGCGATCTGCAGCAGCGGCGACACCTCGCCGCCCCGCTCCAGATCGACCACGACGGCCTTCGTACGGCCCCCGGACTCCCGGTCGAGCGCCAGCATCCGCCCGCTCCGGTCCAGCCACACCCCGCCCGAGCAGCGCCCCGGGATCTCCGCGAGATGCTCGGGCCCGAAGGCGCCCCCCGCCACCAGCCACACGGTGCTGGAGCGCCGGCCCACCGCGAGGGCGTACGCCTTGTCGCCGCCCGGTGCCGGGGGCAGCATCCGCAGCCGGGTCCCCTCGTCCGGGCACTGGACCGCGCCCAGCAGCAGCTCACCGGTGCCGGGCCCGGTCGGGTAGAGCAGCGAGAAGATGTGCCGTCCGTCGGTGGGGCGGCGGATGAGGACCCGGCCGTCGCCCATGGGCTGCACCTCGGTGCCGGGCTCCTCCGGCTGGTGGGCGGGCAGCGGCACGGCGTAGGGCTCGGGGCCGTCCAGGGTCCAGCGCTCCGGGAACCAGCAGTCGCCGTCCAGCGCGAGGCGGGCGGCGTAGGAACCGTCCGCCGTGATGGTGCATACCGCCCGAGGCACATCGTCGTCCTCATGCTCCGCCGCGGGCTCGATTGCACAGGCCGTCATGGTCCGGTCACCTCCAGTGACGAAGCTAGTTTTCGCACGCACAGGCGTGGGATCAGCGGGGTCCCCCTTTCACACAAAGGGGTGGCCGAGGAACGATTCGCCTGAGGAAACGGGGGGATTGTGCTGAGCCGGGCCGGTCGCGGCCACGGGGTGGCCAGTAGCGGGCCACGGACGCGATCCGCGCAGGACGCCAGCGGCTCCGGCACCGGTACAGCCGTACGGACCAGCCAGGTAGCCTTGCCCTCGTGCCCCGTCTGTCTGAAGTCATCGCCGCGCTGGAGAACCTGTGGCCCGCCGAGCGGGCCGAGTCCTGGGACGCGGTCGGCACCGTCGTGGGCGACCCCGACCAGGAGGTCTCCCGGATCCTGTTCGCCGTCGACCCGGTCCAGGAGATCGTGGACGAGGCGGTGAAGCTGGGCGCCGACCTGCTGGTCACCCACCACCCGCTCTACCTGCGCGGTACGACGACGGTCGCGGCCTCGACCTTCAAGGGCCGGGTCGTCCACACCCTGATCAAGAACGACATCGCCCTGCACGTCGCGCACACCAACGCGGACACGGCCGACCCGGGAGTCAGCGACGCGCTGGCCGGCGCGCTCGACCTGCGGGTCGTACGACCGCTGGTGCCCGACGCGAGCGATCCGGACGGCCGCCGGGGCCTGGGCCGCATCTGCGAGCTCGACCACCCCCTCACCCTGCGCGAACTCGGCGCCCGCGCCGCCGAACGGCTGCCCGCCACCGCACAGGGCATCCGGGTGGCCGGCGACCCCGAGGCGACGGTCCGCACGATCGCCGTCAGCGGCGGCTCCGGCGACAGCCTCTTCGACCAGGTGCGCGCCGCCGGCGTCGACGCCTTCCTCACCGCGGACCTCCGCCACCACCCGGCGTCCGAGGCCGTCGCCCACAGTCCTCTCGCGCTGCTCGACGCGGCGCACTGGGCCACCGAATGGCCCTGGTGCGAGCTGGCGGCCGCCCAGCTCGACGAGATCTCCGACCGCAACGGATGGGACCTGCGCGTCCACGTCTCGAAGACGGTCACCGACCCCTGGACCGCCCACGCGGCATCCACCGCCCACCCGTAGCCCGCCACCACCCTTCCAACGAGCGCTTCGCGCGCCCCCTCCCACTCGACATCTGGAGCCCCCAACTGAACGCCGAGCCCGCCGACCAGATCCGCCTCCTCGACGTCCAGGCCCTCGACGTCCGTCTCCAGCAGCTCGCGCACAAGCGGAAGTCGCTGCCGGAGCACGCCGAGATCGAGACGCTGAGCAAGGACCACACGCAGCTGCGTGACCTGCTCGTGGCCGCGCAGACCGAGGAGAGCGACTGCGCCCGCGAGCAGACCAAGGCCGAGCAGGACGTGGACCAGGTGCGCCAGCGCGCCGCCCGCGACCAGCAGCGCCTGGACTCCGGCGCCATCAGCTCCCCGAAGGACCTGGAGAACCTCCAGCACGAGATCGCCTCCCTCGCCAAGCGCCAGGGCGACCTGGAGGACATCGTCCTGGAGGTCATGGAGCGCCGTGAGTCCGCGCAGGAGCGGGTCGCCGAACTGACCGAGCGCGTCGGGTCCGTCCAGTCGAAGATCGACGACGCGACCGCCCGCCGGGACGCCGCGTTCGAGGAGATCGACGGCGAGGTGGCGTCGGTGACGAAGGAGCGCGAGGTCGTCGCGGCCGCCGTCCCGGCCGACCTTCTCAAGCTCTACGACAAGCTGCGCCAGCAGCAGGGCGGCGTCGGCGCGGCCAGGCTGTACCAGCGCACCTGCCAGGGCTGCCGCCAGGAGCTCGCCATCACCGAGCTGAGCGAGATCCGCGCGGCGGCGCCGGACACGGTGGTGCGGTGCGAGAACTGCCGCCGGATTCTGGTGCGTACGGCGGAGTCGGGCCTGTAGGACTCGGTAGTTCGGTAGTCGGTAGTGCGGTAGTTCGGTACGTAAGGGGCGTTGCTCGTGCGGGAGTTCATCGTCGAGGCCGACGGCGGTTCACGGGGCAACCCGGGGCCGGCGGGCTACGGTGCCGTGGTCGTCGACGCGGCCACGGGCCAGACGCTCGCCGAGCGGGCCGAGTACATCGGCATCGCCACGAACAACGTCGCCGAGTACCGGGGCCTGCTCGCCGGTCTGCGTGCCGCACGTGAGCTGGACCCGACGGCCACGGTCCACGTCCGTATGGACTCCAAGCTGGTCATCGAGCAGATGTCGGGCCGCTGGAAGATCAAGCACCCCGACATGAAGCCGCTGGCGTTCGAGGCGGCGCGGATCCTGCCGGCGACGCAGGTGACGTACGAGTGGATCCCCCGGGAGCAGAACAAGCACGCGGACCGGCTGGCCAACGAGGCGATGGACGCCGGGAAGCGGGGGGAGCAGTGGTCGGCGGCGGCCTCCACGGCGGAACTGGAGGCGGCCGACGCGAGGGCCGCGCTGGCCGCGGTGACGGAGGCGGCGTCGGTGACGGAGGTGGTCGCGGGGACCGAGGAGGTCGCGGGCACCGCGGCGGAGCCTGAGCCGGCCGGCCCTTCGGCGGACGCCGCCGTGAAGGCGGAGGCCGATGTCAGGGCCGCGCGCACCGTGGCCACGGCCTCCTCCGGCTGGGCTCCCGCCGACATGGGGGCGCCGGCCACCTTCGTGCTGCTGCGGCACGGGGAGACGCCCCTCACCCCCCAGAAGCGGTTCTCCGGCAGTGGCGGCACGGACCCGTCCCTCTCCGACGTCGGCCGGGAGCAGGCCGAGCGCGTGGGCGCCGCTCTCGCCCGGCGCGGCACCATCCAGGCCATCGTGGCGTCGCCGCTCTCGCGTACCCGCGAGACCGCCGGCATCGTCGCCGCCCGCCTCGGCCTCGACGTGACCGTCGACGAGGGCCTGCGCGAGACCGACTTCGGTGCCTGGGAGGGGCTCACCTTCGGCGAGGTCCGCGAGCGCTACCCGGACGACCTCAACGCCTGGCTGGCCGACCCGGAGGCCCGCCCCACCGGCGACGGCGAGAGCTTCGCGGCGACCGCCACGCGCATCGCCGCCACGCGCGACAAGCTGATCGCGGCGTACACGGGCCGCACGGTCCTCCTCGTCACGCACGTCACCCCGATCAAGACGTTCGTACGCCTCGCCCTGGGCGCCCCGCCCGAGTCCCTGTTCCGCATGGAACTCTCGGCGGCCTCCCTCTCGGCCGTGGCCTACTACGCCGACGGCAACGCGAGCGTACGGCTCTTCAACGACACGTCACACCTGCGCGCCTGAACCCTGGGCGCTGTCGGTCCGGAGCCCGGCCGCCTCCCGCGCCAGCGCCTCGACCCGCCCCCAGTCGCGCGCGGCCACCGCGTCCGCCGGAAGCATCCAACTCCCGCCGACGCAGCCGACGTTGGGCAGGGCGAGGTAGTCGGGGGCCGTCGCGGGTCCGATCCCTCCGGTCGGACAGAACCGCGCCTGCGGCAACGGTCCCGCCAGCGACCTCAGGTATGCCGCACCGCCCGCCGCCTGCGCCGGGAAGAACTTCATCTCCCGCACCCCGCGCTCAAGGAGCGCCACGACCTCGGACGTGGTGGACACCCCGGGCAGGAACGGCACCCCGGACGCCCGCATCGCCCCCAGCAGTACGTCCGTCCAGCCGGGACTGACGAGAAACCGCGCCCCGGCCGCCACGCTCTGCGTCACCTGCGCCGGCGTGATCACGGTCCCCGCTCCGACCACTGCCTCCGGCACGGCACCCGCGATCTCCCGGATCGCGTCCAGCGCCGCCGGCGTCCGCAGCGTCACCTCGATCGCGGGGAGTCCGCCGGTGACCAGCGCCCGCGCCAGCGGTACGGCGTCGGAGGCGTCCTCGATGACGACGACGGGAACCACGGGGGCGAGATCCAGCACGGAGGCAGGCAGGGGAGAGGCCATGGCCTCATCCTGCCGTGCGGTGAACAGCATGCGCAAAGGCCATTGCGCATGCTGCAATGGTTGGACGGTCGGCTCAGTGGACGTCCGTCACCAGCACATCCAGCGTCCACGCCTTGCCGGCCTTGGCCGGCGCCTCCACCTCCACCTCGTACCCGAGGTCCCGCAGCGCCTCGACCAGCTCCGCCGGCCCACCGGGAGCCGCCCCCTCCGTCAGCAGACTCCGTACGATTCGCCCCTTCGTCGCCTTGTTGAAGTGGCTGACCACCTTCCGGGTCGGCGCGTGCAGCACCCGTACCGTCGCCGTCCGCCCGGCCACCTCGCCCTTCGGCTTCCACGCCGCCGCGTAGGCCGACGACCGCAGATCCAGCACCAGGCCGTCCTCGGCCGCCTCGGGCAGCACGTCCGCCATCGGCGCCCGCCAGTAAGCGCCGAGCGCACCGAGGGCGGGCAGCTTCACGCCCATCGAGCAGCGGTAGGAGGGGATGCGGTCGTTGACGTGCACCGCACCCCAGAGCCCCGAGAAGACGAGCAGCGACCGGGCCGCCCGCTTCTTCGCCGCCGCGTCCAGCGACGCCAGGTCGAGGGCGTCGTACAGCACGCCGGTGTAGATCTCCCCGGCCGGGCGTGCACCCGCCGTCCGCAGCCCGGCGTTCTTGGCGACCTCGCCGCGCAGCCCCTCACTCAGCCCGAGTACGTCCCGCGCCTTGTCCTCGTCGCCGCCGCACAGCTCGACCAGCTCGCTCAGCACGGCCTCCCGGGCCCCGCTCAGCCCGGGCAGGGACAACGACTCCAGCTTCAGCGGCGCACCCCGACCGGACGAGGCCTTGCCTTCGGAAGGCGGCAGCAGGACAAGCACACGTACTCCTTCAGTCGAACTCCGCCACAGCGTACGGCGTGCCGCTGGGCGGTCCTCGCCCTACGCTCGTCGTATGCCTCGCCGCCCCATCCGCGTGACCGGCGCCCCCGAGGGCCCGCTGCGGGCCGCGCTCGCCGCGCTGCGTACCAAGCTCAAGGTCCCCGCCGGGTTCTCGCCCGAGCTGCTCGCGGCCGCCGAGCAGGCCGCGAAGGCGCCGGCGCTGCCGGAGCACGACGCCACCGACATCCCCTTCTTCACCATCGACCCGCCCGGCTCCACCGACCTGGACCAGGCGATGCACCTGTCCCGGCAGGGCACCGGCTACCGCGTCCGGTACGCCATCGCCGACGTCGCCGCCTTCGTCGTACCCGGCGGGCCGCTGGACAAGGAGGCGCACCGTCGGGTGATGACCCTGTACTTCCCCGACCTCCGCATCCCGCTGCACCCACAGCTGCTCAGCGAGGACGCCGCGAGCCTGTTGCCCGAGCGGACCCGCCCGGCCGCGCTGTGGACCATCGACCTCGATGCGAGCGGCCGTACGATCGCCGTCGACGTCCGCCGCGCCCTGGTGCGCAGCCGGGCCAGGCTCGACTACGCGGGTGTGCAGGCACAGATCGACGCCGGTACGGCGGAGGAGCCCCTGGTTCTGCTGAAGACGATCGGCCTGCTGCGCGAACAGCTGGAGATCGAACGCGGCGGCATCTCACTGAGCGTCCCCGAGCAGGAAATCGTCGAACAGGACCACAGCTACGAGCTGACCTACCGCGTCCCGCTCCCGGTCGAGGGCTGGAACGAGCAGCTCTCCCTGCTCACCGGCATGGCCGCCGCCCAGCTGATGCTGGCGCACGGCACGGGCATCCTGCGCACCCAGGCACCGACCACGGCCGGCAAGCTCGACGAGCTGCGCCGTACCGCGCACGCCCTGCACATCGACTGGCCGCACCATGTCTCGTACGCCCAACTGGTGCGCTCCCTCGACCCGGCCGAGCCGCGGCACGCGGCCTTCCTCCAAGCGTGCACCGGGCTGATGAACCGCGCCGAGTACACCGTCTTCAAAGGCGGCAACCTGCCACCGCACCCCACACACGCCGCCGTCGCCGCACCCTACGCGCACTGCACGGCCCCGCTGCGGCGCCTCGTCGACCGGTACGCCGCCGAGATCTGCCTCGCCGCCGTCGCCGGCCGGGAGCCGCCCGCCTGGGTGCTCGCCGGGCTCGAAACCGTACGGCGGCGGATGGCCGAGAGCGGCGGGCGCGCGGGCAGCATCGAGCGCAAATGCGTCGACCTCGTGGAGGCCGCCGTGCTCAAGGACCGGGTTGGCGAGGTCTTCGAGGGCTGCGTGGTCGAGCGGGAGCACCCCGGGCACGACGGAAAAGTGGAACCCGGCGTCGTACAACTGGCGTCCCCGGCGGTCATCGGCGACATCACGGGAACGACCGAGGATTCCCTCGGCGAGCGCCGCCCCGTCCGCCTCACCCGGGCGGACATGAAGGCCCCGACGGTGAGCTTCGCGCTCGCCTGACCGGCTGGGTGCGGCTCACACGGGCCGATCCGGGAGTGGTGAAGGCGCGGTCCGCTCCGGCGTGACGGCTGTGATCTCCCGGATTTCCCTTACGAGGCGGTCGGCGTCGTCGGCGTGGAAGCGGACGAGGTGGACGTCGCGCCGACGGCCGAGGAAGGTGAAGTGGGGGACGGCCTCGCCGAGTCGAAGCGTGACGGAGGTCTGCGAGCCCACGGCGACGTCGAGTTCCCCGTCGGCCCGCTCATGGGTGGTACGCAGCTCGCGCCGCACGCTCGCGACCTTCTCCAGCGGTATGCGAAGGTCGACGTGGACGCCACGCCGGATGCGCAGGAAGCCGGAGTCGAGCACGTGTGGCCGTACGACGGAGGCGGCGTGCAGACCGATGATGATCACGACGGTGTACACATCGAGTGCGAGCCACACCCGGTGCAGGGTGGGGAAGTCCCGCAGCAGCACCGACATGGTCACCGACTCGACCACGCACACGAAGGCGAACCCGAACATCACCGGTCCCTGCCCGCGCGCATAGCCGAAGGCGAGCCCGCCGTCCGTGACGTGCCGACGCCGGGCCACCCAGAGCACGAGGCAGACCAGCAGCCGCAGTTCATGCCGGACCAGCGCGCGTACGGCTGTCACGATCCCTCCTCCATGAGCGACCGCAAGGCACGGCGGATCGCCTCCGCCTGTGCCGGGGCGAAGTCGGCGTAGAAGGCGCGCAGGAAGCTGTTGTCCTGGTCGATGTCGGCCTCCGTGAGCAGTTCGCGGGGGATCAGCTCGGCGAGCAGCCGGGCCGCCTCGGTCACCCGCGGGTCGTCGGGCTCGGCGTCGGCGAGGGCGTCGAGCAGCGCATACGCCTCGTGCGCCCGCGCCACGGCATCCGGACTCCCCAGCGCACCGCTCCACAGGGACATCAACTGCTCCCGGACCTCCGGCGACGCCGCCGTGTCGAGCAGCGCGAGGATCTCCCGGTCCTTGGCGGCCATGGGGGAGTCGGACAGGCCGGACAGCCGGCCGGTCCGGGCGAACAACTCACTGAGCTCGGGCGAAACGGGCCCCTCGGCGGGCAACTCCTCCGCCTCCAGCAGCGCCCGAAGCCGGGCCCGCCGCTCCCGGAGCGCCGCCTCCTGCCGGGCGAGGTCCTCATCCAGCTCGGTGAGCACTTCCACGAGATCCTTCCCGGCATCCTCGGCCAGCACGTCCCGCACCTCCGCGAGCCCCAGCCCCAGCTCGGTCAGCCGCCGGATCCGGGCAAGGACGACGGCATGCCGCAGGGTGTAGTCCCGGTAGCCGTTCGGACGCCGCTCGGGCTCGGGCAGCAGCCCCTGATGGTGGTAGTGCCGCACGGTCCGCGTGGTGACGCCGACGGCGGCGGCGAGTTCTCCGATCCGCATGGGATCAGTAGAGACGCTGACGTTGCGGCAGGGTCAAGCGAGCACGTTCGGGGAGACGGACGGGGCGAGGTGGCGAGATGGGGGAGGCGTCGTCGTGGTGGCAGGTTTCGGGGTGGCGGGTCACGGTGGCAGGTGGTGGTTGCACGGAGGGGTGGCGGAGTCGTGGTCGCACGTAGGGGTGGCGGGTCGTGGTGGCACGTCGCGCCGGCGCCGGGGCCGATCATGCGCGGCGGGCGCCCCCGGCAGACGGGTAACATGGTCGACACGGCAGACGAGCCGGGCGGGCGGCCGCGTGGAGTACCCCCAGGGGGCTCCCCGAGGAACGTCCGGGCTCCACAGGGCAAGGTGGTGGCTAACGGCCACCCGGGGTAACCCGCGGGACAGTGCCACAGAAAGCAAACCGCCCAGCGCTCAGGTGCTGGGTAAGGGTGAAACGGTGGTGTAAGAGACCACCAGTGCCCAGGGTGACCTGGGCAGCTAGGTAAACCCCACCCGGAGCAAGGTCAAGAGGGGCCGCCTTCTCGAAAGAGGGGCGACCCTGCGCGGACGTTCGAGGGCTGCCCGCCCGAGTCCGCGGGTAGACCGCAGGAGGCCGGCGGCAACGCCGGTCCTAGATGGATGGCCGTCGCCCAGGGCTCCGCGAGGAACCCTGGGAACAGAACCCGGCGTACAGCCCGACTCGTCTGCCGCTCTACATTTCCGCAGGTCAGGGCCTGTCTTATTAGTCGGGCAACGCCAAATGTGGTCTGGCATCGGTCTGTAGCGGACATCCGGGCGTCGGATGCACCCGCGTCCTGCGGTGCGCCGCGTCAACTCCGGTGGGCGACTCGGACGCCGTACGCCGCCACCACGGGAACGTCTGGTGCTCGCGTCGTCGAAGGCGTGGTAGGTGGACCGAGGGCGAGGCGGTTTGGCGCCCGAGCCATACGTTGGCATCCATATCTGTTCTGCATAACGGGACGTCGTAGGAATCGGCTCGCCGCTACGACGTCCTGTGCGGGGAACGACGAGGTGCCGCGGTCCGGTCCCTGCGCGGTGGGTCGGCTCCTCCGATCGCTCCGTCGCACTCGCTGCCCTGGCGAGTGCGTGCGGAATGACATCGGCGGATGGGGGGCTGGAGCGAGTTGGAGGCGGTGCCGCAGCCCCTGGGCCCGTCCTGCGCCCACATCCTGACCGCCGTCGCCGAGTGCGTGGGGTCCATGGCGCATTGCGACTGGAGTTGAGCCCCGCCGCCCCCGTCCGTGTGGCCATGCGGGGGCGAGGACCGGCGCAACCGCCGGTCAAACAGGGCGGCCGATCTCGCTGAAGTCGGACTTGCGGATCCTTCCGTGGACTCCCTTCACGCCGTCGACGACCTGGGAGATCGCGAAGTCGCCTGCCGCGCTGAGGTACGCCATCGCCAGGTGGCGGTCGATGCCGTAGTCGGTCGTGAGCAGGTCCAGCGCGCAGCGCACGCAGTCGCGCATCGCCTCGTCCAGGTCCTCGTCCAGGCCGATCGGCACCAGGTACTCATCTGTCTCGGCGAAAGGGGTGACGCGGCCGTGGCCGGGGCGCACGGCCGCACCACCTGGCACCACTTCGAGCTTCACGGTGGCGCGGAGCGACGCCTCGAACGCGGTCAGGGCCACCTCGCCGTCGCCCTGCGCGAAGTGGGGATCCCCGAAGTAGACCAGCGCGTCGTCGACCTGCACCGGAAGGAACAGGGTGGCGCCCACGCCGAGCAGGGAGACGTCGATGTTGCCCCCGTGGCTCCCCGGCGGGACCGAATGAGGTCGCTTGTCCCCGGGCACCGCCACACCCATGACGCCGAGGAACGGCCGCAGCGGGAAACGCAGCGAGCCGCGGCAGGGATCCGTCGGGTCGACCGCCATCCGGCCCCACGCGCCGTGGCGATCTGTGTGTGCTGTCGCGAAGGTGATCACAGGACCGGGCAGTGCCGGCATCTCGCCGGGGAGTGCGCCGAAGCCGTGCCGTGCGGAGACCATGCCGTACGGAACTCGCGGTGTGAGGTCGAGGACGGTCACGGCGAGCAGATCGCCAGGCCGAGCGCCGGTCACGGCGATCGGGCCGGTGACCAGGTGCGGCCCGTCATCGTCGAAGTCGTGGGGCGTTCCGGAGTCAGCCACCTGCTGGGCGTCGTCGAGCACATGGCCACCGCTGACGCCGTAACGGCCGAAGAACTCACGTGGGTTGCGGCCCTGATCCTCGAGAACTCCCTCGTGGCTGATCGTGTCGACCGTGACCACGGCGCCCGGTCGCACGACCGCGCAGGGTGAATCCGCCTCGCATGGAAGCCGACCCCAAAGGGTGTTCCCGGGCGTGGCCGGGACGTAGGTCGTCGATGCGATCGCTCCGTGGCCGGGCTGGAGAATCGGAAAGCCGGTCGCGGCAACGTCGAGGAGGGGTGAGTCGGTCGCTGTCATGGTCCACCTTTCGTGAATCGATGGCCCGACGCTAAGAACGCCCCGTTGCCGTGATGTTTCCTATCGAGGTCCGACCGGTAACCTTGTCTCGCATCGCAACATGACGTCTCGCAATGGGTGGCGATACCTGAGGGAGTGAGACGTCGGCGGGTCGGACACGGAGGCTGCCGTGCTCTGCGTCGGCAGAGTCGTCGGCCTGGTGGCGGCGGCTGCCGTGGAGGCGGGGCGGATGGCGCCGGGGAGCCGCGTACGGCCTGGCAGTTGGCAGCTGGTGGCTCGGTCGGCGCAGGGGAACGCGTCGGCGGGGGAGTGGCGACCGGTCGTGGGCACAGCGGCGGTCGGCGTGTGGGTACGGTCGGCCCGCGCGCTGGTGATTGGGTCGTCGTCGTGCCGTAGTCCCTGAAGGTGCGTCGCTGTGTGCTCGGATGCTGTTGAACAGCAGGTCGGCCGATCCCCCGCCGCCCGCATGGTGCCGGGCGGCGGGGGATCGGCCGAGAACGCGCTCCGTCGGCCGACCGGTGTTCAGAGGTCGAGGACGAGTCGGTCGCCCTGGCAGCGGCCGACGCAGATCATCATCGTGCGCCCGGCAAGGCGTTCCTCGTCGCTGAGCACGGAGTCCCGGTGCTCCGGCGTCCCGGCGAGCACACGGGTCTCGCAGGCGCCGCAGTAGCCCTTCTCGCAGTCGTAGGACAGGCCGCTGACGTTGTCGCGCAGGACCTCGATGAGGCGGCGGTCGGCCGGCACGGTGAGGGTGACTCCCGTGCGCGCCAGCTGGACTTCGAAGGCGCGGTTGTCCGCGGCGTCGAACGCCGTCTCGAGGTCGTCGCCGGCGGCGAAGCATTCCAAGTGCAGCCGGTCGGTGAGGTTCAGGCGGGCGCACTCGCGCTCGATGGCCGCCAGCATCGGTGCCGGGCCGCACGCGTAGACGGCGGTGTCCGCCTCCAGTTCGCCCAGCAGCCGGGGGAGGTCCGGCAGGCCGGCCTCGTCCTGCGGGAGGAGGGTGAGTGCGTCACCGGCGACGGTGGCGAGCTCGTCGGCGAACGCCATCGTCGAGCGGGTGCGTCCGCCGTACACGACCGTGAAGGGCGTGCCGCGTCCGGCGGCCTCGCGGACCATGGCGAGGATCGGTGTGACGCCGATGCCGCCGGCGAGGAACAGGTAGGACGGCGCCGGCATGAGCGGGAAGTGGTTGCGTGGCCCGCGTACCGAGAAGGTGGCTCCGGTGCGGGCGAGTTCGTGGAGTTCGACCGATCCGCCCCGGCCCTTCGGCTCGCGGAGGACGCCGATGCGCCACGTCCTGGCGTCGGCGGGGTCGCCGCACAGCGAGTACTGGCGCAGCCTGCCCGAGGGCAAACGCAGCTCGACGTGCGCACCGGGCTGCCACGCGGGCAGTTCGCCTCCGTCCGGCAGGCCGAGGTCGACGGCGACGACGCCGTCGGCCGCGGCGCGCACCCCGGTCACCCGCAGCGGGGTGGGTGTGGTCAGCGCGCGGATCGAGCCTGCCGCCGCGGTCGCCCGGGGACCGGGCGTGAAGACCGCCGGGACCGCGTCCCAGCCGGACTGGTTGCCGCGCGTGGGGTAGGGGACGAGCCCCTCCTCGATCACCCGGTAGTCGGGCAGCCGGGTCAGGACCTGCGTCATCATCGCGCGGAACATGGCCCGGGCGAGGTGCGCGCCGGCGCACCGGTGCGATCCGATCCCGAAGCTGAGGTGCCGGCTGGCGTCGCGGTCCAGTCGTACCTTGTCGGGGTCGGGGAACACGGCGGGGTCGTGGTTCGCGGCGACCCACGGGATCAGCACCCGGTCGCCCGCGTGCATCGGGCAGCCACTGACCTCGACGTCCTGGGTGACCGTGCGCGCCATCGACTGCGACGGGGCGAACGCGCGGAGGAACTCCTCGGTCGCGGAGTCCAGCAGATCGGGGGAGTCGATCAGCCGCTGCCGCTGCTCTGGGTGGCGAGCGAGGTGGACGAGGGTCGATCCGGTCAGGGAGGTGGTGGTGTCGACGCCGCCGGCGATGAGCAGGCCGATCACCGACACCAGCTCGTCCTCGCCGAACTCGCCGCCGTCGTCGCGCCGGGCGGCCACCAGCGTGCTGACCCCGTCGGGCCTCGGCTCCACCCGCCGCTCGGCGATCAGCTCGCGGATGCGCTGGTCCATGTAGGCCAGTCCGGCGGCCCCCCTCGCGGCGCGCTCGCTGCCGGCCGGTGCGGCGAAGATGTCGTGGATCGGCCCGGCGAGCTTCGCCCAGTCCTCCTCGGGGAAACCGAGCCAGTCCAAAGTCACCGCGGCCGGCAGTGGGTTGGTGAGGTCGCGCACGAGGTCGCAGGAGCCGAGCTCGATGAACTCGTCCACGATGCGGGCGGCGTGCCGCTCGATCATGGGGACCAGGTGCTCGACCGCCTCCGGGGTCAGCAGTGGGTTGATCAGTTTCCGGTACTCGGTCGAAGTCGGCGGGTCGAGCTCGATCGGATACTGCTCCAGCCCCGGTCCTTTGGGGATGACGATGCCGACGCCCTGGCCGCCGTGGTCGCTGCGGGCCGAGGAGAACGTCTCGTCGTCGCGGGCGATGCGGGCCACGTCGGCGTATCGCGTCGTGTAGTGGAAGCCGCCGTGGGCGGCGGAGCGGCCTACCGGGCAGCTCTCGCGGAAGCGCGCGTAGTAGGCGACCGGATCGGCGTTGGCCTCGTCGGAGTGGTGGTCGAAGTCGGTGTCGGCGGGCATGAAGTCGATGTCGGCGGACATGGTGGGCACGCTCCACGTGCTCGGGCCTTGTGCGCGGTGTTGTCCGGCCGCGCCACCGGATGTCTCAGTGCCTCATCGGCGTCGGCCACCCTAAGGTGTCGCGCCGCGTGCGACAACGTCTCGTGGAAGACGCTCAGAAGGTCAGTACGGCCTTGCCGACCGCGCCGGACCGGACCGCCGCGACGGCCTCGTTGATCTGCTCGAACGGGAAGTAGGTGATCATCTTCTCGACCGGGAACAGGCCCTTGGCGTTGAGGTCGAGCAGCCGCGGCAAGAACAGTTGCGGCAGGCTGGACCCGCCGATGATGCCGGTGACGGTGCGTCCGTTGAGGATGCTGCGCCACTCGAAGCTCATCGACTCGCTGGGGCCGACACCGATGACGCCGGCGCGACCGAGCGGCCCGAGAGCCTCCACCGCGGTGCGCAGGACGTCCTCCCGCCCCGTCGTGTCGATCACGAAGTCGAAGCCCTCGGGTACGAGGGCGGCCAGCTGCTCGGCGGTGTCCCCGGCCGAGGAGTCCACGGTGTGTGTGGCTCCGAAGCCGCGGGCGGCATCGAGCTTGGCCGGGTTCACGTCGACGGCGGTGACGACGTCGCAGCCGCTCAAGCGTGCGGCGATGACGGCGGCCACGCCGACGGCCCCCGCCCCGAACACCGCGATCGACGAGCCGGGGCGCGGCTGCAGCACGTTGAGCACGCCGCCGGCACCGGTCTGGAAGCCGCAGCCGAAGGGGCCTGCCCGCAGCAGGTCCAGCGACGGATCGATCCTGATGACCGCCCGCTCCGGTGCGACGACGTGACTGGCGAACGACGACTGGCCGAGGAAGTGGGCGTTGACCTCCCGCCCCTGGTGGGTCACCGCGGTGGAGCCGTCGGGCCGGCGGCCGGAGAAGTTCACCGCGTCGAAGCCGCGACAGTAGGCGGGCGAACCGGTGCGGCACAGCGCGCACGTGCCGCACGACGCGAAGGACATGGCGACGTGGTCGCCGGGACGCACGGAGGTGACGTGCGCCCCGACCTTCTCGACGACACCCGACCCTTCGTGCCCGAGCAGCGCGGGTGTGGGGAAGAAGTTGGCGAACTCCAGGTCGGTACCGCAGATGCCGACCGCGCCGACGCGGACGAGCACCTCGTCGGGTCGGGGTTCGTCCAGATCCACCTCGGTCAGGACGAACGGCTTGCCGGGTTGCTCCAGCAGAGCGGCGGTGGCGCGCACAGGGCCTCCTCTATGCCTCACAAAGCGAGACCGCATATTGACATGCGTGACAAGGTCGGTCAAGGTTCACCCCATGGCGGCTGTTGACTTCCCTTCTTCCCAGCACTTCATCGACGGCGAGTGGGTCGCGGCCCGCGACGGCGGCAGGCTCGATGTCCTCGATCCGGCGACGCGACAGGTGATCACCCAGGTGGCCCGTGCGGGCGCAGCCGATGTCGAGGACGCGGTGGCCGCGGCGCGCCGCGCCTTCCCCGCTTGGGCGGCGACCAACCCGAGCGAGCGCGGAGCACTGATCCGGCGCTGGGCCGACCTCGTCATCGCCGAGGTCGAAGCCCTGGCGGCCGTCGAGGCCCAGGATGTGGGCAAGCCACTGTCGGGTGGCCGGACGAACATCTACATCGCGCACGGCATCATCGACTACTTCGCCGGCGCGGCCGACAAACTGACCGGCGTCACGCTGCCCACCCGCAGCCCCGACTACCTGGGCTACACGGTGCACGAACCGTACGGCGTGTGCGCCGTCGTGATCCCGTGGAACGTGCCCGCCGTGCTCACCGCCGCGAACGTCGCGCCTGCGCTCGCCGCGGGAAACACGGTCGTGCTCAAGCCGTCCGAGGTCGCGCCGCTGGCACCGTTCGCCCTCGTCGAACTCGCTCGCCGCGCCGGCTTCCCGCCCGGGGTGATCAACGTCGTCGCGGGCCTCGGCCCGGAGACGGGCGTCGCGCTCACCACGCACCCGGGCGTCGACCACATCAGCTTCGTCGGCTCCACCGCCACCGGGCGGGCGATCATGGCGGCCGCCGCGCAGAACCTCGTCCCGGTGAAGCTGGAACTCGGCGGCAAGTCGCCGAACGTGCTCTTCGCCGACGCCGACCTCGACACGGCGATCCCCGCGATCGTCGCCTCGATCACCGAGAACGCGGGGCAGAACTGCTACGCCGGTTCCCGGCTGCTCGTGGAGGCCTCGGTGCACGACGAGGTCGTGGAGCGGGTCGCCGCAGGCATGGCCGACGTCAAGACCGGGCCCTGGGAAGCCGACCTGGACATGGGGCCGCTGGTCAGTGCCGCGCAGTTCGCCCGCGTCAGCGGCTTCCTGGAAGAGGCTCCTCGGGAGGGGGCACGGTTGGTCACCGGTGGCGCGCCCACCGGCGACGGGTGGTTCGTCCGCCCGACCGTGTACGACCGTGTGGACGCGGGCATGCGCGTCGCTCGCGAGGAGGTCTTCGGCCCGGTTCTCGCCGTGCAGACGTTTCGCGACACCGCCGAGGCGACCGAGCTGATGAACGCCTCCGACTTCGGCCTGCTGGCGTGCCTCTGGACCAACGACGTCTCCCGGGCGCTGCGGCTGGCGAAGGACGTTCGCTCCGGGCAGGTGGCGGTCAACCAGTTCCACGACGCGGGTGTGATCGGCTTCCCGTTCAACATGCAGAAGGACAGCGGCTTCAGCCGGGGCGGTGGGTACGCGGCGCTGCGCGAGTACACCCAGGAGAAGGGCGTGGCCATCCGGCTGCTGGCCCGCTGAGACCGACACCATGACAACCATCGCCGGACTGCGGCCGGAACCGGCCCGGGAAGGGCCGGGGCCGGACGCCTCACCTGCCGTTCTGGAGCGGGAACTGACCGAGGCCGTGCTCGCCGGCGCCGCGCGCTCGGACGTACTCCGCGCGCTTCTCCGGGCGACCGGCCGGCAGGTGCGCCTGCTGTCCGCCGAGGGCGCGCCGCTGGAGACCACCGACGGCGGCGCGGGAGTGTCGGCGGCGGTGGCGGACGGCGTGCTCGCCCAAGCGGCCGGGCCGGTGGTCCCCACGCTGGACGGGCTACGGGCCACGGCCCTGCCCGTGCGTGCGGGGACGACGGTGGCCGGTGTGCTGCTGACCGTCGGCCCCGGTGATCCGCGGGTGCGGGCGCTGGCCGGTGCCGCCGTCACCGCGCTGCTCATCGACGCCGTACGCGCGGGGGAGGGCACTGCCGAGGTCTCGTCGCAGCACACACCGGCCGACGTCATCGGCGCGCTGCGTTCGGGGACGGTGAGCCCCTCGGTGTGCGCGGCGGCCGCGGGACTGGGGATCGATCTACGGCGCCCGCCGGCCGGCGCCGTACTGCACTACAGCGGCTCCCGCTCGCGCGCCTGGTCCACGGCGCTCACCTGGCTCGAGCACCCGGTGCGGCAGGAGGGGCCCACCGCCTGGACGGTGGTGCCCGACGAGGCCGTGCTCGACCGCCTGCGGAACCGGCTGCGTCTCATGACCGGCGACGACTCCGCCGACCACGTCATGGCGGCGAGCGGCTCCCGCCCCGACTCACCCACGGGCCTGGCCCGGTCCTTCACCGAGGCCGAAAGACTGCTCGGCCTTGCCCGGACCCAGAAGGTCCCGCTCCTCACCTTCGACCGCTGCGGGGTCGTCCAGGTGCTGTTGCCCCTCCCTCGTGCGCAGCTCGAGGCCTACGTCGAGGCGCACCTCGGGCCGATCCGGCAGCGTCCGGAGCTGATGACGACCCTGCGTGCCTGGCTTGCCGAGAGAGGCAGTCGGCAGAGCGTCTCCGCACAACTCCATCTGCACCGCAACTCGGTGGGCTACCGGGTGCGCCAGATCAAGAGCTTCCTGGGCACCGACCCCCTGCTTCCCGCCGTGTCGGCGCAGCTGCACCTGGCGCTCGCGGCCCTGGATCTGCTCGCCGCCGACGAACAGCGGCTGCGCGGCGACGACGAGCCGGTGTCGGCGGGGCGCTGAGCCGCCGTACGCCGCGCCCCTGCGTGACGCGGACGCCATACGCCGCCGCCGCGCGGACGGCGCAGTCCCGTGCACTTTCTCGTTCTCGTACCTGCCTTGGTACCCGCCCCCACCTGCGGCGGTCTGGGCTGTCAGCCCTTGAGTGGGCGATACACCGACGAAATCAAGATGTTCCACAGGAGCGTTGACAGCACCGGTCGGCGGGGGCAGAGTACCTCGCAATACGTTCCACCGACTCGCAATGCGAGACGGATGAGGTGAGGAGGGCAGCGCGGTGCGAGCCATGGTGCAGACCGATTTCGGCGGGCCCGAGGCCGTGTCCCTGCAGGATGTCCCGGAGCCGGTGTGCGGCCCCCGTGACGTCGTCGTCGAGGTCGCGTACTGCGGGCTGAACCGCCTGGACCTGCTGCAGCGCAAGGGGCCGGGCCTGATCCCCGGCTTCCGCCTTCCGCACGTGCCGGGCATGGACTTCGCCGGGACGGTGGTGGCGACCGGGTCCGCGGTCAGGTCGCTCGTCCCCGGTGACCGGGTCATCGCCGATCCCACCCAGGGCTGCGGCAGTTGCCCCCGGTGCGCCGTGGGCGACCGGGCGTACTGCTCGAGCCCCCGGATTCTCGGCGGCAACGCCCCCGGCGCTCTGGCCGACTACGTACTGGCCTCTGCGGAATCGATTGTTCAGGTTCCCGAGTCCCTGCCGCTCGCCGAGGCCGTCACCCTGCCCACCGCCGCCGCGACCGCTTGGCACGCGGTGTACTCGGTCGGGTCACTCGCCGCCGGTGAGACCCTCGTCGTGCACGCCGGCGCGAGCGCCGTCAGCCTGGCGGCCATCGCGCTGGCCAAGCGGGCCGGTGCCTCGGTCGTCGCGTTCGCCGGCACCGAGGCGAAGCGGGACGCGGCCCGCACGGCCGGTGCCGACCTGGTGCTGCCCAACGGGGACCCCGACGCGGCGAAGACCGTGTCGGTTTTCACCGGCGGTGCCGGAGCGGATCTGGTCCTGGACCACGTCGGCACCCAGACCTGGCGCACCTCATTGGACTGTCTGGGCATCCGCGGGCGTCTGCTCCTGATGGGCAACACCAGTGGCGACCAGGTCTCGTTCTCGCTCCGAGAGGTCTTCCACCGGGGCCTGAAACTGCTGGGCACCGGCGGCTACACCTCGGCCGACTTCGTCGCCGCCACCTCGGCCTGCTTCGCCGACGGTCTGCACCTGCCCACCGCCGCCCGGTTTCCGCTCGAGGATCTGGCCGACGCCTGGGACGTGCTCGCCGCCCGCGAGACGATCGGCAAGGTCGTGATCGAGCCATGACCGACCTTCTGATCGTGGGTGGCGACGTCGTCACGATGGACCCCGCACGACGCGTCCTCACCAGTGCGACGGTCGCCGTCTCCGGAGACAGCATCGCCGCGCTCGGCACGGCCGAGGACCTGCGTGCCCGCTTCCCGGGTGCTCGGGAGATCGACGCGTCGGGCTGTGTCGTGATCCCGGGCCTGGTCGACGCCCACCAGCACACGACCGTCGACCCCCTCGTGCGCAGCATGATCCCGGATCACATCAGCTCGCAGGAGTCGATATTCGACTGGATCGTCCCGCTGCACGCCCACGCCGACGGTGACGACGACGAACTGGCCGCGACCATCACCGCGGTCGACTGTCTGTCGCGGGGCATCACCACGGTGCTGGAGCCGGGCACGGTGGCCTACCCGGAACGCGTCGCAGCGGGACTCGGCGCCGCAGGTATCCGCGCGCGGGTCGGCGGCTGGGGCTGGGACGCCCAGGGCGTGCCGTTCGGTGCGCCCGCCGACGAGGTACTCGCCCGGCAGGAGGACATCGTCCGGTCCCTGCCGGTCGCCGGTCCGGTCACCGGGTGGGTGACGCTCGTCGGCCACGACCTGGCGAGCGACGAGCTCTTCGCCGGGGCGGCGAGCCTGGCCGAGCGGCTCGATGTCGGACTGACCTGGCACATCTCGCCGGGACCTGCCGACATCGAGGCCTACGCCCGGCGCTGCGGGCGCAGGCCGGTGGTCCACTTCCGCGAGCTCGGAGTACTCGGCCCGCGGCTGCTGCTCGGGCACGCCGTGTGGCTCGACGACGCGGAGACCGACGCGATCCTGGAGACCGGCACCGCGGTCGCCGCCTGCCCGGGGGCCTACCTGCGTCTCGCCCAGGGGTACACGCGCGCGTCGCGCCATGCCGAACTGGTGCGCAGGGGCGGACGGGTGGCACTGGGCTGCGACGCGCACAACGCCGGTGACGGCCCGGACGTTCTCCTGGCCGCCTACCTGTTCGCCGCCCTCGAACGCGACCGTGATCTGCCCGATCCGGTCCGCGCCGAGGAGGCGTTCGCGCTGGCGACGATCGACGGCGCCCGGGCGATCGGTCTCGGCGACCGCATCGGCTCGCTGGAGGTGGGCAAGGCCGCCGACATCGTCGTCCTCGACGCCGACGACCCCGCCTGGATCCCGCGGGGCGACCTCGCCCGCCAGCTCGTATGGGGCCATGTGTCGCGCACTGTCCGTGACGTGCTGGTCGACGGCCGTGTGGTCGTCCGCGACCGGCGCCCGACCGGCGTCGACCTGGCGGCCGTCGCCGCGGCGGCCGCCGAACGATCCGCCGCCCTCCTGGGGCGCGCCGGCATCACACCCCGCCCCACCTGGCCCACGGAGCGGGCGGCCGACCGGTAAGGAGACCCGCCGTTGAACGTCATCGACACGTCCGGGCTTTCGCCGGCGAAGAAGCAGGGCCCGCTGTCGCGACCGACGGTTCCGCAGCCGCCCGACACGATCGATCCGGAGCGTCCCCGACAGAGAGGCCGACGCAGCGCCGTACGGCTGCTGCATGCAGGTCAGCGAGGGCCGCCGCCGATCGCGGTCTTTCCAGTGGCGCCCGGCGCCGGACACCCGGGCCGAAGGGCGCCTGGCTCGACATCGAGCACACCGCCGCATACGTAGCGAACGTCACGAGCTGAGGGATCCCCGAGCACATCGAGGCGATGCCCCTCGAACACCACCGTGTGTCAGCGACATGGCCATCGCCGACCGGCGAGCCCACCCCTTGTGGATCGTCGACACGCCGTCGTCCGCCGGCAGCCCCTTTCTCTGGAGCGCCGCGTGCGCGAGGCGAAGACCGCGGCGACCACAACCCCTGCTTTCGGGACGCACCTCGCGCTCGCGGAGGTGCGTACGCATCACCACTGACTTTTCGATCACGTCCGCTCCTGGCCGCGTGACCCCACCCGGGTCCGAGCGGTCGGGCGGATGGTCTCCCGCGGTTCGTCGCCGCGGGTGAGGAGCCCCTCTCCCACCAGGACCGTGTCTCCTGTGCCGAACCCGACCGGGCCGTCGGACCCCGCCGACTGATGCCACCCCCCGATGTCACCACCGCCGCGAAGAGGCGGTGCCACTCAGCGAACGGAAGCACACAGATGACCACAAGAAGCATGCTCTGGCATCGTCGGGCCGCGGCCGGCCTCGCCCTCGCGGGAGCCCTGGCGCTCTCCGGCTGTGCCGACAACGCAGCGACGGCGTCCAAAGCGACCCCGGCGGCGAGCGGCGGCAGCGACGCCGGCCTCAAGGAGCCCGACGTCAACGGCGACGGCAAGGTCGTCGTCGGAGTCCTCAGCCCCGGCGACATCAACGACCACGGCTATTACCAGAGCTTCGTCGACTCGGCGGAGGCCTTCGCCAAGGAGAAGGGCTGGACGATCATCAAGCGCGGCAGTGTGGCCCCGAGCGACGCGCTCACCGCGGCCCGCGCGATGTGCCAGCAGAACGTCGACCTGGTCGCGCTCGGCGCGAGCGAGCTCAAGACCGCGACCCCGGCCTCCGAGGAGCCGGTCTGCAGCAAGACGGTCTGGTACCTGCCGTCGTCGTCGGACACCGACGTCCACCCGCGGGTCCTGCTGTCCGCCGACGACCCCAACCAGTCCCTGCTCGCCGCCGGCTACGCCGCGGGCCTGAAGATGAAGGCGGCCGGCTACACCAAGGCCGGGTTCATCACCGGCAACAAGGCCGACTTCAGCGTCAACGCCGCCACGGCGTTCCTGGCCGGGATCCGGGAGGTCGTCCCGAAGGCCACCATGACGAGCACCTACACCGGCGATTTCAACGACTCGGCCAAGGCCAAGGAAGCCACCCAGGCGCAGATCAGCCAGGGCATCAAGGTCATCTACCCCTACCTCGGCGGAGCGACCGACGCCGCGGCGCAGATGGCGAACGAAGGCGGCGCGCTGACCCTCACGCCGGGCACCGACCGGTGCGACTCGACCAGCCCGAAGTACGACATCTCGGTGATCTTCAGCCCGGGTGACTACTTCCGCTCAGCGCTGGAGGAGTTCGCCAAGGACAACCTCAAGATGGGCACGACGCGTGTGTGGAAGCTGGGCGTCGACCCGTACCCGACCGTCAAGATCTGCCGGCCCCAGGGTGACGAGGCGCAGCGCCTCGACCAGTTCATGAAGAAGATCGGCACCGACAAGATCGATCCGGCGGCCGAGGTCAAGCGTCTCGGCTGACACGCCGACAGCGACGAGGAAGATCAGCGATGACACCGACGACCTCAGCGGTTCCGATTCTCGAGCTGCGCGGCATCACGAAGTCATACGGATCCGTCAAGGCCTGCGCCGGCGTGGACCTCAAGGTCGACGCCGGCGAGATCCACGGACTCCTTGGTGAGAACGGGGCAGGCAAGTCCAGCCTCATGAAGGTCCTGCTCGGGCTGGTCCGGCGGGATGCCGGCACCGTCCTGGTGCGCGGGGAGGAGGTCGCGCTGGACAGCCCGCAGGAAGCGGCCGAACTGGGCATCGGCATGGTGCACCAGCATTTCAGCCTCATCAACGGGCTCACCGTGTGGGAGAACGTGGCGCTCGGCGACAACGGCAAGGTGAACAAGCAGGCCATCTGTGCCGACATCGCCGAGGTCTCCGCCCGGTACGGGCTGCCCATCGACCCCGACGCGCGCGTCGGGACCCTTTCGGCCGGTGAGCGGCAGCGGGTCGAGGTGGTCAAGTGCCTTCGGCGCAACCCTCAGATCCTGATCCTGGACGAGCCCACCTCGGTGCTGACCCAGGCGGAGTCGGAGGAGCTGTTCGCCGTGCTCGGCCGGGTGGTGCAGGAGGAGGGGCGCGCTGTCATCCTCATCAGCCACAAGCTCGCCGAGATCGCGCAGGCCACCGACCGGGTGACGGTGCTGCGCAAGGGATGTGTCGCCTTCCGGGCGGTCACCGCCGAGACCACTCCCCAGTTGCTCGCCCGGCAGATGGTGGGCCGGGAGGTGTCCCTGGGCGAGGAGGCCGCCGCCCTCGGCCTGGTGCCGACCGGTGAGAGGCGCATGGGCAGGGGCGGCGGTCCCGAAGGACAGCCGCCCGTCCTCCGCCTCGCCGGACTCACCGTCGAGCAAGGCGGCGTCAGGCTCCTCGCGGACGTCGACCTGACCGTGGGCCCGGGCGAGATCGTTGCCCTCTACGGCGTCGAGGGCAACGGCCAGGCGACCCTCGGTGATGTCCTCGCGGGACTGATCCCACCGACCGCAGGCACTGTCGAGGTCGCCGGGGACAGGGTGGACGTGACCCGGCCCGGCGCGCTCTCGAAGGCCGGTCTGGGCATCGTGCCGGAGGACCGGCACCACAGCGGCGTCGTCCTCGACATGAGTGTCGCCGAAAACCTGACGATGAAGTCGCTCGACAAGGTCAGCGGCCGGTTCCTGCTGCGGCGGCGCGCCATGCTCGCCGAGGCCCGTCGCCTCGCTGACGAGTTCAACATCGTCACTCCGTCGCTTGACGCACCCGTGCGCAGCCTGTCCGGCGGCAACCAGCAGCGGGTCGTCCTCGCCCGGGAACTGTCCGGTGACACGAGGGTCCTGGTGGCCGCGCAGCCCACCCACGGCCTTGACGTCGGCGCCATCGAGGACATGTACGCCCGACTGCGCGCAGCGGCCGCCGAGGGCGTCGGAGTGCTGCTCATCTCCACCGAATTCGAGGAAGTCATGGCCCTTGCAACCCGGATCGCGGTGATCTCGTCGGGGCGGATCACCGGAGCACTCCCCGTCTCCGACGCGACCCCCGAACGGCTCGGCATGCTGGTCGGCGGTGAGGCCGCATGAGCGCCGCCTCACTGACGGATCCGGACGAACTCGGCCGGCGCCTCCTCGCCCGGCTCCGGCCAGGGCGCCGTGACTGGATGACGGCGGGCCTCACACTCGCGCTCATCGGTGTCGCCGGCGGCGTGTCCGCGCTGCTGCTCACGCTGACCGGTGCCTCGCCGAGCGCTTCCCTGACCGCGATATGGACCGGGTCCCTGGCCAACGCCACCGGCTGGACGACGACGCTGCTCAACACGGCGCCTCTGCTGCTGGTCGCGGTCGGTGCGTGCGTCTGCGCGTCCGCCGGCACATTCAACATCGGCCAGGAGGGACAGGTGCTCATCGGCGGCCTGGCCGGAGCCTGGGTCGGGCTGCGCCTGGCCATGCCCGGCCCGATGCTGGTCGCCGTGGTGCTCGTCGCCGCCGCGGTCGGCGGGGCCGCCTGGGCCGGGCTCAGCGCCCTGATGCTCCGCTTCCGTGGTGTCAACGTCCCGGTGAGCACGCTGCTGATGACGTTCCTCGCGATCCAGCTCGTCGCCTTCGCGGTCAGCACGCCGTGGGTCCTGCAGGAGAGCGTGCAGGGCGCCGGGGACATCGCTGACGCGCAGTCCAACGCCCTGCCGGCCAACGCCCAGCTCGTCGGCTTCGGGCACTACCCCTCGCTCCAGCTGAACACGGGCCTGTTCCTCGCACTCGTCGCCACGGTCGCGGTCGCCCTCCTCCTGAGCCGCAGCCGGTGGGGCTTCAAGGTGCGCATGGTCGGACTGAACCCGCGCACGGCCCAGCACGCCGGTGTCCGGGTGGCCGCGCTCGGCGGTCTCACCCTGGCGCTGTCGGGCGCCTTCGCGGGACTGGCCGGAGGGCTGCTGCTGGCGAGCCCGGTCAGCACGAACCGGCTTCAGTCCGGGCTCTCGGACAACGTCGGCTGGGACGGCCTGCTCGTCGCGCTCGTCGCGCGCAACCGGCCCATGGTCGCGATCCCGGTGTCGTTCCTGTTCGCCGTGCTGCGTGCGGGCGGCGATTTCCTCTCGGCCACCGGCGTGCCGTCGTATCTCGTCGACATCGTCAAGGCGTTGCTCGTCCTCGCCTTCGTCGCACCGCCCGTCCTCGTCGACCTCTTCCACGGGCGTCGCGGTGCCACACCGCGGGCGGCGCCCACCGTTTCCGTTGTCCCGGCCAAGACGGAGGCAGCCGCGTGAGCGTTCTGGACAGCACCACGACCATCCTCGCGAGCGGCGTCCGGCTGACCGTGCCGTTGGCCTTCGCCGCCTGCGGTGAGTACCTGGCCGAGCGCGCCGGCGCGATGAACATCTCCGTCGAGGCGATGATGCTCAGCGCCGCCTTCACCTCGGTCGCCACCGCCAGCGCGACCGGCAATGCCACCGTCGGCCTCATGGCCGGTGTCATGACCGGCCTCGTCGTCGGTTTCGTGCACGGCAACCTCTCCCACCGGGCCCAGATCAACACCTTCGTGGTCGGGCTCGTGCTGAACGCGCTGGTGCTCGGGCTGACGAGCTACCTGATCACGACCGAGCAGTTCGCCTCGCACCAGGTCGGGCTGCTGTCGATCCCGCTGCTCGAGGACATCCCGCTCATCGGCAAGTCGCTGTTCTCCGCACGCTGGCCCGCCTACCTTCTGATTCTGCTGATACCGCTGACCTGGTGGTTGGTGGAGCGCAGCCGCTGGGGCCTGGAACTCCGGGCGGTGGGGGAGAACCCGCAGGCCGCCGACGTCACGGGCATCAAGGTGAACGTGCGCCGCCGGCAGGCCCTGCTGTGGTGCGGCGCACTGGCCGGCCTCGGCGGCGCGTACCTCGCGGTCGGCGAGGTCGGATCGTTCAACCAGAACATGACCGCCGGACGCGGCTACATCGTCATCGCCGCGGTGATCTTCGGGGCCTGGCGGCTCGGCCGGACCATGCTCGGCTGCCTCGTGTTCGGCCTCTCCGACGCCATGCGCCTGGCCCTTCCCGCGCTCGGCGTCACCCTCAACGCCCAACTGCTCGTCGCGGCCCCGTATCTGCTCGCGCTCCTCGCCATGCTGCTGTTCACCACCCAGCACCGAGAACCCGCGGCGCTCGGCCGCCCCTTCGAGCGCGGGTCGACCTGACGGCAGGGTCCGAAGAAGGCCCCCTCAGGCATGCCGGTGCAGGCCCACGTACGTCCAGTACGTGGGCCTGCACCGGCACGCCGAGAGCACGAGTCGGACGCCTCCCATGGCCGGCGTGCCCAGCGGTCCAAGCGCACGGCCACGCCGAACAAGCACGGCCATCCAGACCGACAGCGTCCGGATGGGAACACCACTCGGCGCATGCCGGTCCCGCGAAGGGCCGGCATGCGCCGTTGCACAGCGGTGTCAGCGGCGGCGGAGCGCCGCGGTCTCCAGCGCCGGAGGCGTATGGCCGATGTCGCGTGGGTTGAGCACGCTGCCCGGCGCGACGAGTTCGTCGATCCGGTCCAGGGCCTCGGCCGACAGCGGCCGGTCCACCGCGGTGAGCTGCGTCAGGAGCTGGTCATGGGTGCGCGGGCCCATGAGGGCCGAGGTGACGCCGGGATGGGCGAGCACGAACCGCAGCGCCAGCTCGACGAGTGTGCAGCCCTCGTCGGCGGCGAGGCGCACGAGTTCCTCGACGACCGCCAGCTTGCGCTCGCGTATCCGCTCGTCGGCGTAGTCGAAGTGATCACCGTGGGTCCGCGCGCGCGAGTCTCCCGCCGGTTCGGAGCCGGCCCGGTACTTGCCCGTCAGCCAGCCGCCGTTCAGGGGGCTCCACACCATGACGCCCATACGGTGCCGCTGCGCGGTGGGCAGGGTAGCGGCCTCCGCGTGCCGGGCCAGGATCGAATACGACAGCTGCTCCACGGTGAACCGCTCGCGGCCGGCGCGCCGCGCCGCCCACTGCGCCTCCACGATCTCCTCGGCCGGGAAGCTGGAGGTGCCGATCGCTCGCACTTTGCCCGTCCGCACCAGGTCGCTGAGCGCACCGAGCGTCTCCTCGATGTCGGTCCGGGGATCGGGACGGTGGACGAGGTACACGTCGAGGTGGTCCGTCCGCAGCCGTCGCAGGCTGTCCTCCACGGCACGCATGATCCAGAGCCGGGAGTTGCCGCGCCGGTTGCGGTCGAGCGGCCTTCCGGGCATCAGGTTGTGGAATTTCGATACGAGTACGACGTCGTCGCGGCGTCCTTTCAGCGCGCGGCCGAGGATCTCCTCGGACTCGCCGAAGGCGTACACGTCAGCCGTGTCGACGAAGTTGACTCCCGCGTCCAGCGCCGTCGACACGATGCGGTGGCACTCCGCCTCGTCGGTGTTGCCCCAGGCCCCGAACATCATCGACCCGAGGCAGAGCTCACTCACCTCGATGCCCGTCCCACCCAGAATCCGGTAGCGCACGTCTTCTCCTCGTCCTCCCCGGTGACATTCGTCGCCGTCATGCCGCAGGCTTCCACCGCGGCGGGCGCGGAACCGATGTCGCGCGGGGTCAGTGTTCTCGGCGTACGCGTTGTGTCCGCAGCACATCGACCTCCGGGCGCGCGCAGACCTAGGCTCGAGGAAAACCGCACCACTCACTGGAGGTACCGTGGCCACCGGTCTCACCTCGGCCCGCTGGACTCACGTCGCGCTGCCGACCGGCGATCTCGACAAGGCGATCGAGTTCTATACCTCGCTGACTCCCCTGGTCGTCGTCGAGCGTTTCAAGGACGCCGACGGCGAAAGCGTCTGGCTCTCCAACGACAAGCAGGCCGAGACGCCCTTCGTGCTCGTCCTGGTGTCGTTCAACAAGGACAAGGGCACCCAGCAGGGCCTGCTGCACCCGTTCGCGCACATCGGCATCGAAGTGCCGGAGCGCGGGGACGTCGACGCGCTCGCGGACAGGGCCCGCGAATTGGGCTGCCTGCACTGGGAGCCCCGGCAGATGCCCGACCCCATCGGCTACATCTGCGCTCTGAAGGACCCCGATGGCAACGTCATCGAGATCTCCCACGACCAGCGTGTCTTCGACACGGTCCGGCAGAAGTGGGGTTCGTCCTGAACGAAACCCGCGCCGCGGTCGAGGCGTACCTGGCGGCGCTGAACGCACATGACGCCGACGCCGTGGCCGCCCGCGTGGCAGAGGACTTCGTCAACGAACACACCTCGTCGACGGGGCAGAGCCGCAGGGGCCGCGCCGCGTACCGCGCCGCGCTGACCGGGTTCCTCGAGGACTTCGAGGACCTGCACTACGCGCCCGAACGCGTCGTCGTCGACGGTGAGTCGGCCGCGGTGCCGTACGTCATGACGTTCCGGATGCGTTCTGCGGGCGACCGCCCCGTGCGCATCCGCGGTGTCTTCGTGTTCACCGTCACCGACGGTCTCATCACACGCCGCACGGACTACTGGGACAGCGGCGAGGTGCAGCGACAGCTCGCCTGCGGACCCGAGCCGGCAGATGCGGAATCGGTGCCCTGACCTGACAGAACCTGCCCCAGTGGCACCCCGCCCGCCTCTTGTGCGGACGGGGTGCCCGTGCTTTCCCGGACTGGCATAGCCGCGTACTCATGAACGTGCAGAGTTCTTGATGTGCTGAGGGCCGCCGTTCGGCACTCTTCTGCCTGTTGTTCGAGGTCGCCAAGGAGACCGGACTCAACCGGCGGACGGTCAGCACGTACTTGTCCGCCGAGGGCCCGTGTCGCCACCACGTCGGTCGCCGAACGGGCGGTCGCGGGCGAGGGTGGTCGACGAGTTCGCGCGCGCTCGCACGCGAGTACGCGTTCACCGGCAACTACCGGCGGACCAAGCTCTCCCTCTGATCTTGTGAGGTGCTCCCGACCGGGACGAGTGGCTCACACCGAAGGAGAAAGCCAAGCTGCTCCGCGTGGAGCGGCCGGCCGCACACCGCGAGACCTTCCGTAAACGCGGCGAGAAGTCCTCCCTGCCCCCGGTACCTCCCAGCGCTGCTCAGCGTGCGGCTTCACCACACCGGGCAGCCGCCAGGACCAGCCCACGTGCGTGTGCCGACCTCAACGCCGCCCGGAACATCCCGCGCTTGTACCGGATCAGCCACACCGTGGCGATCCCGGCTGCCGGAAGGTGCAGTCGTCAGGCGCGGAAACGCGTCAAGCCCGCCACCGCACCCCACCGGCAAGGGCCGGGTCGAGCGCCAAGTCCCGCTGACCAGAGCCTCACCGAAGGCGGGCAGTCGCGGGCAGTGGGAGGCCCTTCCGAAGAGCGTCGGGCTGCCGCTTTCGTACGCGTCGATTCAGCTGTGAGGGTCCGTGAGCGTGTCGGGTGCCGGACGCTCCGCCGAGGTCTTCGACGGAGCCGGGGACGGCCATGGAGTGCCGAGGTCGTCCGGGGTGGTCATGACTGGCCTTTTCCGGCCGACTGCAGTGCGGATGGCTCCAGCGGGTTCAGGGTGTGGAACCGGCGTCCCTGATAGGTGAGCGGCTCCTGTGCGCCGACCACCACGTCGGCCACCTCGATCAGGATGATCGTGTGGTCGCCGGCGGTGAGGCGCTGGTGAACGACGCCCTCGAGCGACACGGTGGCGCCGTCGAGCAGGGGTGGACCGAGCTTTCCCGGACTGAAGCGCGCCGCAGCGAACCTGTCGACGCCGGGCGTCGCGAACGCCGTCGCCACTGGGTGCTGGTCGGCCGCCAGGACGTTGACGGCCACCGACTCGGCCTGACTGAAGGCCGGGTGGACGTCGGCGGTGTCGGCCAGACAGACCGAAATCAGCGGCGGGTCCATCGACACGCTGGTCACCGAGTTGGCGGTGAAGCCGTACCGCTTCCCGTCCACTTCCGTGGTGACCACACAGACGGACGTGACCATCGAGGACAGTCCGTCGCGGTACGCCTGCGGGTCGTAGCTGGTGACAGGCCGGCGCGTGACGGCCTCATCCCTTGCGGGGGTGGGCATGTCAGACCACCGCCATCTCGCCGGCACACTCCGGCGCGCCGTCCGCCGTTGGCTCGGTGGCTCCGCGGATGTGGCCGGGGGAGCAGGGGCCGTCGCCGCCGACGGCGATGCGGGACGGTCGTTGTGTCGCGGGATTCGGCAGGAAGGTCGTCCCGGAGGCCGACGGGGAAAAAGTGGATCTCATCAAGGCTCGCCTTTTGTTGAGGGATGCCCCGACGCTAGGACTCGCTATCTCGTATGTCAATATGCCGTCTCGCAATGGTTGCTGTGGAGGGACCGAGGGCGGCGGCGAGTTGTTCTCATCGACGGCGTCGGCCTCGCCGGCGGGTTCGTCGACCCCGCCGAAGACCACGCTGATGCGGTGGCGGGCCAGACGGAGAAAGAGGCTGGGTGTGGGTACTTCCGCAGGCTCGGCATAGGGCGCAGTAGGCTCGCCCTGGATCGAGGTCTCTGAGGACTTCCATCACCTGCTGGTTCATCGACCACCCCGTGCACGAGCTGTTTCCCGGCCTGCGGGGCAGAAGTGGAAGCGGCAATCCCCGCGGGCAGGGGCTCACGGGTCCGGCCGGGACCACGCTGGACGAACTGATCCGCGGCGCGGGCAGCCGATGGCCTGTCGTGGAGTGCTTACAGGGCGCGAGCAGGAGTGCGCCTTGGACGACTGTCAGGCCTGTTGCATCCCGGCTGGCACCGCCACTTGACGGCCGGCCATGGCGGCCCACACCTGCTTGACCGTCCTGCGGGCCCGAGAGTTGGTCACGGAGAAAGAAGAACCGGATCCTCGCAGCTCATCCACCTCAGCGTCGCCGAGATCCAACGCTTGACGACCCGCCTCACCGGTCTGCGCCCGACCCTGGTCGATGACATCCTGCGCTGGTCACGCCGGCGATGACGCCGCCAAGGGGCCCACATCAGCCACTACGAACGACGCGGACACAGCCCCTGAGAACCGGGGAGGAGGGGGCTGAGGCGTCTCGACCGCCCCTTTACTTCGGCGCTCCCTCGGACGCGTGCGCACCGGGCAGTCCCAGAGCGGGCTGCGGACCGTTGCGGGAGCGCAGCCACCATTCGCGCATGCCCCACAGGACCAGTGCGCCGTAGATGACGTAGACGAAGCCGGAGAAGGCGTAGCCGTTGGCGAAGGTCAGCGGGACGCCGACCAGGTCGACCAGCAGCCAGGAGATCCAGAATTCGACCATGCCGCGGGCCTGGGCGTACATGGCGACGATGGTGCCGACGAAGATGTAGGCGTCCGGCCAGGGGTCCCAGGACAGGGTCGGGTAGGCCTTGAAGAGGAGGGCCACCGCGACCGTGCCGACGGCCACGGCGCCGACCATCGCCGCGCGCTCGCCCCAGGTGGCGAACCGCGGGGTGATCTGGCCGTGCTCGGACCGGCCCTTGTCGCGGTTCCACCGCCACCAGCCGTACACGGCGACGGTCATGACGACAGCCTGCTTGCCGGCGCTGCCGGTCAGGTGGCCGAAGAAGGCCCCGAAGAGGATGAGGCCGGACAGGAACTGCACCGGCCAGGTCCACAGGGAGCGGCGCCAGCCGAGGGCGAGGGCTGCCAGGCCGAGGATGTTGCCGATCATGTCGGACCACAGGATGTGCTGGTCGAACAGGACGAACGCCTCGGAGTTCAGCCCGTTCACCGGGCCGCCAGGCCGGTTTCATACGAGTGGAGTGTGAGCCTGCCGTCCGGTGATTCGTCGGGTATCAGGCTTCGCAAGCGATCCATGCGCCACAGCTTCACCCCCTGTATGGCATCTTGTCGAGACTTGCAGCTGATGAGCCGCTACAAGGTAGAAAAGGGTTCCGAAGTCGTCGATACGGGCGATGCGGCGTCGGCCCCTCCCGCGTTGCACGGCTCAGCCTCTCGGGCCGATCCAGCCCTTCATGAGCGCGCGCATCGGCGCAGGCCGCGAGCAAGGCGCGAGTCCCCACACAGGAGTCGTCGCATCGGCTCTGCGGCCACTGCTCCCTCGTTCCCGGGGGCCTACTTCTTCAGGCCTGTCGCCGTGCAGTCGGCTGCGAGTTGGGGCGTGCATATGTCGGACGGTTCGTACATGCCATCCCTGATGACGGTGTCCTTGATGTTGTCCTTCGTCAGGGCGACAACGGGCACCAGATATGCGGGGATGCCCTTGTGGGTGGGGCTGTCGATCTCGTCACGCGTGAGGGCGTCAAACTGTATGTCTCTGCCCTGGGCCTTCGCCACGGCCATCTCCGCGGCGTGTTCGGCCTCCTGCGGGTACGGCTTGTAGACACTCATGTACTGCTCGCCGGTGACGATCCGCCGCACCGCCGAGAGCTCGGCGTCCTGCCCGGTGATCGGCGGCAGGTCGGTTACGCCTGCGGCCTTCAGCGCCTCGATGATGCCGCCCGCCAGACCGTCGTTGGCGGCGTAGACGGCCTTGATGTTGTTCTTGCCGATGTCGTTGATCGCCGCGGTCATGTTCTTCTCGGCGGTCTGCGGCTTCCAGTCCTTGGTGTCGAACGACTTGGCGATCGTCACCTCGCCGTCGAGAACGGAGAGCGCGCCCGCCTTGAACTGCTTGGCGTTCGGGTCGTTGGCTGAGCCGTTCATCATGACGATCTTGTCGGAGATGTCGGCGTCCTCGCCGAGGGCCTCCAGCAGGGAGCTGCCCTGTACCTGGCCGACGAGCTCGTTGTCGAAGGTGATGTACGCGTCGATCGGGCCCTCGGGCAGCCGGTCGTAGGCGATGACCGGGATACCGGCCTCCTTGGCCTTCCTCACCCCGCCGGCGATGGCGTGTGTGTCGACGGGGTCCAGCAGGATCACGTCGACCTGTTCGTTGATCATCTGCCGCAGTTGTCGTGCCTGCTCGCCCGCGTCCGCCTCGGCGTTGGCGTATTCGACCCGGCCCTGGCCGTGGGTGAGGGACTCGACCTTCGCCTCGATGACGGGGTAGTGGAACTGCTCGTACTGGGGGTTCGACTTTTCCGGCAGCAACAGCCCCACGGTGATGTCATCGCCTTTGGCCGGGCTCGCGTCGTCGCTGCTCCCCGCCGCGTTGAGCCCGCCGCAGCCGGCGAGTGAGACAGAGATCGTCGTGATGGCTACGGACAGGGCGATACGACGCATCGGGAGCTCTCTTCAGGCGCGATTCGGAGGTGGGCGCCTGCATCGCGGCCCACCTGACTGAAAAAGCCGAGACAGAGGCGACCCTCGGCATCGAGCGGAACTACTGTACGAGATGAGAGACGGCATCTCGCAATCTGTTCACTGGGCTCGCCCCGACCGTGGTGTGGCGCGCTCCATGGGCCGCTGAGGCGGCGGCGAGGTGCAGCGGCGGCTCGCGTGCGACCGGCACCCCTGGATCGGTGCTGTGTCAGTCACCTGACAACCCGTCAGTTCTTGTCCAGGCGGGGTGTCGGCCGGGTCCACGCCCGGCGGATTCGTTTCGCTTGACACGATGCCATCTCGCATTGAAAGATGCTCGCCATGCGAGTAGTGACGACGGATGCCGGCCTGGGCCGGATCGAGGACGGGGCTGTCGCCCTGTTGAACACTGCTTTTCCGCACGTCGGCGCGGTCCTCGAGCAGGAGGGCTCGCTGCGGTGTCTGGCGTCCTGCGCGGTGCGCGGACGCATCCCGATCGACGAGGCCACGCTCGTGGCGCCGCTGGGTCATCCCCACGCGGTGTGGGGCGTCGGGCTCAACTACGTATCGAAGGCGGCCCGCACCGGCCGGGGACTGCCCGAGCAGCCGATCCTGTACCTGGCCGCGTCGTCCGGCGTGTCGGCACCCGGCGCGCAGGTGGTGATTCCGCAGTCGGTGACCGAACCCGACTACGAGGGGGAGGTCGCGGTCGTCGTCGGGCGCCGGCTGTACCAGGCGGCCGAGTCGGAGGTCTGGCCCGCGATCGCCGGCATCACCGCCGCCAACGACATGACGGCGCGCGATGTCATGCGCACTACAGGCACGCCCGCCCTCGCCAAGAGCTACCCGGGTTTCACCCCGCTCGGCCCGTCGATCTGCACCCCCGACGACCTCGAGGACCGCCACGGGATCCGCGTACGGACGCGGGTCAACGGCGAGCTGGTGCAGGACGACACGAGCGACGGGATGATCTTCCCGGTCACCGATCTGCTCAGTCGGCTGTCGTGGTTCGCCGCGCTCGAACCCGGCGACGTCGTCCTCACCGGAACCCCGGCCGGCACCGGCCAGGACCGCGCGTGCTTCCTCGCCGACGGCGACGAGGTGCGTATCGAGGTGGACGGCGTGCTGCCCCTCGTCACCCGCATCGTGCGTCCCGCGGACGCCTCACGGCGCGAGCACCGGCTGACCGAACCGGTCAGCTGACCTTCCCCACCCTGGAGCACACATCGATGTCCAACTCCTCCCAGTCGTCCTACGACCTCGTCCTGGCCGGCGGCACCGTCATCGACCCGGCGTCGGGCACCAACGCCCGGCTCGACGTGGCGGTCACCGGTGACCGCATCGCCGCGATCGGGGAGGGGCTGGCGGCGAACGCGACGCGCACGATCGACGTCACCGGTTCCACCGTGCTGCCGGGCCTCGTCGAGGGCCACACCCACATCTTCCAGTACGTCTCCGCCGTCGGCGCCCCGGCCGAGGAGGCCCATCTGCGCCGCGGCGTGGTCGCGGCGGCAGACGCCGGCACGGCCGGCGCCTCGACGTTCGCGGCCTTCCGCAAGCTGGTGGTCGAGGCGAACCCGCTGCGCATCGTCAACTTCCTCAACGTCTCGGTGCTCGGTCTGATCGACTTCCGGTTCGGCGAGCTGCTGAACCCCGACACCCTGGTCCCCGAGGACGCGCTCGCGACCGCCGAGGCCCACCCCGACATCGTGCGCGGCTTCAAGATCCGTCTGTCCGAGGACGTCGTCGGCGAGAACTGGGAGTCGCTTCTCAAGAAGTCGGTGGCGCTGGCCGAGCAGGCCGGTCTGCCGCTGATGCTGCACATCGGCGAGACCTCGGAGCCGCTGCCCGTCGTCCTGGACCATCTGCGCCCCGGCGACATCGTGGCGCACTGCTACACCGGCAAGCCGTACGGCATCCTCGACGGCGACCACGTCCAGCCCGCCGTCAACGAGGCCCGTGAGCGCGGCGTCCTGTTCGACTCCGCCCACGGCAAGAGCAACCTCAGCTTCGAGGTGGCGCGCCGGGCGATCGCCGACGGATTCCTGCCCGACGTCCTCAGCTCCGACACCAGTGCCCGTAACTGGCGCGGCCCGGTGTTCGACCTGCTCACCAGCATCTCCAAGCTGGTCGCGCTCGGCGCGCCGCTGGAGGAGTGCGTCCGGCGGGCCACCGTCGCGCCGGCCCAGCTGCTCGGGCTCGACACCGAGGGCTACGGGCGCCTGGAGGTCGGCGGGCGGGCAGACGTCACGGTCGTCGACTGGACCGACGAGGTCACCCTGCCCGACGCCGCCGGCAACACGATCGTCGCGCCGCGTCTGGAGCCGACCGTGGTGCTGCACGGCGGTGCCGAGGTCGACATCGTGCCGTGGCGGGGTCTGCAGTCGGCCTGATCGCCCGCACATCCCCGGGAGGAATCCATGAGCGTCGGTGACGTCCATCTGCTGCGGCGCCGACTGCGCGCGGCCCTGACGGCGGGGCGACCCGCCGTCGGTACGTTCGTCAAGCTGGCCTCGCCCGACGTGGTGGAACTGGCCGAGGCGGCCGGGTTCGGGTTCGTCGTCGTCGACCTCGAACACTCCACCCTCACCGAGCGGGACGCCGTCGACCTGGTGCGCCACGCGGACGCGTGCAGGCTGCCGGCCCTGGTCCGTGTGCCCGAGGTGGACGCCGCCGCCGTCAACCGGCTCCTGGAAGCCGGGGCGGCGGGCATCCAGCTCTCCATGCTCACGCGCCTCACGCAGGCCGAGGCGCTCGTGGCGGCGACCCGGTTCGCTCCAGCCGGCCGCCGGTCGGTGAGCCTGGCCAACAGGGCCGCCCGCTTCGGCATGGCTCCGCTGGCCGGATTCCTGCGCGCCGAGCAGGACGACCCGCCGGTACTGGTGGGCCAGATCGAGACGGCGCACACCGATCCGCTGCCGGATCTGGTCGCCGCTCTCGACGTGTGCTTCGTCGGCAGCACCGACCTCGCGGTCGACCTGGGCCTGCCGGCGGACCCAGCGGTGCTGCGTGCCGCCGTGGACCGGGTGCGCGACGCCGCCCGCTCCGCCGGGGTGGCGTTCGGCGGCTGGGCGCCGGCCCGTGGCGCCGCGGCGGACCTGGGCCTGGGCGACGCCGACTACCTGGTCGTCGGCTCGGACCTGCAGATGTTGGCGGCCGGCCTGCGGGCGGCCGCCGGAGAGGAAAACCAGTGAGCACACGCAACGCAGCCCTGTTCAACACCGTCGTCAACTGGGACGAGCTGCCGGTGACCCAGGTGCGGCCGGGGGTCCGCCGTCGCGTATACGCGACGGACGAGGTGATGATCTGCCACCACGAGCTCGAGGTCGGCATGACGCTCAACCCCCATCGGCACGAGGACTTCGACCAGCTGGTCCACATCGCCGAGGGGCGGGCGAACTACTACGTGGACGGTGTCGCGCACGACATGCGTGCGGGATCGTTCCTGCTGGTTCCCCGCGGCAGCGAGCACTACGTGGAGCCGACCGAGGCGCCTTGCGTGAACATCGACTTCTTCGTCCCGCCGCGGGCCGACCTGCTTCCCTGAGCGACGGACGGGCGCGCTGTTGCGCGGGAACGTGGCCGATGCCGATCGGACGATGAGCCGGGAGCGGGCAGTACTGCGTCTCCGGGCTCAGACATACGGGCCCGTCACCCATATGGACACGGCGGGTGGCGGGCCATTCGCAGTGGCGGCATCGGACCGCCCGCACGCTCCGCTCGACCAGCGCCGGCCGGCGCGGGCCGTGGCCCCGGATCCCGCCATGCCCCGGCACCCAGGGCTTCCGCCTGGGTGCCGCGCTGGGGTTCCGGGGCGCAGCCCTGCGAATCGAGAGAAGCCGAAGATGCCGCTGCCCCCCCGCACCGCACGACGGGGCCCGGCGATCTCGTCGCTCCGCCCCCCCCGTCGACACCGGGCAGTTCGGCTCCTGGCCCGCCCCGCAATGATCCCCTGACCCGGATGTGCGGGCCGGCGTGGCACGGGCTCACACCAGACCCGAAACCTCCGCGGGCTCCCACAAGACCCGAAACCTCAGAGGGCCCACCGCCGCGGTGGGCCCTCCACTGTTGCTGCGGCCGGGTTTCAGCCGCCGTTGGGCGCGTCTTCGGAGGTGCCCAGCCGCTGCGACAGCGCGCGGGCGGTCTCCAGCAGTGCTTGGGCCATCGGCGACTTGACGTCGTCGGACACGGTCGCCGTCGTGCCGACGATGGCGAGCGTTCCGCTGATCTTGTCCCCCTCGAAGATCGGTGCCGCGACGGTGCGTACCCCGTTGACGGTGGGGGAGTTGACCGACAGCCCGTGCTTCCGGATGGCCTCGAGCTCCGCGGTGAGCTCGGCCGACTTGCGGACCGAGCGCGGCAGCGTCGGTACCTGCTCCGGGGGCAGGAACGCGAGGAAGACACGTCCCTGCGCCGAGGCCGTGAGGTCCAGGCGTGAGCCGACCCGGACGCTGATGCGCACCATGTGGTCGGTGTTGTCGACCGAGCGCACCACGGTCGCCGACTCACCGTCCCAGACCGACAGCACGATCGTCTCGTCGATGCGCCTGACCAGTTCCTCCATGTACGGCTCGGCGGCGGCGACGATCGGCAGGCCGGCCCGCGCCGCCGTGGCGAGCGTCAGCACCTGGGGGCCGAGGGAGTACAGCGAAGTGCGCTCGTCGTACCGCAGCAGGTTCGCCGCCCGCAGTGCCTTCGTGTACCGGTGCGCGGTCGCCTTGCTCGCCCCGAGCCGCGCGGTGATCTCGTTGAGGCTCATATGCGGCTTGCCGACCGTGAACGAGCCGAGGATCAGCGCCGCACGCTGCACCGTCTGGATGGTCGGCGCCGTCCTGTCCGGGCCGTCCTGCTCGCCGGTGCCGTGTTGCGCCTTAGCGGCCATGGCTTTCTCGCTCCTGTCCCTGTCCAGTCAATGGTTAAGACGCCGAATGAAACGCCGTCTTGCATAAAGCAATGGTAAGGGTCGTGTCATGGTGGGTGAAAGAGCATCGGGACGCTCATCCCGCAGAGTCGCGGCGGTGAACGGGAACCTGGCGGCCGACAGCCGCGGATCGCTCACGCTCACCGCCGCCCCGTGCGGAGATCTCACGCGTCGGAGGAGTGCCCCGGAGTGATCGAGCGTGCCGGGTCGAGCAGGGCGGCGATGTGGTTGACGGCCAGGGCCGCCTCACCGAAGCCGATGGAGATGAGGCTGACCTTGCCGTCGTGGTCGGCGATGTCGCCGGCCGCGAAGACGCGCTCCCGGTTGGTGCGCATCGTGCGGTCGACGAGGATGCGCCTACGGCGAAGCTCCAGCCCCCACTGCTCGATCGGGCCGAGATCCGCGATGAAGCCGAGCGCCGCCACGACGGACTGGGCGGGCAGGGCGATCCGGTCGCCGGTCGAGCACGCGACCACGACCTCCGACACCGCCCCCTCGCCGGAGACCTTCTCGACCTCGTAGGGCGTCAGCACCCGCACCGAGGAGGCGTGCACCTGCTCGACGCTGCGCTCGTGGGCCCGGAACCGCGTACGCCGGTGTACCAGGGTCACCGACGAGGCGATCGGCTCCAGCGACAGCGCCCAGTCCAGCGCGGAGTCACCACCGCCGACCACCACGACGTCCTGTCCGGCGAGCTCGTTCAACCGCGGTACGAAATACCGCAGCCCCCGGCCCAGGTACTCGGAGCCCACCGGGAGCTCGCGGGGGATGAAGTTGCCGATCCCGCCGCAGACCAGCACCGCGCCCGCGGTGATCCGCGCGCCGGCGTCGGTCGTGGCGACGATGCCCTCGCCCGTGTCGTCCAGCCGGGTGACCCCGTGCCCGAGCAGGTAGGTGGGGTTCCACCGCCAGGCCTGCTCGGCCAGGCGGTCCACCAGGTCCTGGCCGCGGACGGCGGGGAAGCCGGCCACGTCGTAGATGAGTTTCTCGGGGTACAGCGCGGCGATCTGACCGCCCACCGCGGGCAGAGCGTCGGCGACAGCGACGCTCATGCCGCGGAAGCCGGCGTAGTACGCGCCGTACAACCCGGTCGGGCCGGCGCCGATGATGAGCAGGTCGACGGAGACCTCGGGGCCGGCGCCTGTGGGCGCGTGGCCGGTCACGCGCCCACCTCCGGGTGGTCGTGGCCGACCTGGCCGACCTTGCGAGCGCCGCCGGGTGATCCCAGTGGTTGGGCGCCGAGGGTGAAGAACTCGGCGTTGATGCGCTCGAACTGCTTGCTCTCCTCGGGCAGATCCTCGTGGTGGAAGATCGAGATCTGCGGGCAGACGGGTTCGCAGCGCCCGCACTCGACACATTCGTCGGGCTGGATGTAGAGCATCCGGTCGCCCTCGTAGATGCAGTCGGCCGGGCACTCCTCCATGCACGACTTGTCCATGACGTCGATGCAGGCCTGCGTGATGACGTACGGCACGAGCTTGTTGCCCTTCACACGGTCGCACAGAATGCGAGACGGTGTATTTCAATGTGGAACAGGATGATGGCCGTGCCGAGGTGGGGTGTCAACCGCGAAACGAATGCTTGACACCTTGAGAATGCTGGGGGACTCTGATGCGACATACGAGATGGCGTCTCATAGCGCGCCACTCGGGTCGGGACTTGTGAGAGGCAAACTCCCCATGGGAAGCAACCCCCGGACCGTCCCAGCGCCGATGATCGTCGAGGACTGGGACCAGCTCACCTTCCGGGTCAACCGCGAGGCCTACCGAAGCGCGGAAATCTTCGCCCGGGAACGCGGCTGGGTGTGGATGCACACCTGGCTCTACCTCGGGCACGAGACCGAGATCCCCAACCCCAACGACTTCAAGGTCCGTACCCTCGGCGGCCGGCCGCTGATCTTCTGCCGGGACAGCGCCGGCGAAGTGCACGCGTTCCTGAACTCCTGTCCGCACCGCGGCACCGTGCTGTGCCGCGAAAGCGAGGGTTCGACCAGGCTCTTCCAGTGCTTCTACCACGCCTGGACGTTCCGCAACAACGGCGAGGTCGCCGCGATCCCGGACGCCGGGGCGTACGAGTCGAGCGACGAGTTCCGGGCCTCGATGGGGCTGCGCGGCGTGCCGCGCCTGGAGACCCACGAGGGGTTCGTCTTCGTCTCCTTCGACCCCGACGTCCCGCCGCTGCTCGACTACCTCGGCGACGCGGCCGACTACATGACGATGATCCAGCAGCAGCACGCCGGCGGCATGACCACACTGCCCGGCACACAGCTCTACAGCGTGCGCGGCAACTGGAAACTCGCCGTCGAGAACGCCATGGACGGCTACCACTTCGCCCCGACGCACAACACGTTCGTCGGCTACCTGCGCGAGAGCGGCTACGCCGTCACCGACGACAACCAGTACGCGTACAACCTCGGCAACGGCCACGGGCTGCTGGTCCTGACCGGGCACGGCGGACGGATCAGCATGCTCTGGGAACCGCGCTTCGGCGAGGACGAGCGGGTCCGCACCGAGGCCCACCGAGCGGAGATGACACAGCGGCTGGGGGAGGAGCGGGCGCACTACGTGGCCGACGAGAGCCACATCCTGTTCGTCTTCCCGAACCTGCTGCTGTTCGACATCGAGGGCCTGTCGATCCGGCAGCTGGAGCCCGTGGCACCCGACCAGACCGACGTGCGCGCCTGGCAACTGGTCCCGCGCGAGGAGGACCCGGACACGCGCGCCCTGCGCATGAAGACGGTCGTCAGCTTCGTCGGCCCGGGCGGACTGGCGACGCCGGACGACATCGAGGCGTACGAGGCGGTCCAGCGCGGCATCCAGGCCACGGCGGGCACCACCGCGCCCGAGCTGGACTACAGCGACATGTCACGCGGCATGGCCGACGAGGTCAAGGGAGTCCAGGGCAGATCGATCGACGAGGGCGCGATGCGGGGCTTCTGGCGGCAATGGGTCGAAGCCATCGGACTCGACGGCGGTCTTGAGACCCACGGCGAGCGGCCGGCGTCCTTCCTGGTCGGGAGGGACGTGCGATGACCGAGATCAGCAACCGCGGGCTGGTGCCGTGCGCCGGGCGCACCGTCACCCGGCAGGAGGTCGAGGATTTCCTCTACGCCGAGGCGGACATCCTCGACCACTGGGACTACGACAGCTGGCTGGCGCTCTTCGAGGACGGTGCCCGCTACGAGATCCCGACCACCGACTACCGCCCCGGCTGGTCGCCGCACGAGACCGGATCGTTCGTCGACGACGACTGGGACCTGCTCCGGGCTCGCGTCAAGCGGCTGAAGTCCCGCAAGGCACACGCCGAGAACCCGCACTCGCGCACCCACCGGCTGGTGTCCAACGTGCGGCTGTCCGAGGGCGACACGGAGGACTCCTTCCGGGTGTCGGCGTCCTTCGTGGTCCACCGCGCCCGCGACGGTCACTTCGACGCCTACGTCGGCTGGTACGACCATCTGCTGGTGCCGACCGAGGCCGGACTCCGTTTCCGGTTGCGGCGCTCGATCCTCGGCCACGAGTCGCTGGCGGCAGGCGCCCGGCTCAGCTTCATCCTCTAGCCGGCGACGGAAGGCGACCCGATGATCCGACACACCCTGTCCTTCCGTTTCGCCGACGGAGTCGACGAGGCCACACGGGAGTCCGTGCTGGCCGAGCTGCGCACCTTCCCGGACCGGTACCCGGCCATGCGCGGCTTCGTCCTTGGCGAGAACATCAGCACCCGCGACCAGACCTTCACCCACACGATGGCCGTCGACTTCGACAGTCAGGACGACCTGCTCGCCTATCTCGGCAGCGAGTCCCACGAGAGCTTCGTGCGCACGCGCTGGCGGCCGGTCATCGCCCAACAGGCCATCACCTCGTTCGAGTTCGCCGAGCGTCCCTCGCTCGCTGCAGGAAGGACACCGCCGGTGAGCACGCGCCCGCACGGCCCGTACGGCATGGAGTACGCCCGGATCGAAGTTCCGGACATGCAGGCCACGATCGACTTCCTCCAGTACCACGTCGGTCTGCAGTTGGAGCAGCGCACGGACGAGTATGCCTACCTGCGCGCCGACATCGAGCACCACGCGATCGAACTGATCCACGCCCCCGAACGCACCGACGGATGGACGACCGCGGTCGGCTACAGCGTGGAGAACGAGGAGATCCTCGAACAGCTGCACAAGAGCGTCCTCGACGCCGGACTGGAGGTGCTCGAGCTGCAGGAGCGGCAGAAGGCGCTGTGCGACAACGGCTTCGCGGTGAAGGACCCCGACGGCCTCATCGTCGAGCTGTTCACCGAGTTCCACGAGTATGCCGAGCCGCCGCACATCGAGATCCGGCCGCTCGACCTGGTACACCCCTTCATAGCCACCGCGAAATTCGATGAGACGGTGGACTTCTACCAGAACGTCCTGAAGTTCCAGCCCTCGGACCACGTCGTCGGCTCGACCACGTTCTTCCGCTGCGAGGACCGCTACCACCACAGCCTCGCGATCCAGAAGAACACGGAGCACTACGTAGCGCACCTGTGCTTCGCCATGAAGAGCCTCGACCACGTCATGCGGATGCGTGCCCGCGCGCTGTACAAGGGCGCGCCGATCGCCTCCGACATCGTCAACCACTCGGCGTCGACGTCGATCGCGTTCTACATGCACGACACCCGCTTCGGCCCGCGTTACGAACTGTGCGACCGGCACAGGGTGTTCACGCCGGAGGAGCACGAGACGCACCGGCCCCGCAGGATGGTGGCCGATCCGCGCAACATCGATGTGTGGCGTCCGGCTTCCGACGACTGGGGACGTTTTTGAGACAGCAGTTGCTCGACGTCCTGCACCTGCTCGACGTGCTCCCCGCCCCACGCGGCGGGGAGCGCACGGCGGCCCACCGGTTGCGCGCCTGGTGCGCCGAGCGGTGGCCGCACATCGAGTGGCAGGTGCTGGAGCACGGCTCCGCGGGCGGCAGCCTGGTCGCCGCCCACGGAGCCGGGCCGCTGCTCTACTCCCACCTCGACACCTCGCTGGACGAGGGAGGTGCGGCCAACCGCCTCGTCACCGGAGACGACGCGCCCGTCGGTCCGCTCACTGTCGACGGCGACACGGTGATCGGCTTCGGCCTCGGGGTCGCCCGCGGGCCCGCGGCCGCCGCGCTGGTCGCCTTCGCCGAGGCCGGTGCCGGGCGGCTCCTGCTCGCAGGCTCCGGGACACACCGCCGCATGAGCGGGATCACCGGTCTGGAGGCATACACCGACGCCTACCCGCTGCCGCCCTCGGCGATCGTGGCCAAGTGCGGCCCGCCGACGCTGCTGTGGCACGAGCCGGGCGCGTTCTACCTGACCGTCCAGGTGACCGGACGCTCCGGGGCCGCCATGCTGGCGGAATCCGCCACGCCACCCGGGGGAGTCGTCGCTCAGGCCGGCATCGTCCTGGACGAACTGGCACGCTGGCGCACGGCCTACCTGGCCGCCGATCCCAGGGTGGGGCAGACCGGCCGGGCGTGCGGTATCGGAGCGATCAGCGGGGGTTGGCAGGACAAGCCGGACCTGCTGCCGGCCCAGCTGCGGATCGATCTGTATGTCGTCGCCGGTGACCAGGTGGAGCCGAGGGCGCTGGCGGCCGAGCTGACCGACCGGCTGCGGGGGCGGTTCGCGCGGTCGGCGCTGCGGGACTGCGCGGTCGACGTGGAGGCCGAGCCGGTCGCGTCCGCCGCGGCCACGCCGGCCGACGCCCCGCTGATGACGGTCGCCCGGGCGGCTTGGCTCGACGAGTTCGGTACGCAGCCGCCGTCGATCACCGGCTGGACGGGATCGACCGACGGCGTGGTGCTGCGCGCCCACGGCGTCGACACCGTGCGCCTCGGCCCGCAGGCGAAGCCGGCCGCCGACGATCCACGGCGCGATGCCCTGTCGTTGGCGCAGCTGACCGCCTATGCGCGCATCTACCGAAAGCTTTTGCGGGAGCTGCCGGAGTAACGGGGCCGGTCCCCTGTAGGTGCCGCCAGGAGGCCCTGCCAGGGACGTCTGCCATGGCGGAAGGAACGTTCCGGGCGGGGCGCGGCGCGCCCCGCCTTCCCCGCGCGTCCGGCCCCGTCCCGGAAAGCGAGCGAGGCGTGACGGTGCAGGGCAGCGGCTTTTCGACCCGTACAAGTCCTGCGGAAACGGCATACACACCCGAAACCGGGCGAGCGTCATGAGCCATCAGGACCATGGGGCAACTGCACTACGCCATCGAACAAACCCCTATGGGCGGGGACGTCTTGAAAGGAAGTGGACGGACAGATGGACAAGGTCGTCGCCTCAGCCGCCGAGGCCGTGGCGGATGTCCCTGACGGGGCCTCCCTGGCGGTCGGCGGCTTCGGTCTGAGCGGAGTCCCGGAAGTCTTGATCCAGGCCCTGCACGACGCCGGCGTGACAGAACTGGACGTGTTCTCGAACAACTGCGGGGCCATGGAGTCCGGCCTCGCCGTGCTGCTCACCGCGGGCCGCATCGCTCGGGTGACCGGCAGCTACATCGGCGGCAACAAGGAGTTCGCCCGCCAGTACCTGGGCGGCGAGATCGAGCTGGAGCTGATCCCCCAGGGAACGCTCGCCGAACGTCTGAGGGCCGGGGGCTGCGGCATTCCCGCTTTCTACACCCCGGCCGGTGTCGGCACCCTGGTCGCAGACGGCGGACTGCCGTGGCGGTACGACGTCGACGGCGGCATCGCCGTCGCCTCGCCGCCCAAGGAGGTCCGAGAGTTCGACGGCGAGGACTACGTCCTGGAGCGCGGGATCGTCACCGACTTCGCCCTGGTGCGGGCGGCGAAGGGGGACCGGCACGGCAACCTGGTCTTCAGCAAGTCCGCCCGCAACTTCAACCCGCTGACGGCCATGGCCGGCCGCATCACGATCGCCGAGGTGGAGGAGCTGGTCGAGCCGGGCGAGATCGACCCGGACCAGGTCCACCTGCCGGGCCTCTTCGTGCAGCGGGTGGTGGCCCTCACCACCGAGCAGGCCGCCGACAAGAAGATCGAGAAGCTGACGGTCATCCGCGGGGACGACAGGGAGGCGGGGGCCTGATGGCCTGGACACGTGACGAGATGGCCGCGCGCGCGGCCCGTGAGCTGCGCGACGGCGAGTACGTCAACCTGGGCATAGGCCTGCCGACCCTGATCCCCAACCACTTGCCCGAGGGCGTCCACGTCGTGCTGGAGTCGGAGAACGGCGTCCTCGGCACCGGCCCCTTTCCCTACGAGGATCAGGTCGATCCCGACCTGATCAACGCGGGCAAGGAGACCGTCACGGTACTGCCCGGCGCGGCGTTCTTCGACTCGGCGCTGTCCTTCGGCATGATCCGCGGCGGTCACATCGACACCGCCGTGCTCGGTGCCATGCAGGTCTCCGAGTGTGGCGACCTCGCCAACTGGGCGATCCCGGGCAGGATGGTGACCGGCATCGGCGGAGCCATGGACCTCGTCCACGGCGCCCGCAGGGTGATCGTCACCATGACGCACACCGCGAAGGACGGCAGCCCGAAAATCGTCCAGGAGTGCGACCTGCCGCTCACCGGCAAGTGCTGTGTGGACAGGATCATCACCGACCTCGCCGTCCTCGATGTCGTCGACGGCGGTCTGGTCCTCGTCGAGACCGCCCCCGGCGTCACCTTTGAGGAGGTCGTCGGGAAGACGGCTGCGCAAGTCCTCATCCCCCACGAGAGCGGCTCCTGAGCCTGCGAGACGTGCCCAACGCCTCGGCGGTTCCGCGCGGGCAGGCCCTTCGACCGCGCGGAGCCGCCGAGGAGCAGTGGAGGCACGCTCTCGTCGCTGGCCGACGCCGGCCATCCGGACCGGTCCCTGGAGATCGCCGGTGCGGCGGATACTGCGGCGGGTGCGCCGGCTGCCGCCCGGTTGCGTGGTGGACGTCTGTGCTGGGCAGAAAGCCGCCGCAGCCCTGCGTCGGCATGGCTGCGGCGGTGCGGAGTACCGTCTGGCCGGCTCCGGAGGAGCGCTGTGTCGAACGGGGTGTTCACGGCCGGGCGGCCGAGTCGGCCGGTGGACTCCACCGGCGTTCAGGGCGCCCAGCCGTGACCCACCCGGACTGACCGTCACCGGGAGAGGGCGGTGTGTCACACGCCCCAGTCGTCGTTGACGGTGACGGCGTCGAGGATGCGGAACCGGCCGCCGGGCACCAGCGGTTTCGTGGGCTCACCCATTTCGACGACGTGCTTGCCGAACTGAGGGGCCAGCGGGCGGCCGACGTCCCGCTTCAGCCACAGACGCAGCAGGTGTCGGCGACGCTTCGGCTCCGGGTGGTCGATGTAGCTGGTGCGCGAGTGCAGCGCGGCATAGTTGAGCAGCCACTGCACGTCCCCCGGCTGGAAATCCATGTCGATCGGCAGGCCGGGCTCCTGCGAGATCTCGTCGAAGAGGGTGATGGCCGCGACCTGGTCGGGCGTCAGTTGCGGGACACCCGGGTACTCCTGGGCGCTGAAGATCATCGAGCTGCCCGCGTAGGTGCTGAAGACGCCGCCGACGTAGCTGATGATCGGCGAGGTGTATGTCAGTTCCGGGGAGTCGGGGTCCTGACGCCGCCAGTCCCAGTGGTAGGTGTCGAAGAGCCGTGGGGCGAGGTCCGGTCGGCGGCGCAGCATCTCGTTGTAGATCGTGGTGCCACTGACCAGGCTGGAGGCCCCGCCTTCCTTCGCGCCGCGCAGGCACATGAGGGCGACGACGTCGGAGCTGTCCGAGTGGAAGGGCAGCCGGTCCCGTACGCGGGAGGGCAGTGCGCCCTCGTCGGACAACGTTTTGTTCGACGTCGCGATCACGTGGTCGAGCAGGTCCCCTCGCTGGTTCTGCCCGATCGGCTGGCCGAGGTGCAGGCCCATGATGAAGAAGACGGCCGCGGCCATGGCGTCGCCGTACTCCTCGGTGCGCAGGCCGCGGACCAGGATGAAGCCGCGGCCGGCGTCCATCTGGGCGGCGCACTCGTCGTTGAGGGCGCGACAGGCGTCGAACGGGTAGTCGGCGGCGGTGACGGTGCGCAGGTCGGGGTCGTCGGCGACGAGTCGCCGTCCGAGGGCCTCCAGCTCGGCGCGTTCGGCGTCGCTGAGCGTGTAGATCCATTCGGTGGACTTCGACAGCTCGTCGCCGCGCCAGGCGGACGGCCCCGAGATCGGCTGAAGGCCGACAGTGGTGGTCATGATGATGCACTCCTCGAAAACGTGATGAAGGCCCGTGGCGAGAACACGACGGACGACGAAGGCTTCGGTGCGGCAGGGTTCGTCGCGCGGCGACGAACGGCATTCAGAACACTCAGAACGGGGTCTGAGGCTCGCCGACGGCCGTACCTGGGCGCAGTCCTTCCCGGGGTGGGAAGTAGCTGAGCGGCTCGTCATAGGTCCGGCGGCCAGCACACGAGACAAGCAGAACGCCGATCAGGGCGACTGTCCTCATGTTGGTCCCGTCCTTTCGAGAAGTGCCTCAACCATAGGGGAGGGGAAACTTGTAGTCAACGGGCGGGATGGCGTCTCGTAATGCAGTACGCAGTGCATCAATGGATTCGTGGCGGGACGTCGCACGGCGGCTGGGCGCCCGCGTCCCCTCGGCCATCCCGCCGCGTCCGTGTCCTGGGCGGAACCGCGACCACCGCCGAGTTCACCGACAAGCTGATCGAGCTCCTCTGAGCCCTCCCTCTCGGTGGGCGGCAGGGACGGCGCCGCCCACCGCTCACCCACCCTGGCGACCCCTCGCCGACGGCGTGCACTCCTCGGCGACGGAAGAGGCCCTCGCGCAGCCGCGGCACACCGGTCTGCACGCATCTCACGAAGCTGCCCCGGTGCCGCCCAGTCCTGCGCGAGCGCCCCCGGCCATGACGTGAACTCAGGGTCGGACACGACGCGCGTACACAGGCGTCTCCCCTCGGGCACCGGTCGCCGCGAGGCGCCGCGCGTGACGGCCGACGTGCCCCGTCATGCGTCGGGCACAGTTGCTTCTCCCGCGTCCAGGACCAGCACCGCGACATGCAGGGACGTGCGCTGCAGACCTGATTCCAGGTCGCAGCCGAGGAGCCGCTCGATGGTGTGCAGGCGCTGGTAGTACGCCTGCCGGGACATGCCGGCGCGTTTCGCCGCGACCGACTTGTTCCCGGCCGCCGCCAGATAGGCGCGCAGTGCCGGGAGCAGATCGCCGCCGTTGCGGCCGTCGTGCTCGATGAGGCGGGTCAGTTGCCGTTCCGCGTACCGCTGAAGACGGGTGTCCTCCCGAAGGACGCCCAGCAACTCCGGCAGCCGGACGTCGGCGGGGGCGTAGAACCACCGCTCAGGGGAGGCCGGTGTGATGGCCTCGGCCGTCTGCTCCGCCTCCTGCCACGACCGGGCGATCCCGCCAAGGTCGGTCACCCCGGGGCCGATGGCGACGACTGCCTGCGGTCCGAGCTCCTCCCGGGTCAGACGGCCGATCCGCTCGGCGACCGGCTGCCAGGCGCTCGCATGTGCCAGAGCCAGGAGTACGCCGATGCGGCCGGGGGCTGTCTCGCCGACCAGGGCGCGGATACCGGTGTGCGTCAGAGCCTTCGCGATCCGTTCGTCGTGATCCCCCTCGGTGCCGGTGTACGGGTGGCGGATGACCACGGCGAAGAGGCGGTGTCCGAGGGTGGGCAGTCCCAGTGCCTCGGCGCGGGCGCGGGCGTCCGCGGGGGAGCGGAAACGCCGTTCGTACAGGTCTCGCAGTACGGAGCGGTGGGCCCGGCGCTCCCACCAGGCCTGCCCCGCCAGGCGCGCCATGGTCAGCGCGACCGCCGCACGCTCCAGCACCAGGACGTGTTCCGGGTCGGGCTCGGCACTCAGCCGGTCCTCCAGCAGGACCAGCCGCCCCCACGGGCCGCGGTGGTCCTGCACCGGCGCGATCAGCCACCCCTCCGGGCCGCTCGGCGTGATCCTCTCCGGCGTCGGGGCGGCCCGCGAACGCCGCGACCAGGCCGATACCACCGGCTCGTACGGCCGGCCGAGCAGCTCGCACATCAGGACCCGGTGGGTGAGATCCTCCAGCACCACGGGGGCTCCGGTGAGCTCCGCGGTGGTGTGCACCAGTTCCTCGGGGTCCGCGCCCCGCAGCGTCAGGGCCGTGAAGATGTCCTGGATGTCCCTCCCGCGGCGCAGCAGGGCCCCTTGGGCGTCGAGGATGAGCGCGTGCACCGTCTGCGTGACGTCGATGAACCGGACGCCACGGGCCAGCTCGACCAGCGGCACGTCACGGGCACGGCACGCCGCCACCAGCTCGTCGGGCACCTTCCGGTACCGGTAACCGAGCTCCACAATCAGACCGGCCGCGCCGACGTCGGCGAGCTGGTCGACGTAGCCGCGCAGCTCGGAGGCGTCCTGGGGATACGGCATGCCGGTCGTCAGCACCAGCTCGCCGCCCTCCAGGAAATCGGCGGGATTGAGCAGCTCGGTGACATGCACCCAGCGCACCGCCCTGTCCAGCTGTGACTCACCGGCCAGCACGCGCGGCATCCCTTCGGCGAGCACGGGCAGGCGCAGCACCTCCGTGATGGTGGGGAACTGCCCGGCTGCAGGACGTCTGGGCGGCATAGGGAGTGCTTTCGTCCGAGGGGGATCGGGCTCACCCTCGCACCGGCCAATCACCGTGACAAGAGGGTGCCCGGCAGTTTGTGCGGCCCGGCCGTCCGCAGTGACAGACCGTCTCGAGAAGGCCCCAAGGCGGAACACAGTGTGGGTTGACCTGCAGGTTCCCCCGGGCGGAAAGTGAACGCCATCCCCAGCGGGACCCGAACCGGAAAAGTCCGCACGGTGTCCGCACCGTGCTGGGGACCGACTGCCACCCAGCCACACCATCGAAAGGAGCGACCTCATGCGCATCCCGAAGCGCGTCGCCGTGATCGGTGCCGGCACCATGGGCAGCCAGGCAATGTGGCGACTGGCCGACCGCGGAGCCGAGGTCATCGGCTACGACCGGTACGCGCCGGGTCACGACCGCGGCGCGGCCGGGGGCGAGAGCCGCATCTTCCGAGCAGCCCACCTCGGCGAACCCGGGTACATTCCGCTGCTGCGGCTCGCGGACGGGCTGTGGGAGCAGCTCCAGGCGGAGACGGGCCGGTCGCTGCGACGCCGCAGCGGCTGCCTCGTGATGGGAGAGACCGCATCACCGGCCATGCGCCGGCTCCTCTCCTCCAGCGCCACCCATCGACTCGATCACGAGGTACTGGACCGGGAGGAACTCGCCCGCCGCTACCCGCAGCACCGCCTCCCGGACGGACACACCGCCGTCCTCGACCGCGAGGGCGCCATCATCCGGCCCGAGGCGTCGGTCCAGGCGGCCGCCACCCGCGCCGAACAGCTGGGCGCCCGGCTGCACCGCTACACCCCGGTGCGGGAGATCGTCCCCGCGGTGGGAGGCGGCGTGCAGATCGTCACCGACCACGGCACGGACCACGTGGATGCCGCCGTGGTGACCGTGGGCCCCTGGATCAACACACTGCTCCCGGACCTCCCACGGACCGTCGACGTCCGCCGGGTGATCTGCTCGTGGCACCTGCCCACCCGCCACGACTGGTTCGCGGGCGGGGCTCCCCCCTTCGTGCGCGCCACACCCCACGACTGCTTCGGGCTCCCGTCGCCCGACGGCATCTCCGTCAAGCTCGGTCTCTCCTTCGCACGTCATCTGCCGGTGCCCGAGCCCGAACGGCTCGACCGTACGGTCCGCCCGGAAGAACTCGGCACCTTCCGCGAGCTCATCAGTGAACTCATGCCCGATCTGAACCCCGACCCCATCAGGATGTCGGCCTACATGGAGGGCTACACGGAGTCCGGAAACCCGCTCGTCGGTCATCTCCCCGGCGAGGACGACATCATCGTCATGGCCGGATTCTCCGGCAGCGGCTTCAAGCTCTCGCCCGCGATGGGCGAGATCGCCGCCGACCTGGCGCTCGACGGCACCACTGATCACCCCATCGACTTCCTCGCTCCGGCAGGAGTCGGCGCCGCCTGATCCCCGGCGATGTCGACGGCATCGCCCCCCATCGCCCCCCACCCCCACATCTCTGTCATGGGCATGCCTGAAAAGCCCATGCACCGGCCACAACCAGTTCCCCGAAGCAATGACAGGAGCATCCCCATGCCCATTCCCTCGTTTCAGTTCCGCCCGAAGTACGTCTCGTTCGACTGCTACGGCACGTTGGTCGAGTGGCCGATGACCCCCATCACGCGTGAGCTCGTCGGCGACCAGATCCCCGCCGAGCAGTGGGACCAGTTCGTCCGGGAGTTCCGCGGCTACCGCTACGACCAGGTCCGTGGCGAGTACTACCCCTACGAGCAGGTGCTGCAGGACTCCTTCGAGCGGGTCTGCCGCAAGTGGGGTGTCAAGGCCGCGCCGGACGCCGGCAAGCGGTTCGCCGACGGCGTGCGCAGCTGGGGCCCGCACGCCGACGTGCCGGAACCGCTGAAGAAGATGGGCGAGAACTACAAGCTGGTGATCTTCTCCAACGCCGGGGACTCCTTCCTGGAGGAGACCGTGCCCCGGCTCGGGGCGGACTTCCACGCCGTCTTCACCGCGGAGCAGGCCGGCTACTACAAGCCCCGGTACGCCGCGTTCGAGTACATGCTCGACCAACTCGACGCGTCCCCCGAGGACTTCGTACACGTCTCCTCGCACACCCGCTACGACCTGATGCCGATGCACGACATGGGCTTCCGCAACCTGGTCCTCCTGGACCGGGGCTGCGACCCGGTCACTCACGGCTACGACTACGTGACGGTGAAGTCCCTGGACGACGTCAACACCATGCTCGGCATCTGACTCGCGACGCCCTCGTCCCGCACGGACAGCCCCGAAGGACCCCCCCACCCCCCACCTCAGCGTTTTCCGCTCCCCCCGAATCCACACCCATCACCAGGAGGCGCCCGATGGAAGCCAACCGGATAGGACGCAGAACCGTACTCCGCACCGCAGGCGCGCTGGCCGCCACCACCGCGGTGACCGGCTGCGGCACCCTCATGGGCAACGGCGAAAGCCGAGGCTCGTCGGGCGGCGGTAAGAAGGGGCTCGTCGTCAGCAACAGCGGCGGCGCCTACAACGACGCCTTGACGAAGGCGATCTACGAGCCGTTCGCCAAGGAGACCGGCATCACGGTCACGACGGTCAACTACCAGTCGGCGCAAATCATCGCCCAGGTCAAGCAGGGCCGTCCGCAGGTGGACCTGATGGACAACACACTGCTGAACTTCCAGAAGATGACGCGGCTGGAGTGTCTGGAGCCGGTGGACCACGACCGGCTGAAGAGTGTCAAGGGCGCCGGGATCGCGGAGCACAACCTGCCGGAGCACGCGGTCGGCAAGAACGTGTGGGCGAGCGTGATGGCCTACCGCACGGACAGTCTCAAGCGGGTCCCGAAGAGCTGGGCCGACTTCTGGAACACGGACGCCTTCGCCGGTCCGCGCTCGCTGCAGAGCGCGGAGGCGGACCTGCCGGAGCTGGAGTTCGCGCTGCTGGCCGACGGGGTGCCGCTGGACAAGCTGTACCCGCTCGATGTGGACCGGGCCTTCGCGTCGATGTCGCGGATCCGCGGTGATGTGAAGAAGTTCTGGAACACCGGCGCCCTGCCGGCCGTCCTGCTCGGCCGCAAGGAGGTCGTCGCGACCAGCCTGTGGGGCGGTCGCGCGGACGAGCTCATCAAGCAGGGGATGCCGGTCGCCTACCAGTGGAACGGCGCTCGCAGGATGACCAACGGCTGGGGCATCCCTAAGGGCGCGGACAACACGGACGCGGCCTACAAGCTGATCGACTTCTCGCTGCGGCCCGAGGTGCAGGCGGCCTTCGCCAAGCTCAGCCCCACCGGCGGCCCGGTCGTCCCGGCGGCAGCCAAGCAGCTCTCGGACGATGTCCTGGCCACGCTGCCGACCTCGCCGCAGAACCTCAAGACCGGGTTCGATATCGATGCCGCCTGGTGGGACGAGAACCGTGACGCCGTCATCAAGCGCTGGCAGGAGTGGGCCGATGCCTGAGCGGACCCAGAGTCTGACCGCCGGAAAGCTGTCCGCCGACGACCTCGCCGCTGCCCTGGCCCCTCGCTCCTCCTCACCGACGGGCAAGTCGCTGTCGGTGACGGGGCTGCGCAAGTCCTACGGCGGGACGACGGTGGTCGACGGCGTGGACATGGAGATCGCGGCCGGTGAGTTCGTCACCTTCCTCGGCTCGTCGGGCTCCGGCAAGACGACCACGCTGATGATGCTGGCAGGGTTCACCGAGCCCGACTCCGGCTCCATCGCCGTGGACGGCCATGACATCACCCGGCTCAATCCGGGCAAGCGTGACTTCGGTTTCGTCTTCCAGCAGTACCTGCTCTTCCCCCACATGACGGTCGCCGAGAACGTCGCCTTCCCCCTGCAGCTGCGGGGGGTGGACAAGGCGGAGATCCGCCGCCGCGTGGGTGAGACGCTGGAGGCGGCGGGCCTGTCGAAGTTCGCCGGCCGCAAGCCCCGTGAGCTCTCCGGTGGCCAGCAGCAGCGCGTCGCCCTGTGCCGGGTGCTGGTCTACCGCCCGCCGATCGTGCTGATGGACGAACCGCTCGGCGCGCTGGACAAGAAGCTGCGCGACCAGATGCAGACCGAGATCAAGTCCATTCAGCGCGAACTCGGCCTCACCGTCATCTATGTGACGCACGATCAGGAGGAAGCCCTGGTCCTGTCGGACCGCATCGCCATCATGAAGGACGGCCGCATCGAGCAGTTCGACACCCCCCGCGGCCTGTTCGAACGCCCCCGCACCCCTTTCGTCGCCGACTTCCTCGGCGCCGCCAACTTCCTCACCGGCAAGATCGAGGACGGCCGGGGAGACGACCGCACCCGCGTGCGGCTGGACACCGGCGGCGTCCTCACGGCCCGCGCCCACCCGTGTGCTCCCGGTCAGCGGGTGCGCGCCGCGGTGCGGCCCGGCAAACTCCGCCTGGTCAGTGCCGAGGAGGGCTGCTGTACCGGCACGGTCGAGACGGCCGTCTACGTCGGCTCGCTGACCCGGATCACCGTCCGCCTGGACGGTGCCGCTCCGGGGACGCAGCCGCTGCGGATCGAGACCGCCCACACTCCGCCCCGCCCTGGCGAACGCGTCTGCGTCACCGCAGACCCCGAGGACGTCAGTGTCTTCGATGAGAAGGACGGGGGGTGAGCCCGTGGCCGGCACCGCTCTCGCACCCGGCAAGGTGCGCGTGAAGAAGACGTCCGCGATGCGCGGGCACCGCTCCCGGATCGCGCTGGTCAACGCCGTCCCCGTCACGGTGTTCCTGCTGGTGCTCTTCGTCTACCCGATCATCGGCGTCCTCTCCCTCAGCCTGGAAGGCGACACCGGCGGGTTCACCCTCCACTGGTACGCCGACGCGCTCAGCGGCGTGAACCTGTCCGTGCTGCTCTCCACCCTGCGGATCTCCGCGGAGACCGCGGTGCTCAGCCTGCTGGTGGGGTTCGTCCTGGCGCACGCCATCGCCCGGATGCGGCCCGTCTTCGCCGCGCTGGCCATGCTGATCGTGGTCGTGCCGCACTTCATCAGTGCCCTGGTCCGCACCTACGGCTGGATCATCATGCTGGGTGAACACGGCCTCATCAACACACTGTTGACTTCCCTGCACGTGCCCGGAGCCCCGTTCTCGCTGCTCTACAACGAGATCGGTGTCGTCATCGGGACCACCTCCGTCATGCTCCCCTACACGGTCCTCGTGCTCCAGGGCGTGATGCGGGGCGTCGACGGCCGGCTCCTGGCCGCAGCGGCAGGCTTCGGCGCGAGCCGGTTCACCATCTTCCGCAGGATCTACCTGCCGCTGGTGGCGCCCGGGATCGGCACGGCCGGGCTGCTGAGCTTCATCCTGTGCCTGGGCTACTACATCACCCCAGCTCTGATGGGCGGCGACAAGCAGACCGTGGTCGCGGCGCTGATCGACCAGCAGGTGATGAAGCAGGACCAGTGGAACTCCGCCGCCGCCTTCGGTGTGATCCTGCTGCTGCTCACCTTCGCCGGCCTCGGCGTGCTCGGCCTGGCCAAGCTCCGCCGCAAGAAGGCGCACGCACGAAGGAGCGGCTCATGATGGAACTGCCTCCCACTCGGGCCGGACACATCGGCCGCGCCCTGAGCGCCACCGCCATCCTGCTCTTCCTGGCCATGCCCATCGTCATCATCCTGGTCACCTCCTTCGGTGCCGACGGCATCGGCACCTTCCCGCCCAAGGAGTACAGCACCCGCTGGTACGAGCAGATGGCCGCACCCGGCGGCAACTGGGCCACCTCCATCGCCCTGTCCAGTCTCGTCGCCTCGCTGACCACGGTGTTCTCCCTGATCCTGGGCGTCACCGCCGCCACCGCCCTGGCCCGCGGCCGACTGCCCCTGCACGCGGCGGTCTACGGACTGGTCCTGGCCCCCATGCTCATCCCCCAAGTGGTCATCGCCCTCGGCCTGTTCCTGTTCTTCGAACCCGTCGGCATGCTCGGCAGCCCCCTCGCCATCGCCCTCGGCCACACGGTGCTCGCCGCACCGATCGCGATCCTCATCATGATCTCCACCCTGAAGGGCATCGACGAACGGCTCGAAGACGCCGCCGCCAGCATGGGCGCCAGCCGGATGACCATCGCCCGGCGGATCACCTTCCCGCTGGCCACACCCGGCCTGATCGCGGCAGCGGTGTTCTCCTTCATCACCAGCTTCGACGAGTTCTTCATCGCCCAGTTCATGTCCACACCGGACACCCGAACCCTGCCGGTCCTCGTCTTCAACGCCCTCCAGTTCGACGTCGACCCGACCGTCACCGCCGTCAGCGCCGTGCTCATCGCACTCGCCATCCTCGCCCTCGCCCTGGTCGCCCTCGTCCGCAAACTCGGCGGCCACCGCAACGGCCAGAACGCCCTCCCCGTCGAACCCCTCACCTGAGCCTTTTCGCCGGCACGGGCCGCCGTGCCACCGCTGACAGCGCCGTCGGCCGGGCCCCTGGTACTGCCCGGCCGCGCCCCGCTTCGAAACTCCCCGCAGAGGACCCGACATGAAGACGATTCCCTACTGGATAGAAACCGCTGGGGTGTTTCCCGACCGGTCCGGCAAGCCGCTGACCGAGGACACCGACCTGGTGGTCATCGGCGCCGGCCTGACGGGTCTGTCCACCGCCCTGCACTCCGCCCGCAAGGGCGCCCGCGTCACCCTCGTCGAGAAGGGCCAGATCGGCTCCGGTGCCTCCGCCCGCAACGGCGGCATGGCCAACCTGGGCTTCACCATCGGCGTGAGCCAGGCCATCCGCCGGTACGGACTCGACCGGGCCCGCGAGATCTACAACTCCTACGGCGAGGCCGTGGACACCGTCGAGCGGCTCGTGAACGAGGAGTCCATCGACTGCCAGTTCCGCCGCGTCGGACGCCTGGGCGTCGCGTCCCGCCCCGCCCACTTCGAGAGCAAGAAGGCCCAACAGCGCGACTTGGCCAAGTACTTCGGACACGAGACCACTCTGATCGGCAAGGCCGAGCTGCGTTCCGAGATCGGCTCCGACGCCTACCACGGCGGCCTGCTCGACCCGTTCAGCGCCGCACTGCACGTCGGCCGCTTCGTGCGCGGTATGGCCGAGGCGTGCGAGCGCACCGGTGTCGAGATCCACGAGCGCAACGCGGCCATCGGCGTGCGGCGTACCGCCGCCGGCCGGTTCGAGGTCAGCACCGAGCGCGGTGTGATCCGCGCCGGGCAGGTCATGATGGCCACCGACGCCTACACCGACAAGAACTTCCCGTGGCTGCGCCGCCAGCAGGTCTGCGTGGGCAGCTTCATCATCGTCACCGAGCCGCTCGGCGAGGAACTCGCCCGGGACATCATCCCCAAGGGCCGCCTCATCGTCGACTCCAACAAGGTCTGCCACTACTTCCGGCTCACCCCGGACAACCGGCTGCTGTTCGGCGGCCGCGCCCGCTTCGCACCGTCCGACCCGACCTCGGACAAGAAGAGCGGAGCGGTCCTGTTCCGTGAGATGTGCGAGATCTTCCCCCAGCTCTCCCGGACCAAGATCGAGTACGTGTGGGGCGGCTCCGTCGGCTTCGCCATGGACCGCATCGTGCACGCCGGGCAGACCGAGGACGGCGTCTACTACTCCATGGGATACGCCGGCCACGGCGTGCAGATGGCCACGCACATGGGGCACGTCATGGCCGAGGTGATGGACGGCCACCCCGAGGTCAGCCCCGTCCGCGACATCGCCCCGCCCCGCATCCCCCTCTACAACGGCACCGCCTGGTTCCTGCCCTTCGCGGGCGCCTACTACAAGACGCTGGACCGCATCCGCTGACCGGTCGACAGCCCCTCTACACCTACAAGGAGATACCCACGATGACTGTCGTCCGCGATGTTCCCAAGCAGCTGTTCATCGGCGGTGGCTGGCAGGACGCCGAGTCCGGCCGGACCCTGTCCGTCGACAACCCGGCCACCGGCGAGGAACTGTGCCAGGTCGCCGACGCCTCACCCGCCGACGGCCGGCGTGCCGTCGAGGCGGCGGTCGCCGCGCAGGCCGCCTGGGCCGCCACCGCGCCCCGCGTGCGCAGCGAGATCCTGCGCCGCGCCTACGACATCATCATCGCGCGCACCGAGGACCTCGCGCTGCTGATGACCCTGGAGATGGGCAAGCCCCTGGCCGAGGCACGTGCCGAAGTCGCCTACGCGGCGGAGTTCTTCCGCTGGTTCTCCGAGGAAGCCGTCCGCATCGACGGCGGCATGATGACCGCCCCCGACGGCAGGAACCGCCTGCTGGTCACCCGTCAGCCCGTCGGCCCCTGCCTGCTCATCACCCCCTGGAACTTCCCCCTGGCGATGGGCACCCGCAAGATCGGCCCCGCCATCGCCGCCGGCTGCACCATCGTCCTCAAACCCGCCCCTCAGACCCCCCTGTCCAGCCTCGCCCTGGCGGAGATCCTCACCGAAGCGGGTCTGCCGGCCGGTGTGCTGAACATCGTCACCACCACCGACGCGGCCGGCGTCGTCGAACCCCTGCTGCGCGGCGGGCAGATCCGCAAGCTCTCCTTCACCGGCTCCACCCAGGTCGGCCGGATCCTGCTGGCCCAGTGCGCCGACACCGTCATCCGCACCTCCATGGAACTGGGCGGCAACGCCCCCCTCATCGTCTTCGACGACGCCGACCTCGACGTGGCCATCGAGGGCACCATGGTCGCCAAGATGCGCAACATGGGCGAATCCTGCTGCGCAGCCAACCGCATCTTCGTCCACACCTCCGTCGCCGAGGAGTTCGCCTCCCGCCTCGCCGCCCGCATGGCCGCCCTCACCGTCGGGCCCGGCACCGAACCCGGCACCGACGTCGGCCCCCTCATCGACATCGCCGGCCGCAGCAAGGCCCACGACCTGGTGCGGGACGCCGTCAAACGGGGCGCCACCGTGCTGACCGGCGGTGAACTCCCCGAAGGACCGGGCTGCTTCTACCCGCCCACCGTCCTCACCGGCATCGCCCCCGACTCCGCGATCATCGACACCGAGATCTTCGGCCCCGTCGCCGCGATCCGCACCTTCGAGACCGAGGACGAGGCCGTCTCCGCCGCCAACGACACCGAATTCGGTCTGGCCGCCTACCTGTTCACCCAGAACCTCGACCGTGCCCTGCGCGTCGCCGAACGCCTCGAAAGCGGCATGATCGGCATCAACACCGGATTGGTCTCCAACCCCGCCGCGCCCTTCGGCGGCGTCAAGCAGTCCGGCCTGGGCCGCGAAGGCGGACGCGTCGGTATCGACGAGTTCCTGGAGTACAAGTACCTGGCCGTCCCCGTCGGAGCCTGACATGCGCGCCCGACTCGTCGTCCTCTACCGCGGCAACCGGCCCCCCGCCACCGCACTCATCGAACGCCTCGCGGACACCGTCTACGCCACCGAGGAGGAACTGCCCTACCTCCTCCCCGGCGCCGACGTCCTCCTGGCCTGGGTGACCATCACCCCGGCCATCCGCGAGGCCTGGCCCGACGATCCGGAGAAGGCACCCCGCTGGGTCCACGCGGCCTCAGCGGGCGTGGACTCCTTCCTGTTCCCCGCCCTGGTGGACGATCCGCGCGTTGTCCTGACCAACGCCCGCGGGGTCTACGAACAGCCGACCGCCGAGTACGTCCTCGGAATGATCCTCGCCCTCGCCAAGGACTTCCCCGGCACCTGGGAGCACCAGCGGCGCCGCGAGTGGCGTCCGCGCCCCAGTGACGGCATCACCGGATGCACCGCGCTGGTCTGGGGGACGGGGCCGATCGGCCGGGCCATCGCCCGGCTGCTGCGCGCCGTCGGGATGCGTGTGTGCGGCGCGGGCCGCAAGGCCCGCACGGACGACCCCGACTTCGGCACGGTCCACGGTGCGAGGACCCTGCGCTCCGCGCTGACGGAAGCGGACTACGTCGTCCTGGCCGCACCCCTCACCCAGGACACCCGGGGCATGGTCGACGCCTCCGTGCTCGCCGCCATGAAGCCGGGGGCGCGGCTGATCAACGTAGGCCGTGGCGGACTCGTCGACGAGGAGGCGCTGGTCGACCACCTCGCCGCCGGACGGCTCGCCGGCGCAGCCCTGGACGTGTTCGCCCAGGAACCGCTGCCTGCCGATTCTCCCCTGTGGGACATGCCCGGCGTGATGATCTCCCCGCACACGGCGGGCGAGACCACCAGCGAGCGGGAGGCACTCGTCGAAGTGTTCCTCGACAACCTCACCCGACACCTTGAGGGCCGGCCGCTGCGCAACGTGGTGGACAAGCGGCGCGGATACGTGGTCGACGACACGCACCCCGCCTGAAGGCGAGCAGCACGCGACGCCGAGCAGTATGGGGCGATGGGACCGGGCGGTAGCCGCCCGGTCCCATCGCCCCATACCGCATCGCTGAGCTGGGTTTATGAAACGGTCAGGTAGATCTTGCGCACGGTTTCGATGGTCTTCCAGACTCCGACGAAGCCTGGCTTCATGACAAAGCTGTCCCCTGCCTTGTAGACCACCGGCTCGCCGCCTTCCGGCGTGATTTCGATGACGCCGGAAAGGATGTGGCAGAACTCGAAGAGCTCGCCCTTGATCGAGCGTGTCTCGCCGGGCGTGGCTTCCCAGACGCCCGTTTTGATCGTTTCCCCGCGGGCGGCGTCCTGGGCCCAGGTCTTGTAAGTCGGGTTGCCGGAAATCAGGCGTTCCGGCAGCGGGTCGGACTCCTGGGGTGCGAAGGAGGGGTTGGGATCGATGGTCTTCAGGAGCGACATGCTTTTCCTCCACTGGATTTGACAACGACGAAAATCGGGAGCGGACATGCCAGGCGTCACCGGGCGCCTCCGTGTTCCGGCCTCCGCCGCCATGGTGGTGAGGGCGTGCCGATCACCGAAGGCGACATGATGGGCGGCCTCGGCAAGCACCGGATGGACCGTGCCCGGGCATGGTGCATCGAGTATTTCTGACGCCCCGCACGGAGCCCACGCGTGAACTGTCCGTTGCGGGCACGATGTTCGGACGTTGTGTCAGGCGTGAGGCCAAGGGCGGCATTGAGGGCCCCGATCGGTCCAAGGAGCTGCTCATCGTTACCGCCGGCGAGGTCGGCCAGGCGCTGGTCATACCGCAGCGTGGCCAGCATGATCACCGCGATCCGCCCGGCCGGCTTCGACAGCTTCCCCCGCAATGGCTCCATCCGACCCGGCACCGCGGCGTCGATCCCGAGCTCGGCTCCGACGTCCTTGACCATCACCGGCCGCCCGCAGCCTGCACGATCTGCAGCATCCGCTGGTAGTGGGCGGGCAGCGCGGACGCATCCGCCGCCTCGCCGCGATGCGGCATCTTCAGCACCGACCGGCCCGCGACCTGCACCCGCTGCGGTGCACCGGCGATGACACCCTCGACATCGACAGGTGGGGTGGCGTGGTGCGGGGCGCCGCTCCCGTACCTGGACGCTCAGTCCTGCGGCGGCGGGGCCGTGCTCTCGCGGACCACGAGGTGGGTGGCGATCTCGAGGCCGAGCTGAGGGATCTTCTCGCCGCGGCCGAGGGTCAGGGCCAACTCCGTTGCCGCCGCGGCCATTTCGGTCAGTGGCTGGTGCACGGTCGTCAGTGGCGGGTCCACCCAGGCCGTGACCGGTACGTCGTCGTAGCCGACCACGCTCAGGTCCTCCGGGATGCGCAGGCCGGCCTCGCGTGCCGCCTGGTAGACGCCGAGCGCCTGCATGTCGTTCGCGGTGAAGATCGCGGTCGGCCGGTCGGGGCGGGCCAGCAGTTCGGCCGCCGCGGCGTGCCCGTCCTCCCGGGTCAGCTGCACGCGGACGATCAGCTCCGGGTCCACCGGAAGCCCGGCCGCCTCCAGCGCCGAGCGGTAACCGGCCATCCGCGCCAGGCAGAACGCGTGATCGGGGCCGCTGATCATGGCGATGCGCCGATGGCCGAGGCCGATCAGGTGGCGTGCCGCGGACTGGCCGCCTCTGAAGTGCGTGGCGGCGACGTACGGGACACCGTCGGGGACGTCGTCGATCGGGTCGAAGACGACGTACGGGATGCTGTTCGACGCGAGGCGGTCGCGCTCCGCGTCGGAGAGCCAGGACACCGACAGGACGGCCTGCGGGCGCCGCCCCGCGGTCTCCTCCATCGCGGTCTTCGAGTCGTGCAGGCCGAGCTTGGAGACCAGCACCCCGATCCGGTTCTTGCTGGCCACCTCTTCCACGCCGCGCAGGATCTCCACGCCCCACATGCTCTCCAGCTCGCGGAAGACCAGCTCCACGATCTTCTGGCGGCGGCTTCCCGGGGGCTTGCGGTACCCGTACTCGTTGATCAGTTTCTCGACCCGGGCCCGGGTCTCGTCGGACACCCCCGAGCGGCCGTTGAGCACCTTGGACACGGTGGGTACCGAGACGCCGGCCGACTCCGCGATGTACGCGATGGTCACCGACGGCAGCCCGCCGCCCGACGCGGCCTCCTTGCCGTCCTTCGCCGCATCCTCGCTCTTGGCCGCCACGGCTGCCTTTCCTCGTTCCTTGGGCCTGCCTTTCGCCCACCTCTGCGTGCGCCCGCCCACACGGCGCCATTCTGGCATCGGAGCACGAGCGGGCTCAGCCGGTCCCGGGCCGTGCGCGTGCGGGGACGGCGGCGGGGCGCTCACCCGTACTCCTGATGGTGACTTTCCGCCCGACTTTCGGCCGCGGTGAGCAGCGACCCCATGATCTCCCGTACGTGTCAAGCGAGTTGACCGCTCGCGGTGTGCGGGGGTGCCGGTGGCGAGGGCGGTGCGGCGACGGGAGCGTGCCTGTCCCCGCCGCCGCGGACAGCCCAAGCCTGCCGGCGGATGTCATCGCTCCTCCGCGGGGGCGTCCGGTTCGGCGGCGAGGACGCGGACGTCCCAGGCGCCGAGTCGTACGGGCGTACCGGCCGGGAGCACGCCGCCGTCGAGGGCGTCGGTCAGCTGCACGGGTACCGTGACGGTCGCAGGCTCCCAGCTCCAGTTGTGGACCACGTGGACGCGGCGGCCGTCGGGGGAGGTGCCGGTCGAGACCGTGACCGAGCCGGGCAGGTCCCGCCAGCCGCTGCGCGGGGTGGGCGCGAGCCATGCGGCGAGCGCGCGGGCCGGCTCGCGGCCGGGCACGGTGCCCACGCACGTGACGCGACCCGCGCCGTGGCGGCGGGTGGTGACGGCCGGCCAGCGCCCGAAGTGCGGGTGGTCGTACTCGGCCAGGACGTCGGCGTCCTCGACGGCCAGGCCCTCCACCCAACGGGTGGCCACCGCGTCGCCCGCCAGCTGGAGCGGGCTGTCCGGTGCGGTGCGCAGCGGCAGGTCGGCGTGCAGGTTGCTGAACTCGTCGTACCGGACGCCCGCGGCCCGCACCAGTCGCGCCGGTGTCACCTCGTGGCGGGCCCGCGCCTCATGGTCGCCGTAGCCGGTGCGGGGACCGAGGACGAGGTGGCCGCCCGCCTCCGCGTAAGCGCCGAGCCAGTCGAGCATCCCGTCGTCCGCCACGTACAGCGCGGCAGCGATGAGCACGGGGTGCAGCTCGGCCGCCGACTCCGGTGTCAGCCCCGGGCGTTCGCCGCGCGGGTCGTGCAACTGGCGTGCGTGCAGGATCCGTACCTGGCGCCCCGCCTCGAACGCGCCCCGGTAGAACGGGTCGAAGATGCCCTCGTACGCATCCCCGTCCGGACCGCCGTCGGGACCCGCGAGCGGCGGGTACTTGTTCATCAGCCACTTGCTCGGCGCCGAGTACACCATCGCGATGTCGGCGTCCGGTGTGATCCCGGCGACCAGGTCTCCAGCCCGCTCGAACTCCGCTCCCAAACGGGCGAGTTCGCGGTAGGCGCGGCCCGGCCGTCCGCTGTGCGGGAGGATCCCGCCCCAGTACGTCTCGGCGCCGAAGTGCAGCGTGTGCCAGTGCCAGTACTCGATCATGCGGGCCCCGCGCGCGACCAGCACCCACGCGGCCTGTCGCCACTGCCCGTCGAAGGCGGGCCGGTTGTCCGAAGTGCCGCCGATGGCCTGGGCGTTGGTCTCCGTGATCAGGAACGGCTCCTGGCGCGAGGAGTAGATCCGGTCGGCGCTGTGGTACAGCGTCCATGCCCCGTACGACATCCATTGCCCCGGCAGCTTCTCGTGCGGCGGCTCCGGCATGGTGAGGCTGTCCTGCATGTCGTAGTACGGGTTGCCCGCGGTGACGTCCAGGCTGTCGGTGAGTTCGTCGTCCTCCAGGCCGGGAGACCAGTAGGCCAGGCACGTGGTGACGAACTGGCCCGGCCTCGCGTACTCACGCACGATGCCGGCCTGCCAGGCGATGAACTCGGTGGTCTGCCGGGCCGAGAACGCCCGCCAGGCCAGGTCGTACTGCGGCTGTGCGTTGCCCTCCGGCTTCCACAGGTCGGCCCAGGTGGACAGTCGGTGCGACCAGTACACCAGCCCCCACTCGCGGTTGAGGGTCTCCACATCGCCGTACCGCTGCCGCAGGTCGTCCACGAACCGCTGGAAGACACCGTGGTTGTGCGGCAGCCGCGGGCCGGGCTCGTTGTCGACCTGGAAACCGATGACCGCGGGATGGCCGGCGTAACGGGCCGCGATCGCGCGGATCACCCGCTCCGCGTGGAAACGGAAGGCCGGGTGCGTGATGTCGACCTCCTGCCGGCCACCCCACGCGGCGCGCCGCCCGGTGGCGTCCTCGGCGGCGATCTCCGGGCACTGCCGGGCCAGCCACGGCGGCACCGCGTAGGTGGGGGTGCCGAGCACGACGGAGATGCCGCGCTCGTGGGCGCCGTCGAGGACGGGCTGCAGCCAGTCGAGCTCGAAGCGGCCGTTCTCGGGCTCCCAGGTGGACCACACCGATTCGCCGACCCGTATGACGGTGAACTTGGCCTCGGCCATGAGATCGAGGTCGGTCTTGAGCCGCTCGTACGGCTGGTACTCGTGGTAGTAGGCGGCGCCGAACAGGACGCGCGGGGGCAGTGTGGTCATGGAAGTGCTCATGAAATGGAAGTCCTCATGAAGGGTCCCGGCTGCCGGGAGCGGGAACGTTGGACCCGGCAGCCGGGAGGATGGGGGGCGGGGATCAGACGGTCGAACCGGCCACCGACGTACCGGACTTGACCACCTGATAGGTGATCTTGGTGCCACTGTAGAAGTGGAACGTCAGCGTCACCGGTGCGTTGTCACGCAGCGAGGTGAGGAACTTTTCGGTGAGGGTGATGGTGTTGGCCGCGTAGTCGGGGGTGAAGGAGATGTTGAACTCCTGGAACGGCGTCCAGGCGGTGGGCCCGGCGGTGGTGCCGTCGCCGTACTTGGCCTCCATGGTGGCGAGGTGGTCCCCGCGGAACCGGGTGGGGATGGCGAGCGCGGAGGTGGTGCCCGAAGCGCCGGTCTGCCGCGGGGCGTCGTACGTCGCCACATGGAGCTTCCAGGGCCGGCCCTGCGAGAACCTGGCCTGGAGCGTGGCGTTGTCACCGTACGAGCGGTCTCCGACCAGGCGGGTCAGTGCGGCGGTCTTCAGGGTGAGCTTGTCTCCGGAGACGGTGTAGTCCTTGCCCGCCACCAGCCTCCGGTCACCGTGCCAAAGACCGCGGAACGACAGGCCGTTGCGGTTCAGCGTGAGCGACTGGTCCGTGATCTGTCCGGACTTGGGGACGAAGAGGCGGTCGAAGGACGTCGAGCCCGAGCGGGTGGTCCAGCTCGTCCTGATCAGGTCGAAGAGCTCCTGGTCCCGCCACTGGAAGGTCTCGCGATTCAGATAGGCGAAGGGGTCCCACAGGGCGGTGGTCACTCCGGTCCGGCGTGCCGCGTCGCCGAAGTGCTCGAAGTACTTGAGGGCCTCGCCCCGCTCGACACGGGAGGGGTGGTGGTGGTCCGGCCAGCTGAGCAGCCCGTACTCACCGAGGTAGACCGGGATGCCGCGCGCGACGAAGGTGTCGCGCATGCGCTGGAAGGCACCGTCGAGGTCCTTGCGTGCGGTCTCGTCGTAGTGGGTGCCACCCGCGATGTTCACGCTGAACGGGAACCAGCTGTAATAGTGCACGGTGGCGACCAGGTTGGGGTCGTTCAGGGACTTGATCGTGTTGTAGAGCGTGTCCATGAGCGGCTGGTCAGGCTTGCAGTAGATCGTGGGCAGCACGAGCAGGCGGTTGGTGTTCTGCCCGCCCGAGCCGCGGACGATCTTGTGGAACGACGTGTTCAGCTCGTTCAGGAACGTGGCCTTCTGCTCGTCAGTGGCGTTCTCGAACTCGGGCTCGTTGATGCTCTCGAAGAGCAGGGTGCGCGGTTTGTCCTTGAACGTCGACGAGATCTGCGTCCAGAGGGAGTTGAAGCGGGCCATCACGCCGTCATGGTCGGTGGCCATCTTGCCGACCCACTGCCACGAGTCGTGGTGCACGTTGAGCACCACATAGAGCCCTTCGGCCAGCGCGAAGTCGGTGACCTCCTCCACCCGGTCCATGTACGTGGCGTCCACGGCGTACGGTGGTGGACTGGTGGTCGGTCCAGGTGACCGGGATACGAACGCTGCGGAAGCCCTCCGAGCGGATCTTCGCCAGGTGCGCCCTGGTGGTGAGCGGGTTGCCCCAGGAGGTCTCCTGCGGGAAGGCGTCCAGGGTGTTGCCGAGGTTCCAGCTGGGCTGCATCGCGGCGACGGCGCCCTTGGCGTTCGCGGGCACGCGCGGCACCTGCGGGGCGGCGTTGGCCGCCGGAGCGGTGAGCCCGGCGCCGAGCAGCAGTCCGGCGGTGGCGACCAGGGCGAGCAGCATGTTCGCTATGCGCCTCGGGAGCCGTCTCGCGGCTTGGTACGAGTCGGTCATGTCCCTTGGGTCCCTTTCGGTTTCTGGATGGGTGTGGGGGTGCCCCGCCTGCGGGACGTGCGTACAGGCGGAAATCCAGGGGTTTCTCCGGCGTCGGGTCAGGCCGTCGGCTCGTACGCGAACCAGTCGGCGTGGACAGTGCCTTCTTGATCTTGCCGCCGGACAAGTACCGGCTTCATGGTCAGTTCGACGCCGAGCGCCTTGTTCATGGCCTCGTAGAACGAGTTGCCCGGCGAGGGCACGGTGCCCCACAGCGGCGTGACCGCGGTGTACTTTCCTCCGCGGCCCGGCACCCCGTCGACGGTCTCCGGGCGCTCGGTCGGGTAGCGCAGGAAGCCCGGGTCCGTCACCGCGCCCTCGCTGCCCTGGACGGGGGCGATGTCGGGCTTGACGGCGTTGCGCGGGACGTAGGCCGGCAGGGCCTTCTTCAGGCCGGACTTGGAGTTGCCTCCGGTGTTCTGCCTGCCCCCGCCTCCGCAGGCCGACAGCAGGGGACCCGCTGCGGCGACCGCGGCGACCGACGCTGCCGCGCCGACGAACCTTCTGCGGTTGAACTCTTGAGTCATGGGGGTGGCCCTTTCGCCCTCGGATGGCACTCGGGATCGCACGGGAACCGCGCTCGGTGGCAGCCGGAACTGTCGAAGCGCTTCACCTAGAGGTGGAAGTTAACGAGGTGTTTCGTTCGAAACAAGGGGTCGAACGAAAAGAAACTTTCTTCAGCTTGGGGCGTTGACGCCCTGTGACGGGCGATGGCAGCGTCGATCGCGCTTCCCCAACTTCCGTCTGTCTCCCGCATGTCGAGGTTGTCGCCCCGTGAGTTCTGCTCTCTAGGCGGAGACCGACCGGCCCCCGTTCTGCGATCCCGCCCTGCCACTGTCGAAGCGCATCGACGACGTGGTCGGAGGGCTCACGCTCGACGAACGGCTCGCGATGCTGCATCAGTACGCACCGGCTGTGCCGCGCCTCGGCATCGCCCCCTTCCGTATCGGCAGCGAGGCCCTGCACGGCGTCTCCTGGCTCGGGGTGGCGACCGTCTTCCCGCAGGCTGTCGGCCGCCGAGCAGGGAGCCAACTCGCTGCAGGCCTGGGCACCCGTGCTCAACCTGCTGCGCGACCCGCGCTGGGGGCAACGAGGAGGGCTGCTCCGAGGAGGAGTACGACCTGGCTGCCTTCCGCCCCGTCGTCGCCTCCGGCGCCGCGACCGGCGCCATGGCCGCGTACAACCCGGTCAACGGCCGTCCCTGCCACGTCAGTCCGCTGATCGAGACGGAGCTGCGCCATGGCCGGGCGTGCGCACGGCGCTGACCTGCGCATGTGCGCCACCGTGGCGGTTGAGCGGCGGTAGCGGCTGGTGCCGCTACCGCCGGGAGTGGCCCGCGCGGCTGCCGAACCCCAGCCCAGGATGGAGAACTCGTCCGACCCGGGCTGAAGCCCATGGTGACCGACGGGCTGTCGGCAGGCCCCTCTTACAGGTCTTCGTCGTCGATGGGTTCGGGTTCGCGGGTGTAGGCCAGGTCGAGGACGTAGCGTTCGGCGAAGGGACTGTTGTTCCAGGCTTCGGTGAGCTGGTCTTCGGGGGAGTCGTCGGTGAGCTGGTCGAGGGTGGTGTTGTAGTAGTCGCCTGCGGCCTGGCGGCCCTGCCACCAGGCGTGGCCTTCGTAGACGCCGGGGCGGGGCAGGGTGATCTCGTCGGCGGGGCCGCGGTCGAGTTGGCCGATGACCAGGGTGCCCGTTTCGGATTCGAGGCTGATGTCGGTGTGGCCTTCGGCCTCGGTGGGCGGGGCGGGTGGGGTGTCCCAGATGCGGATGGTCATCTGGACTTCCATGTCCTGTTGCAGGCTGAGGAGGTACAGGTGGTAGCCGTTGCCGGCCACCACCTGTGTCTCGGCGGCGTCCAGGGCTGCTTCGTCGCCGAGGTAGGCGTCAGCGTCGTAGACCTCCAGCACGCGGCGGCCGGGGGTGGCGGTGACGTTGTGTTCGGCGAGAAGCGCCATGGTCAGTGGTGTCTTCCTGCTAGTGGGACGGCGTCCTGCCCGTCCAGACACTCCTCGCCGAATGGCCGGACGGCCAGGCACTCCGACGGACTACTGGATATCGAACCTGCCCGCCACCGCACCGGCCGCTGTCCACGCCTGCACCGCGGAGCGCAGCGTGCCGGTCGTCCCGATGCGGACGGCCTGAATTCCCTTTTCAAGCCCGCCGGTTCGTCCGGCGGGTTTTGGCGTTCTCGCTCTTTCCGCCGCTTTCTCTTGATAACGGCGCGATACGTGCTCCATATCCGGCGTCAGCACAGTGGAGCCGATCTCGTTTCGAGGTGCCGAATCAATCCTGAGCCCCCACAGAGGTGAAAGACATGAGCATGGACCCGAAGACTGTCGTGCACGGGATCCTGGCCGAAGACCTGGAAGTGGACCCCGCGGAGATCACGGACAGCGCCCTGTTGCGCACCCTCGAACTGGATTCCCTCGCCATCGCCGAACTCATCGTCAGGATCAAGGAAGAGACGGGTGTGGATCTCGGCGGCGAGGAGACCCGGATAGCGGACCTCACGGTCGGGGACGTCGTCTCGCTGGCCGGCTCGGGGCTGGAAGCGGCGTGACCGAAGGACCCGTCGCCATCACGGGTGCCGGCCTGGTGACCCCGGCGGGCACCGACTCCGACACGACCTGGGAGGCGCTGTGCGCGGCCAGGTCCCTGGAGTCCGGTGACCCGGAGCCGCTGGCCGGCACCGGGGCGTGGCACAGCCTGCGCGTGCCGCCCCTGCGGCCGGGGCAGCTCACCGGGCGCGGCACCGCCCGTACCGACCCCTTCATCCGGTTCGCCCTGGCGGCGGTGGACGAGGCGTTGGTCCAGGCGGGGCTCGACCCGCGGAGCTGGGACGGCAGCCGGGTCGGCATCGTGGTGGGGTGCGCCTTCGGCGGGGTCACCACGCTGGAGGAGCAGCACCGGCGGCTCGACCGCCACGGCCCCGAGATGGTCTCGCCGTATCTGCACCCCCGATCACTGATCAACATGGCGGCGGGCACCCTCAGCGTGCGGTACGGGATCACCGGGCCCAGCCACACGGTGGCGGCCGCCTGCGCGTCGGGCGCCTCGGCGCTCGGCCTCGGCAAGACGCTGCTGGACGCCGGGGTCTGCGACACGGTCATCGCCTGCGGCACGGACGCGGCCGTCACCCCCCTCGTGGTCTCCGGATTCGCCCGCATGGGCGCGCTCTCCGAGCACAAGGGTCCCGACGCGTCACGGCCGTTCGCCGCGGACCGCGACGGCTTCGTCATCTCCGAGGGCGCGGCGGCCGTCGTCATGGAGAAGCCGGCGAAGGCCTACGCCCGGGGCGCCGACGTACTCGGCCGGCTCCTCGGCTACGGCAGCACGTCCGACGCCCATCACCCCACGTCCCCCCGCCCCGACGGGGCGGGCGCCGCGGCGGCCGTGGAACAGGCGCTGGCCGCGGCCCGCATGACAGCGCGGGACGTCACGACCGTCAACGCGCACGGCACCTCGACACCGCAGAACGACCAGACGGAGGCCCGGCTCATCGCCCGCCTCTTCCCCCACGGACCGTCCGTCACCGCGAACAAGGGGCTGCTCGGCCACACCCTCGGCGCGGCCGGCGCCATCGAGGCCGTGCTGACCCTGCGCAGCCTGCGCAGCGGCACCCTGCCGCCGATCGCGCACACGGAGCGGGCCGACCCCGACCTGCCCGAACTGGACCTGGTCCTCGGCAGCGCGCGCAGCCACGGCGGAACCGTCGCCGTGAGCACCTCCTTCGGATTCGGGGGCAGCAACTGCGCGCTGGTGCTGGACGCCTGACCCGGCACGACCGCGCGCAGGCACAGATCCGTGCGACCCATCCCAGGAGAGTCCATGACGCAACGCGAAGAAGAGCTGGCCCGGGTCCTGTCCGGGCCCGAGTTCGCCACCATCAGACCGGACGACGGAAGCGTTCTCGACTACAGTCTGCTGACGCTTCGCCGGGCGAAACTCCTCAACGGTGCCGGTTTCACGGCGAATTCCCTCTGGCTGGGCCGCGGCGACAGCGCCCGCTTCCCCGACTTCCTGCGCACCATGGGCTGGATCGGTGCGTACGACCTGTCCCTGCTCAACGTCCTGGTCTCCCACCAGATCGCCGGTGACGCACTGCTCAGCCACGGCGGGCAGCAGCAACTGCGCTCCTACGGCCCGGAGATCGACCGCATGGCCAAGGTGTACTGCTTCGCCGGCTCCGAGCTGCACGCCGGCTCGGATCTGAAGCAGGTGCGGACCACCGCCACCTACGACCCGCAGAGCGGGACGCTGGTCCTGAACACGCCCCGGCCCGCCGACAGCAAGGTGTGGATCGGCAACAGCCTGCACACCGGCGACGTGGCCATGGTGCTGAGCCGGCTGCACGTCGGCGGACGGGACGAGGGCCACCACTGGATACGGGTTCCGCTGCGCGAAGGCGGCAGGGTGCTGCCCGGTGTGCGCATCGGACGGGCCGAGCCGAAGGGCGGCGTCACCGCCAACCAGACCGGCGTCCTCTCCTTCACGGACTACCGCCTGCCGGTGTCCGCCCTGATGAACCGCTGGGCGTTGATCGACGCGGACGGCACCTACCGCTCCCCGCTGCCGCGCCACCGGCGGTTCGAGGAGTGCCTGGCGACCTTCACCCACGAGCGGCTCTTCCCCTCGGTGGGCGCGGCGTACGCGCAGCTCCTCGCCTGCGCGATCACCACCCGTTTCGCGGCCGTCAAGCAGACCTTCGGCAGACCGCTGATCGGTCACGAGCACTACCGCATGCGGCTGTCGACCGCCGTGGGCCGGTCCCTCGCCGCCCGGCACGCCATGGAGGCGCTGTCCGAGATCGCGGTCGCCCGCGCCGCACAGGGAGCACCGGCCCGCGACCAGGTGCTGCACGCGCTGATCTCCTGCGGGAAGTCCGGATGCACCGGCGACGCCCGGCACACCCTCGCCGAGACGCGGGAACTGTGCGGTGGACTCGGATACCACGACGCGAACCAGATCACGCCCCTGCTCCACGACTACGAGATCGCCGTCACCTTCGGCGGGGACAACACCGTCCTCGGCTACCAGGCGTCCCGCTTCGCCCTGCGCCACCGCAAGGAGTTCGACACCGTGCTCGACGAGGCGGTCGCCGGGGCCGGCGGTCTGGACGCCGCCCGCCGGCTGCGGGCCGTCTGCGACGTCCTGCTCGACCACGTCGAGCGGCACGGTCCGGGCGAGGCCAGCGCGCAGTGGACCCGCGCCGTCCACCAGACGCTGGCGATCGGCCACTGGGCGGCCCACACCGAGACCCCCCTGTCCGAGCGCCTCCTCGGCCAGTACGCGGCGACCTGCGTACTGGAGCACGCGCTCGCCGCGCTGAGGGCCGGAATCCTCGACCAGGACGCGGTCCTGCGCCTCGAAGAGATCCGCCACGAGGCCGCCGGCGCCCCCCTCGACGCAGCGGAACTGATGCGGGAACTCGGCGTGCCCGAGGAGCTGATCACCGCACCCATCGCCCGCCAGGACTTCGCGGAACTCCATACGGCCCTCGCCCACGCCGGGCCCGCCCCGGTGTCGGCGTCGTCCGCGTCCTCGGAAGGAGGTGCCGTCCATGACCGCGGCGAATGACCGGGTCGGCGCCGTCGTCACCGGCCTGGGCACCTGCCTGCCGGAGGCCGTCGTCACCAACGACGAGGTGTCGCAGCACCTCGACACGGACCACGCCTGGATCCACAGCCGTACCGGCATCGAACGGCGTCGCCGCGTCTCCGAGGGGACCGGCACGGGAGGCCTCGCCGTCGCCGCCGGAGCCGCCGCGCTGAAGTCGGCCGGGCGCGACGGCTGCGACCTCGTCCTGCTCGCGACCACCACGCCGGACCGGCGCTGCCCCGCGACCGCCCCCTGGGTGGCGTCCCAACTGGGCCTGGCGGCCGCCGCGTTCGACCTGTCCGCCGTCTGCTCCGGGTTCGTCTACGGGCTCACCGTGGCCTCCTCGATGATCACCGCGGGCAGCTGCGACCGGGCCCTGGTCATCGGCGCGGACGCCTACTCCTCGATCGTGGACCCCGACGACCGGACGACGGCCGTCGTCTTCGGAGACGGAGCGGGCGCTGTCCTCCTGGAGCGTGGCCGGACGAGCGACCCAGGTGCCGTGCTGCACACCGAACTCGGCAGCGACGGCACCGGGGACGATCTGATCACCATCCCGCCGCGCGGCGAGTACCTCACCATGCGGGGCAGCGACGTCTACAGCCGGGCCGTCACCACCATGACGGAATCCGCCCGCTCCGTCGCCGGGAAGGTGGGGTGGGACATGGCGGACGTCGACGCGTTCGTCGGCCACCAGGCGAACATCCGCATCCTCAAGTCGGTCGCCAAACGCCTCGGCCTGCCACCGGAGCGGGTGATCTCGAACATCGCGGACGTAGGCAACACGGCCGCCGCCTCCATCCCCCTCGCCCTGGCCGACGCGGCCACCGAAGGACGTATCGGCACCGGGGACCGCCTGATCCTGACCGCCTTCGGCGGTGGCCTCACCTGGGGCTCCGCCGCCGTCGTCTGGTCGGGCGCGGAACCCGTCCACGAGGTGAGGGGCTGATGGCACCGAAGGTGCGGATCGCGGTCGTCGGGGCCGGCATCGGCGGGCTCGCCGCCGCCCTCGCCCTGACCCGGAAGGGCCACGAGGTACGCGTCTACGAACAGGCGCCGGAACTCAAAGAGGCGGGCGTGGGCATGCACCTCGGCCCCAACGGCAGCCGCATCCTGCAACGTTGGGGCCTCGGCGAGCGGCTGCGCGCGAGCGGCGTGCGGCCCGTCGGGATGGAGGTGCGGGAGTGGTCCGGCGGGACCACCCTGGTGCGCCAGCCCATGGGCGAGGAGTGGCTCGCTCGATTCGGGGCGCCCTACTACACGATCCACCGTGCCGATCTGCACACCATGCTCGCCGAGTCGCTGCCGCCGGGCACCGTGCGGGTGGGACACCGGCTCGAACGGTTCACCGACACCGCCCCCGTGATCCGGCTGGAGTTCGCCGACGGCACCACCGCCGAGACCGATGTCCTCATCGGCGCCGACGGGGCCCACTCGGTGGTGCGCCGGGCCGTCGCCGGACCCGATACCGCCGTCTTCTCCGGCCAGAGCGCGTTCCGGGGACTCGTCGCGCGCGACCAGGTTCCCGACCTGCCCGGCGACACCCTGCTCGTGTGGGCGGGACCCGACGCCCGCCTGCTGGTCTACCCGGTGCGCGGCGGGGAGTTCCTCACCTTCGTGGCCGTCGTGCCCGACCCGCACTGGCGCCTGGAGTCCTGGAGCGCGCCCGGCGACCTCGACGCGCTCGCCGCGGTCTTCAGCGGCTGGAACCCCGACGTCAAGTCGCTGGTCGCCGCGGTGCGCGAGGCACGGCGCTGGGCGCTGTACGACCGTGAGCCGCTCACCCGCTGGGGCAGCGGCGCGGTGACCCTCCTCGGCGACGCGGCGCACCCCATGCTGCCCCACCACGGACAGGGCGTCAGCCAGGCCGTCGAGGACGCTGCGGTCCTCGCGCACTGTCTCGACGCACTGGACGACGCCGCACCCGCGACCGACGCCACGCGACGGCGGATCGCGGGCGCACTGCGCTCCTACGAAGCCGTCCGCAGGCCGCACACCACCCGGGTCCAGCTCGGTTCCCGCGGCGGCGGCTCCCAGCGGCTACGGCCCGACGAGGACGGCAAGGCGGCCACGGGCACGATGTCGTCCCTGGTCCAGGACGTGTCCTGGATCCAGCGCCACGACGCGGAAGCCGATCTGCCGCCCCTGCCCGACCGGTCGCACTGACCGGCCGCCACAGAATCCGGCGCCCTGCCAGGCCGCCGGCGCACCACCGCTCTCGTACCACGCGCACGTCGAACCTGTCCGCACGAGAGATCCAAGGGGAACTCCATGTCGAACCACCTCGGCCGCAGACGGCTGCTGTCCACGACCGTCGGAACCGCCGCGGCCCTCGGCCTCGGCGCCGGCGGCCTCCTCACCGCCGCCCCCGCCGGTGCCGCCGAACCGGCCGCCGCCCGCCACGGCGGCGACTTCCCCGACGTACCCGGCATGCTGGGCGACCGCAGGGCCAACGAACTCTGGTACCTGTTCGACGAAACCACGCTCTACAACGTGGCGCCGGAGCTGGAGCAGGCCTACACCGACATCGCCACCGCCCTCGGCGACAAATGGGAACGGGCCATCTTCGACACCTGGATGGCCATGGCCAGGACCAGTGACTACCCGAACAACTTCATCGAGTACGTCACCCCGATCAAGCAGCCCCTCCAGGTGCTGTCCAAGGCGCAGCTCGGCGTCTTCGACAGCCTCTACAAGCCGTACGGCCGCGGACTCGTGGGCGCCTTCGCCGACTTCGCCCAGGGCGTGCTCTACGACCCCCGACGTGCGCGCCCGGTGCACACCATGAACGGCAACCCGCCCCCCGGCTACCACATCTGGTTCATCTTCATGCGGGCGATGATGCTGCTGGACGTCGACCGCCCGCGCTGGGAGCGGATAGCCCCCGTCAACGCGATGGCCTGGGCCCTGCAGACCATCGCCAAGCCCACCCAGATGGAGGTCAAGGAGCCGCTGCCGCGCGCCGTCGTGGCCCGCGAGGCGGCGAAGTGGCTGCCGCGCAGCGTGCGCCGGCTGGACCGTGACTTCCTGTCCTACCCGCTGCCCGAAGGCATGAGCTGACGGACGACCCGGGCCCAGGAGGAGAGACCATGCGTACAGGAATCTGGCTGGTGGGGGCGCGTGGTTCGGTGGCGACGACGACCGTCGTCGGCGCTGCCGCGCTGCGTGCGGGACTGGTGCCGGCCACCGGATGTGTGAGCGCCCTCGAACCGTTCCACGGGGTGCCCCTGCCCGGCTTCGACGACCTGGTCTTCGGCGGACACGACGTCGTCGACACGGACCTGGTCAAGCGGGCCGAGCAGCTCGCCGAGGCGGGTGTCGTCCCGCGGGGCCTGCCCGGCGTCCTGGGCGCGGAACTCGCCGCGGCCGACACCGAGATCAGGCCCGCCCCGCCCGGCACCGAGACCGGCGACCAGTCGGCGGCCGCCGAGGCGCTCACCGCCGACCTCACCGGGTTCCGGGAACGCCTGGGCCTGGACCGGGTCGTCGTGGTGAACGTCTCCTCCACCCAGCCGCCCGCCGTGCCGCACCCCGGCCACGCCTCGCTGTCCGCGCTGCGGGACGCCCTGGCCCGCGGCGAGCGGCCGCTGCCCGTCAGCTCCCTGTACGCGTACGCGGCGCTGCGGGCCGGCTGCGCCTTCGTCGACTTCACCCCGTCGACGGGGGCGCGGCTGCCCGCCCTGGACGAACTCGCCAGGGAGCAGGGCCTGCCGTACGCCGGCAGCGACGGCAAGACCGGGGAGACCCTGGTCAAGTCGGTGCTCGCGCCGATGTTCGCCCGGCGTGCGCTGCGGGTGCGCTCCTGGTCCGGCACCAATCTGCTCGGCGGCGGCGACGGGGCCACCCTCGCGGACCCGGAACGCGTCGTCAGCAAGAGCGAGTCCAAGGGTCTGGTCCTCGAAGCCGTGCTCGGCCACCCCGTGGACGGCGGCGTGCACATCCACCACGTCCCCGACCTGGGGGAGTGGAAGACCGCCTGGGACCACGTGACGTTCGAGGGTTTCCTCGGCGCCCGCATGTCCCTGCAGTTCACCTGGCAGGGCTGCGACTCCTCACTGGCGGCACCGCTCGTCCTCGACCTGGCCCGGTTCATGGCCCTCGCGCACCGGACCGGCGCCGTGGGACCGGTGCCGGAACTGGGCTTCTTCTTCAAGGACCCGGTCGCCACCACCGAGCACGACCTCGCGGCGCAGTACGCCACCCTGGTCGATTGGGCGCGTACGGCGGGGGCGGGGACGTGACGGCGCTGCCACGGCCGCACGACCTGGCCCGCCTGGTCCGCGCCCCCGCCGCCCTGTCCGTCCCCGGCGACCTCCTCGCCGGCGCGGCGGCGGCGCGGGTGCCGCTGTCGCCCTCCCTGCTCGGCACGGTGGCCTCCTCCGTCTGCCTGTACTGGGCCGGAATGGCACTCAACGACTACGCGGACCGCGAACTCGATGCCGTCGAGCGGCCCGAACGCCCCATCCCCAGCGGGGCCGTCACCCCGGCCGCGGCCCTCGCGGTGGCCGGGGGCCTCACCGCGGCGGGCCTCGGCCTCGCGGCGCTCGCACGCGGCCGCCGGGGCTTGGCGACCGCGCTGCCCCTGGCCGGGGTCGTCTGGGCGTACGACCTCGCTCTCAAACCCACCCCGGCCGGTGCCGCGGCCATGGCGACGGCCCGCGCGCTGAACGTGCTGGCCGGGGCCGGACCCGGCGGACTGCGCCGGGCCCTGCCCGCCGCGGCCACCATCGGCCTGCACACCGGCATGGTCACGCGGCTGAGCCGGTACGAGGTCGGCGGCGCACCTCGGTCGATGCCCTTGCAGGCGCTGGCCGTCGGCGGCGTGATCAGCGCCTGCGTACTGCTGCGCGGACGCCACCGGCCGCTCCTGGACCGGGCGTCCGCCGCCCTGCTCACGGCGGTGTACGCGGGCGACGGCGGACGGGCCCAGCTCGCCGCCGCCCGCACTCCGTCGTCGCTGCGCGTCCGGCAGGCCGTGGCCGCCGGTATCCACGGACTGATCCCCCTGCAGGCGGCGCTGACCGCGACCGCGGGTCGGGGCGCCGCGGGCGCCGCGCTGGCCGGCGCGTTCCCGTGGGCCCGCCGGCTCGGCAGAAAGGTGTCCCCCACATGACCGCCCCGACGAGATTCGGATACGGCACCAACGGCTTCGGCGACCACCCCCTGGAGGACGCCCTGACCGTCCTCGCCGACCTGGGCTACCAAGGCGTCGGACTCACCCTGGACCCACGCCACTTCGACCCGTTCGCCGACGACCTGCCGCGGCGCCTGCGGCGGCTGGCGGGGCTGCTCGACCGGCTCGGTCTCGCCGTCGTCATCGAGACCGGCGGCCGCTACGTGCTGGACCCCTGGCGCAAGCACCAGCCGGTGCTGATGTCCCCCGAGGGTGCGGAGCGCAGGGTCGACCTCCTGCTGCGCGCCGTACGGATCGCTGCCGAACTCGGCGCCGAATCGGTGTCCTTCTGGAGCGGCACCGCCCCCGCCGGCATCCCCGAACAGACCGTCTGGGACCGGCTCCTCGCCGGCTGCGCCACGGTCGTCGAGGCCGCCGAGGACGCCGGGGTCACCCTCGGCTTCGAGCCCGAGCCCGGCATGTTCATCGACACCCTCGACGCCTACGAGGAGCTGCACCGGCGGCTCGACGGCCCGTCCGCCCTCGGCCTCACCCTCGACATCGGGCACTGCCGCTGCCTGGAACCGCAACCGGTCGCCGACTGCGTACGACGCTCGGCCGACCGCCTGGTGAACGTGCAGATCGAGGACATGCGCCGCGGCATCCACGAACACCTGGAGTTCGGCAGCGGCGAGATCGACTTCCCGCCGGTCCTGTCCGCCCTTGCCGATACCGGCTACCGCGGGCTGGTCTCCGTGGAACTGCCCCGGCACAGCCACGCCGCCCCGGAAGTGGCCCGGCGCTCCCTGGACTTCCTGCGCGCGGCCGAGACCCGGGCCCGCGAAGCGGCGCGGGGAGCGGCCGCGTGACCGCCCGCGCCCCCGGCACGACGGCCGACGAACTCACCGCCGCCCTGCCGGAATCCGCCGCCGACTGGCTGGCACAGGCGCGCGCTGCCGTACGGGCCGACCCGCGCGCCGTCGACGCCCTCTTCGCCGTCGCCGCACGCCGCTGCGGCCGCGCCGTCCTGCGCGTCGGACCGGCGGCCGGGCCCGCCTGGAGCGTCGACGACGCCGTACGCGCACTGCTGCTTGTCGCGCTCCCACCGGGCGGCGCCGATCCGGCGGTCGTCGCGGAGCGCCTGTACCGCACCGGGGACGCGGCCGAACGGCGGGCCGTCCTGCGGTCGTTGCCGCTGCTCGACGCCGCCGGCGACCTCGGTGACCGGGGGCTGCCGCTGGTCGAGGACGCCGTCCGGTCCAACGACCCCCGGCTGATCGCCGCGGCCCTCGGCCCCTACAGCGGTCACCGTCTGCCCGCCCCCGCCTTCCGGCAGGCCGTCCTCAAGTGCGTGTTCGTCGGCATCCCGCTGGCCGTGGTGGCCGGCCTCGACGAGCGGGCCGACGCCGAACTCGGCCGGATGATGGCCGACTTCGCGCACGAGCGGCGCGCCGCGGGCAGGGAGGTCCCGCCCGACATCCTGGACTTTCTGCACACTCATCCCGTACCGACGGAGGCCACGGCGTGACGCGCATCTTCGATCCGCACATCCACATGACGTCCCGCACCACCGACGACTACGAGGCGATGGCGGCGGCCGGGGTCCGTGCGCTGGTGGAACCTGCCTTCTGGCTGGGCCAGCCCCGCACCGCGGTCGGTTCGTTCACCGACTACTTCGACTCGCTCCTCGGCTGGGAACCCCACCGCGCCGAGCAGTTCGGCATCCGGCACCACTGCGCGCTGGCCCTGAACCCCAAGGAGGCCAACGACCCCCGCCTGACCGAGGTCCTCGACGTACTGCCGCGCTACCTGGTCAAGGACCGGGTGGTGGCCGTCGGCGAGGTCGGCTACGACTCCATGACGCCGCAGGAGGACAAGGCGTTCGCCCTCCAGCTGCAACTCGCCGTCGAGTACGAACTCCCCGTCCTGGTGCACACCCCGCACCGCGACAAGCGCAACGGCACCCGCCGCACCCTCGATGTGGTCCGCGAGTCCGGCATCGACCCCGCCCGGGTCGTCGTGGACCATCTCAACGAGGTGACGGTGCGCGACGTCGCGGACAGCGGCTGCTGGATGGGGTTCTCGATCTACCCCGAGACCAAGATGAGCGAGGACCGCATGGTCGCGCTGCTGCGGGAGTACGGCACCGAGCGGATGCTCGTCAACTCCGCCGCCGACTGGGGCCGAAGCGACCCGCTGAAGACGCGGCGCACCGCCGACGCCATGCTCGCCGACGGGTTCGGCGAGGACGACGTCGACCAGGTGCTGTGGCGCAACCCGGTCGCCTTCTACGGTCAGAGCGGGCGGCTCGAACTCGATGGCCCCGACGACCCGTCCGCCGTCCCCGCCGAGTTCGAGGGCAGCTCGATCCGACGCGGGGAGAGGTAGCCCGACGTGCGCCTCAGGCACGCCGACGGCACCACCGTCCACCTGGCCTACTGCACCAACGTGCATGCGGCGGAGGACCTCGAAGGTGTCCTCGGCCAGCTGGCCCGCTACGGGGAGCCGGTGCGCCGACGCCTCGGCGCCGACCGGATCGGCCTCGGACTGTGGCTGGCCGCCCCGGTCGTGACAGCCCTGGCCGACGACCGGGCAGCCCTCGAAGGACTCCGCGAGGAACTGGACCTGCGCGGCATCGAGGTCGTCACGCTCAACGCCTTCCCCTACGCGGGCTTTCACGCCCCGACCGTCAAGAAGGCGGTGTACCGGCCGGACTGGACGGAACGGGCCCGCCTCGACCACACCCTGGCCTGCGCCCGCGTCCTGGCCGAGCTGCTGCCGGCCGACGCGGCTCGCGGCTCCGTCTCGACCCTGCCGCTGGCCTGGCGCGAACCGTGGTCGCCCGGCCGCGGCGACCTCGCCCGGCGTCACCTCGACCTGCTGGCCGAGGGCCTCGCCGACCTCGCCGCGACCAGCGGGCGCACGGTCCGCGTCGGCTTCGAACCGGAGCCCGGATGCCTGATCGAGACGACCGGCCAGGCAGTGCGGCTGCTCGCCGCTGCCGACCCCGAGTGGCTGGGTGTCTGCGTGGACACCTGCCACCTCGCCGTCGCCTTCGAGGAACCCGGTCCCGCCATCGCCCGGCTGGCCGCCGCCCTGCCCGTCGTCAAGACACAGGCGTCCTGCGCCGTCCACGCCGACCGGCCGGCCGACCCGGCCGCCCGCGCCGCGCTGGAAGGCTTCGCCGAGCAGCGGTTCCTCCACCAGACACGGGAAGCGGCGCCGGACGGCCCCCTGGCCGTGGACGACCTGCCTGAGGCGCTCGACGGCGCGCTGCCGGGCGACGCGGCATGGCGGATCCACTACCACGTACCCGTGCAGCGGGACCTGCCGCCACCCCTGCGCAGCACCCGCCCCGAACTGGTGGCCGCGCTGGCCGCGTTGCTCGGCGGCCCGGCCGCGCTCACCGACCACGTCGAGGTCGAGACCTACACCTGGCCGGTGCTGCCGGGCGCCCCCGCCGACAGCGGGCTCGTCGACGGCATCGCCGGTGAACTCGCCTGGACCCGCGACACCTTGACCGCGCTCGGCCTGACGGAGGAGAACGCCTCGTGAAGCGCCTGCTCGTGCTGGACGTCGTCGGCCTCACCCCACGGCTCCTGCGCCACATGCCGCACCTCGCGGCGCTGCGCGACGGCGGCTTCGGTGCCCGCCTGGACACCGTCCTGCCCGCGGTCACCTGCTCGGTGCAGTCCACCCTGCTGACCGGGGAACCGCCGGCCGGCCACGGCATCGTCGGCAACGGCTGGTACTTCCGCGAGCTCGGCGAGGTGCTGCTGTGGCGGCAGCACAACCGGCTCGTCGGCGGCGAGAAGATCTGGCAGGCGGCCCGCGCGCTGCGGCCCGGCTACACCGTCGCCAACGTCTGCTGGTGGTACGCGATGGGTGCCGACGTCGACTGGACCGTCACCCCCCGGCCGGTGTACTACGCCGACGGCCGCAAGGAGCCCGACTGCTACACCCGGCCGCCCTCGCTCCACGAGGAGCTGACCGAACGCCTCGGCCGCTTCCCGCTGTTCCGCTACTGGGGGCCCACCGCGGACATCGTCTCCTCCCGCTGGATCGTCGACGCCGCCCGCTACCTGCTGCGCACCCACCGGCCCGACCTGAACCTGGTCTACGTGCCGCACCTCGACTACGACCTCCAGCGGTACGGGCCCGACAGCCGCCAGGCCCGCCGCGCCGCCGCCGAGCTGGACCGGACCCTGGCACCGCTGCTCGACGACGCCCGCCGCGAGGGCGTCACCGTCGTGGTGCTGAGCGAGTACGGCATCACCCCGGTCAGCAGGCCCGTCCACATCAACCGGGCGTTGCGGCGGGCCGGTCTGCTCACCGTGCACACCCAGGACGGCATGGAGTACCTGGACCCTTGGACGTCCCGGGCCTTCGCCGTCGCCGACCACCAGGTGGCGCACGTCTACGTACGCGACCCGGCCGACCGGCCCCGCGTCGCCGAACTGCTGCACGGCCTCGCCGGCGTGGCGCAGGTGCTCGACGAGACCGGCAAGAAGGAGCACGGCCTCGACCACGAGCGCGCCGGTGAACTCGTCGCGGTCGCCGCGCCGGAGGCCTGGTTCACGTACTACTACTGGCTGGACGACGCACGGGCCCCCGACTTCGCCCGCACCGTCGAGATCCACCGCAAGCCCGGCTACGACCCGGCGGAACTGCACTTCGACCACACCGACCCGAAGGCCAGGCTCCGCGCGGCGGCCGCCCTGGCCCGCAAGAAGCTGGGCCTGCGCTACACGATGAACGTGATCCCGCTGGACCCCTCCCGGGTGCGCGGCAGCCACGGACGGCTGCCCGACGACCCCCGGGACGCTCCCGTGCTCCTCGTCTCCGATCCCAGGGCGCGCCCCCGGGACGCCGTCGCCGCGACCGAGGTCAAGGACCTGCTCCTCGAACTGGCCGAGCTGGGGGACTGACCCCAGGCCTGTGAAACGTGACCGCGGAGACGGAACCGGGATATCCGTTCATGCTCAGTCGATACGCGGCCGATAACGCGCCGCCATAGCGTCCGGAGTGCACGCAAAATACCGTGGACGGAGGCTCTGTAAATGGCTGCGAATGCCGAACGATCGGCTCCGCGCTACGACGTGACACTGGACCCGTCGGATGCGGAACTCGTCGAGGAAGTAGCCTGGAAACTCGCCACTCAGGCGACCGGACGCCCAGACGACGTCGAATGGGTCGAGGCCGCCAGGAATTCATGGCACGAATTGCCGGTCGCCCTGCGCAGAACCCTCGCCGAATTCCGTCGGGATTCCGGCCCCGGCGGCGGGCTGCTGCTGCGCGGACTGCCCGTCGACGCCCTGGGCCTGCCGCCGACCCCGAGCGTCAACGGCTCCGTACAGCGTGAGCCCGCACTGGGCGCCGCCGTCCTGCTGATGATCGCCTGCGGTCTCGGCGACCCCGGCGCGTTCCGGCCCGAGAAGGGCGGTGCCCTCGTCCAGGACGTCGTGCCCGTCCCGGGCATGGAGGAGTTCCAGGGCAACGCCGGCTCGACGCTGCTGACCTTCCACAACGAGAACGCCTTCCACGAGCACCGCCCCGACTTCGTGATGCTGCTGTGCCTGAGGGCCGACCCCACCGGCCGCGCCGGCCTGCGGACGGCCTGCGTCCGGCAGGTGCTCCCGCTGCTCTCCGACCACGCCCTGGAGACCCTGTGGGCCCCGGAGTTCATCACCGCGCCCCCGCCCTCCTTCAACATGGGCGACGTCGAGGAGCCGCCCGCCCCGGTCCTCACCGGCGACCCGTCGGACCCCGACATCCGGGTCGACCTGGCGGCCACCAAGCCGGTCACCCACCGGGCCGCCGAGGCTCTGCGCGAACTGCAGGACCACTTCGACGCGACCGCGGCGACCCACCGCCTCGCTCCGGGAGAGCTGGCGATCGTCGACAACCGCGTCACCGTCCACGGCCGTACCGAATTCACTCCCCGCTACGACGGCACCGACCGCTGGCTGCAGCGCACCTTCGTGATGACCGATCTGCGTCGCTCGCGCGCGATGCGCCCGGCTGACGGCTATGTGCTCGGAGACGTGGCGCAGCCCGCCTGACCGGCGAATCCCCCGCAGTGAAACAGGAGTTGGAGTCCGATGACGAGCACGCAGACCAGGGAGCGGCCGCCCGCTCCGCGCGCCGGGGCGGCGATCACGCCGAAGCCGGAGCCGCCCGCCCCGCCGGCCCGGAAGGTCGGATTGCGCTCCCTGTTCCCGTATCTCCAGGGCCACTGGCCGACCTTGGGGATCGTTGCGGTGCTCTCCCTGGTCGTGACCCTCCTTACCCTCAGCCAGCCGGTGCTGACCCGTGACGTGCTGGCCGACATCGAGGCCGACAAGCCGGTGGGCCGGCTGGTGGCGCTGCTCATCGGCGTCCTCATCGTGGTGGCCGTGCTCAGCGGAGTGCGCGACTACATGCTGCAGCGCGCCGCCGAGGGCCTCGTCCTCACCGCCCGCCGCCGCCTGGTGGCCCGGCTGCTCAGGCTGCCCATCACGGAGTACGACCAGCGCCGCACCGGAGACCTGCTCTCCCGCGTCGGCGCCGACACCACGCTGCTGCGCGCGGTGGTCACCTCGGGCCTGTTCGACACCGTGACCAACGTCGTCATGGTCGGCGGCTCCGCGGTCATGATGTGCCTGATCGACCCCACCCTGTTCGCGGCCACCGCCCTGGGCCTCGGCCTGGGCGTCGTCGCGGTCGTCGGGCTCTCCCGCCGGGTGCGCGGAGCGTCCCGGGACGCCCAGGACCGCATCGGTGAGATGACGTCCGCCGTGGAGCGGGCGATCTCCGCCGTCCGCACGATCCGCGCCAGCGGCGCCGAAGAGCGGGAGGCGCGCGCCGTCGACGGCTACGCCAAGGACGCCTACACCGCCGGAATGCGCATCGCCAAGCTCCAGGCGATGATCAACCCGATCACCTCGACCACCATCCAGGTGGCGTTCCTCGTCGTCCTCGGCCTCGGCGGCGCCCGGGTGGCCAGCGGCGCGATCCAGGTCGGCGACATGGTCGCGTTCGTGCTCTTCCTGTTCATGCTCTGGTTCCCGCTCGGCCGCGCGCTGACCGCCTACTCCCGGCTCCAGTCGGGGCTCGGCGCCCTTCAGCGCATCGAGGAGATGGTGGACCTGCCGCAGGAGACCGACACCGCCGGTGCGGCCGACGCCGCCGACGCACCCGGCATCCCGCGGACGCCGCCCGGCGGCGCGCTCTCGGTACGCGAACGGACCCGGCCCGAGGCGGACACCGGCGCCGGACGGCCGCCCGCCATCGAGTTCGACCGGGTCAGCTTCGGCTACGCCGGCGGCGAGAGAGTCCTGCGGGACGTGTCCCTCACGGTCCCCCGAGGCACCCGCACCGCGCTGGTCGGCCCGTCCGGAGCGGGCAAGTCCACCCTGCTGTCGCTGGTGGAACGGTTCTACGACGTCACCTCGGGCGCCGTGAAGGTCGGCGGGATCGACGTACGCGACCTGCCGCGCCGCGAACTGCGGCACAGCCTCGGCTATGTCGAGCAGTCGGCGCCGGTCCTCGCCGGAACCGTCCGTGACAACCTCTCCCTGGCCTCGCCCGACGCCACCGACGACGACATGCGCGAGGTGCTGCGCTCGGTCAACCTCGAAGACGTGATCATGCGTGCGCCGCTCGGCCTGGACACCCAGGTCGGAGAGGGCGGCGTCCTGCTGTCCGGCGGGGAACGCCAACGCCTCGCCCTGGCCCGCACGTTCCTGGCCGCGCCGCCGATCATGCTGCTCGACGAGGCGACCAGCAACCTCGACGCCCGCAACGAGGCCCTCATGCGGAACGCGATCAGTACGGTCACCGCCGACCGGACCCTGCTCGTGGTCGCCCACCGGCTCTCCACCGTCGTGGACAGCGACCAGATCGTGGTCCTCGAACACGGCGAGGTCGTCGCCGCGGGCCGGCACGACGAACTGACCGGCAGCAGCCCGCTCTACCGCGAACTCGCCAGCCACCAACTGCTCATCGAGTGACAATCGAGTGACAGAGTGACACCGCGACGAAGGGGCCTCCCGGTCGATGACCGGGAGGCCCCTTCGTCGCGCCCTGCGGTGCGCCCCGTCAGGCCGCCGTCGCCAGGCAGTGCCCGACCCGTTCCCGGGTCAGCTCCCAGGCGGCGTCGAGCCGTACCGCGCGCTCCCTCGACGCGTCGTCCGTCAACCGCTGGTGGGCGCGCCGCTCGCGATACAGCAGCAGCGTCAGGTTCAGCAGGAAGGGCGCGAGCCCGTCCCGTACGTCACCGCGCCCGGCCACCTCCGTCTCGATCCGCTCCCGGGCGCCCGGAACCTCCCCCAGGAGCATCCAGAGCTGGGCCAGATCGAGGCAGGGCAGATACACCGCGCTGCTCGCCCAGTCGATCAGGGCATGTCCACCACCGGTGCGGACCACGTTGGCGAGCACCAGGTCCCCGTGTCCGAACTCCCGCGGCTGCCCGGACAGTTCGAGGAGCGCGAGCATCGCCGTCCAGTCCGTCTCGTCGAACACGCCCTGGGCGTACATGCCTTCCAGCATGGGCCGGTAGTCGACCCACCACTCGCGTGACGTGCTGGGGTGCCAGTGCCGCAGACGCTCCACGGCATCGAGCACGCCGGCCAGATCCTCGCCGGAGACGGGGCCGGCCGGGAACCGGTCCGGCGCCACCACCTCCCCGGCCAGCCGTTCCATCACGAGCACCGCGCGCTCCTTGTCGGAGCCGAAGCGACGCGGCACCGGCACCGGAGGGGGTGCCGCGTCGAAGAGGTCGTACGCCTCGATCTCGCGCAGGCACTGCCGGCGCCAGTCGGGCGTACGGACCTTGGCGAGGGCCTCGATGCCGTCCAGCGAGCCGCCGACCACCAGGGATGTGCGGCTGCGGTAGACGACCTCCGAGGGCTCGAAGCCGGGGCACACCTCGAGTGCCAGAGCGAGCAGCTCTCCGTCGCCGGCCGTCAGATCCTCTTCGAGCCCGGCCTTCACTGTGCTCCCCTTCATCGCCTCATTCCCTTCATCCGCCTCATCCCCTTCGTCTGCTTCACCTGCTTCACCTGCTTCATCCGCGCAGGAATTCGACGATGCTCTTGTTCACCGCGTCCGGAGACTCCAGATAGCCGTAGTGCCCGCAGTCGGGCACGACCTCGAACTCGGCACCGGGGATCGCGTCGGCCACCTCCCGGCCCAGGCCGGGCGGGGCGATCAGGTCGTCCTGGAAGGCGATGACCCGGGTGGCGGCCCTGATGCCGCGGTAGGCCTCCCGCCGGTCCGGCATGAGGCCCACCCCGAGCTGTGCCCGGTGCCCCGGTCCGGAGGCACGGGTCAGCTCCAGCATGTCGAGCCAGTCGCGTGCCTGCTGGTCGTCGTCGAGGGTGCGGGGCGAGAGGTTCTGCATGGCCTGCACGACCGCCGCGTAGGCGGCGGGCAGCTCCACGCCCCGGTCGTACAGCTCGATCTCCGCGCGGGACAGCGCGTCGCGCAGCACGTCGGGGCGGGCCCGGGTGGCCATCAGGACCATGCGGCTGACGAGTTCGGGCCGGACCAGGGCGAGCTCCTGCGCGATGTGCGCCCCCATCGAGATGCCCGCCACCAGGCAGGGGCCCAGGCGCAGTTCCTCGATGAGCGCCGCGGTGTCGGCGACCAGGTCGTCGATGCCGAAGCCGGCGGGGCACTCGTCGCTCGGGGCGATGCCGCGGTTGTCGAAGCTGATCACCCGGAAGCCGGCGGCCACGAGGGCGGGCACCTGGTGCAGGTGCCAGGCCCGGCCGCTGCCGCCCGAGCCCATGACGAGCAGCACGGTGGGCGCGGAGGGGCCGCCGCCGGGCGGCTTGTTGTCGTAGTAGTTGAGCTTGATGTCATTGACGGTGATCACGGGCATGGTGTCGGGCGACCTCGCTCAGTCCAGTCGTTCGGTCAGGGCACGCCCGACGACCGCGAGCGCGGCGTCGGACTGGACGAGCCCGAGGTGGTCGGCGTCGACACCGACCCGCTCGATACGGCCCGTCACGTAGGGGCGCCACGATTCGGCGCCGCGGCGCGCCAGCTTGTCGCCGGGCACCCGCTCGGCCGACAGGACCAGCACGTCGCCGTCGAAAGCGCCCGGCGTGTGGCCGCGCATCAGCCCGGCGTTGTTCATGAACACCTTGAGGACCGCGGCCAGTTCGGCCTCGTCGAGCCGGCCCATCGGGTCACCGGCGGCGTTCAGGAACGCCCGGTAGCGGGCCGCGGGGAACGCGCCGTCGGCGAGCTCCTCGGTGCCGATGTCGAACCCGGCGTCGCGCAGATTGTGCGCGAACACCTCGGCCAGCGGGGTCTCCTCGCCCTGCGTCACGCGGCGCGGGTAGGCGTCCAGGAACGCCAGGAGCTCCACCTCCTGGCCGCGTGCGCGCAGCTCGCCCGCCATGGCGAAGGCCACGTTGCCGCCGAGCGACCAGCCGAGCAGCCGGTACGGCCCCTGCGGCTGCGCCTGCTGGACCAGATCGGCGTACTCGGCGGCCATCTCCTCCAACGTGTCGGGCAGCCGCCCGTCGCCGTCGAGGCCCGCGGCCTGGATGCCGTACACCGGGATGTCGGCGGGCAGATGGCGGACGAGACCCGAGTAGCACCAGCTCATGCCGGACCCGGGGTGGACGCAGAACACCGGACGCCGTGAGCCGGACGCCCGCAGCGGAAGGAGGCGCTCCATCGGCTCGTGGTCGCCGCGCGCGGCGAGCCGCGCCGAGAGGTCCGCGACCGACGGCGCGGCGAACAGGTCGCGCACGGCCATCTCCACGCCCAGCTCGGCGCGGGCCCGCTCCACGAGCCGGATCGCCAGGAGCGAGTGGCCCCCCAGGTCGAAGAACCCGTCGTCGGGACCGACCAGGTCCAGTTCCAGCACCTCGGCGAAGAGCCGGCACAGGGCCTCCTCGCGCGGCGTGCGCGGGGCCCGCCCGTCCGTGGCGCGGTACTCGGGGGCCGGCAGTGCGCGGTGGTCCAGCTTGCCGTTCGCGGTGAGCGGCAGCGCGTCCAGGACGACGAAGGCGGCGGGCACCATGTACTCGGGCAGGAGCTCGCGCAGCCGCTGTCGCAGCGTGGCGGTGTCCACGGCCGTACCGGCGTCCGGCACGACGTAGCCGACCAGGCGGCGGTCGCCGGGCGAGTCCTCGCGGACCAGGACCGCCGCCCGCCGGATCCCCGCCTGGCGGGTCACCACGGTCTCGATCTCCGCCGGTTCGACGCGCATGCCGCGCAGCTTGATCTGCGTGTCGGTACGGCCCAGGTACTCCAGGGCGCCGTCGGCGTTCCAGCGGACCAGGTCTCCGGTGCGGTACATCACGCCGCCCGCGGGCCCGTACGGACTCGCCACGAAACGGCCCGCGGTGAGGGACGGCCTGCCGAGGTAGCCGCGGGCGAGCCCGGGACCCCGTACGTACAGCTCGCCGGGCACACCCGGCGGCACCGGCTGGAGCGCGCCGTCCAGGACGTGCACGGCGGTGTCGGCGATCGGGGCGCCGATCGGCGGGACGACCGAACCCGTCAGCGGGCCGCTCATGGTCGCGCAGACCGTCGCCTCCGTCGGGCCGTACGAGTTGAGCATCAGGCGCCCCGAGGACCAGCGTTCGACCAGCTCCGGCGGGCAGCTCTCGGCGGCGACGACCAGCGTCATGCCGGCGGGCAGCGCCCCCTCGGGGATCAGCTGGAGCACCGCCGGCGGGATCGCCGCGTGCGTGACCGCCTGCCGCACCGCGAGGTCCGCGAGGGCCGGGCCCGGGGTGATGCCGGGCTCCGCGACGACCAGGGTCGACCCGGTCAGCAGGCCCATCGACAGTTCCCAGAACCCGCCGTCGAAGGAGGGGGACAGGTGGTGCAGGACGCGGCTGCCGGGGACGACCCCGCAGTGCGCGGTGAAGATGTCCACCAGGCCGGGCAGCCCCGCGTGCGTGACGGTCACGCCCTTGGGGCGGCCGGTCGTGCCGGACGTGTAGATGACGTAGGCGGGGTGCGACGGCAGGAGCGGCGCGAGCCGGTCGGTGTCGGTCAGGTCACCCGCCGCCTCGCCGGCCGCCGGCTCCTCGTCCAGCAGGATCCGGGGCACGGCCACGTCCGGGAGCGAGGCGGCGACGCCGCTCGTGGTGAGGAGCGCCACCGGTGCCGCGTCCTGGAGCGTCCCGGCGATCCGTTCGGCCGGGTGCCCCGGGTCGAGCGGCAGATAGGCCGCACCGGCCTTGACCACCGCGAGGACGGCGACGGCCAGCTCCGGGGAGCGGGGCAGCGCCAGTGCGACCCGGCGCTCGGGCCCGGCACCCCGCGCGACCAGCAGCCGGGCCAGCCGGTTGGCGCGCGCGTTGAGTTCCCCGTAACTCAGCGACTGGTCACCGAAGACGAGGGCCTCGGCGTCGGGCCGCTCCCGTACATGCCGCTCGAAGAGGTCCGGCAGCGTGGCCGGAGTCAGGCCCTTGGCTGTGGCGTTCCACTCCTCGACGACCCGGTGCCGTTCCTCGGGACCGAGGACGTCGATCCGGCTCAGCGGCAGGTCGGGGCGGCCGGCCGCCCCGGCGAGCACCCGCACGAACCGGTCGACCAGCGCCTGGGCGGTGCCGCGGTCGAACAGGTCGGTCCGGTAGTCGAGGACGCCCACGATCCCGGCGGGGGCGTTGTCCGCGGCCCGGCGCTCCGACACCGAGAACCCGAGGTCGACCTTTGCGGCGGTCGCCGCCGTGCCGCCCAGGCCGGAGATGACCAGACCGCCCGGCAGGGACGGGGCGCCCTGGGCGGCGGCCTCCCCGCCCGTCCGCTGCGGGCCCGCGCTCTGCAGCGCGAGCACCACCTGGAACAGGGGGTGGTGGGAGAGGGAGCGGGTGGGGTTGAGGGCCTCCACCAGCCGCTCGAACGGGAGCTCCTGGTGGGCGTAGGCGGCCAGGTCGGTGTCCCGGACGCGGCCCAGGAGGTGCCGGAAGGTGGGGTTGCCGCTGGTGTCGGTGCGCAGGACGAGGGTGTTGACGAAGAAGCCGATGAGGTCGTCGGTGGCGTCGTCGGTGCGACCGGCGATGGGAGTGCCGATGGGGATGTCCTCGCCCGCGCCGTGCCGGGCGAGCAGCGTGGCGAGCGCGGCCTGCAGGACCATGTAGAGGGTCGTGTCGGTGGCGCGCGCCAACTCGGTGAGCCGGGCGTGCAGTTCCGCGGGAACGGCGAAGGACACCCGGTCGCCGGTGTGGTCGGCGGTGGCGGGGCGGGGCCGGTCGGCGGGCAGGTCGAGCTGCTCGGGCAGCCCGGCCAACTGTTCCTTCCAGTACGCGAGTTGCCTGCCGGCGATGCTGTCGGCGTCGGCGTCGTCGCCGAGGACCTCCTGCTGCCACAGGGCGTAGTCGGCGTACTGGACCGGCAGCGGCTCCCACACGGGCGCCCGGCCCGCGCACCGGGCCGTGTACGCGCTCGTCAGGTCGTGCGCGAGCGGGGCACGGGACCAGGCGTCACTGGCGATGTGGTGGATGAGCAGCAGCAGGACGTGCTCCTGCGCGGAGAGGCGCAGCAGACGGGCGCGCACGGGAATCTCGGCACCGAGGTCGAAGCAGTGACGGGCCGCCCGCGCCAGATCGGCCTCGTACTCGGCCTCGGTGGTGTCGGCCGTCTCGAAGGCGAGCGGGACGTCCTCGGGGCCCAGCACCACCTGCCGGGGCCCGTGCTCGTCCTCGGTGAACGTCGTCCGCAGGACCTCGTGACGGGCGATCACGTCCAGCAGCGCCCGGCGCAGGGCCTCCTGGTCCAGAGGGCCCATGAGGCGAAGCGCCGTCGGGATGTTGTAGGTGGGGCTGGGGCCCTCGAGCCGGTGGAGGAACCACAGGCGTCGCTGGGCGTAGGAGAGGGGGATGCGCTCGGGCCGCGGGCGCGCCGTGAGAGCGGTGCGCGCCCGGCCGGCCCGGTCGAGCACCCCGGTGAGCGCGGCGATCGTCGGCGTCTCGAAGAACTGGCGGATGGAGAGCTCGGCGCCCAGCGTCGTACGGATGCGGCTGACGAGGCGGGTGGCGAGCAGGGAGTGCCCGCCCAGGTCGAAGAAGTTGTCGTCGATCGTGACCTGCGGCAGCGAGAGGACCTCCGCGTAGAGGCCGCAGAGGATCTCCTCACGGGGGGTGCGGGGCGCCCGCCCCGAGACCCGGCCGGTGTAGGTGGGGGCGGGCAGGGCCGCGCGGTCCAGCTTGCCGTTCGGGCTGAGCGGCAGGGCGTCCAGGGTGACGAACGCCGACGGCATCATGAAGTCGGGGAGTTCGCGGCCCAGCGCGGTGTACGCCGCCGCCTCGTCCCACACGCCGCGGTCCGCCACGACGTACGCGACGAGGCGCTGGTCGCCGGGCTGGTCCTCACGCAGCACGACCGCCGCCTGGGCGGCGCCCGGCAGGGCCACGACGGCGGCCTCGATCTCGCCGAGTTCGATGCGGTACCCGCGCAGCTTGATCTGGCGGTCCGCGCGGCCGACGAACGTCAGCTCGCCCACGTCGTTCCAGCGGGCGACATCGCCCGTGCGGTACATACGGCTGCCCGCCGCGCCGAACGGGTCGGCCGTGAACCGCTCGGCGGTCAGCCGGCTGCGGCCCAGATACCCGCGCGCCAGCTGAACGCCCGCCAGATACACCTCACCGTCCAGGCCGGGGGCGACCGGCCGCAGCGCCGAGTCGAGGACGTACAGCCGCACCCCCTCGTGCGGGGTGCCGATCGGCACCGGCCCCGGCGGCAGCGCGGTGTCCGGCCTGATCCAGTGCTCCAGGCAGTGGCCCGTGGCCTCGGTCGGACCGTAGACGTTCACCACGGTCACTTCCGGCATGCCCGCGCGCCACGGAGCGAGGACCTCGCCGCGCAGTTCCTCGCCGCCCAGCGTGAGGATCCCGGAGGGCGAGACGGTCTCGGGCATCGTCGCGAGCAGAGCCAGGTGCGACGGGGTGCCCTTCATGAACGTCGCCCGGCGGAACCCGGGTTCGGTCACGGCCGTCTCGGCGAGATCCCGCAGATCCGTCAGGCGCACGCAGCCGCCGCTGATCAGCGGGGCGTGCAGCGAGCCGACACTCTGGTCGAACGACGCCGAGGCCTGCATCACGGACAGCCCCGAGATGTCCGGGGCCTGCGAGGAACGGCAGTGTCTGACGAACGCCGACAGCGCCTGGTGCTCGATGACGACGCCCTTGGGGCGGCCCGTCGAGCCCGACGTGTAGATGATGTACGCCGGGTGGCGCGGCAGCAGCGGGCCGCTGCGGTCCGCGTCGACGAGGTTGATCCCGGAGTGCTGACGCAGCGACCTCCCGGTCTGCGGGTCGTCCATGACGAACGTCAGCGGGCCGCAGCACTCCTCCCGCACCTGGGGGTCCACGTCGGACGTGGTCAGGACCAGCGCCGGGTCGGAGTCCTCGATCATGTGCCGGATGCGGTCGGCCGGGTACTCCGGGTCGATCGGCACATACATGCCGCCCGCCTTGAGCACCGCGAGCATGCCGACCACGAGCTCGGTGCGGCGCGGCACCGCGATCGCCACGGGGCGCTCGGGGCCGACGCCCAGCTGGACCAGGCGGCGCGCCAGACGGTTGGCGGACGCGTTGAGTTCGGCGTAGGACAGAGCCCCGTCGGGGGCGATCAGCGCCGTCTTGCCGGGGGTGCGGGCCACCTGCTCCTCGAACAGGTCCGTGAACCGCTCGGCGGGCCGCACGTCGTCCGAGCCGCTCCACTTCTCCAGGACCGTGCTGCGCACCTCCGGGTCCAGGAGCGCGACCGCACCCACCGCGGTCCCCGGAGTGTCCAGGATCGTCCTGAGCGCCCGGCGGAACGCGGCGATCACCGACCTGACCTGCTCGGCGTCGAAGACCTGCGGAAGATAGCCCAGCGAGAACCGCAGGGTCTCGCGCGGCAGGGCGAGCAGGCCCAGCGGATAGTGCATCTGGTCCCGCGAGTGGACCTTCAGGACCGTGGGGAGGTCCGCGTCGGGACCGGCGCCCGGGGGCCGGCCGCGGCTGGAGTTCAGCGGATAGTTCTCGAACACCATGGCCGTGTCGAACAGTTCACCCGAGCCCGCCCAGCGCTGGATGTCCGCGAGAGACACCCACTGGTGGTCGATCAGCCGCGCCTGCTCGCTCTGCACCCGGCGCAGGAAGCCCGTCAGCGACTCCGCGGGCCGCAGCCGGACACGCAACGGCAGGGTGTTCATGAACAGGCCGACCATCGTGTCGACGCCGGGCAGCTCGGGCGGGCGGCCGCTGACCGTCACCCCGAACACCACGTCGTCACGGCCCGTCAGATGCGACAGGACCAGGGCCCAGGCCCCCTGGATCACGGTGTTGACGGTCAGCCCGTTCGACCTGGCGAACCGGGTCAGCGCGGCGCTCGCCGCCTCGTCCTCGGAGAAGTCGATCCGCTCCGGCGCAGCGGTCAGCGCCCCCCGGTCCGGCGCCACGATGCTCGGCGTGTCGAACCCGGCGAACGCCTCCGTCCACGCCTCCTCGGCCGCGTCCCGGCCGCGGCCGCCGAGCCAGTTGAGGTAGTCGCGGTACGGACGCACCCGGGGCAGCGCCGTCACGTCCCCGTGGACCGTGTACAGCGTCAGCAGCTCGCGCAGCAGCACCGGCATGGACCAGCCGTCGAGCAGGATGTGGTGGTTGGTCATCACCATGCGGTAGCGGGTCGCGCCGAGCCGGATCAGGGTGAAGCGGATCAGGGGTGGTCGGCCCAGATCGAACCGGGTCCAGCGGTCGTGCGAGGCGATCCGCTCCGCCTCCTCCTCCCGCTGCGCCTCCGCCACGCCCCGCAGGTCCTCCTCGCGCCAGGGCAGCTCGACCTTGCGGGGGATGAGCTGCACCGGACGCTTCAGCCCCTCGTGACGGAAGGCGGCGCGCAGATTCGCGTGCCGCTCCAGGAGCGCCTCGCCCGCCCGGCGCAGCCGGACCGGGTCGACGTTGCCGTCGAGCTCGATGAAGACCTGGACGTTGTAGGCGTCCAGCTCCTCGTCGTCGAAGAGGTTGTGGAACAGCATCCCCTCCTGCAGCGGGGACAGCGGCAGGATGTCTTCCAAGCCGGACTTGGCCATCAGAGGGAACCCCATTCGCTTTCGAGTCGTGTGATGTCGTCCTCGCTGAGCGAGGTGAGGGAGACGTCCGAGGGGGTCAGACCGCTCGCCTCGGGCCGGCCCGCGTGCTCGACCAGCGCCTTCAGGGCCCTGAACCAGCTTTCGCCCAGGCGCCGTACCTCGTCCTCGGAGAGGACGGCGCTCGCGTACGTCCAGACGCTGTGCAGCCTCGGCCCCTGCTCCGTGTCGTGGGCGCCCGCGACGAGTTCGACCGGATGCGCGAGCACGGTGTCCGGATGCTGGCCCGCGACGCCCCGGCCGAGCACGCTCCACGGCTCGGGCTCGGAGGCGCCGCCGGTGCCGCGGCCGCCGGTGTACCGCCCCAGGTAGTTGAACCCGTACGCGGGCGCCGGGAGTTCGGCGAACCGGTCCCGGGTGCGGGGGTTGAGGTAGCGGAGCAGGCCGTAGCCGAGCCCGTCGCCCGGTACGGCGCGCAGCTGCTCCTTCACCCGCTTCAGGGCACGCCCCGCCGCGGCCCCGCCGTCCCACACGTCGGCCCAGTCGCTGACCCCCGGGCTCAGCAGGACCGGGTGCATCGCCGTGAACCAGCCGGTGGTGCGGGTGAGGTCGGCGCCGGCAGCGACGTGCTCGTGGCGGCCGTGGCTCTCCAGGTCCACCGCGACGGGCGTCTCGGCGCTGTGGCCCCGGCCGCGCCGCCAGTCGGCGACGGCCAGGCCGAACGCGGTGAGCAGCAGATCGTTGATCTCCGCGCGGAACACTCCCGGGACCCAGGTGAGGAGGGCTTCGGTGGTGTCCGCGTCGAGGTCGAGGACGACCTGCCCGGACCGGGCGTGGGTGTCGCGCGAGGGGTCAAGGGACAGTTCGGCGGCGGGGCGGACCGCGTCCAGCCAATGGTCCGCCTCGGCCTCGGTGGCGGGACGGGCGGCGAGGTCCTGGAGCGTACCGGCCCACTGGCGCCAGGTGGTTCCGGCCGGGCTGAGCGGGCGGCCCTCGTAGGCGGCGGCCAGGTCGGGGACGAGCAGGCGCCAGCTGACGGCGTCCACGGCGAGGTGGTGGGCGACCAGGACCAGCAGTCCGTGCCGCCGCGGACCGCGGTCGATCCGGCAGGCCCGCAGCACCCGCCCCTCGGCCGGGTCGAGCCGGTCGCGTGCGGCCGCGGCCGACGCGGCGACGACGGTGTGCAGTTCGGCGTCGTCGAGGTCCGGTGCGCTGTGGTGCGTGAGGAGACCGGCCGCGTCCACGGACCCGGGTTCGAGGATGGACATGGTCCAGTCGTCGGCGACCCGCAGGCGCAGCGTGTCGTGCCGGTCGACGACGGCCTGCACAGCCGCCACGAGCCGTTCCTCGTCGAGGTCCGCGGGGACGGACACCACCACGGACTGGTTGAACGGGGCGACGGGCCCGCCCAGTTCGGCGAACCACCGCATGATCGGCGTGGCCGGCACCGGCCCGCTCGCCCCCTGTTCCTCGGCGTCCGCGGGACCCGTCTCCGGCTCCGCGTCACCCAGCGCCTCGGCGATGTGGGCGACGCTCTGGTGCTCGAAGACGTCCCGCACGGAGAGGGCGAGGCCCTGTGCGCGGGCCCGGCTGACGAGCTGGATGGACAGGATGCTGTCGCCGCCCAGGTCGAAGAAGCCGTCGTCCACACCGACGGACTCCAGTCCCAGCGCCTCGGCGAACAGCGCGCACAGCAACTCCTCGCGCGGCGTGCTCGGCGCCCGGCCCGTGCTGATCGTCGCGTAGTCCGGCGCGGGCAGCCGCCCCCGGTCCAGCTTGCCGTTGGCCGTCAGCGGCAGCTCGTCCAGGCGGACGAACGCCGACGGCACCATGTAGTCGGGCAGCGCGTCCTGCAGATGCCCCCGCAGCTCCGCGTCCGTCGGCACCGGACCGGCCCCCGCCACCAGGTACGCGACCAGACGCCGGTCGCCCGGCCGGTCCTCCCGTACGACCGCGACGGCCTCCGGCACCCCGGGGTGCCGCGACAGAGCGGACTCGACCTCGCCCAGCTCCACCCGGAAGCCCCGGATCTTCACCTGGTCGTCGACCCGGCTGATGAACTCCAGGTCGCCACGGCGGTTCCAGCGCACGATGTCACCGGTGCGGTACATCCGCTCGCCCGGCCCCTCGAAGGGGTTGGCGACGAACCGGGAGGCGCTCTGCCCGGGCCGGTTGAGGTAGCCACGCGCCAACTGCACACCGGACACGTACAACTCGCCCGGCACACCGGCCGGCACGGGCTGCAGATACGGGTCGAGCACCAGCATCCGGGTGTTGGGGAACGGGCGGCCGATGGTCAGCACGCCATCCGCGAGGTCGTCCGGCGACTCGACGCGCCAGGTGGTGCAGCCGACGATCGTCTCGGTCGGGCCGTACTCGTTGAGCACGGTGGCCCCCGGGTGCGCCGCGAGCAGCGTCCGCACCGCGCGACCGGTCAGCGACTCGCCGCCGAGGACCAGCTCCCCGCGCGGCACACAGGCCCCGGGCAGCTCCGTGATCAGCGGCAGATGGCTCGGCGTCGCCTTCAGGAACGTCATCTGCGGCAGGTCGGCGGGCACGTCACCGGCCAGGGACCGCTCGTGCAGCTCCTCCAGGTCGGCGAGGTGCACGCAGCCGCCGTTCAGCAGCGGCGCGAACAGGCCCGTGACCGTCAGGTCGAAGGACAGCGGCGAGTGCAGCAGCGCGTGGCCCGCCACCCCCGGGTACAACTCCGCCGACACCGCCAGGTAGTTGACGACCGGCTGGTGCTCGACCAGCACACCCTTGGGGCGGCCCGTCGAACCCGACGTGTAGATGATGTAGGCCGCGTTCCACGGGGACAGCGGCTGCGTCCGGTCCTCGTCCGTCAGATCGTGCGCGGGCTGCCCGGCGAGCCGCCCGGTCACGTCCGGGCTGTCCAGGACCAGCCGGGCCAGCTCCGCGGGGAAGACGTCGTCGGGGACCGACAAGGTGGTCAGCGCGCAGATCGGGTCAGCGTCCTCGATCATCGTCGCGATCCGCTCACGCGGACTGCTCGGGTCGACCGGCAGATACGCGGCACCGGTCTTCAGCACCGCGAGGACCGCCACCCCCATCTCCACCGACGGCGGCAACGAGATCGCCACCACCTGCTCGGGGCCCGCCCCGCACTCCGCGAGGAGATGGGCGAGCCGGTTGGCGCGGAAGTTGAGTTCGGCGTACGACAGCGTCGTCCCGTTCGCGGAGAACGCGGGCCGCCGAGGCGTCCTCGCCACCTGCTCCTCGAACAGCTCGGGCAGCGTCGCCTCCCGCTGCTCACGCGCGGTGTCGTTCCACCCCACCAGCAACTGCTGCCGCTCGGCCGGGTCCAGCAGGCCGATCCCGCCGATCGGCCGGTCCGGGTCCGCCGTGACCGAGCCGAGCACGCCGAGCAGCCGCGAGATGATCGACTCGGCGGTCTCCCGGTCGAACAGCTCCGTGCGGTACTCCAGCGAACCCCGCATGCCCGTCGGCGCACCGGACTCGTCGTGCCCCTCGCCGAGGGTGAGCGACAGATCGAACTTCGCCACCCCGGTGGCCGCCGCCATCCGGGTCGCGTTCAGCAGCGTGCCGCCCCCGGCGACAGCCGCCCGGTCCTCGTCGCGCACCGCGCCCGCCGTGTTGTTGAACGTGATCATCACCTGGTACAGCGGGTGATGGGCGAGGCTGCGGGTGGGGTTGAGCGCCTCCACCAGCCGCTCGAACGGCACCTCCTGGTGGGCGTACGCGGCGAGATCCCTCTCCCGCACCCGGCCCAGGAGATCGCGGAAGGTGGGGTTGCCACTGGTGTCGGTGCGCAGCACCAGCGTGTTGACGAAGAACCCGACGAGGTCCTCGGTGGCGTCGTCGGTACGTCCCGCGACCGCCGTACCGATGGGAACGTCCTCGCCCGCTCCCAACCGCGTCAGGAGCGCGGCGAACGCCGCCTGGGTCACCATGAACAGGCTGGTGTGCGTGGCGCGGGCCAGATCCGTCAGCCGCGCGTGCAGCGCCGCGGGGATCGTGAAGGGGATGCGGTCACCGGTGTAGCCGGCGGTCGCGGGCCGGGGCCGGTCCGTGGGCAGTTCGAGCTGCTCGGGCAGCCCGGCCAGGGCATCCTTCCAGTACGCCAGCTGCCGCCCCGCCACACTCTGCGGATCGGACTCGTCCCCCAGCACGTCGTGCTGCCACAGGGCGTAGTCGGCGTACTGGACCGGCAGCGGCTCCCAGCCCGGCGCGTCGCCCGCGCAGCGCGCCGCGTACGCGGTGACGAGGTCACGGGCGAGCGGGGCCATCGACCATCCGTCGCTGGCGATGTGGTGGATCAGCAGCAGCAGGACGTGCTCGGTGTCGGAGATCCTGAACAGCCGTGCCAGGAACGGGATGTCGGCCGTCAGATCGAAGACGTGCCGGGCCGCTCGGGCCACCCGCTCCTCGACGTCCTCCTCGGTGGCGTCGACGACGTCGAGGCGGTGGCCGACCCGGTCGGCGGGCAGCACGATCTGACGCGAGCCCTCCGGGTCCTCGGCGAAGACGGTCCGCAGGCTCTCGTGCCGCGTCAGCACGTCACCGACCGCCCGGTCGAGCGCGGCCCGGTCCACCGGGCCGGTCAGCCGCAGCGCCGTGGGCACGTTGTACGTCGCCGAGGGACCCTCGAACTGGTAGAGGAACCACAGCCGTTGCTGGGCCGGAGACAGCGGGACGCGCTCCGGACGCGGCCGGGCCACGAGCGGCGCCCGCGCCCCCGCCGCCCGGTCGAGGACACCGGACAGACCGGCGATCGTCGGCGTCTCGAAGAACTGCCGCACGGACAGCTCGACCCCCAGCGCCGTCCGGATGCGGCTGACCAGACGGCTCGCGAGCAGCGAGTGCCCGCCCAGCTCGAAGAAGCTGTCGTCGATACCGATCCGGGCGGCGCCCAGCACCTCGGCGAACAGCGTGCAGAGAATCTCCTCACGCGGGCTGCGCGGGGCCCGGCCCACCGACTCGGCGGCGTAGTCCGGCGCGGGCAGCGCCTTGCGGTCCAGCTTCTTGTTCGGCGTCAACGGCAGCGCGTCGAGCGTGAGGAAAGCCGTGGGCACCATGAACTCCGGCAGCCGCAGCCGCAGATGGTCCCGCAGCACGCCCGCGCCCGGCGCCGTGTCCGCCGCGACGACGTACGCCACCAGACGCTGGTCGCCCGGCCGGTCCTCGCGCACCGCCACGGCCGCCTCCGCGACCGCCGGATGGCGTACCAGCTCCGCCTCGATCTCACCGAGCTCGATACGGAAACCACGCAGCTTGACCTGCTGGTCGACCCGGCTCAGATAGCGCAGCGCACCGTCGCGCCGACGGACCACCAGGTCGCCCGTCCGGTACATACGGGCGCCGGGCGGGCCGTACGGGTCGGCGCAGAAGCGCTCCGACGTCAGCCCCGGACGCAGGTGGTAGCCCTCCGCCAACTGCTCGCCGGACAGGTACAGCTCACCCGGCACCCCCACGGGGACCGGACGCAGCGCCCCGTCCAGCACATACGCCGACGTGTTGGCGACGGGCCGGCCGATGACGGGACCGGCCTCGGCCACGTCGGCGGCCGTGGCCCAGATCGTCACCTCCGTCGGGCCGTACAGATTGGTCACGGAACGGGCCTGGGCGGTGAGCGTGCGTGCCAGCTCGGTGGGCAGCGCCTCGCCGCCCACCAGGACGTGGACACCGGCCAGCTCACCCGTCGCCGCGGCCGCGACGCCCTGCCACAGGCTCGGCGTCGCCTGCACCATGGTGATCCGCGCCGCCGAGACGGTCCGCAGCAGCGCGTGCGGGTCCTTCGCCGTCTCCTCGTCGGCGAGCACCAGCACCGCTCCGTGCAGCAGCGGAAGGAAGAGCTCCAGACCCGCGATGTCGAAGCCGACCGTGGTGACCGCGAGAAGCCGGTCGTCGGCGCCCGGCGCGAACCGCCGACCCATGGCCGCGAGGAAGTTGCCCAGTGCCCTGAGCGGCACGACCACGCCCTTGGGGCGTCCGGTGGACCCCGAGGTGTAGATCGTGTACGCCGGATGCGCGGGGGAGAGCGACGCCCGCAGCTCCGCGTCACCGAGGTCCGTACCCGCGTACCCGGTCAGCGTCTCCTCCCCGACCGGCTCGGTCAGGGTGAGGGCCGGCGCGGCGTCGTCGAGCATGTGGCCGACGCGGTCGGCCGGGTAACCGGGGTCGATCGGCAGATAGGCCGCGCCCGACTTGAGGACCGCGAGCAGCGTGACGACCAGGTCGAGCGAGCGCGGCATCGCGACGGCCACGAACCGGCCCGGCGCCGCGCCCTGTGCGACCAGGTACCGGGCCAGCCGGTTGGCGCGTGCGTTGAGCTCCGCGTAGGACAGCCGCGCGTCCGCGAACTCCACGGCCGTCGCGTCCGGGGACCGCCGCGCCTGCCGCTCGAAGAGACGGGTCACCGACTCGGTGGGCACCTCGGCGGCGGTGTCGTTCCACTCCTGAAGGACCAGCCGCCGTTCGGCCGCGTCCATGATCTCCAACTGCCCCACGGGCCGGTTGGGATGGGCCACGGCCGCGGCCAGCAGTCGGACCAGACGGTTGGCGATGTCCTGGACGGTGGCACGGTCGAAGAGGTCCGTGCTGTACGTGACGCTGCCGCTCATGCCCTCGCAGACATTGCCGTCCCCGAACCGTTCGGCCAGCGCGAATGACAGGTCGAACCGGGCCGACACCGACTCCGACGCCATGACCTCGGCCGACAGACCGGTGAACTCCTCCCCCTCCGTCCCCTGCGTGTTGTGCAGGGTGAGCATCGTCTGGAAGAGGGGGTGGTGGGCGAGGGAGCGGGTCGGGTTGAGCGTCTCGACGAGCCGCTCAAAGGGCAGGTCTTGGTGGGCGTAGGCGGCCAGGTCGGTGTCGCGCACACGGCCCAGGAGCTGCTGGAAGGTGAGGTTGCCGCTGGTGTCGGTGCGCAGGACGAGGGTGTTGATGAAGAAGCCGATGAGGTCGTCGGTGGCGTCGTCGGTGCGTCCGGCGACGGGAGTGCCGATGGGGATGTCCTCGCCCGCGCCGAGCCGGGTGAGGAGAGCCGCGAGGGCTGCTTGCACCACCATGAACGTGGTGGTGTTGCTGGAGCGGGCCAGTTCCGTGAGCCGTGTGTGCAGCTCCGCCGGCACGGTGAACGCGATGCGGTCGCCCGAGTAGCCCGCGGTGGCGGGGCGTGCCCGGTCGGTGGGCAGGTCGAGCTGCTCGGGCAGTCCGGCCAACTGCTCTTTCCAGTATGCGAGTTGCTTACCGGCGATGCTCTCCGGATCGGCGTCGTCGCCGAGGACTTCCTTCTGCCACAGGGCGTAGTCGGCGTACTGGACGGGCAGCGGCTTCCAGCCGGGCGCGTCGCCCGCGCACCGCGCCGCGTACGCGCCCGTCAGGTCCCGAGCCAGGGGTGTGCGGGACCAGGCGTCGCTGGCGATGTGGTGGATGAGCAGCAACAGCACGTGTTCGGACTCGGAGATCCTGAACAGCCGTACCCGGATGGGGATCTCGGCCGTCAGATCGAAGGCGTGCCCGCTCGCCTCTGCCAGCCGGTCACCGACCTCCTCCTCGGTCACGTCCACGACCGCGAACGGCACCTCGGCCCGCTCGACCGGCAACACGATCTGCCGCGGCCCGAGCTCCCCCTCCGCCTCCTCCGCGAAGACGGTCCGCAGACTTTCGTGGCGGGCGACGAGGTCGCGCAGGGCGTGGTGCAGGGCGTCCTGGTCGAGGGTGCCGGTGAGGCGCAGGGCGGTGGGGATGTTGTAGGTGGGGGTGGGGCCTTCGAGCTGGTGGAGGAACCACAGTCGCTGCTGGGCGTAGGAGAGGGGGATGCGCTTGGGCCGCGGCCGTGCGGTGAGCGCGGCGCGGACGGCGCCGGACGCGTCGAGGGCGGAGGAGAGCCCGGCGATGGTGGGCGTCTCGAAGAGCTGCCGGATGGACAGTTCGACGCCCAGGGTGGTGCGGACGCGGCTGACGAGGCGGGTGGCGAGGAGGGAGTGGCCGCCCAGCTCGAAGAAGCTGTCGTCGATCCCGACATCGCTCACCGCGAGGATCTCCGAGTAGAGGGCGCAGAGGATTTCTTCGCGGGGGGAGCGGGGGGCTCGTCCGGTGGTGCGTGCGGTGTAGTCGGGGGTGGGGAGGGCTTTGCGGTCGAGTTTGCCGTTGGGGGTGAGGGGGAGGGCGTCGAGGGTGACGATGGCTGAGGGGACCA
>NZ_JBQHCX010000009.1:0-448642 GCF_052068475.1 Streptomyces sp. SD31 | reverse complement strand
ATCGCCTCCAGCACCCGCCGGTACATCGACCCCAGCCGCCGCAGGTTCTCCCGGCTGATCACGTCCGACGTGGAGCCCAGCTGAACGGCCCCGTCAGCGGCCACCACGTTCAGCGGGAACTCGTTGCCGCCGACCTCCCAGGACGCTCCACTGCCGTACGCCTCCGCACCGGCCGGACGGAAGTCCTGGTGCTCGAAGAGCACGGAGACGAGCCGGTCACCGTCTCCGGAGTCGCGCTGGATCGCGGGGAGGGGGTAGCGGCGGTGGGCCCAGATCTCCGTCTCCTGGGCGTAGACCCGCTCCACCCACTCCCGCCAGCTGCCCGAGACGGGCCGAGCGGCCGGGAAAGGAAGGGTGTTGAGGTGCATGCCCAGCACCCGATCCGCGCCCGGCGCCTCCAGACGCCCGTGGTACACGACACCCGCGTGGAAGGCCGCATCAGGCGTCAGCGCCGACAGCACCTTCAGATGCGCCGCCAGCAGCACACTCTTCAGCGAAGTACCGGCCGTCCGCGCCAGCTCCCGCAGGCGCCCCTCCAGGTCCGCGAACGGGACCCGCAGACCGACGCGTTCCGCACCGCTGCCCTCCGGGTCACCCCACCCCTCCGGCAGTCGCAACGGCGCGTGATCGTCCGTCACCGCACGCCAGAAGGCACGGTCCCCGTCACTCGCCACCGACGCCAGCTCGGCCGCGACGAAGTCCGCGTACCGGACGGAAGGCGCCTCGTACGCGGGCACCTCTCCTCCGTCCCGCAGCCGCCGATAGCACTCCAGCAGCTCCACGAGCAGCGTGTTGAGGGTCCAGCCCTCCGTCACCGCGTGGCAGTGGCTGAGGGTCAGGCACCAGCCGGTGTCGGACTCGATGTGCACGCCGAACCGCAGCAGGGGGGCGGTACCCAGGTCGAAGTGGCGGTCGCGCTCGCCCCGTACGTATGCGGCCACGGCCTGCTCCCGCGCCGAACCCCCTCCCGAGACGGCGGGAGTCCGTACGTCATGGATCTCGACGCCGAGGCGCGCCTCGGCGTGGACGAGCTGCAGCGGCTGGGAGTAGCCGGACAGGTGCATCGAGGTGCGCAGGACGTCGTGGCGGGCAACGACGACATCCACCGCCGCTCGGAAGGCCTCCGGGTGGAACGCCTGGTCGTCGGGGATCCGGAAGGAGTTGACGTTGTGGTACACGTCCTTCGTGCCGGGGCCGGCGGCCAGCATCTCGACGAGCATGCCGGTCTGGATCTGCGACAGCGGATAGGCGTCCACCACGTCCGCCGGGAGCGCGGCGCGGTCCTCGTCCCCGATCAGTGCGAACGGCGCCACCCGCGACACCAGTGAGCCCGGTCCCGCCCCCGGTCCTTCCGTGTCCTGGCCGGCCAGGAGGACCGCGAGGTCGGCGACCGTGCGGTGTTCGAAGACGTCGCGGACGGTGACGTCGTGGCCGGCCTCACGCAGGGCGCCCACCAGACGCACCGCAGCGATGGAGTCACCCCCGAGGGAGAAGAAGCTGTCCTCGACGCCGAGTTCGTCCAGGCCGAGGACGTCGGCCCACACCGCCGCCAGCCTCTCCTCCGCCGGAGTCCGGGGTGCCGTGCCACGGTTGCCGGACTCGGAGCCCTGGTCGAGGGCGGCGAGCGCGCGGTGGTCGACCTTGCCGTTGCGGGTGAGGGGGACGGCGTCGATGCGGACGTAGGCCGTGGGGACCATGTAGTCGGGCAGGGCCGCCGCCAGATGGGTGCGCAGGGCGTGCTGGTCGGGGTCCGTTGCGTCGGCCGTGACGACGTAGGCGACCAAGCGCTCCACGCCGTGGGTCGTGCGGCGTACGGCGGCGATGGCCTCGGAGACGGCCGGGTGTCGGCGCAGGCGGGCCTCGATCTCGCCGAGCTCGATGCGGTAGCCGCGCAGTTTGACCTGGTTGTCGATGCGGCCGAGGAAGTCGAGGGAGCCGTCGGGCAGGAAGCGGCCCAGGTCGCCGGTGCGGTACAGGCGGGTGCCGGGCGGGCCGTACGGGTCCGGGAGGAACTTCTCGGCGGTCAGGTCGGGGCGGCCGAGGTAGCCGCGGGCGAGTCCCACGCCCGCGATGTAGACCTCGCCGGTGACGCCGGTCGGGGCGGGCCGGAGGTCGTCCGTGAGGACGTACATCTGGGAGTTGGGGATGGGGTCGCCGAGCGGGATCAGTTCGCCGTCGGGGAGCGTGCCGATGATCTGGCCGGAGTTGCCGATGGTGATCTCGGTGGGGCCGTACTCGGTGGCCAGGCGGGTGCCCTGCGGTCCGGCGAGGGCACGCCAGCGGGCGACCAGGTCGGTGGTGAAGCTGTCGCCGGCGGCGATGACGAGGCCGGCGAGGCCGTGGGCCTGGGCGGGGGTGAGCTGGTGGGTGAGGAGGTCGAGATGGCCGGGCGTGAGCTTGATGAAGCTGAAGGGGGCGTGGGCGGCGAGGGTGCTGCCGAGGGCGGCGGTGTCGAGGTCGGTGGGCAGCAGGGTGACCGGCTGGCCGGTGATGAGGGGGGTGAACAGGTCGGGGATGCCGAGGTCGAAGGAGATGGAGGAGAACAGCGGGGCGCCGCCGGTACCGTGCGCGGCGTAGGCGTCGGTGGTCCAGGAGAGGTAGTTGGCCAGGCCCCGGTGGTGGATCATCACGCCCTTGGGGCGGCCGGTGGAGCCCGACGTGTAGATGACGTAGGCCAGTTGGCTCGGGTCGGGGGTGATCGACGGCGATGTGGTGGGCTGTTCGTCGATGAGCCAGGCGTCCTGGTCGAGGACGGTGAGGGTGCCGTGGTGGACGGCGGACAGGGTGGGCAGGTGGGCGCCGGTGGTGAGGACGAGGTCGGCGCGGGTGTCGGTGAGCATGTAGCCGAGGCGTTCGCTGGGGACGCTCGGGTCGAGGGGGAGGTAGGCGGCGGAGGCCTTCCAGATGCCGAGGAGGGCGGGCACCAGGTGGATGTCGCGGTCCAGGCAGACGCCGACGAGGCTGTCGGGGCCGACGCCGTTCTCCAGCAGATGGTGGGCCATCTGGTTGGCCCGTTCCTCGACCTGGCGGTAAGTCAGCTCGTGGCCGTCGGCGCGGACCGCCACCGCGTCGGGGGTGGCGGCGGCCTGCCGGGTGAACAGGTCGACGGTGGTGGCGCCGCCGCGGTCGACGGTCTCACCGGCCGCCCAGGCGCCCAGGACCAGGGCGCGCTCCTCGTCGGCGAGCATCTCGACGGTGGAGACGCGGGCCTCGGGCGCGGCGGTGAGGCCGTCCAGGAGGCGGAGGTAGTGACCCGCCATGCGGTCGGCGGTGGCATGGTCGAACAGGGCGGTGGCGAACAGCAGATGGGCGTCGAGCGGGCCGTCGGCGGCGTCGGCGATGTCGAGCGTGAGGTCGGTCTTGGCGATGCGGTGGCCGGACTCGGGCGTCACCGTGAGGCCGGGCAGCGCGAGGTCGGGGGCCTGCCGCTCGCGCAGGATGAAGTCGGCCTGGTAGAGCGGGGTGCGGGACAGGTCGCGGTCCGGCTGGAGTTCGTCCACGAGGGTGGCGAACGGCACCGCCTGGTGGTCGAAGGCGTCCAGGACGGTGGTGCGGCCGGCGACGAGGAGCTCGGCGAAGGTGGGGTCGCCCTGCCAGTGGGCGCGAGCCACCAGCACGTTGATGCCGTAGCCGATGAGCTGCTGCAGCTCGGGGCGGCCACGCCCGGAGACGGTCACGCCGACCGGGATGTCGGTGGTGCCGGTATGACGGGCGAGGAGCAGCTGGTAGGCGGTGAGCAGGACGGTGAAGCGGGTGACGCCGTGGGCGCGGGCCACCTCGGTGACGCGCCGGGCGAGAGCGGCGGGGACGGTGAAGGCGACGGCGTCGCCGTGCGGGTCCCGGACCGCGGGGCGCGGCCGGTCGGTGGGCAGCTCCAGCACCGGCAGATCGGCCAACTGCCCCCTCCAGTAGGCGAGGTGGCGTTCCAGGGCGGCACCGGTCAGCTCGCGGCGCTGCCAGGCCGCGTAGTCCGCGTACTGCACGGGCAGCGGGTCCGGGGTGGGCGTCGTGCCCGCGGCGTACGCGGTGTAGAAGGCGCCGAGTTCCTGGGCGAAGACGCCCATCGACCAGGCGTCGCAGGCGATGTGGTGGAAGGTGACGACGAACAGGTGCTCGTCGTCACCGAGCCGGTAGAGGCGGGCCCGGACCGGCCACTCGCCTTCCAGGTCGAAGGGGAGTGCGGCGTCGGCCTCGGCACGGGCCCGGGTCTGGTCGGCGGACATGTCCGTGAGGTCGGCGACCGGCAGCTCGACGGCGCCGGGCTCGTCGACGACCTGGACCGGCTCCCGTCCCGCCAGCGTGTAGCGCGTGCGCAGGATCTCGTGCCGCTCGACGATCAGGGTGAGGGCGGCGCGCAGGGCTTCGGGGTCGAGGGTGCCGTGCAGCCGCATCGCGAGCGGCACGGTGTACTCGGGGCTCGTGGGGTCCATGCGGTGGAGGAACCACAGCTGCTGCTGTCCGAACGACAGCGGCAGCTCCCGCTCCCGCGAGGCGCGCGGGAGCGGGGCTCGGCGTCCACTCCGTCGGCCGGCCAGTCGGCTCCGCAGCAGTTCCTCCCGCAGCGCGGCTGCTTCCCGGTCGTTCGTGGACGGCGTGTCGCCGATGCTCATGGTTTTCCGCTCCTCAACGGGTGTGTCACAGGGCCCGGTTCGTCGGGCGGTTCGTCTTCGGCTCGCGCGGTCAGGCGAGTTCGGAATCGGTCAGCTGGTCGATCTCGGCCCTGATCCGCTCCTCGATCGCCTGGGCCAGCCCGCCGACGGTGGGCTGTTCGAAGACCGTCCGGATGGTCAGGTCGATGTCGAAGGCGTCCTGGAGGCGGGAGGTCATGCGGATGGCGAGGATGGAGTGCCCGCCCAGCGTGAAGAAGTTGTCGTCGGCGCCGATCCGCTCCAGGCCGAGGACCTCGCCCCAGATCTCGGCGATGCGCTCCTCGGTCGGCGTGGCCGGCGCCCGGTGGGTGGCCGCCGTCATGTCGAGGACGGGCAGGGCGCGGTGGTCGACCTTGCCGTTGGCGGTGAGCGGGATCGCCGGGACGACGGCATAGGCGGCGGGCAGCATGTACTCGGGGAGCACCGCCGTGAGTCCTTCGCGTACGGCCGTCAGGTCGGGGTCGGCGGGGCCGTCCGCGACGAGGTAGGCGGCCAGGGATTTCTCCCCCGCGTCGTCGGTGCTCAGCACGACGACGGCGTCCCGCACCCCCGGCTGATCGATCAACGCGGCTCGGATCTCGCCGAGTTCGATGCGGTAGCCGCGCAGCTTGACCTGGTCGTCGATGCGGCCGAGGAACTCGATGGCACCGTCCGGGAGGCGTCGGGCGAGGTCGCCGGTGCGGTACAGCCGGGAGCCCGCCGGGCCGAACGGGTCGGGCACGAAGCGCTCGGCGGTCAGTGCCGGGCGGCGCAGATAGCCGCGGGCCACGCCGTGCCCGCCGACGTACAGCTCGCCCGCGACACCGACCGGGACGGGCTCTCCGGCCGGGTCGAGGACGTACGCGGTGGTGTTCGGCAGGGGGCCGCCGAGCGGCACCGGGCGGTCGTACGGTTCGGTGACCGGGTGGGTGGTGGAGCCGATGGACGCCTCGGTCGGGCCGTACTCGTTGATCAGCCGGTTGTCGCCGAGCGCGGTCAGCCAGTGGTTGGCGGTTCGGGCGGACAGCGCCTCGCCGGCGACCAGCACCGTCCGCGCGAGGTTGGCCGACTGCTCGGCGTCGAGCTGGTGGGCGAGCAGGTCGAGGTGGCCGGGGGTGAGCTTGACGAAGTCGAACGGCCCTGCGTCGGCCAGTGCCTGTCCCAGTCCGGTGAGGTCCAGGTCGGCGGGCAGGACATGCACGGGGCCGCCCGTCATCAGCGGCACGTACACATTGGTGGCGGGCAGGTCGAAGGCGGTGGAGGAGAACAGGGGCGCTCCCTCGTCGCCGCCGGACGTCAGCTCCTCGGCCGCCCAGGCGAGATGGTTGGCCAGGCCGCCGTGGGTGACCATGACGCCCTTGGGGGTGCCGGTCGAGCCGGAGGTGTAGATGACGTAGGCGAGGGCGGCCGGGTCACTGTGGCGGGGCGGGGCCTCGGCGGGGCGTTCCGCGACGGCCTCGCGCTCCTCGTCCAGGAGGACACGCGTGCCCGTGAAACCGTCGGTGGCGGACGCGAGGGCGGACTCGGTGAGCAGCAGCGCCACCCCGCTGTCGGTGAGGACGTGACGCAGCCGCTCGGCCGGGTTGGTCGCGTCGAGCGGGACGTAGGCGGCGCCCGTCTTCCACACCGCGAGGAGGGCGGCGACCAGGTCGGGGCCGCGGTCGAGGCAGACGCCGACGACGGACTCCGGGCCGGCGCCGTGCGCGGCGAGATGGTGGGCGAGGCGGTTGGCGTACGCGTCGAGCTCGCCGTACGACAGGCGTACGTCCCCGGCGAGGACGGCCGGTGCGTCGGGGCGGGCGGCGGCCGTGGCCTCGATGCGGTCGAGGACGGTGCCCGCGGGGAACTCCTCACCGGTCGCGTTCCACTCCCCCAGCAGCCGGGCGCGCTCGGCGTCGGGCAGGATGTCCGCCTCTGCGAGCGGGGTGGCCGGGGCGGCGGTCACGGAAGCCAGCAGGCGGACGAAGTGGTCGGCGAACCGCTCGATCGTCGTGTGCTCGAACAGGGCCGTGGCGTACTCGAGGGCGCCGGTCCAGGTGCCGTCGGCCTCGCGCCGTACGTACAGGGTGAGGTCGGTCTTGGAGACCTGTCGGGCGCCGCTCAGGTAGTCGAGGTCGGTGCGTTCGGGCATGCCGCCGGTGAGCTGCTCGTCGTGCATGTTGAAGGCGACCTGGTAGAGCGGGGTGCGGGACAGGTCGCGCTCGGGACGCAGTTCCTCGACGAGGTGCTCGAACGGCACGTCCTGGTGGGCGAAGGCGTCCAGGCAGGCGGAGCGCACCAGGCCGAGGGCGTCCTCGAAGGACTGTCCGGCCTCCAGCGGGCAGCGCAGCACGAGGGAGTTGAGGAAGAAGCCGACCATGGGCCGCAGTTCGGGGCGGGTGCGGCCGGCGACGGGGGCACCGACGACGACGTCCCACTGCCCGGTGTGCCGGGCGAGCAGGGTTCCGAACGCGGTGAGCAACGTCATGAAGGGCGTGGCCTCGTGGCGGCGGCCCAGCGCGGTCGCGGCCTCGACGAGGGGCTGCGGGATGCTGAAGGTGACGACGGAGCCGTGCGAGTCGCGCTCCGGGGGGCGCGGGTGGTCGGTGGGCAGCTCCAGCGGGGCCATGCCGTCGAGGGTGCGGCGCCAGAAGCCCAGGTCGTCGGCGAGCCGCTCGGTGGTGCGCCACTGCTGCTGCCAGGCCGCGAAGTCCGGGTACTGCACGGGCAGTTCGGGCAGCTCGGGGGTTTCACCGGCGTGCAGGGCGCGGCACAGGGTGCGGAACTCGTCCTCCAGGACGGCCGAGGACCAGCCGTCGCAGGCGATGTGGTGGATGGTGACCAGCAGCAGCTGGTCCTCGCCGGGCGCGCGGCCCAGCAGGGCCCGCCAGACCTGGCCGCCTTCCAGGTCGAAGCCGGCCTCGAACTGCTCGGCGTAGACGGGGACGAGCTCGTCCCGGTCACCGTCGACGACCCGGAGCTCTACGGGCGTGTACGGCTCGACGATCTGCACGGGCTCGCCGTCGCGGGAGGCGTAGCGGGTGCGCAGCGCCTCGTGCCGCATGCCGAGGATGTCCAGCGCGCGGCGGACGGTGTCGGCGGAGATGTCCGGGGAGAGCCGGATGAAGAGGGGTGCCGCCCACTCCGGGCTCTTGGGCTGCATCGCGTCCATGAACCACAGCCGGCGCTGTCCGAAGGACAGCGGGAGTTCCCCGTCGCGGGGCACCGGCGTGACGGCGGGTTCGACGTCGGCGGCGCCGTCCACGAGCGCGGCCTGCTCGCGGACCGTGACCGCGGCGAACAGGTCGGCCAGCACCACCTGGCGGCCGGTGTCCCGGTGCAGCATCTCGGCGAGCTGGGTGAGGATCAGGGAGTGCCCGCCGAGCTGGAAGAAGTTGTCGTCGAGACCGACGTCGGGGACGCCGAGCAGTTCCGACCACGTGGCGCAGACGGCCCGCTCGGCTTCGGTGACCGGAGCGACGTGGGTCGGCCTGCCCAGGGGTTCGGGGGCGGCGGGGGCGACGGCTCCCTCGGTTCTCGCTCGTCCGAGAAGTTCCAGAGCGCCGTCGGCACGCCAGCGGACCTCGTCGCCGGTGCGGTACATCCGGGAGCCCGGCGCTCCGAAGGGGGCGGGCCGCAGCCGGTCGGCCGTGGCACGCGGGTCACCGAGTATGCCGCGCGCCACACCGAGCCCGGCGACGTGCAGCTCGCCCGGCACCCCGGGAGGGCTCGGGTCGCCGTACACGTCGAGCACCAGGGCCCGCACCTTGTCGACCGGCCGCCCGAGGGATACGGCGGTCAGGGCATCGTCCGTGTCGCCGTCCACGGGGCATGCGGTGACGGCGAGGGTGCCACCGTCCGGGCCGTACACCTGCCAGGCCTGGGCGCCGCCCGCGGTGACGGCGGTGACGGCCGCGGGGTCGGCGGGGGCTCCTGCGGCGAGGACGAGGCGGAGGGCGGTGCAGGCAGCCCAATCGCCCTCACTCGCCTGGGAGTTGAGGTCGGGCGCGGAGACCGGGAGGACGGTGACGCCGTGGGCGGCGACCGTGTCGGCGAGGGGGGCCTTGTCGGTGGCCGTCACCACGGTCGCACCGGCGGCGAGGGCGGTGAACAGCGGCCAGTACGTCGCAGGACCGGAGGGCGTGTACAGCACGCGGTCGGCGTCGGACACAGCGAAGCGCCGGGTGGTCCAGCGGACGTGATGCGCGACCGTCGCATGATCCACCATCAGATGCCCGTCGGCCAGTGGGGACACCCAGGCGATGTCGTCGGCTTCGACAGTGACGGCGGGCGGGGTGGCCGCCTTGGCACGCAGGGCGTCACGCTCGCCGTCGAGGGCGATCACCGTGGCCCGTCCGGCCTCGGCGCGCAGGGCCGGGACCGCGTGGTCATGGCTCAGGACGGCTGCCGGCTCGGCGTACCGACGCAGCGCCCGCAGCCCCTCCTCCGGAGCGTCGGCCGACAGCGGCACGACCGCCGCGCCCGCCCGCCAGATCGCCACCAGTGCGGTCGGCAGATCGGCGGAGGGCGGCAGGTGCACGGCGACGAGCGATCCCCGGCCCACACCGGCCGCGCACAACAGGTGCGCCAGCCGGTTGGCCTCCGCGTCGAGCTCCGCGTAACCGATGCCGCGCCCGCCGTCGACGACGGCGGGCCGGTCGGAAGCCTGGGCTGCCAGGTCCGAGAAGAGAAGATGGAGGGGCGACTGACGTGCCACAAGTGCTCCCCGTGGGGTCGTGTGCGGTGGGTGGGCGGGTGGATGAGAGCGGGGTGAGAGCGCGGGGCGGATCCGCGGGCGCGTGGTGAGGCCCCTGCGAGGGGCAGGTGCACAGGTCGGGCGCGGCTACGGAGGGATCGCGGATCGGGACGAGCGGTGCCCCGCAGGCCGGCCGTCCCGCACCGGCCAGATCGCCGGTGCGCCCGCGGGCACCCCGCCGGTGCGCGCGGACGTGGGGCCGTCGCCCGGGTCTGCGCCAGGTCCCGTCGGTCAGCCCGCCGCCTGCTCCGCCATCCGGCGGCGCAGGCTGAGCGGGCGCATGTCGGTCCAGATCTCGCCGATGTGCGCGAGGCACTCCTCCTTGGTGCCACGGGTGCCCTCGGCGTGCCAGCCCGCCGGCAGCTCCCGCTCGGCCCACCAGATGGAGTACTGCTCCTCGTCGTTGAGGACGACGAGGTAGGTCTGTGCGTCGGTGTTCTGCTCGGCCATGTCGCTCCCTGATCGATTGGGTTTCGTCGAACGTTTCGTATCGGCGTCCGGGAGTCTGCGAACCGGCGCTATAGGGCTTCTATATCGGTCGACCCCGGCGTGTAGAGCCGATATAGAAACGCTCCGCAAGCTGTCCGGCGAATCTCATTCCACACGCCGTGCCACGGCGCAGAAGGGAAGGCCGGGATGCCGGACCACCGGAACTGGAAACCGCTGGAGATCACCCCGGCGAGCGTGGGCGCGGATGCCGGCGCCGAAGGCCTCGCCGCGTATCTCGACACCCTTCCTGACCTCGCCGGACTGCTGGTCGGGGAACGTGCGTTGGTGTTCCGGGGCTTCGGCGTCGACCCCGACGAACTCGACACCGTCATGGACCGTGTGCTGCCCGACCGGGCTGCCTATGTGCACGGGAATTCCCCGCGCACCAAGGTCGGGCGAAACGTCTACACGTCCACGGAATATCCGCCGGAATTCGTCATCTCGATGCACAACGAGCTTTCGTATGCGCACCGTTGGCCAACCCGGCTGCTGTTCTTCTGTCACACCGCCCCGGAGACCGGCGGCGCCACTCCCGTGGTGAACGGCGCGCTGTGGCTCGCGTCTTTGGACGACGAGGTGCGTGAGGCGTTCGCCGGCGGCGTGCGCTACACGCAGAACCTGCACGGCGGCCGGGGCCTCGGCAAGAGCTGGCAGGAGACCTTCGAGACGGAGGACCGCGACGCGGTCGAGGAGTTCCTCTCCACCACGGAGGCGGACTGGAAGTGGCTGCCGGGCGACGCCCTGCGCGTCACTCAGGACCGCCCGGCCACCCTGCGTCACCCGGTGACCGGCGAGGAGGTGTGGTTCAACCAGTCCGACCAGTGGCACCCCGCGGCGCTCGGTGCGGACGCGGCCGCGCTGGCCCGGGTGCTGCCCGCCGACGAACTGCCGCAGTCCGTCAGCTTCGCCGACGGCAGCCCGATCCCCGACGCGTATGTGCTGCAGGTGCGCGACCGCGGTCTGGCCGCCGCCGTAGACGTCGACTGGCACCCCGGTGACCTGCTGCTGATCGACAACGTGCTGGTTGCCCACGGCCGCCGCGCGTTCACCGGCAGCCGCCGCGTGCTGGTGGCCATGTCCAGCTGACCGCCTCCAGCCGACCGCCGATTCCCTCAACGCCTGACGGCCGCCGCAGCCCCGTCGGGTGACGCAACCCGCAAGCACACGCCCGAAGGAGACGTTTGCCCATGGCGATACCTCAGCCGGCGGCGATCCCGTCCGACGCGGACGCACACGCACCGCTCTCGTTGACCCTGACCGATCCCGAGCGAGGCGAACTCCGCCTGCTGGCAGAGGAGTTGGCGACGACCGCGCCGGAACTCGTCGACGACGCCAAGTGGGTGGCCGCGGCCCGCGAGCTGTCCGCCCACCTGCCGGCGCGGCTGCGCCAGGTCGTACGGGCCTACCGGCACGACCCCGGCGAGGACGGCATCCTCGTCCTGCGCAACCTGCCCGTGGACCCGGAGGTGCTGCCTCCGACGCCGAGCGTGCCGGAGTCGGTGGAGCGGGAGGCGACGGTTCCGGCCGCCGTCGCCGTACTGATCGCGCAGGAGTTGGGCGAGATCGCCGCCTACCGCAACGAGAAGTCGGGCGCCCTCGTGCAGAACGTGGTCCCGGTGCCGGGCCGCGAGGCGTCGCAGAGCAACGCCGGCTCCACCCCGCTGGAGCTGCACGTCGAGAACGCCTTCCATCCGCACCGACCCGACTTCGTGGGCTTGCTGTGCCTGCGCGGCGACCCCGACAACGCCGCCGGCACGCTCGTCTCGTCGATCCGCCGCGCCCTGCGACTGCTCGCGACCGAGACCGTGCAGGTGCTGCACCAGGAGCGCTTCACCACGGTCCCCCCGCCTTCCTTCCAGTCGGGGGACACGGCCGTCGCCCACGCGGTGCTGACGGGAGACCCTGAGGACCCCAACGTCAAGGTCGACTTCCACGCCACCTCCGCCGTCGACGCGGAGGCGGCGACCGCCCTGGAGCAGCTGCGGGCCGCCTTCGTCGAAGCCTCGACGTCGGTGCCGCTGCGTTCCGGCGAGATGGCGTTCCTGGACAACCGCCTGGCCATCCACGGCCGTACGGCCTTCACCCCGCGCTACGACGGCCACGACCGCTGGCTGCACCGCACCTTCGTCCTCCTCGACAACCGCCGCACCCGCGGCAGCCGCCCCGGCAATGGCAGCGTCCTCGTGTGATCGCGCTCTGTGCGGGCAGACCGCAGAAACGCCCGGCCCTGACCAGGCCTATGTTCTGGTCAGGGCCGCAATGGCAGACGAGTCGAGCTGTTGTACACCGGGTTCCGTTCTCCGGGATCCCCACGCACCCCAGGCAACGGCCATCCCTCTGGGACCGGCGTTGCCGCCGGGGCCTCCTGCGGCCTACCCGCGGACTCGACCGGGCAGCCCGCGAACGTCCCGCAGGGCCGCCTTTCACAGCGGCCCCTCTTGACCTTTGCCGGATCAGCGACGTCGTACGTCAGCCGCTACACGTTGAAGCGGAACTCCACCACGTCCCCGTCCTGCATCACATACTCCTTGCCCTCCATCCGCGCCTTCCCCTTGGCGCGGGCCTCGGCCACCGATCCGGTCTCCACCAGGTCGGCGAAGGAGATGACCTCGGCCTTGATGAAGCCCTTCTGGAAGTCGGTGTGGATGACGCCGGCGGCCTCGGGGGCGGTGGCGCCCTTCTTGATGGTCCAGGCGCGGGATTCCTTGGGGCCGGCCGTCAGGTAGGTCTGCAGGCCGAGGGTGTTGAAGCCGACGCGGGCGAGGGTCGCGAGGCCGGGCTCCTCGGCGCCCACCGACTCCAGCAGCTCCATCGCGTCCTCCTCGTCGAGCTCGGCGAGGTCGGCCTCCAGCTTGGCGTTGAGGAAGATCGCCTCGGCGGGGGCCACCAGGGCGCGCTGCTCGTTCTTGAAGTCCTCGTCGACCAGTTCGTCCTCGTCGACGTTGAAGACGTAGAGGAAGGGCTTGGTGGTGAGCAGGTGCAGGTCGTGCAGGAGCTCGTTGCGCTCGGTGCCCTGGACGATGCCGTGCGCGAAGAGCGTGTCGCCCTTCTCCAGGATCTCCTTGGCCTCCTCGACGGCCTTCACCTTCGGCGCGATGTCCTTCTTGATCCGCGACTCCTTCTGGAGCCGGGGCAGGACCTTCTCGATGGTCTGGAGGTCGGCGAGGATCAGCTCGGTGTTGATCGTCTCGATGTCGTCCTTGGGCGAGACCTTGCCGTCGACATGGACGACGTTCTCGTCCTTGAAGGCGCGGATGACCTGGCAGATCGCGTCGGACTCACGGATGTTCGCGAGGAACTTGTTGCCCAGGCCCTCCCCCTCGGAGGCGCCGCGCACGATGCCGGCGATGTCGACGAAGTCGACGGTCGCCGGGAGGACGCGCTGGGAGGAGAAGATCTCGGCCAACTTGGTGAGGCGCGCGTCCGGGACGCCCACGACACCGACGTTCGGCTCGATCGTGGCGAACGGGTAGTTGGCCGCCAGCACGTCGTTCTTGGTCAGGGCGTTGAACAGGGTCGACTTGCCGACATTCGGCAGACCGACGATTCCGATCGTGAGCGACACGTTGCGACTTCCCGTACGTGAGAGGACTTCAGGGCTGGGCTGGGCTGGGGCCCGGTCCTTCTTCGATCTTCGATGCAGATGATGCAGACGCACGGGCCGATCCCCCAGTCTACGGCGTACCGGACCGGGCCCCGGCGGCCGAGGGTCGGCGTATCGAACAGGTGGCCAAGGTCAGCCCCCGGGCGTGTCTGAGGGCCGATTCACCACATAAACCGACCTAGGTTGGTGCAGTGGAGCCAGACAGGGCGCGACCTGCCGGGTACGACTCGCGACGCGGTACGCCGTCTCCGTTGCCGCCGCAGGCGGCGCGGGGTGGGGGTGGTGTGGGGCGGGGCGCGGGCGGGTTCGCGCGGGGTGAGCGCGGGTGCGCGTAGGACGGGGTCGGTGTGGAGCGGGGCGAAGGTCGTACGAGGCGCGGCGCGGGCGGGTTCGCGCGGGGTGAGCGCGGCGCGGGCGATGCGGGCGGTGCGGGCCGGGTGAGGGGTGTGAGCGGTTCGGATCGGTCCGTCTGGCCGCCCCGGTCGTCCGGCTCCGCCCCGGCGGCAAGCTCCTCCCGCCCCGCCCGGTCATCCCGCGCCACCGGGTCCGCCCAGCCGGCCCGGTCGACCCGGCCCGTCTCCCAGCGCCGCCCGGGTCCGGCCCCGGCGGCAGCGCCGGTACGGCGCCCCGGGCCGTTCCCCGCGCCGCAGACCGCGCGCCGGTTTCCCAACCCCCGGCTCACCGGCCTGGGCGGCGGCCTGTTCTGCGGTGCCGTGATGCTCCTGCTCGGCTACCTCGACGCGCTGCTGTTCGGGTCGTCGCTCACGGTGTACAGCGTGCTGTTCCTGCCGGTGTGCGTGCTGACCGCGGTCTGGGTGCGCAGGGGCGATCTGATGACCGCGCCGGTGGTCGTGCCGATCGCCTTCGCGGTGGGGCTGGTTCCGGTGGCCGACCAGGGCGGGGGGATCGGCGGTCACCTGATGGGGATCGTGACCGCCCTCGCCACTGAGGCCGGGTGGCTGTACGGGGGGACGCTGGTCACCGCTCTCATCGTGACCGTACGAAGGGTCCGCCTGATGGTGCGCAAGGCGGCGGCCCGCCGCCGATCGGTGTGAGCGCCGACCAGCTGTCCTCCCTACGTCCTTGGACGTCCCTGGACGTCCTGGGACTCAGACGTCCTTCAGCTGTCTTTCTCCGCCGCCCGCATCGCCGCCCCCACGATCCCCGCGTTGTTCTGCAGCTGCGCCGGGACGATCTCCGCCTTGATGCCCTCGATGTGGGGCAGGAACTTGTGGGACTTCCGGCTCACCCCGCCGCCGATGATGAACAACTCCGGGGAGAACAGCATCTCGACATGGGCGAGGTACTTCTGGACGCGCTCGGCCCAGTGCTCCCACGACAGGTCCTCGTCCTCCCTGGCCTTGCTGGAGGCGCGCTTCTCGGCGTCGTGGCCATGGAGTTCGAGGTGGCCCAGCTCGGTGTTGGGGACGAGGGTGCCGTCGACGAACAGCGCGCTGCCGATGCCGGTGCCGAAGGTGAGGAGGATCACGGTGCCCCGGCGGTCGCGGCCCGCGCCGAAGTGCATCTCGGCCACCCCGGCCGCGTCCGCGTCGTTGACCACCGTCACCGGCAGCCCGCCGAGACGCTCGCTGAACAACGCGCGCGCGTCCGTGTCGATCCAGCCTCTGTCGACGTTCGCCGCCGTACGGATCGTGGATCCGTCGGTGACCACGCCGGGGAAGGTCAGCCCGACCGGCCCCGTCCAGCCGTAGTGCTCGACGACCTGCTTCACACCGTCGGCCACCCCGTCGGGCGTGGCCGGGTGCGGGGTGAGCACCTTGAAGCGCTCCTGAGCGAGATCGCCCCTGTCGAGGTCCACCGGGGCGCCCTTGATCCCGGATCCGCCGATGTCCAAGCCGAAGATCTGCATGGCCCTACGTTACGACGGCGGACGGACAGTCACTCCCCGGAGTCCGCGGAGCCCTCGCCGGCCCCCGTGCGCTCGGCGACCAGCGCCGCCGCCTCCTCGCGCAGATCGCGGCGCAGCTCCTTCGGCAGGGAGAAGGTGATGGACTCCTCGGCCGCCTTGACGAGCTCGACGTCGCCGTAGCCGCGCTGGGCGAGCCACTCCAGGACCTCCTCGACGAGCACCTCCGGGACGGAGGCGCCGGAGGTGACGCCCACCGTCGTGACGCCCTCCAGCCAGGCCTCGTCGATCTCGCTCGCGAAGTCCACGAGGTAGGCCTCGCGCGAGCCCGCCAGCTTGGCGACCTCGACCAGCCGCTTGGAGTTGGAGGAGTTGCGGGAGCCGACCACGATGACCAGCTCGGCCTCGGCGCCCATCTGCTTCACCGCGAGCTGACGGTTCTGCGTGGCGTAGCAGATGTCGTCGCTGGGCGGGGAGATCAGCTGCGGGAACTTCTCCTTCAGCGCGTCGACGGTCTCCATGGTCTCGTCGACGGAGAGGGTGGTCTGGGACAGCCACACGATCTTCGACGGGTCACGGACCTCGACCTTGGCGACGTCGGCCGGGCCGTCGACGAGCTGGATGTGGTCGGGGGCCTCGCCGGACGTACCGATGACCTCTTCGTGGCCCTCGTGTCCGATCAGGAGGATGTCGTAGTCCTCCTTGGCGAAGCGGACGGCTTCCTTGTGGACCTTGGTGACGAGGGGGCAGGTCGCGTCGATGGTGGCGAGCTTGCCGCGCGCGGCCTCCTCGTGGACGACGGGGGCCACGCCGTGCGCCGAGAACATGACGATGTTGCCCGGCGGGACCTCCTCCGTCCGCTCGACGAAGATCGCGCCCTTCTTCTCCAGGGTCTGCACGACGTACTTGTTGTGGACGATCTCGTGCCGGACGTACACCGGAGCGCCGTACTGCTCCAGGGCTTTCTCGACGGCGATCACGGCGCGGTCCACACCCGCGCAGTAGCCACGGGGGGCGGCGAGCAGGACACGGCGGCCAGGCGAAGCAGTCATGCGTCCCATCGTAAGGGTGCGGTCGGGGGGTCGAAGGTCGTGTGGGTGACGGGTTGGTGGGGAGACTGACGGTGGGCTGTGACGGGTTTTTCGCCCCCGCCGCCCCTACCCGTCCCATCCCAGGGGGCTCCGCCCCCTGGACCCCCGCTCCTCAAACGCCGGAGGGGCTGAGTACTCAGCCCGTCCGGCGTTTGAGGACGAGGCCCGTTCAGGGCCGAAGCGGGGGTCTGGGGGCGCAGCCCCCAGGGGACGGTGGGGGTCCCCCCTCTGGGGGAGGGTAGGGGCGGCGGGGGCGAAACCCCGTGAGGCCGGCCGCGGCCCCGCCAGGCCCCGTTCGGCTGGGCCACGTTGTCGGCGGTGGCCGTTACGCTCGGCGCATGGCTGTGAACACGTCTCCCGAATCGCCCCTGCCCGTCGGTGAGGTGTCGCGGCTCATCGGGGGGTGGATCGACCGGCTCGGGGCGGTGTGGGTCGAGGGGCAGATCACGCAGTTGTCGCGACGCCCCGGCGCCGGCGTCGTGTTTCTGACGTTGCGGGATCCGTCGTACGACATCTCCGTCAGCGTGACCTGCTATCGGCAGGTGTTCGACGACGTCGCCGACGTGGTGAGCGAGGGCGCCCGGGTCGTCGTACTGGCCAAGCCCGAGTGGTATGCGCCCCGCGGCCAGCTCTCCCTGCGCGCCACCGAGATAAAGCCCGTCGGCGTCGGCGAGCTGCTCGCCCGGCTGGAGATGCTGAAGAAGGCCCTTGCCGCGGAAGGGCTCTTCGCGCCGGAGCGGAAGAAGCCGCTGCCCTTCCTTCCACAGCTCATCGGCCTGGTCTGCGGACGGGCCTCGGCCGCCGAGCGGGATGTCCTCGAGAACGCCCGCCACCGCTGGCCCGCCGTCCGTTTCGAGGTGCGCAACGTCCCCGTGCAGGGCGTGCACGCCGTACCGCAGGTCGTGCAGGCGGTGAAGGAGCTCGACGAGATCGACGACGTGGATGTGATCATCGTCGCCCGGGGCGGCGGGAGCGTCGAGGATCTGCTGCCCTTCTCCGACGAGCAGCTGGTGCGGGCCGTCGCCTCATGTCGGACGCCGGTCGTGTCCGCCATCGGGCACGAGCCCGACAACCCCCTCCTCGACCACGTCGCCGACCTGCGGGCCTCCACCCCCACCGACGCGGCCAAGAAGGTCGTACCGGACGTGGGCGAGGAGTACGAGCGGGTGCGGTTGCTGCGCGATCGGGCCCGGCGGTGTGTCGAGGCGTTCGTCGAGCGGGAGGAGCGCGGGCTCGCGCATGCCCTCGCGCGGCCCTCGATAGAGGATCCGCACCGGATGATCGACGAACGCGCCGATCACGTGGCCTCGCTTCTCGACCGGAGCCGCCGCTGCCTCGGCCACCTCCTCGACCGCGCCGAGTCGGAGCTGACGCACACGCACGCGCGCGTGGTGGCCCTGTCGCCCGCGGCGACCCTGAAGCGCGGGTATGCGGTGCTGCAGAAGGCCGACGGGCATGTGGTGCGTGACCCGGCCGAGGTGACGGCGGACGAGGCGCTGCGGGCGCGGGTCGCCGAGGGAGAGTTCTCCGTACGAGTCGGTGGTCCGAGCCGTCGAGTCGACGGTCCGAGTGATGCACAGAGCGGTGCACAGAGCGATGCATAGGGTGGGCGAATGACCAGCAAGGTGGAAGAGGCCCTCGGGTACGAGCAGGCCCGGGACGAGCTGATCGAGGTCGTACGGCGGCTGGAGGCGGGCGGTACGACGTTGGAGGAGTCCCTCGCGCTGTGGGAGCGGGGCGAGGAGCTGGCCAAGGTGTGCCGGCGTTGGCTGGACGGGGCACGGGCGCGGCTGGACGCGGCGCTGGCCGAGGAGGCCGCGGCCGAGCGGGGAGACGGCGGGGCCGAGTCGTAACACCGGGACGGTTGCGGCCGCGGCGGTGACTGTGAAGCGGATCACCACACCACGCCTTTTGTTGAAGCTTGAACTTGTCTCGCGTACCGTCGACGACGACAACCGGTCCCCGGTCCGTTTACGCGCACCCCGCCACATCCCGAGAAGGTTCACGCATGTCTCTCGTTCTTGACTCCGCCGCCCAGGACCTGCTGTTCCGCGAGGCCCGCACCGCGAACTCCTTCACCGACGAGCCGGTGACCGAGGAGCAGGTCCAGGCGATCTACGACCTGGTCAAGTACGGCCCCACCGCCTTCAACCAGACCCCGCTGCGCATCACCCTGGTCCGCTCCGCCAAGGCCCGTGAGCGCCTGGTGCAGCACATGGCCGAGGGCAACCAGGCCAAGACGGCCGCCGCCCCGCTGGTCGCGATCCTCTCCGCGGACAACGAGTTCCACGAGGAGCTGCCGACCCTGTTCCCGGCCTTCCCGCAGGCCAAGGACCTCTTCTTCAGCGAGCGCGCGGCCCGCGAGAACGCCGCCGGGATGAACGCCGCCCTGCAGGCCGCGTACTTCATCGTCGGCATCCGCGCCGCCGGTCTGGCCGCCGGCCCGATGACCGGCTTCGACTTCGAGGGCGTCCGCAAGGAGTTCCTGGACGACGACCACACCCCGCTGATGGTCGTCAACATCGGCAAGCCGGGCCCCGACGCCTGGTACCCGCGCTCCCCCCGTCTGGCGTACGACCAGGTCATCACGACGGTCTGACCGACCCGAGCACCCGGCGGGCGCTGAGCCCGCACATACGAAAGGCCCCCCGGCGGTGTCGCGGGGGGCCTTTCGTCGTCAGCCGAGTCGTACGCGGACGGTGGTCACTCCGCCTTCAGCGCCTTCGCCATACGTGTCAGCTGCTCGAACGACGCCGTTCCCGCCACCACGGTCGTCGCGCCCTTCTCCTGGTGCACGAGGGCGTCGTACCGGCCGCCCGTGTACCGCGTCCACGTCCGGTCGCCGATCTCCTCGGTGACCTTGGTCGCCTGTCCGCCCTGGGTGGCTTCCTCCAGGAAGGTCGCGGGCTTCTCAGCCGACTGCTCGACCTGCACGTACTCCCCGCCGGGGATGTGGAAGCCGAGGTGCCACGCGTCGAAGTCGTCGCCCTTGAAGCGGACGGAGGTCGCCTTCCAGGAGTCGGGCAGGCCCTGGGGCGCGACCACGGGGTAGGACGCCGCACGGCGGGCCGTGAGCAGCTCGACGCGGTAGTCGACCCGCGGGAGGTCGGGAGCGCCGTCCTCATGGGGAACGAAGAGATAGATGACTCCCGCCGCGAGCAAGGTCACTCCCAGGGAGAGGACCATGTTGCGGACCGACTTCTGCTTGCCGTTCGAACCTGCCACGCCCCTATCGTCGCAGGTGCCCCGGCTGCTCATCCGTGGGGCCCCCTGCTCATACTGCGCGCCCGAGGATAGAGTCAGGGCGGTCACCCTCATCCGGCCGTCGTCGTATCAGAAAGGTGCGCTCCGATGACCGAGAATCATCATCATCTTCCGTCCGAGCTCGAAGTACCCAGCGAAGCCCCCGACCGCAACCTCGCCCTGGAACTGGTCCGCGTGACCGAAGCGGCGGCGATGGCCGCGGGCCGCTGGGTCGGGCGAGGCGACAAGAACGGCGCCGACGGTGCCGCGGTGCGCGCCATGCGGACCCTCGTCCACACCGTGTCGATGAACGGCGTCGTCGTCATCGGTGAGGGCGAGAAGGACGAAGCACCGATGCTCTTCAACGGAGAGCGGGTCGGCGACGGGACCGGGGCCGAGGTCGACATCGCCGTCGACCCGATCGACGGGACCACCCTGACCGCGAAGGGCATGCCCAACGCGATCTCCGTGCTCGCCGCGGCCGACCGAGGGTCCATGTTCGACCCGTCGGCCGTCTTCTACATGGACAAGCTGGTCACCGGTCCCGAGGCCGCCGACTTCGTCGACATCAACGCGCCCGTGGAAGTGAACATCCGCCGGGTCGCCAAGGCGAAGCGGTCCACGCCGGAGGACGTCACCGTCGTCATCCTCGACCGGCCTCGCCACGAGGGCATCATCAAGGAGATCCGGGACGCGGGTGCGCGCATCAAGCTGATCTCCGACGGCGATGTCGCCGGGTCCATCTACGCACTGCGTGAGGGCACCGGCGTCGACATGCTGCTCGGCATCGGCGGTACGCCGGAGGGGATCATCTCGGCCTGTGCCGTGAAGTGCCTCGGTGGAACCATCCAGGGCAAGCTGTGGCCGAAGGACGATGAGGAGCGGCAGCGGGCGATCGACGCCGGGCACGACCTGGACCGGGTGCTGATGACCGATGACCTGGTCGCCGGGGACAACGTGTTCTTCGTCGCGACCGGGATCACCGACGGTGAGTTGCTGCGGGGTGTGCGGTACCGGTCGGAGACCGCGACCACCGACTCGATCGTGATGCGGTCGAAGTCGGGGACGGTGCGCAGGATCGACTCCGAGCACCGGTTGCGCAAGCTGCGGGCCTACAGCGCGATTGATTTCGACCGCGCGAAGTAGGTGCACACAGCGCCTGATAGCTCGGGAGTGCGGATGATCGGCGACTGCGAGTTGTCTGTGGTTGATCGCGCAGTTCCCCGTGCCCCTTAGGTCGGCCCGCTTCCCTGAGCCAAAAGGGCGCCCCCGGTGCGGAGGGGGCGCCCTTTGTTGCTCCTCAGCCTGCCTGCGCTATGCGGTCCGCCGTCCTCGCCGCCTTCTTCAGCTCCATCTCGCGGCGGCGGCGCCTCGCCAGGACCACTCGGCGTTCCGCTGCGGTGAGGCCGCCCCAGACACCGTACGGTTCGGGCTGGAGGAGGGCGTGTTCGCGGCACTCGACCATGACCGGACAGCGGGCGCAGACTCGCTTGGCAGCCTCCTCGCGGGAGAGGCGAGCCGCGGTGGGCTCCTTTGAAGGGGCGAAGAACAGGCCGGCCTCGTCGCGGCGGCATACGGCCTCTGTATGCCACGGGGCGTCTTGGTCCCTGTCTCGCACTGGCACCCGCTGGGCCGGAACGGCAGCTACCTGCAGGGACGAATGCGGCGGTTGCAGCACGGTCTACTCCTGACGACGGCTTCGCGAGCGAGAGACGATGCAGCAAGGTCTACCCGCTGTGCGCGCGCCTATGCAGCCAGTTCCGAACCGCTGGATTTCGGGGGGTCGTGCGCGCCGCCGCGGGGCGACCGGGAGGGCCGTGGAGCCGGGACGACTACGACCCGATTCGCAGTCGTCAACGATCCAGATGCTTGCGCAAACCCTTGTCGACCTTGCGCTGGACGCGGTCGAGAATGTCCGCGACGAGCTTCCCCCGCTTCGGCCGGCCCTCGATGTTGCCGAGCACGGCCCAGCCGTCGACATGGACGACCGGCGCCTGGGGGTCCTCCGCGTCGAGCGTGTCCACCTCGAAGTTGCCGAGGACGCCGCCGCCCGTGCCGCGCAGCGAGACGTTCTCCGGGACGCGGACCTCGACGCTGCCGAAGACCGATATCGCGCGGATCACGACCTGCTGGTACTCGAAGAGTGCCTCACTGAGGTCTATCTCCACGCTGCCGAAGATCGCGTACGCATGGATACGGCGACCCGCGCGCCAGCGACCCCTGCGGACGGCGCTGCTGAAGACCGCGACCACGTTCTCGTCGGGGTCGGCGGGGATCGCGCCGGGGGTGGGGCGGCTGGGGGCGGGCACATACGGCGCGCGGCGCACGTGGGCTGCGGGCAGGTCCCGTATGAAGACATCCAGCTCACCGACCGTCTTCGCCGCCAGTACGCCCTCGACTCGCTCGGCGTGCTCATCGGCGGTGAGGCGGCCCTCGGCCAGGGCCTCGCGCAGGATGTCGGCGATCCGGTCGCGATCGGCGTCGGAGGCGCGGAGCTCGGTGACGTCGGTGACACCGGAGACACCGGAGACACCGGAGGCATCGGAGGCGGTGGGCGCGGGGCGCTTCTGAAGGTCCACGGCAAGCAGCGTACCGAAACACGATAGATCGCGATACCCCTGTGGATGACGAACTGAGCCTTACCTCACAAGCTTCCGGCCTTGGACAGGTTCTACGCTGATGAGGCCGCCAATGGAGGCGGCTGTCGTCTGTCGAGTGAGGAATGGGCTGAGATGCCTGAGTTCGCGTACACCGATCTGCTCCCCATGGGAGAGGACACCACCCCGTACCGGCTGGTGACCTCCGAGGGTGTCTCCACCTTCGAGGCCGACGGGCGGACGTTCCTCAAGGTCGAGCCCGAGGCGCTGCGCAAGCTGGCCGAGGAGGCCATCCACGACATCCAGCACTATCTGCGGCCCGCCCACCTGGCTCAGCTGCGGCGCATCATCGACGACCCGGAGGCGTCCAGCAACGACAAGTTCGTCGCCCTGGACCTGCTGAAGAACGCGAACATCGCGGCCGCCGGCGTGCTCCCCATGTGCCAGGACACCGGTACGGCCATCGTGATGGGCAAGCGCGGCCAGAACGTGCTGACCGAGGGCGGCGACGAGGCGGCGCTCAGCCGCGGCATCTACGACGCGTATCTGAACCTCAACCTGCGCTACTCGCAGATGGCTCCGCTCACCATGTGGGAGGAGAAGAACACCGGCTCCAACCTCCCCGCGCAGATCGAGCTGTACGCCACCGACGGCGGCGCCTACAAGTTCCTGTTCATGGCGAAGGGCGGCGGCTCGGCCAACAAGTCCTTCCTCTACCAGGAGACGAAGGCCGTCCTGAACGAGGCCTCCATGATGAAGTTCCTGGAGGAGAAGATCCGTTCGCTGGGTACGGCCGCCTGTCCGCCGTACCACCTGGCGATCGTGGTGGGCGGTACGTCCGCCGAGTACGCGCTGAAGACCGCGAAGTACGCCTCCGCGCACTACCTGGACGAGATCCCGGCCGAGGGCTCGCCGCTCGGGCACGGCTTCCGGGACAAGGAGCTGGAGGAGAAGGTCTTCGAGCTGACGCAGAAGATCGGGATCGGGGCGCAGTTCGGCGGCAAGTACTTCTGCCACGACGTGCGGGTGGTGCGGCTTCCGCGGCACGGTGCTTCGTGTCCCGTCGCCATCGCCGTGTCCTGCTCCGCCGACCGTCAGGCCGTCGCGAAGATCACGGCCGAGGGCGTCTTCCTGGAGCAGTTGGAGACGGACCCGGCGCGGTTCCTGCCGGAGACGACCGACGAGCACCTGGAGCAGGACGGGGACGTCGTCAAGATCGACCTCAACCAGCCGATGGACGACATCCTCGCCGAGCTGACCAAGTACCCGGTCAAGACCCGGCTTTCGCTCACCGGCCCGCTGGTCGTGGCCCGCGACATCGCGCACGCCAAGATCAAGGAACGCCTCGACGCGGGCGAGGAGATGCCGCAGTACCTGAAGGACCACCCGGTCTACTACGCGGGCCCGGCGAAGACGCCCGAGGGCTACGCCTCCGGCTCCTTCGGGCCGACCACGGCCGGCCGTATGGACTCCTACGTCGAGCAGTTCCAGGCGGCGGGCGGCTCCAAGGTGATGCTGGCGAAGGGCAACCGGAGCAAGCAGGTCACGGACGCGTGCGGCACCCACGGCGGCTTCTACCTGGGCTCCATCGGCGGCCCGGCCGCGCGCCTCGCCCAGGACTGCATCAAGAAGGTCGAGGTCGTCGAGTACGAGGAGCTCGGCATGGAGGCCGTCTGGAAGATCGAGGTCGAGGACTTCCCGGCGTTCATCGTGGTCGACGACAAGGGCAACGACTTCTTCCAGGACCCGGCGCCCGCGCCGACGTTCACGTCGATCCCGGTCCGGGGCCCGGGCCTGGCGTAGTGCCTTCGGGGCGGCGGGGATGGCCTGCGGCGGAGCCGCTGATGGACACCACGCCCCCGCCGCCCCTACCCGTCCCGTCCCCAGGTGCTCCGCCCCTGGAACCCCGGTCGGCCTGAACGGCCTTGTCCTCGAACGCCGGACGGGCCGAGATGAATCAGGCGAGTTCTTCGTCCTCCAGCCGGTAACCCTGACCCCGCACCGTCGTGATCCTCGACGCGCCCAGCCGAAGGGTTTGGTCAGGTAGTCGTCGGCGCCGCCCTCAAGGCCGTGGACCGTGTCGGCGACGGTGTCCCGGGCCGTGAGGATGACGACCCGGGAGGGCACTGGACGCCGCACGCAGGCGGGTGACCACGGTGAAGCCGTCCTCCCCGGGCAGGCCGATGTCCAGGACCACAGGTCGTATCTGCCCGACATGGCCGCGCGCCGGGCCCTCTCCCCATCGGTCACGACGGTGGTGCGGGGGCCACGATGCCGAGCTCGGCCGGCACTCCGAGAAGCAATGAACCCGCCTCTCTCATGTTCCTCATCCGGGGGAACCGGACGGCCCCCAGGAACATCCGCCCCCTGCCGATCGCTTTACCTGGCATGAGCGACTACCGCATCGAGCACGACTCCATGGGCGAGATCCGCGTCCCGGCGGACGCCAAGTGGCGGGCCCAGACCCAGCGGGCCGTCGAGAACTTCCCCATCTCGGGCCAGCGCATCGAGCGCGCCCACATCGAGGCCCTCGCCCGGATCAAGGGGGCCGCCGCGAAGGTGAACGCGCGGCTCGGGGTGCTCGACAAGGACATCGCCGACGCCATCCAGGAAGCCTCTCAAGAGGTCGCCGAGGGGCGGTGGGACGAGCACTTTCCCGTCGACGTGTTCCAGACCGGGTCCGGCACCTCGTCCAACATGAACACCAACGAGGTCATCGCCACGCTCGCGACCGAGCGGCTCGGACGGGACGTCCACCCGAACGACCACGTCAACGCCTCGCAGTCCTCCAACGACGTCTTCCCGTCCTCCATCCACATCGCCGCCACCGCCGCCGTCACCCGTGATCTGATCCCCGCCCTGAAGCATCTCGCCGGCTCCCTGGAGCGCAAGGCCGAGGAGTTCGCCGACGTCGTGAAGTCGGGGCGGACCCATCTCATGGACGCCACGCCCGTGACGCTGGGGCAGGAGTTCGGCGGTTACGCGGCCCAAGTGCGGTACGGCGTGGAGCGGCTGCACGCCTCCCTGCCCCGCCTCGCCGAACTTCCCCTCGGCGGTACGGCCGTCGGCACCGGCATCAACACCCCGCCCGGGTTCTCCGCCGCCGTCATCGAGGAGGTCGCCCGCACCACCGGGCTGCCCCTGACCGAGGCCCGCGACCACTTCGAGGCGCAGGGGGCACGGGACGGGATCGTGGAGACCAGCGGGCAGCTGCGGACCATCGCGGTCGGGCTGACGAAGATCGCCAACGACCTGCGGTGGATGTCGTCCGGCCCGCGCACCGGCCTCGCCGAGATCTCCCTCCCCGACCTCCAGCCGGGGTCGTCCATCATGCCCGGCAAGGTCAACCCGGTCATCCCGGAGGCCGTGCTCATGGTCGCCGCTCAAGTCGTCGGCAACGACGCCACCGTGGCCACCGCCGGAGCCGCCGGCAACTTCGAGCTGAACGTGATGCTGCCGGTCATCGCGAAGAACGTCCTGGAGTCGATCCGGCTGCTCGCGAACGCCTCCCGGCTGCTGGCCGACCGGACCGTGGACGGCATCGTCGCCCACCTCGAACGGGCCCTGGAATACGCCGAGTCGTCACCCTCCGTGGTCACGCCGCTCAACAAGTACATCGGGTACGAGGAGGCCGCCAAGGTCGCCAAGAAGGCGCTCGCCGAGCGGAAGACGATCCGTCAAGTCGTTCTGGAGAGCGGGTACGTGGAGCGCGGCGACCTCACCGTCGAGCAACTCGACGAGGCCCTCGATGTCCTGCGGATGACGCGGCCGTAACCAACGATCACGGCGGTGTGAACCGTGACGCGCGCCGCAGCGTCGTATGCCTGTGGCACCTAATATCTGGGCATGGCGGACGGTGGAGCGGTGACGACGGAAGTGGAAGCGGGCGGCTCGACGGGCTTCTGGGCGCCCGGCACACACATCCTGTGGCGGTACCGGGAGAACGCCGGCCGTCGCTTCCACATCGCGCGTCCCGTCACCGTCGTACGGGACGACGCCGAGGTCCTCGCCGTATGGCTGGCCCCGGGGACGGAATGCATCAAACCCGTGCTGGCCGACGGGACCTCCGTGCACATGGAACCGCTCGAGACGCGGTACACCAAGCCACGTTCCGTCCAGCGCGACCGGTGGTTCGGGACCGGGGTGCTGAAGCTCGCGCGGCCCGGGGAGCCGTGGTCGGTGTGGCTGTTCTGGGAACCCGGGTGGCAGTTCAAGAACTGGTACGTGAACCTCGAGGAGCCGATGGCCCGTTGGGCGGGCGGGGTGGACTCCGAGGACCACTTTCTCGACATCTCCGTGCACCCGGACCGCAGTTGGCACTGGCGGGACGAGGACGAGTTCGCGCAGGCCCAGCGGGACGGGCTGGTGGACGACCGGCTCGCCGCGCGGGTGCGCGAGGCGGGGCGCGAGGCGGTGGAGGTGATCCGCGCCTGGGGGCCGCCGTTCTCGGACAGCTGGCAGCACTGGCGCCCGGATCCGGCCTGGGCTGTACCTTCTTTGCCTGAGGACTGGGATCGCACACCCGCGCACATGTCCTCATGAGACCCTTGATGCGCCCCCGGGCAACAAACGTAGGATCGTCCTCCGCAAGGGCGCGCAGGGACAACTACCTAAGTGCGTGCCGGGCTTGACCGATCGTCACCGAGGGGCGGCAGGACGTGAGCGAGGGTTACCAGGGCAACGTCGGGACGGGCAGACGCTGCCCCGACGGCACAGGAACTGCCTCTGGTCACGCGGTAATTCCGTTCCTGGGGCACGTATTCCGGGTATCGGAGTTTCGGCGGGCCGAACTGCACGCATGGCGCGCAGCCCCGGACGGATGGATTCGAAAGGCGTGACGGAGCAGCCGACCTCCTTCGAACGCCCCGAGACGGGCGTGGACCCCGCGGAGACCCGCGGGGCGCTCGTGCGTACCCCGACACCGTCCACGGCGCACTCCACGCCGCCGCACTCCCCTGGCGGCGACGCCCGCGGGGGGACCGCCTTACCCGCGCAGGCGCGCACCGGAGAGACCCCCTCCACGCCGGGCACCACCGCACCGTCCGGCCCGAGCAAGGAGCCCTCAGACATCGCCGGCAACGGCCCCGAGCACTCGCAGCCCTCCGTCGCCGCCGAGCCCGACACGCACCGGCCGCGGCCCGTTCCGGAGGCCATACCGTCACAGCCCGGCGCCGAGCAGCCGCAGGACTCCGCCGAGCGGCGCACCGGGCAGGGGCTGCCGACGGGGCGGCCCACGCCGATGCGGCGGGACGGAGACCGGCTGCGCTTCGTGGGCGCCGCCACCCGGCGGATCGCCCGCGGCATCGACCTGGACGAGATCGTGATGGGGCTGTGCCGGGCGACCGTGCCGACCTTCTCCGACGCCATCCTCGTCTATCTGCGCGACCCGCTGCCGGTGGGCGACGAACGGCCCACGGGGCCCGTCGTACTGCGGCTGCGCCGTACCGACCGGATCCCGGAGGAACGGGACACCGAGGGCGGCTTCCTGTCCGCGGGGGCGCAGCAGCAGCCGGAGCCGAACGAACTGTCCGAGCTGTCGGCCGTCACCGCCGAACTGTGCGAGGTACGGCCCGGCGGGGCGCTCGCCGAGGTGCTGCGTGGCGTACGTCCCGTGTTCGCCGACGCGCCCGCCGCCCGCGCCGCCCTGCCCGAACTCCTCGGCGAGGACGGGGAGTTGATCATCCCCGACGGTCAGCGCGCGATCCTCGCCCCGCTGCGCGGCCGCCGCCGTGTCATCGGCGCCGCGGTCTTCCTGCGCCGCCCGGACCGCATCGCCTTCGAGCCCGACGACCTCCTCGTCGCCGCCCAGCTCGCCACGCACAGCGCGCTCGGCATCGACAAGGCGGTGCTGTACGGCCGTGAGGCGTACATCGCCGACGAGTTGCAGCGGACGATGCTGCCGGAGACGCTGCCGCGTCCGACGGGCGTGCGGCTGGCCTCCCGCTATCTCCCGGCGGCCGAGACGGCCCGGGTGGGCGGCGACTGGTACGACGCGATCCCCCTGCCGGGCAGCCGCGTGGCGCTGGTCGTCGGTGATGTCATGGGCCACTCGATGACCTCGGCCGCGATCATGGGCCAGCTGCGGACCACGGCCCAGACCCTCGCCGGCCTCGACCTGCCCCCGCAGGAGGTCCTGCACCACCTCGACGAGCAGGCCCAGCGCCTGGGCACCGACCGCATGGCGACCTGCCTGTACGCCGTCTACGACCCGGTATCGCACCGCATCACCATCGCCAACGCCGGCCATCCGCCGCCGGTCCTGCTGCACCTGGGCGGCCGGGCGGAAGTGCTGCGCGTGCCGGCGGGCGCGCCGATCGGTGTCGGCGGCGTCGACTTCGAGGCCGTGGAGCTGGACGCACCGGCCGGAGCGACGCTGTTGCTGTACACCGACGGTCTCGTCGAGTCGCGCCTGCGCGACGTGTGGACCGGCATAGAGCAGCTGCGCGAGAAGCTCGCCGCCACCGCGCAGCTCACCGGCCCCGACCATCCGCCGCCCCTCGAAGCGCTCTGCGACGAGGTCCTCGACATGCTCGGCCCGGGCGACCGGGACGACGACATCGCACTGCTCGCCGCCCGCTTCGACGGAATCGCGCCGAGCGACGTGGCGTACTGGTTCCTGGAGCCGGAGGACGCGGCGCCCGGCCGTGCCCGGCGGCTTGCACGGCGGGCGTTGGCCCGCTGGGGGCTCGAGGAGCTCACCGACTCGGTCGAGTTGCTGGTCAGCGAGGTCGTGACCAACGCGGTGCGGTACGCCACGCGGCCGGTGACGTTGCGGTTGCTGCGGACCGATGTGCTGCGCTGCGAGGTCGGCGACGACGTACCGCAGTTGCCGCGCCTGCGCCAGGCCAGGGCCACGGACGAGGGCGGACGTGGGCTGTACCTGGTCAATCGGCTGGCCCGGCGTTGGGGGGCGACACGCCTCAGCACCGGGAAGGTCGTCTGGTTCGAGTTGAACCGGAGCTGAAAGTCGCGACGAGAAGGGCGCCCGGCGTGTTGCCGGGCGCCCTTGTCGTTGCTACTGATCGTCGCCGGGTCTGACCGGGTCCAGGGTGACGTCGCCCGTCGGTTCCTCCGTCGGTGCCGTCGTGGGTGGTTCGGTCGTCGGCGTCTGCGTCGGCTCCTCGGTCGTCGGGGTCTCCGTCGGCTCCTCGGTCGTCGGGGTCTCCGTCGGCTTCTGAGTCGTCGGTTCCTCCGTCGGCTCCTGGGTCGTCGGCTCCTGCGTGGGTGTCGGCGTCCAGGTCGGCTGGACGGCCGCGCCCTGGTCGGTGTTCAGGTCGAACCTGGCGTCCGGGTCCGTCACGCCGAACATGTACGCCGCCCAGATCTGCGCCGGGAAGCCACCGCCGTTGACCCGGTCCTCGCCGCCCGCGCCGTACATCTTGGTCTGCGCGTGGGTCTTGTCGTCCTCACCGAACAGGCCCACCGAGGTGACCAGGTCGGGCGTGTAGCCGGTGAACCAGGCCGACTTGTTGTCGTCGGACGTACCCGTCTTGCCGGCGACCTTCTGGCCGTCACGCTTGGGGTTGTTCGCCACGGCCCGCTGCGCCGTACCGTCGTCGACCACGCCCGTCAGCACCGAGGTCACCGAGTCGGCTGCCTCGCGGCTGATGACCTCCTCGCCGATCGGGTTCGGGAGATCGACCTCACGGCTGTTGTGCTCGGCCTTCTTGAGGATGCTCGGGGTGACCTTCTTGCCGTGGTTGTCGAGGGTGGCGTACACCCCGGCCATCTGCAGCGGGCTCGCGCCCATGGTGCCCAGGGTCTGTGCGGGTACGGCCTGCTCGTTGGTGGTGTCCATGCCGAGCTTGGCCGCCACATCCATGACGTTCTCCATGCCGACGTCGACGCCCATCTGCGCGAAGACGGAGTTGACGGACTTGTTCATCGCCGTCTGGACGGTGATGTCGCCGTAGTTCCGGTCGTCCTCGTTCTCCGGGGCGAAGCCGACCTTGTTGCCGTTGCTGTCCACGACCGGACGCTTGCTGGTGCCGTCGTAGATCGTGTTGGCGGTGATCGGCTTGCCGGACCGGGTCTTGGCGTTCTCCTCCAGCGCGGCGGCGAGGATCACCGGCTTGAACGTGGAGGCGGGCTGGTAGTCCGTGCGGGTCGCGTTGCTCGTGTAGTGCTCGAAGTAGTCCACGCCGCCGTACAGCGCGACGACCTTCCCCGTCTTGGGGTCCACGGAGACCGCGCCGGCCTGGATGTTCGCGTCGACCTTGCGCTTCTTCGCGTCCAGCTTGCTGGTCAGCTGCGCCTTGACGGCCTTCTCCAGCGCGGCCTGCTTCTTCTTGTCGATGTTCAGGGTGATGGTCCAGCCCTGGTCGACGACCTCGGCCTCGGCCTGGGAGCGGGTGATGCCTTCCTGCTTCATCAGCCGGCTGATCAGTTGCTGGTTGGCGAGCTCGATCAGATAGCCCTTCTGGCCCTCCCGGCCGGCGATGGGCTTCGGCTCCTTCGGCACGGCATCCGCGAACTTCATGTCCTGGCGCTCGGCCTTGTCCAGCCAGCTCTCCTCGACCATGTTGTCCAGGACGTAGTTCCAGCGGGCCGTGACCAGCTTCCTGCCGGTCTCGGACGCGGCCTGCCAGTCGTACTGGCTCGGCGCCTGGAGTAGCGCGGCGAGGTACGCGCCCTGCTCGACGCTGAGCTTCTCGGCGTCGACGTGGTAGTAGGCCTGGGCGGCGGCCTGGATGCCGTAGGCGCCGCGGCCGTAGTAGCTGGTGTTGATGTAGCCGGCGAGGATGGCGTCCTTGGACATCTGGCGGTCCACCTTCAAGGAGATGACCATCTCCTTGAGCTTGCGGCTGACCGTCTGTTCCTGGCTGAGGTAGTAGTTCTTGACGTACTGCTGGGTGATCGTCGAACCGCCCTGCGCGCCCTTGCCCATCACGGTGTTGAGCAGACCGCGGGCCGTGCCCTTCAGGTCGATGCCGTTGTCGTTGTAGAACGTCTTGTTCTCGGCCGCGACGAAGGTGCGCTGGACCTCCTTCGGCACCTTGGACAGGTCGACGATCTCGCGATTGACCTTGCCGTCGCGGGCCAGCGTCGTGCCGTCGCTGTACTTGTAGACATTGCTCTGGCGCTGGGCGGCCTGGGCGGCCGCGTTGTCCTTCGGGATGTCCACGTACAGATACAGCGCGATGAAGGAGCCGATGCCGAGCAGGCAGACGCCGAGGAACGTGCCGAGGATCTTCTTCCAGGTGAAGAGCCGGCGTATTCGGCCCTTGCCGCCTCCGCCCTTGCCCGCGGCCTTGGCCGCTCGGCGGGCCGCGGCCCGGCCGCCCGGCACGGCCGGGGGGCCCACCACGGTGGCCGAGTCGCCGCCGACCGCGGCCGACGGCGTCCCTGACGAGCGCCGGGGCGCGGCGCGGCGGCCGCCATGCTGGCGCGCTCGTCTCTCTTCCGCTCGTCCCATGGGTCCGTTCCGCTCCGCTTCGCTCTTGTGTGCGCTCCCGCCACACAGGTTCGCCGCTCAGGTCAGCTCAGAAAGCTAACACCGGAAGTTGTGACAAAGACCGGTCGATCCGGGCTTTTGGGGACGTGACAATCAGCACCCGTCCCAAAGGAACCGACGACTGAGGGGTGCGTAGGGTTGCCCGGCCAGGGTAAAGTGATATCACTTAGCTAGACCAAAGCTAACTTGAGAAAACGGGGGACATCACCCATGCCGAACGGCAAGAACGACGCCACGTCCGTCACCGCCGACGCACCCGACGTACCCGACATGCCCGCACCACGCGTCCGTGAGTTCACCGCACACTGCATCGGCGGCGGGCTCGCCCTGCTGCTGGGCCTGGTCGGGCTGCTGGTCGGCGCGGGGCTGATCGTCAGCGCCACCGCGGTCGCCGGGACCGGCGGCAAGGCGGCACTGATCATCACCGGCGTCCTGGTCGGCATAGCCGCGCTGCTGGCCATGTGCGGACTGAACATGGTCGCGCCGGGCGAGGCGCGGGTCGTCCAGCTCTTCGGGCGGTACCGGGGGACGATCCGGCAGGACGGACTGCGCTGGGTGAACCCCTTCACGTCCCGTACGAAGATCTCGACCCGGGTCCGCAACCACGAGACGGCCGTCCTCAAGGTCAACGACGCCTACGGCAACCCGATCGAGCTCGCCGCGGTCGTGGTGTGGAAGGTCGAGGACACCGCGCAGGCCAGCTTCGAGGTGGACAACTACCTCGAGTTCGTGGCCACCCAGACGGAAGCGGCCGTGCGGCACATCGCCATCGAGTACCCGTACGACGCCCATGACGAGGGCGGCCTGTCGCTGCGCGGGAACGCCGAGGAAATCACCGAGAAGCTCGCCTTCGAGCTGCACGCGCGCGTGGAGGCGGCCGGCGTGCAGATCATCGAGTCGCGCTTCACGCATCTCGCGTACGCTCCCGAGATCGCCTCCGCGATGCTCCAGCGGCAGCAGGCGGGGGCGGTCGTCGCGGCACGGCGGCAGATCGTCGACGGTGCGGTGGGCATGGTCGAGGCGGCGCTCGCGCGGATCTCCGAGCAGGACATCGTGGAGCTGGACGAGGAACGGAAGGCGGCGATGGTGTCGAACCTGATGGTGGTGCTGTGCGGCGACAGGGCCCCGCAGCCGGTCCTCAACACCGGGACGCTCTACCAGTGACGGTTCCCTCCGGGGGTTCAGCCCCTCAAGGTCGGCCGCAGCGCAAGCAGGTGTTGCTGCGGCTCGACCCGTCTGTGTACGAAGCGCTGGCGCGGTGGGCGGGTGATGAACTGCGGTCCGCCAATGCGCAGATCGAGTTCCTGCTGCGGAAGGCACTGGCGGACGCGGGTCGCCTGCCGAAGGACACCGGGCCGCTTCCCCGCCGCGGCCGGCCTTCCGGCGGCTCCGCCCCCAGACCCCCATCGGCCTGAGCGGCCTCGCCCTCAAAACGCCGGACGGGCTGGGCGTCGCACCCACCCGCGTGTAGCAGAACCGTGACAACCGGCCCTCACCTGGGCCGTCGTACCCACCGCCATGATCTACACACTGCGCGTATACATGCGGCGTATACACCCCGTGTAGAGTCATGGCCATGTCCATCGGTCACACCCTTCTAGGGCTCCTGGAATCGGGCCCCCGCCACGGCTACGACCTGAAGCGGGCCTTCGACGAGAAGTTCGGTCACGACCGGCCGCTGCACTACGGCCAGGTCTACTCGACGATGTCCCGGCTGCTGAAGCACGGGCTCGTCGAGGTCGACGGGATCGAGCCCGGCGGCGGGCCCGAGCGCAAGCGGTACGCCATCACCGACGCCGGGATCACCGACGTCCAGCAGTGGCTCGCGACGCCCGAGAAGCCGGAGCCGTACCTGCAGTCGACCCTGTACACCAAGGTCGTCCTGGCGCTGCTCACCCGGCGCGACGCGGCCGACATCCTCGACACGCAGCGCTCCGAGCACCTGCGCATGATGCGGATCCTCACCGACCGCAAGCGGAAGGGGAACCTCGCCGATCAGCTCATCTGCGACCACGCCCTCTTCCACCTCGAGGCCGACCTGCGCTGGCTGGAACTCACCGCCGCGCGCCTCGACAAGCTGGCCGAGGTGGTGGCCAAGTGACACCGCCTCCCGGTTCCCTGCTCGCGGCCCAGGAGCTGCGCAAGGCCTACGGTCCGACCATGGCGCTCGACGGGGCCGAGTTCTCCATCCACCCCGGCGAGGTCGTCGCCGTGATGGGGCCGTCCGGCTCCGGCAAGTCGACGTTGCTGCACTGCCTCGCCGGGATCGTGCCGCCCGACTCGGGGTCCATCACCTACGCCGGCCAAGAGCTGGCCACCATGAGCGACGCCCAGCGCAGTGCGCTCCGGCGCTCGGAGTTCGGGTTCGTGTTCCAGTTCGGTCAGCTCGTACCGGAGTTGACGTGCGTCGAGAACGTCGCCCTTCCGCTGCGCCTCAACGGCACCTCCCGCAAGGAGGCGGAGAAGGCCGCCCTGACGTGGATGGAGCGGCTGGAGGTCGACGACCTGCGCAAGAAGCGGCCCGGTGAGGTCTCCGGCGGTCAGGGGCAGCGCGTCGCCGTGGCCCGCGCGCTGGTCACCAACCCGCGAGTGCTGTTCGCCGACGAGCCGACCGGCGCGCTCGACTCCCTCAACGGCGAGCGCGTGATGGAGCTGCTGACGGACGCCGCCCGGTCGACCAACGCCGCCGTCGTCCTCGTCACGCACGAGGCGCGGGTCGCCGCCTACTCCGACCGCGAGATCGTCGTACGGGACGGCAAGTCCCGGGACATGGAGCGCGTCGTATGAGTGTGGGTCAGTGGGCGAAGGATCTCGGGATGGGGGTCCGGTTCGCCTTCGCCGGCGGACGTGAGGGCTGGGTCCGGGCCCTGCTGACGGCCGTCGGGGTCGGGCTCGGGGTGGCGCTGCTGCTGCTGACGACGGCGGTCCCGAACATGCTGGAGGTCCGGCACGACCGGGAGAGCGCCCGCGCCGACATCGACTACAGCTACGTGGACCTGAAGAAGTCCGACGCCACCCTGATCGTCGCGGACGTCGACACCGACTTCCGGAACAGGGACATCCGCGGCCGGGCGCTGGAGCCCGAGGGGGCGAGGGCGCCGCTGCCGCCGGGGCTGGAGAAGTTCCCCGCGGTGGGCGAGATGGTCGTCTCCCCCGCGCTGAAGAGGCTGCTGGAGTCGGACGGCGCCAAGCTGCTGCGCGAGCGGCTGCCCGAGCGGATCGTCGGGACCATCGGGGAGAGCGGGCTGATCGGCTCGCACGAACTCGCCTTCTTCCGGGGCGGCGACGGCCTCGCGCCGTACATCGACGGCTCCCGGGTCGCCCGTATCGAGCGGTTCGGGGACACGAGCCCGACCGAGACGCAGACCGACCCCGTGCTGATCCTGCTGGTCATCGTCGTCTTCGTGGTGCTGTTGATGCCGGTTGCCGTCTTCATCGCCGCGGCCGTGCGCTTCGGCGGTGAGCGGCGCGACCGCCGCCTCGCGGCGCTGCGGCTGGTCGGCTCCGACAGCCGGATGACCCGGCGGATCGCGGCCGGCGAGGCGCTGGCGGGGGCGGTGCTCGGACTGGTCTTCGGTACGGGCTTCTTCCTGATCGGCCGCCAGATCGCGGGCTCGGTCGAGGTGTTCGACGTCAGCGTCTTCCCGAGCTACCTCAACCCCTCCCCCGCACTGGCCCTGCTGGTCGGCCTCGCGGTCCCGGCGGCGGCGGTGCTGGTCACGCTGTTCGCGATGCGCGGCGTGGTGATCGAGCCGCTCGGCGTGGTGCGGACGGCGAAGCCCTCGCGACGCCGGCTGTGGTGGCGGCTGCTGCTGCCGCTGGGCGGCCTCGCGATGCTCTGGCCGATGATCGGCCAGGGCCGCGACAACGGCACCTTCAACGAATACCTGGTCATCGGCGGCGTACTCCTGCTGCTCATCGGCGTGACCACCCTGCTGCCGTGGGTCGTCGAGGCGGTCGTCGCCCGGCTCGGCTCGGGCGGCGTCGCCTGGCAACTCGCCGTTCGCAGGCTCCAGTTGAGCAGCGGTACGGCGGCCCGCATGGTCAACGGTGTCGCGGTGGCGGTCGCCGGGGCGATCGCGCTGCAGATGCTGTTCGCCGGGGTGGAGAGCGACTACACGAAGCAGTCCCGGTACGACACCCAGCGGGCGCAGATGCAGGTGTCCCTGTCCCGCGGCGCCCAACTCGACCCGGCGGTCGAGAAGTTCCGCGACACGAAGGGTGTCCAGCAGGTCTACGCCTACGCCGAGGGTTACCTGGGCGAGCGGCGCAAGGACCCGGACATGGGTGCCGAGTTCACCGTCGGCGACTGCGCGTCGCTGCGCCAGACGGCCGAGCTTCCCTCATGCCGGGACGGCGACATCTTCTACGTGTCGGACTCCGAGTACGACGAGGACACTTTGAAGCTGGCGAAGCAGCCGGGCCGGACGGTGTATCTGGACCCGTCGTACGAGGGCGGGGCGCCGCGGCAGGAAATCGCCTGGACCGTGCCGAAGGACCTGAAGAAGGCCCGGACGAAGGAGGACTTCATGGACCGGCAGCGAGGTGGCTTCCTCGTCACCCCGAAGGCGCTGCCCGCGACCGCCGCGCCGGGGCTGCAGGGGCAGGTGTACCTCAAGATCGACCGCTCCGTGCCGGACGTGGACGACCGGGTGCGGAACACGGCGACGGCCGCGGACCCGCTGTCCTACCCCATGACCTGGTACTCCACGCAGACGACCGACCGCTACGGCACCATCCGCACCGGCCTGTTCGTCGGCGCCGTCTGTGTCCTGGCGCTGATCGGCGCGAGCCTGCTGGTCTCCCAGCTGGAGCAGCTGCGCGACCGCAAGAAGCTGCTGTCGTCCCTGGTCGCCTTCGGCACCCGGCGCCGCACCCTGAGCCTGTCGGTGCTGTGGCAGACGGCGATCCCGATCGCCCTGGGCCTGCTGCTGTCCTCGGTGGTGGGGCTGACACTGGGCGCGGTCCTGCTGCGGATGACGGCCACCCCGGTCATCGTGGACTGGACGAGCGTGCTGTCGATGCTGGGCGTCGGCGCCGGCATCGTCCTCACGGTGACACTGCTCAGCCTGCCGCCCCTGCTGCGACTGATGCGCCCGGACGGCTTGCGCACGGAGTAGGCATCCGCCGCCCCCTCGGCCTCAGGCCGTCCGGACCGCACCGGTCCGGACGGCCTGACGCGCGCGGTATCCGCGGGTGCCGTCCCGCCGTTGGGCACGGCCGACCGTTCGGCCCGCGGCCGGCCGGCGCAGCCGAAACGTGGGTCAGACACAGGTCGACCGAGACGGCGGGCGCCTGGCCCACGCCTGTGCGCCAAGCCGGTCACCCTGCGCCGGCCGCGAAGGCCGCGAGGAGCTCACGCCCCCGCGCACGTGCGCGGCATCCACAGGCCCCCTCCCGCCATCGGGCTCACCCCTCCCCGTCCACCACCCGCACCGGCAGCGGACGCAGAGCCTCGCGCAGGGCGGACGCCAGTTCCTCGTACTCCGCCGCACGCGCCGCCCCCGTCCGCATGGCGAGGGCGACGCGGCGGGTGGGGGCCGGGTTGGCGAAGTACCCGGTGAGGAGCCGGCTGCTGCGGGTCGTCTCCAGCTTGAGGGCGGTACGTGGCAGCAGCGTGCAGCCAAGGCCGCCCGCGACGAGTTGCACGAGCGTGGACAGCCCCGCGGCCGTCGTGGTGACCGGCGCGTCCTCGCGGCCCGCCTCCCGGCAGATGTCGAGGGCCTGGTCGCGCAGGCAGTGCCCCTCGTCCAGGAGCAGCAGGTTCAGCTCCTTGAGGGCCTCGCGCGGGATGCCCTCGCGGCCGCCGAGCCCGTGGTCGAGCGGGGTGACGAGCACGAAGTCCTCGTCGAAGAGGGGGAGTTCGGCGACGCCGGGCACGCCGAGCGGCACGGCGAGGAGCAGCAGGTCCAGGCGCCCGGTGGTGAGCCCCTCGACGAGGCTGGCCGTCTGCTCTTCGTGCACCTGGAGGTCGAGGTGCGGATACCGGTCGTGGACGAGCCGCAGAACGGTGGGCAGGAGGTACGGCGCCACCGTGGGGATCACGCCGAGGCGCAACGCTCCCGTGAACGGGGCCCGGACGGCTTCCGCCTCCTCCATCAGCGCGCCGACCTCTGCCAGCACCGCCTTCGCCCGTACGGCCAGCCGCTCACCGGCCGGCGACAGCAGCACCTTGCGCGTGGTGCGCTCCAGGAGTGTCACTCCGAGTGACTCCTCCAGGGCCGAGACGGCTCCGGACAGGGCGGGCTGGCTCATGCCGATCGCGGCGGCGGCGTCCCGGAAGTGGAGGTGCTCGGCGACGGCGGCGAAGGCACGCAGCTGGGCGAGGCTGGGCTGCCTCCTCTTACTCACGGTCACTGATAGATCCTTCCGATCAACCCGACCGAGTGTAGCTATTTCCCGTATCAATGCACCCTGTGCCAGGATCGGTAAGGCCCAACCCAAGGGAGACACCTGTACCGAACAGGTGTCTCTTTCGCTGCAAGGAGAGCGTGTGCTCACTGTCGGTGACAAGTTCCCCGAGTTCGAACTGACCGCCTGCGTCTCGCTGGAGAAGGGCAAGGAGTTCGAGACGATCAACCACAAGACCTACGAGGGCAAGTGGAAGATCGTCTTCGCCTGGCCGAAGGACTTCACCTTCGTCTGCCCGACCGAGATCGCGGCCTTCGGCAAGCTGAACGAGGAGTTCGCCGACCGCGACGCCCAGGTCCTCGGCTTCTCCGGTGACTCGGAGTTCGTCCACCACGCCTGGCGCAAGGACCACGACGACCTGCGCGACCTGCCGTTCCCGATGATGGCCGACTCCAAGCACGAGCTGATGCGCGACCTCGGCATCGAGGGCGAGGACGGCTTCGCCAAGCGTGCCGTCTTCATCGTCGACCAGAACAACGAGATCCAGTTCTCCATGGTGACCGCCGGCTCCGTCGGCCGTAACCCCAAGGAGGTCCTGCGGGTCCTGGACGCCCTGCAGACGGACGAGCTGTGCCCGTGCAACTGGACCAAGGGCGAGGACACCCTGGACCCGGTCAAGCTGCTTGCCGGAGAGTGAGTGACATGTCCCTCGACTCCCTCAAGTCCCGCATACCGGACTACGCCAAGGACCTGAAGCTCAACCTGGGCTCGGTCATCGGCAACTCCGACCTCCCGGCGCAGCAGCTGTGGGGCACGGTGCTCGCCACGGCGATCGCCTCGCGCTCCCCGATCGTGCTGCGCGAGCTGGCGCCGGAGGCAAAGGCGAACCTCACGCCGGAGGCGTACAACGCGGCGAAGTCCGCGGCCGCGGTGATGGCGATGAACAACGTCTTCTACCGGACCCGGCATCTGCTGTCCGACCACGAGTACGGCAGCCTGCGCGCCGGGCTCCGTATGAACGTCATCGGCAACCCCGGTGTCGACAAGGTCGACTTCGAGCTGTGGTCCTTCGCGGTGTCCGCCATCAACGGCTGCGGCATGTGCCTCGACTCGCACGAGCAGGTGCTGCGCAAGGCGGGTGTGGACCGCGAGACGGTCCAGGAGGCGTTCAAGATCGCGTCCGTCATTCAGGCGGTCGGCGTCACGCTGGACGCCGAGGCCGTGCTCTCCGAGTAGGCCGGAGAGTAGGCCGAAGTTGTAGGCCGAGCCACGTCGAGGGCCTCGCTCACTGCTGGTGGGCGGGGCCCTCCGCGCTGTCCTCGGCGTCCCCGGCGGCCGCGCCCCCGGCCCCCGCTTCCACCGGAACGGCCTTGTCCGCAAGCGCCGGACGCACCGACTGTCGGGGCACCGTCTCCTCTGAGTAGGCCCGCAGATACCCCACGATCGTGTTCGAAACCGCCACCAGCGGTACGGCCACCACCGCCCCGCCGATACCCGCCACCATGCCGCCGGCCGCCACCGACAGCACCACCGCCAGCGGGTGCACGCGGACCGCGCGCCCGAGGATGAACGGCTGCAGGACGTGGCCCTCGATCTGCTGCACGGCGAGGACGACGGCGAGCGTCATGACCGCGGTGAACACGCCCTGCGTCACCAGGGCCACCACCACCGCCAACGCACCGGAGGCCACCGCGCCGACGAGGGGAATGAAGGAGAACAGGAAGATGAAGACGGCCAGCGGGACGGCCATCGGCACATCGAGGAAGTAGATGCCGATGCCGATGAAGACGGCGTCGATCAGGGCGACGAGGACCGTGCCGCGCACATACGCCGTGAGCGTCTCCCACGCGCGCGGGCCGGCACCGGCGACGCCCGGCCGGGCCGCGGCGGGCACCAGCTTCAGCGTCCACGCCCAGATGCGCTTGCCGTCGTAGAGCAGGAAGAGCGTCGAGAAGGCGGCGAGCAGAATGCCGGTGAGGGCCTCGACGACGACCGTGACGCCTTCCAGACCGGCCGAGGTGATCTCGTCGGTGTTGGCGCCGATCGCCTCCCTGAGGTTCTCGGCGATCTCGTTGATCTGCTTGTCGGTGACGTGGAAGGGGCTGTTGAGCAGCCAGTTGCGCAGCTCGTCGATGCCGTCCTGGACCTGGTCGGAGAGGTTGTCGATGTTCTCCATGACCTGCCAGGTCACGAACCAGCCCATCAGCCCGATGACGACGAACCCGAGGATCGCGGTCAGGGCGGTGGCGAGCCCGTGCGGCACGCCCCGCCGCATCAGCCAGGCCACCGAGGGCTGCATCAGCGCGGTGAGGAGCAGCGCGATGACGAAGGCGAACACGACGAGTTGGACGGCGCTGATGACCCGCATCAGCACCCAGACCGTGCCGGCCAGCACCAGCAGCCGCCAGCCGGCCTCCGCCGCGACCCGTACGCCCCAGGGCACGACCTGTGCGGGGTCGGGCCGGGGCGGCGGAGCCGTGGGCGCATAGTCGGGGGGCCGTGGGACGTGGCCGGCGGGCGGCGAGAGGGCGTCGCCGGAGGAGTCGGGCGGGGCATCGACGGCGGACGGCCGCACCGGCTGGAGCTCGTCGCTCTCCCGCTCCACCGCGGCGCGGCGCTCGTCCAACCGTTCGCTCATCTCGCTCAGTCCGGCACCGAGCCGACCGAGCCACCCAGGCACTCGCGACATGATCCGTCCTCTTCCCCCGTCTCTCCCCACCACTCCCCCGGAGTCGTCCGTCCGACCGTACATGCCCGGGGACGCGGAAGTGCGAAAGCCCCTCACCAAAAGGACGGTGAGGGGCAATGCAGGGTACGACGGCCCATCGCGGCTCAGCCGGCGGAGCGTGGCGCGCCTAGTACCAGTGGTTGGCCTGCCAGAACGACCAAGCACCGCAAGGGCTGTCGTAGCGCTCGTTCATGTAGTTCAGGCCCCACTTGATCTGGGTGGCCGGGTTGGTCTGCCAGTCCGAGCCGACGGACGACATCTTGGAACCGGGCAGCGCCTGGAAGAGGCCGTAGGCACCCGACGAGGGGTTCACCGCCTGGTAGTTCCAGTCGGACTCGTGGTCCACGATGTTGCTGAAGCACTGGAACTGGTCGGCCGGCACCATCTGGCGCGCCATCGCCTGGATCTGCTCGATGCTGTACGAGTTCTGGACGGGGAAGTCCACGGAGGAGGGGGACCGGGAGGCCTTCGCCTCGGCCTCTTCGCGCTCCTTGGCTTCCTGCGCCGCCTTCTCGGCGGCTTCCTTCTTCTCGATCGCGGTCTGGGCGGCGGCCTTGCGGGCCGACTCCTCAGCGTCCTTCTTGGCGCTCGCGTCCGCGGCGATGGCCTGCACGTTGGCCTGCGCCGTCAGGGACTCGGTCTGCACCTGGGCCTGCTGGCCCGCGGGTATGTCCGCGAGGAGCGTCGAATCGGCAGCCGTCGCCTCGGCGTCGTTGTTCTGCGCGGTGCTGCCCGAGGCAACGCCGACGACGCTTCCGACAGCGGTGACCGCGGTGGCCGAGGCCACTGCGAATCCCCTGACCGAAATCGGACTCACACGGTTTCCTTCCAGCATCGCCCGCTTCGGTGACCCTGGCGGACGCAATCGTGCCCCTGGCGCTGGCCTCCCAACTGCGGGGTCACGGGAGGCACGGACCCGGTGGGCAACTCCCGTGTAGGAGAGCGCCGCGTGGTAACTCGGGCGGCATACGACGGCGGTATGGAGTTGATGATGGTGTTGCTGTGGTGCCGTACCGCTGGGGGTACAGGTGTGTCGTATGCGGGGCCTGACAGGATGGAGACTCTGCCGCACGCAGACGCCGCAAGGCAATTCTGTGTTGCGTGTGAAAGGTCACACCTCGTTTGTCCCAGGGCTTTTGGGAAAGCCGCACACGCCGAGGCGCCGCCCGGATAGGCTCACTGCCTTTCCGAACGGCGCCAACCAACGAGTAGCTACCGCAAGTTGAGCACTTGGGTCAGATCTGCCCGTCCTCCAGCATTTCGGTCACAAGGGCGGCAATCTGGGACCTCTCGGACCGCGTCAGCGTGACGTGGGCGAAAAGTGGATGCCCCTTCAGCTTCTCCACGACGGCGACGACACCGTCGTAGCGCCCGACCCTCAGATTGTCCCGCTGGGCCACGTCATGGGTGAGAACCACCCGTGAATTAGCGCCAATTCGGGACAGAACAGTCAGCAGGACATTCCTTTCCAGCGACTGTGCCTCGTCCACGATCACGAACGCGTCGTGCAGCGAGCGTCCGCGGATGTGGGTGAGGGGCAGCACCTCCAGCATGCCGCGCGCGGTGATCTCCTCGATGACCTCGCGGCTGGTGACCGCGGACAGCGTGTCGAAGACCGCCTGCGCCCAGGGGCTCATCTTCTCGGCCTCGCTGCCGGGCAGATAGCCGAGCTCCTGCCCGCCCACCGCGTACAGCGGCCGGAAGACCATCACCTTCTGGTGCTGACGACGCTCCAGCACCGCTTCGAGGCCCGCACACAGCGCCAGCGCCGACTTGCCGGTGCCGGCCCGGCCGCCCATGGACACGATCCCGACGTCCGGGTCGAGCAGCAGATCGAGCGCGATCCGCTGCTCGGCACTGCGCCCCTTGATGCCGAAGGCCTCCCTATCACCGCGCACCAGACGGACGTTGCCCTCGGGCGTGATCCGGCCCAGCGCCTTGCCGCGCTCGGAGTGGATCGTCAGCCCGGTGTGCACCGGCATGGCGGCGGCTTCGGGGACGTAGATGTGACCTTCCTCGAAGAGGACGTCCACCTGCTCGCCGGACAGGGTCAGTTCGGACATTCCGGTCCAGCCGGAGGAGTCCGTGATGGCGAGCTCGGCGCGATACTCCTCGGCGAGGAGACCGACGGACGAGGCCTTGATCCTGAGCGGCAGGTCCTTCGACACGACGGTGACGTCGAACCCCTCGGCCTGCAGATTGCGGGCGACCGCGAGGATGCGGGAGTCGTTGTCCCCCAGGCGGTAGCCGGTCGGCAGAACGCTGGGGTCCGAGTGGTTGAGCTCGACACGGATGGTCCCGCCGAGGTCCCCGGTCGGGATGGGGGCGTCGAGACGGCCGTACTTGACCCGGAACTCGTCGAGCAGGCGCAGTGCCTGCCGGGCGAAGTAACCCAGTTCGGGATGGTGCCGCTTGGCCTCCAGTTCCGTCACCACGACGATGGGGAGCACGACCTCGTGCTCGTCGAAGCGATTCAGGGCGTTCGGGTCGGCCAGCAGGACGCTGGTGTCGAGAACGTAGGTGCGCCGGTCTGGCTTGTGGCGCTTTGTGCTGGTCACCACGGAAGGACGTACCCCCTCGGATGAGGTCGGGGAGCGACGGAGTGGAGCTGGACCGGTCGTCGGCCGCCCTGCACGCCTGGCATGGGCCGAAAACCGGCCCTCCACTGCTTCTCCCGTGCCGTGACCGCACGGTAGGGCTGGTGCAAAGGGCCTCCCGGGCGGACGGCTCCGGCGCCGCCCGCTGAGATACGACACCCGTGGTTCGGGCGTCGACCTGCTTGGCTTATGCCCTCGAACATGCGGTGCCATGCCAGCGCATATGACGGCGCGCTGGTGAACTCCTTGTTACTTCTGTCCCGGAGAGGGTCACTTTCGTCGCGTCCGGATACGGCGGTGAGAGCGCCGAGAGGGGATCAGCCGCCGTAACGCCGGTGCCGGGCCGCGTAGTCGCGCAGGGCGCGCAGGAAGTCGACCTTGCGGAAGGCCGGCCAGAAGACCTCACAGAAGTAGTACTCGGAGTGGGCCGTCTGCCACAGCATGAATCCGGACAGCCGCTGCTCGCCGCTGGTACGGATCACGAGGTCCGGGTCGGGCTGGTCACCGGTATAGAGGTGGCGGCCGATCAGGTCGACGCTGACGGACTCGGCGAGGTCCTCCATCGAGGTGCCCTTGTCATGGGCGTCGACGATCATCGACCGCACCGCGTCGGCGATCTCCTGGCGACCGCCGTAGCCGATGGCGACGTTGACCAGTATCCCGTCGACGTGCGCGGTGGCCTCCTCGGCCTCCTTGAGGGTGGTCTGCATCCCGGACGGCAGCAGGTCGGGCGTGCCGACGTGGTGCACCCGCCAGCGGCCGTCGGCGGCGAGGGTGCGCACGACGTCCTCGATGATGCCGAGGAGCGGGACGAGCTCGTCCTGCGGCCGGTCGAAGTTGTCGGTCGACAGCAGCCAGAGGGTGACGACCTCGACGTCCGTCTCGGAGCACCAGCCGAGGAACTCCTCGATCTTCTCGGCGCCCGCCCGGTGACCGTGCACGGTGGTGGAACCCGCGGCCTTCGCCCAGCGCCGGTTGCCGTCCATGATGACGCCGATGTGCTTGGGCACCTGAGCGTGGTCCAGGTGACCCTCCACCCGGCGTGCGTACAGCCTGACCAGCAGGCCGCGCAGCTTGTCGCGCAGGTTCACGTGATTGTCAGCCCCTCCGTATGGATCGGACAGGCGCGTGGCGCTGCGCGCGGCGCAGGCGAGGGTGGTTCCTGTCCCTATGGCGGTCCCCGGAGGCGAAGCCTACCCCTGCGGGGCTTGCGCCGGGTTTACGGGGTGCGCCGGGTGGGGGCGGTCTTTGGGTGGGGACAGCCGCCGGCGCTTGGAGAGTGCGGTCGCCAGCGGTGAACAGGAGACGGGGCGCGGGCGCAAAAAAACGGGCCGGTCCGTGGGGGGGAGACGGACCGGCCCGAGGGGGGGTTTCCACCATAACCCTTCGTGAGGGATGCTGCGCGCATCGGCGTGCCACAATCACTCTCCGAAGTCATTCGGCGACGGCCCGGTGGCCATGACGGGGCCTTTTCGTGGCGGATTCGCGACAGGATCGGAGCCTATTCCCAAGGGAAACGCGTGGGATGAGGCCGGATCCGGAGGGTTTGCCGCATCTTGGGCTGCGCTCGGCGACTTGTCCGCGCTTCCCTCCCCCGGGTGACTCCGACCGCGAACGCCCACTTGACGGCACGCGCGATTCCCCGTGGCGCGCACGGTTTCGATGCGATGCGCGTCCATCAGGGGTGCGCAGGGGTGCACGGCACCGCGCAGCCCCCTCCGCCGCACGGTGCCGCCGCGCGGCTTTGCTTACGCGAATTACCTTGGTCTGAACTTACGTGAGGACCACAGGGAAAGCGAGTCGGCCGCTATAACAATGTGGAAAAGGTGGGGCTTCCTTTGATGCGCAGGGGGCGGCGGGTCTTTGCTCACGGATGCACGGTTTGCTCGACTCGGCGGTGACCACGGCGGTCTGTGTCCGACCGTGGAAGGGCTGGGCGAGGCGGTGGTCGCCCACGCCGGGGGCGGAAGGTGGCGTAGGGGCGCGGCGGGCGCGCTCAGGCGTCGGGTTTGCGTGCCTCGAAGAGGTGGCGGGTGCTGTGCGCGACGAAGGGGCCGTCGGTCCGGATCTGATCGTGCAGGGCGCGCAGTCGGGGCCGGTACGCCTCGACGGTGAAGCCGGGGACCATCCACACCACCTTGCGCAGGAGATGGACGACGGCCGCGATGTCGTGGAACTCCATGCGCAGCCGCTCGGCCCGCACATCGACGATCTCCAGACCCGCCGCCTCGGCGTCGGCGCGCTCACGGTCCGGGTGGCGGGCGGCGCTCTGCTCCTGTGGGAGGGGGCCGAGGAAGTACTCGACCAGCTCGAAGGCGCTGCGGGGGCCGACGTGTTGGGCGAAGTACGTGCCGCCGGGCTCGAGGACGCGGGCGATCTCGGCCCAGTGCGCACTGACCGGGTGCCGGCTGCTGACGAGGTCGAAGGCGCCGTCGGCGAAGGGCAGCGGGGCGTCCTCGGGTGAGGCGACGACGGCGACGCCGTGCGGGCGGAGGAGGGCGGTGGCCTTGGCGATGTTCGGCGGCCAGCCCTCGGTGGCGACGGTGAGAGCGGGGACCTTGGGGGCGGCGCGGCGGAGCGCGAAGTCGAGTACCTCGCCTCCCCCGGTCTGGATGTCGAGAGCGGCGGCGGAGAGGGAGAGCCGCTCACCGAGGGACGAGGCGTACCCCCATGACGGCCGTGCCTCGGTGGCCCGCCCCTCGAACCAGGAGAAGTCCCAGCCTTCGGTGGGCACGGCGGCGCCTTCGGCGACGAGGTCCTCGAAAGTCCGGGTGCGCTGCGGGTGCGGCTCCTTCATTCGGTGATCGTCTCAGGGCGTGGTCCCTGGCCGCCGCTCATTTTCCGGGGCGGACAGCACGAGCAGTACGTGTTCGTCGTCGCCGTGGTGGAGGGTGCCCGCGCGTTGGAAGCCGTGTCGTTCGAGGAGTCGTACGGAAGCGGTGTTGCCGTGGAAGGGGTCGGCGTACAGCGGACGGGTCCGCTCGAGTTCCAGGAAGAGGGCGAGCGCCTTGGTGCCGATGCCCCGCCCCCAGTACGGGCGCCCGAGCCAGTAGCCGAGGAAGCGGCGGTCGCCGACCCACCAGGAGACGACGCTGCCGGCCACCTCGTCCCCCATCGTGACCGTCTGTACGAGGCAGGTCTCGTCCCCGAGGACGCCCTTCCTCCAGTGCTTCAGGAAGGCGTCGCGCGGCCGAGGGGTGAATCTCGACCGCCGGACGGCTTCCGGGTCGTGCTCGTAGGCGAGGAAGGCCTCGAGGTCGGCGTCCCGCACGTCTCGGAGGCGTACGTCCGCGTAGTCGTCCGTGCAGTCGTCCGTGTAATCGTCGTCGCTCTGTCCTTCACGCATGTCCAGGAGTGTGGCAGGCGCCACTGACAACGCCCCTGGGCCGACGAGCGGTCCGAACGCTCTACGGCACCAAGGGCCGTACTTCCTCGGCCACGAACCGCACGAACCCCTCCGGGTCGGGCTCGTCCCCCGTCGGCTGCAGCACCACGGTGTCCGCACCGGCATCCGCGAGCCGCTGCACGGCCTTCGCGACGGCGCCGGCGTCCCCGGCGACTCCGAGGTCCGGCACGGATCCGAGCCCCTCGGCTTCGAGTTCGGCCTTGAGACGGGCCGGCCCGTCGGGCCCGGTGGCGGTCAGGAGGTAGACGACGACCTGGTGCGACGCACCCCCGGTACGCCCGGCCGACTCCCGCCCCTCGTCGATGAGTTGCCGTGCCCGCCGTAGCCCCTCCGGCGAGGTGGAGGCGGTGAGCAGCGTGCCGTCGGCGGCCGCACCGGCGAGCCGCAGCGAGCGGGGCCCCGTGACTCCGGCGATGACGGGCACCGGCTCGGCGGGCGGCCAGTCGAGGGCGACGTCGTCGAGCTTGACGTACCGCCCTTCGATGGTGACCCGCTCTCCGCGCAACAGGGCCCGCAGCACGTCGAGATGCTCACGCAACAGGGTCACCGGCGACTCCACCCGAGCCCCGACCTGCCCCATCCAGTCCTGCACACCGTGCCCGACGGCGAGGATCGGACGGCCCGGGAACATACGGTGGAGGGAGGCGGCCTCCATGGCGGTGATGGCGACGTTCCGCAACGGGACGGGGAGGAGTCCGATGCCGACCCGCACGCGCTCGGTCCACGCGAGTGCGGCGGCGGCCGTGGAGATCCCTCCCTCCCGGAAACAGTCCTCCCAGAGCCAGAGCTCGTCGAGGCCCGTCTCGTCGGCGAGGCGAGCGACGGATCGGAGTCGCTCGGGGGCGAGTTGGGGGCGGAAGATGGCACCGAGTCCGGTCATGGGGTCTTTCCTACCCCTCCGGCACTCGGCGGACAACAGAGTTTGAAACGGCCCCCAGGAGGTGTCCGAGCATGGGACGACGGTGGCGTGACGGGCGGGGGACGCTGGTCGTGCACGGGGAGCGGGGTGACGTCTCGGTTCCCCTGGAGTTCGCGTCGTCGTACCGGGCCCGTACGAAGGGGCTTCTGGGGCGTGATTCCGTCGACGGGGCGATGCTGCTGACGCCCGCCAGTGGGGTGCACACCTTCCGCATGCGCATCCCCATCGACGTCGCCCATCTCGACCGCGAGCTGAACGTCATCGCCGTGGGCACCATGAGGCCGGGGCGCATGGGCCTGCCCCGGCTTCGTTCGCGGCATGTGCTGGAGGCGGCGGCCGGGGTCATGGCGGGGTGGGGGGTGCGGGTGGGGGTGCGGGTGTCGGTCGAGGCCGAGGTCGAGGTCGAGGCCGAATGACCGTCCCTCCCCCTCACTTCCCGGGGTTGTGCGTCGTCAGTTGTCCGAGCGCGGGAACGACACCTCCACCCGCCGGTTCTTCTTACGCCCCGCCTCCGTGGCGTTGGACGAGATCGGGTACTGCTCCCCGTACCCCCTCACCTCGTACGTGACCGTCGAGTCGTTCAGCTCCGCGTCCAGAATCCCCTGTACGGCGTTCGCCCGCTTCCTCGACAGGACGTCGCCGTGGGCCGAGGAGCCCAGATTGTCGGTGAAGCCGAAGACGCGGATGCGGGTGGCGTTCTGGGTCTTGATCTCCTCGGCGATCTCCGAGATGCGGGCCTTCGCCTCGCCGGTCAGCTTCGCGCTGTCCTTGGGGAAGAGGACCTCCGCCTGGAGGGCGAACTTCACGTCCGTGTTCGTGTCTTCGCGGCGTTCCTCACCGGCCTGGTCCTCTACGACCTGCTTGATGTCCAGGACCTTGGGTTCGGCGAGGGTTGCACCCTCGGGGAGCTTGAGGTCGGGGTCGTTCGCGTCCACTTCCACGGGGGCGGTGGCGGTCGCTTCGGTGCCGGGCGGGACGCTGGGGTCGTCGGCCGCGTCGGCTGTGGTGGTGCCGAGGATGTGGGTGGCGAGCATGACTGTGGCTGCGGTGAGGGTGAGGGTGAGGCGAGGGGTGGGGGTCATGGGGAGCCTCATCCGGAGATCTGGATGGAGGCCGAGGCGAATGTCGGCAGTTGGAAGCTGACTTCGGTCGTGCTGGTGGGCGGGGACGGGAACTGCATGAACACGGGGATGGAGTCGCCTGCCTTGATGCGCGGCATGCCCGTCGTCGTGAGAGGACGGCCGTCTGTGTCGCGCAGGACGTAATAGCGCTTCTTGCTAGCCGAGTCGACGAGCGTTGCTCCGCCGAACGACGTTCCGTGCCTGATGATCTCGGTCTCGTCACCCGATGTCCGGGCCGAAACGCGAGCTGGGTCGTCGCCGTCGTTCTTCAACTCACCACTGACGGTGACGAATCCGCCTGAATCGCGCTGAACAGAGGTGATCCTGAGAATCAGGCCGTCCTCACCCTTGAGCTCGGCAAGGAGGTCATCCGTCCCCTCTTGAGCACTCGGGTTGGACCCATCGTCCTTGGAGGCCGAAGCCGACGTCTTGGGCTTCTTACCGCCGTCGCCACCACTTCCGCAGCCGGCCACGCCGAGGGCCAGTCCAGCCGCAACGGTCAGCGCGACCATCCCTCTGTGGGCCTTCGCCGTGAACCGAATACTCATGCCTCTGCTTCCTTCGTCACTCGTCGTTCGCTTCTTAGTCGGCCAGGTGGACGTCGAAGAGGTCCTCGGGGTCCGGGAGCGTGGTCGGGTCTTCCGGATCCGGGTCCCAGTTCCTGTCGTCGCAAGTGAGCTGCGGGAGCGGCAGTACTTCGTTCCCCTCGCTGCCCTCGGCACCATCGCCAGGAAGATCGAATGTGCAACGTGGCTCGATGACAGCGGTGGCAGACGCCCGCGAGTACTTGTTCTCTGTACCGGGGACGATGGACTCTCCCACCGGCTCGTCGGTCTCGATCTCGACCGTGTAGCCCAGGGGGCCCGTCGGAGTGCAAGCTTCGACATGGGCGTCGTTCTGCGTCGCAAGTTGGTCTGCGCGCCAGCATGACAGAGCCAGGCCCGGCACGTTGCCGTCGAAGACATCCTGCCATTTCGTCGGATCGAGTACGTCGCCCAGCCACATGCCCGCGAGCTGGTCCCGCGTGTCCTGTGCCGCCGCCAGCGCGGCCGCGTCGGCGGCTGTCTGGGCACCGTTCCGATTTGCTGCGGCCTGGCCGACCGCGAGGTAGGCGAAAGCGAGAAAGAGCAGGCCGCCCACCACCGTGATGTAGATGGGGAAGGCCTGCCCTGAGTCGCCGAACGTGCGGCGCCTGGTCATCCGGTGAGCTCGTCGATCTGTTCCACAATCGCGTCGTAGATCGTCTGACCAATGTCCGTCCCTGTGATGGCCAGCACGATCGCCACGACCACCGCGATGATCCCCAGATACTCCACCGCCGTCTGCCCCCTGTCGTCGCGAGCGGCACGGGAGCGCAGGTGCTCGACGGTGGTGTTGATCCAGTTGCTCATGGTGTTCCCCTCTGGTGTTCAGCGATCGCTGAGCGCTGAGCTCGCAAGTCTCAAGAGAAGTCTTGCGAGAAAAGTAAGCGGAAATACCCGAAACACCAGAGGGTGCCTGGACCCGATTCCGGACCCAGGCCGAAAACCATCGCTGTGTCATCGCCATCAGCTCCGTCCTGGGGGTGAACCCGGGGCCCTGCCCAGCCACTTGGCGGCGGCATCCGCACGGCTGGTGCTGTGGAGTTTGGCGAATATGCGGTTGATGTGGTTCTTGACCGTCTTCTCGCTGATGAAGCAGGTGGCGGCGATCTGCTGGTTGTTCATGCCCGATGCGATCAGGCCCATGATCTCCGCCTCCCTCCTGCTCAGCCGGAACCGCGACCGGTCCGAGGACGACTGTCCCACATCTGGTTGCATTTGCGAAAGGTGTTCCGGGGAATTGCTTGTGCTGGTTGACAGTTGGGCGTTTGCTTGCGCTAGTGATCCAGTTGCTTCCGGGGGAGTGGGACGCGGCGGGCGCGGCATCCTGTCCCGCCGTCGCATGCCATCCCCGATGTCCCGTACGGCATCCACCAGTTCGTCCGCCGTGAACTCACCGTGGACCAGGTAGCCGACGGCCCCTCGGCGCAACGCCTCCCGAACCGTCTCCGACTCCGGCTCCGTCTCCGACTCCGGCTCATCGCGGTACGTCAGCATCATCACCGGGGCGATGCTCACGAGTCGCGGAAGTGCCGTGACGCCGTCCATGCCCGGTAGGCGGACGTCCAGGAGGATCATGTCGGGACGGTGGTCGGCTGCCGCCTCGTGGGCCTCGTGGGCGTTCGTCACCTCTGCCACCACCCTCGCGTCCGCCCGAGCGATGAGGAGGGCCGCCAGGCCCCCTCGGACGGCAGGGTTGTCGGCAGCGACCACGAGCCGCAGAGGCGTGGCAGCGGGGAGCGGCTTCCGCTCGTTCATGTGGCCGCCTTCGCCCAAGTCCTCGGCGCCCACGGCGCCCTGGTCATCGACACAGACCTCACCCGCCCCCTACTCCCCCGTCAACGACCCGAAGTCCGTCCCCGACCCCAGCAACAACCCCGCCCCCAGCAGGATCATCGTCGCCGGAACCATGAACGTCGTGATCATCATCGTGGCCTTGGGTACCGCCCGCGCCGCCTTCCGCCGGGCGTTCTGCGCATCCGTGCGGCGCATGTCCTTCGCCAGTGCCACCAGCGTGTCGACGATCGGGGCGCCCAGTTCCTCACCCTGCTGGAGCGCCGTCACGAACATCGCCACCTGTTCCGAGTCGTTGCGCCGCCTCAGCTCCGCGAAGGCCTGGCGGCGGCTCATGCCGAGGTCCATCTGGCGCAGGGTGATGCGGAGTTCGTCGGCCCAGGGACCCTCGTACTTCGAGGCGACCCGGTCCAGTGCCTGGCGGAAGCCCAGGCCCGCGCTCACCACGACCGCGAGTACGTCCAGGAAGTCGGGCAGGGTGCGTTCGATCTCGTCCTTCCTGATCCGGATCGCCGACCAGATGCCGACCTCCGTCCAGAAGGCGCCGAAGGCCAGGAGGAGGAGAGCTATCAGCACCTGGCCGCGGAGGAGGAAGACCAGGAAGCCGACCGCGCCCAGGAAGCCGTACACCGCGCGCCTGGCCGCGTAGCGGTCGATGGTCAGGCCGCCGGGGTTGCCCGCGAGGTCGATCTTGCGGCGGTACTTGGCGACCAGCTTCGGGCCCATCAGGCGCAGTACGGCGGGAGCGTAGCGCATGCCCATGCGGTCGACGACGGAGTCCACGGCGCCGGTGCGGGTCGCGCCGATCTCCAGGGCCAGCGCCAGGTCGCCGGGGAGTTTCGCCTCCGCGCGGTACATGCGGATGCCGGCGAAGATCCCCCACACGCTCAGGGCCATCACCAGGGCCAGGAGAAGTCCCACTTGTCCGAGTCCGATTCCCATTGTCCCGTCGCCTCCTTTCTGCGGCTCAGACGTCGATCCGCGACAGGCGGCGGATGAGTACGAACCCCACCGCGTACAGCCCGAACGCGATCAGCACCGCCGCCTGGCCGAACGGCGAACCCGTCATACGGTCCAGGGCGCCGTCCTGCACGCCGTTCATCAGGAACAGCGAGCCCACGCCCAGGGCCGGGACCGCGTACGACGTCATGCTCACCTGGGACAGCTGGGTACGGACCTCGCGTCGCGTCTCCTTGCGCTCCTCCAGCGTCTCCGTGAGGTTCCGCAGCGCGCTCACCACCTGGCCGCCGGCCCGGTTGGACAGCACCAGCGTGGTCACCAGGACGACCAGTTCGCGGGACGGCAGGCGTTCCGCCAGCTCACCCAGGGCGTCGTCCATCGAGGCGCCCAGCGCCAGCTGGTTGGAGACCTTGGCCAGTTCCTCGCCCGCCGGGGCCTCCAGTTCCTCCGCGGCCAGGCCGATGGCCGTACGCAGGGCGAGTCCCGCGTGAGCCGCGTTCGCCAGGATGCGGGCCATTTCCGGGAGTTGGTTGATGAACCTCTCGATGCGCTTCTGGCGTTGCCAGTTGAGGAACTGCACCGCCGCCCACACGCCCAGCAGGCCCGCGATCGGGCCGAAGAACGGCGCCAGGGTCGCCTGGCCGACCAGCCACAGGCCCGCCACCGTCGCCAGCATGTAGACGAAGAACTCACCGGGGGTCACGTCCAGGCCGGTCGCCGCCAGGCGGAGTTCCAGCCGCTTTCCCGGCTTCGTACGGCGCAGGCGGCGGTCCAGGTCCGCGAAGCGGCGTCGGCGGCCGCCGGCTCCGGCGATCTGGCCGCTGGCCGTCAGACGGTCGACCAAGGCCTGGCGCTGGGCCCGGCCGGCGGCGTACGCGTGGACGCCCACCACGGCCAGGGCGCAGGTCAGCAGGGCGACGCCGGTCGTGAGGGTGATGCGGGTCTGCAGGTCCATGGGTGGGGTCCTACCTGGCTTCTCGGGTGGCGAGCTCGAGCGGTGACTGGGCGACGCCGAAGGCCTGGGGTATCGGCTGGCTCGCCATGTAGAGGCGGTCCGCGGTGCGGCGCGGGAGGGGGTAGTACGCGAAGGCGCCGTGGACGCGGCCGTCCGGCGTCATGGGCTGGGCGTGGAAGCGGGCCGCCGTCACCACGCGGTACGGCTCCGCGCCGTGGCTGTCCAGGATCGCGATCTCGGTGATCCTGCGGGCGCCGTCCGGGAAACGGGTCAGCTGGATGATCACGTCCACCGCGCTGTTGATCTGGTCGTGCAGCGCCTCGAAGGGGACCGTCACATCGGCCATGGACGCGAGGGTCTTCAGGCGCATCAGGGCGTCCTCCGTGCTGTTGGCGTGCACGGTGGCGAGGGAGCCGTCGTGGCCGGTCGACATCGCCTGGAGCATGTCCAGGGACTCGCCGCCGCGGGAGGGAGTTGCGGACCAGGTCGCGGATCGTGACCTGGCCCTTGCCCTCGACGTTCGGCGGGCGCGACTCCAGCCGGATCACATGGGACTGCTGGAGCTGGAGTTCGGCCGAGTCCTCGATGGTGATGATGCGCTCGCGCTCGGGGATCAGCCCCGACAGGGCGTTGAGCAGCGTGGTCTTGCCCGTGCCCGTCGCGCCCGAGACGATGATGTTGAACTTCGCCTGCACCAGCCCGGCCAGCAGATACACCATGGGCTCGTCGAGCGAACCGAGGCCGGTCATCTCGTGCAGGGTGAAGGAGCGGGGGAAACGGCGGATCGTCAGCGTCGCGCCGGTCAGGGACAGCGGCGGGATGATGACGTTCACGCGCTCGCCGGACGGCAGGCGCGCGTCCACCATCGGGTTGGACTCGTCCACCCGCCGGTTCACCGTCGAGACGATCCGCTCGATCGTCTGCATCAGCTGGTCGTGGGACGGGAAGCGGAGCGGCAACTGCTCGACCCGGCCCGCGCGTTCGACGAAGATCGCGTCCGGGCCGTTCACCATGATCTCGGTGATCGACGCGTCCTCCAGGAGGGGTTCGAGGATGCCGAGTCCGAGCGCCTCGTCGACGACCCTGCGGATCAGCTGCGAGCGCTCGACCGTCGACAGCACCGGGCCCTCACGGCTGATGATGTGCCCGAGGACTCGTTCCAGGCGGGCCCGGCGCTCCGCCGCCGCCAGGGAGCTCATCTCCGCGAGGTCGATCTCCTCCAGGAGCTTGGCCCGGTACGAGGCGACCAGGTGGCCGTCCTCGCCCCGGCTGCCGGGCTCCTCGGGGGTGTTGATGCGTGCGCGCAGGCTCATCGTCGGTGCTCCTCGTTCCTGCGTCAGTCGGTGGTCGAGTCGAGCGGCATGGTCGCGGTCTTCTGTGCGTCGCCGAAGTCCCAGCCGGGAACGATGGACGGGATCCGGACGGTGGCGGTGACCGTGACCACGTCGCCGCCGGACGCCTCCGCGCAGTCGGTCCCGGCGGCGAGCCAGCTGCTGACCGCGGTCTGGCACCCTTCCTGGGCGGCACCGGGTTCGAGGGAGGCGGCACGCGCTCCCGCCCGGGCCGCCGTTCCGGCCTGCTGGGCGGTGTAGGCGATGAGCCCGATCTGTACGCCCGCCATGGCGACGAGGATCAGGATCGGGATGAACCCGAGGTACTCGATGGCGACTTGGCCGCGGTCGCGGACTTTCCTGTCGTACGGCATCTCAGTCCCTGTCCTCCTCGACGGCGCCCGCGTGGCCCTCGATGTCGAAGGGGAAACCGATGGCGCCGGGGAAGAGGACGGGGATCCGGAGCCTGACGTCGGCCGTGACGTAGCCGCCCTCGGCACCGCAGGTCACCTCGCCGGTCCACGCGTCGGGGAGCTTGTCCAACCCGGCCTCCTGGCAGGCCCCGAGCCGCTCGCCGGACGGTACCGCCGTAGCCGCCCGCGCCGCCTCGTCCGCAGCATTCCCCGCGAGGGTGAACGTGTACCCCACCAGCACGAACTGCCACAGCAGCACCAAGGTGACGATGATCAGCGGCATCATGCCCAGGAACTCGATCGTCACCTGGCCCTTGTCCCCCCGCCGCTTCACCTCCCGAGCTCCTTGCGCCGCCGGAACGTCAGCGCCGCCGTCCGGTCCCCGCCCCGCGCCCGGCCGTTGCGGCGCTGCTGGGCGGCGCCCTCGGTGCCCTTGACCAGGCCCAGCTCGCCCGCGAGCGCCCACAGGGCCTGCTTGACCGACCCCTTGCTGTCCAGCTCGTGCACCCGGCCGGCGTCGACCGCGCCCTGGAGTTCCTTGAAGTTGGCGGGGATCGCGGTGCTCGCGATGCCCGTGCCGGTGATCCGCTGGATCAGGGCGGGCTGGATCTCGGTGGCGCGCGAGTAGCGGTTGACGACGATCGTGGTCTCCTCCGCCTTGCGGATCTGCAGGCGGTCCCACATCCGGACGGTGCGCTTGGCGCCGCGCACCGCGACCACGTCCGGAGTGGTGACGAGGAGCGCCGTGTCGGCCATCTCCACGGCGGCCGCGCTCGCGCCGGTCAGCTGGGCGCCGCAGTCGATGACGACGACCTCGTAGCGGGAGCGCAGGGCGCCGACGATGTGGCGGGCGGCGCGGTCGGTGACCTCCTCGCCGCGTTCGCCGTCGCCGGGGGCGAGGAGCAGGGAGACGCCGGTGTCGTGCCGGAACACCGCGTCCGCCAGCACGCGCGGCGTGATGTCGTTGATGGTGGCGAGGTCGACGACCGAGCGGCGGAACTGGATGTCCAGGTAGGCGGCGATGTCGCCGGTCTGCAGGTCCATGTCGAGCAGGGCGGTGCTGCGGCCCGACGCCTGGGCGGCGAGGGCCAGTTGGACGGCCGTGAGGGTGGTCCCGACCCCGCCCTTCGCGCCGCTCACCGTCACGACCGTGCCGCCGACGCCGCTGAACACATCGCCGCCGGCGCCGAGATGACGCCGTACACCCACCGACCACTGGGCCACCGCGTTGACGCGGCTGGCCAGCTCCTCGTAGCTCAGCGGCAGGGCGACCAGGCCCCGCGCGCCGTAGTCCATGGCGGCCTGGAAGAGGCCGGGGCTCGCGTCGGAGGTGACGAGGATGACGCCCACCGCCGGGAAGCGCAGGGCGACGTCGCGGATGAGTTCCAGGGCCGGGACGGGTCCGATGCGTTCGTGGACGACGACGACCTCGGGCAGCTCGTCGATGGACTCGGCGGCCAGGCGGGCGAGGGTGTCGACGAGTTGGGTGGAGTCGGCCACCGGGGCCACCGGCTCGGCGTCGGGGAGCTGGCTGAGCAGCGTCGTGAGGGACCGGACCGCGTCCGCGTCGCCGACGGCCGGGAGGATCCTCGTGGGCATGGGGGCCTCTCACTTGTCCTTGGCGAGTTCGTATGTGCGGTCCGTGGCGTCGACGTCGGAGCCGGTGCCGGGTGCCACCAGGGCGAGCCGGACCTCGTCGGCGAACGACTCGGCGTAGGTGATGCGCTGGGCGTCGATGGTCTGGAGCGCGAAGGTGATCGGGACGGCGTCGGTGGGCTCGCGGTCGCGGTCGTCGGCGTCGGGCTCGAGGGCGGTCTGATCGCCCACGTCGATGACCCTGGCGTTCTCCACGATGAGCTTGGACTGGTCGGGGTCGCCGTCACGCTGCCCCTCGAAGGTGGCGTAGATGTTGACGGTGGCGCCGGGGGTGATCTTGCCGGCCACGCCGGTCGCCGCGTCGATGAGGATGGCGATCTCCTGCTCTCCCGACTTCAGGGCGGGCTGGTCGACGATCATGTCGCTCTGGAGCAGCGAGCCCTTCTGGAGGGTCGTGACGGCGATCTTGCCCTGGATCTCGCGGAGGTTGGTGACCGCGTTGTCCGACAGCCACCGCTCGGGCATCTCGATCTTCTCGAACTGACCGGCGCCGAGCTGCGTGTAGGGGGCGATGTTCGCCTTGACGCGGTAGGCGGTGACCTCGGGACCGACCTTGGACTTCACGTCGTTGATGACGGACAGGACGCCGGCGAAGGCGCCGAGGGCGCACACGATCGACAGGAGCAGGAGTATCACGCCACGGCGCTGACGGGAGTTCATTGAACCGTACAACCTCATTGGGGGAATCGGTCGGGAGCGGTCGGGTGGGGTCGGGGCGGCCAGGGCGGCCGGGTCCGGTCAGCCGGCGCGGGCCGGTTGCTCGTGGGCGGGCGGGACGGCGGAGCAGAAGACGCAGCGGTCGCCGATGACGTCGATGCCGCACCAGTGACAGGAGTTCTGCCGTACCGAGGTGACCAGTTGGTAAAGCACCGACAGATCGGGCAGATACGCGCAGAACTCGATCAGCTTGGGCGTCCCCCACCAGGTGGCCGACTCGGCGGGCAGCGCTGCCTCGCGCAGGCCCTGTGCGTTCCAGACCTTGACCAGGTTGGAGGTGACCCAGTCGGACTGGAGCTGCCCCTGGGCGACCAGCATCGACGTGCGGAACTCCGGGCCGCTCAGGGTGGCTCCGGGGGCGATCCGGACCAGTTGCGGCGTCGGGTGGGCGAGCACGCCGAACTGGCTGCCGGGCACCCAGGACTTCGCGTGCGACTTGAGGTCGACGGGGATGCGGTCCAGCTTGGCGACGGAGCCGAGAAGGGCCCCGGCGTGGATGTAGTGGGTGAGCAGCCGGCCGGCCGAGGCGAGGACGCCGGGGCTGAGGTCGCAGGAGGCCAGCTGCCGCAACTGGCGGGCGAGGACGGCGAGTCCGAGCGGGGGCAGGTCAGGGCGGAACAGGGCGATACGGTCGCTCTCCAGGAGGGACCGTACGGTGCGCAGCCGCTGCACGACCTCACGTGGGGCGGCCTGTGAGCAGACGACGACCACATGACCGTGCTGCTCGATCAGGGTCTGCAGGTCCGCCAACGACAGCTCCAGCGGCTCCCGGCCGAGGTCTCCGAGCACGACGGCGGGCACGGTTCGCTCGTCCTGCGCCGGCAGCGCCATGTCGGCGCTGGTCACGGCAATGGCAGTTGGCACGCGCAGCTCCCCGATGACTTCATTGCGTGACTGTCTCAGCACTGTATCCACGGCTCTGTGGCCGGAGAACAGCTTCTCTGCAGCCGGGAAGGAACTCCTCTCGCACAAGTCACGCCAAAACGGGGCAGGTTACGCACACGAATTCTCCACCATCCGAATCCCTTGACACGTGAATTGGTCTGGACCAAGTTGTTCGGCATGCCTCTTGTCATGTCCATACGCAGCAGATTCCGGATGGCCGCGGTCACGGCCGCCCTCGCCCTCACCTTCCTCCCCGCGGGCCACGCCTCGGCCGCGGACGTCAACAACGCCAAGAACGCCGGCTTCGAGTCCGGCCTGAGCGACTGGACCTGTTCCGCGAACAGCGGCACGACCGTCTCCGCACCGGTACACGGCGGTTCGACCGCCCTGAAGGCCACGCCGGCCGGGCAGGACAACGCCCGCTGCACCCAGGCGGTGGCGGTGCAGCCCAACTCGACGTACACGCTGAGCGCGTGGGCGCAGGGGGGCTACACCTACCTGGGCGTGACCGGCACCGGCACGACCGACGTCTCGACCTGGACGCCGGACACGACGACCTGGAAGCAGCTGTCGACCACCTTCACCACCGGCGCCTCCACGAGGTCGGTGACGGTGTACACGCACGGCTGGTACGGACAGGCGGCCTACTACGCGGACGACGTGTCGGTGTACGGCCCCGACGGAGGCGGCGGCACCGGCCCCTCCCCCACGATCCCGGGGGCCCCGAGCGGCCTCACCGTGTCGGGTACGACCTCCTCGTCGGTCTCCCTGGCCTGGAACACCGTCTCGGGCGCGACCGGCTACCACGTCTACCGCAACGGCACGAAGGTGACCGCGGTGACCGGCACCTCGGCGACCGTGACCGGGCTCGCGGCCTCGACGTCGTACTCCTTCCAGGTCACGGCGGCCAACGCGGCCGGTGAGTCGCCGAAGTCGGCGGCGGTCACGGCGACGACGAACACGCCGACCGGCCCCGGCCCCGCCCTCCCCAAGCACGCGGTGACCGGCTACTGGCAGAACTTCGACAACGGGGCCACGGTCCAGAAGCTCGCCGACGTCCAGTCCCCGTACGACATCATCGCCGTCGCCTTCGCGGACGCGACCTCGACGCCGGGCGCGGTGACCTTCAACCTGGACTCGGCCGGCCTTGGCGGTTACACGGTCGACCAGTTCAAGGCCGACATCAGGGCGAAGCAGGCCGCCGGGAAGAAGGTCATCGTCTCGGTCGGCGGCGAGCGCGGCACGGTGGCGGTGAACGACGCGACGTCGGCGACGAACTTCGCGAACTCGGTGTACTCCCTGATGCAGACGTACGGCTTCGACGGTGTCGACATCGACCTGGAGAACGGTCTCAACGCGACGTACATGACCCAGGCGCTGCGCTCGCTCTCGGCGAAGGCGGGCTCGTCGCTGATCATCACGATGGCGCCGCAGACCATCGACATGCAGTCGACGTCGAACGCCTACTTCCGGACCGCGCTGAACATCAAGGACATCCTCACGGTCGTCAACATGCAGTACTACAACAGCGGTTCGATGCTGGGCTGCGACGGCAAGGTCTACAGCCAGGGCTCGGTGGACTTCCTGACCGCCCTGGCCTGTATCCAGTTGGAGGGCGGGCTCGCCCCGTCCCAGGTGGGGCTGGGGCTGCCGGCCTCGACGCGGGGCGCGGGCAGCGGGTATGTGTCACCGTCCGTCGTGAACAACGCCCTGGACTGCCTGACCAAGGGGACGGGATGCGGGACCTTCAAGCCCTCGCGGACCTATCCCGACCTGCGGGGCGCGATGACCTGGTCGACGAACTGGGACGCGACGGCGGGCAACGCCTGGTCGAACGCGGTGGGGCCGCACGTGCACGCGCTGCCGTAGCGGCGCGCCGCCTCCGGGCGGGTGACCGTGGGCCAAGGGGGTGAACCTTCCCTGGCGTGCGGGCGAAGCGTGGGGGCGCGTATCACCGATGACGATTCCTATCGTCATATATGCCTTCAAATGACATCTCATCAAACTGGAGGCAGAGATGCGCGCCCACACGTCCGGCAGACGTTGGATCACTCGATCCTCCCTGGCCCTGGCAGCGACGCTCGGTCTTCTCTCCCCGAACACAGCGTACGGCGATGACGCGGGCGCAGGGGCCAGGGCCAGGACTCCCGTCCAGACGTACGGCAAGGTCCGCGTCTGCGGCACGCGGCTGTGCTCGGAATCCGGCAGGCCCGTCCAGCTGAAGGGCATGAGCACGCACGGCACGCAGTGGTACGCCCACTGCCTGACCGGCCCCGCGCTCGACGCCCTCGCCTATGACTGGAGGGCGAGTGTGCTGCGCGTCTCGACCTATGCGCGCGAGGGCGGATATGCGTCGGATCCGCGGAAGTTCACCGAACTGGCAAGCCAACTCATCGATATGGCGACCGCACGTGGAATGTACGTCATCGTCGACTGGCACACGATTCATCCGGGTGATCCGTTCCAGGACCTGGACAAAGCCCGCGCATTCTTCGAGCAACTCGCCGAACGCCACAAGCACAAGCGCAATGTGATGTACGAGATCGCCAATGAGCCGCACCACGTGCCCTGGTCGACGGTCAAGCGATACGCGGAGACGGTCATTCCGGTGATCCGGTCCCGCGATCCCGACAGTGTGATCCTCGTCCCCACCCCGGCGTGGGCCACGTTCGGCGTGGCGCTGGGTTCCACCGAGCGGGACGTCGTCGCGGATCCCGTGCGCGCCGGCAACATCATGTACACCTTCCACTTCTACGCGTCGGCGGCAGGAGACCCGTTCTACTCAGCCCTGGAGCGCGCCTCTGCCAAGCTCCCCGTCTTCGTCACGGAGTGGGGCACCGCGTCCTGGACGGGCTGGGGCAATGACTTCGCCAAGGCGCAGAAATGGGTCGACCTGATGGCGCGGCGGAAAATCGGCTGGACGAAGTGGAGTCTCTCCGACAACGACAACGACCTCTCGGTCTACAAGAAGGGCGCCTGCCGCGCGGGCACGTTCTCCGGCACCGGCGTTCTCAAGCCCTCCGGTGTCTGGGTCAGGGAGCGGATCAGAGGCTGAGTACCAGGCAGTGCGGCCCGGACGGCCACCTGTACGCCACGACCGGCGACGCCTGGAGCCGGCGCCGGGCACGTCGAGCTCAGCCGAGGGTGCCGGCTCCGAGGACCTCCCGCTTGCTTCGCTCGACGACGGGGACGACTGCTTCGGAGGCGGCCCGGGGCGGGACGAGGATGCGGCCCACGATCGCCGCGTAGAACAGTCCGGAGCACAGCACCAGGCCGAAGTCCGGCGGGTACAGAGTGAGCGTCCGCCAGATCGCGGCGCCCGCCCACACAAGCGCCGTACCGCCGCTCCAGACCCGGACGCCGATCCAGAAGCGCCGGTTGGCGTCCCGGCCGGCGGCGGCCGAACCGGTGGGTCGCCAGGGCTGGTGCCGGCCCCATACGGCGTCCCAGATGGCGAACGTGTGCGCCCAGCCGTACATCAGACGCACGGCCCAAGCTTCGAGCCCGTACGGGCACCTGTGCCACCACGGGAAGATCAACACCGTGTAGATGACGCTGGGCAGGACCGGCAGCATGTACTCGACCTTGACCGTTTCGGGCATGGCCAGCAGGAGGGTGATCGGGATCAGCGGTGCCACTAAGGTGAAGAGCGCCGTGTGGACGTAGTAGAAGAAGCCGGAGACATAACAGAGCCGGGTCGTGAGCCTGAGCTTTGCGTCCCAGAACTTCCTGCTGCCCAGCAGGCTCATGGAACCCGAGCACCAGCGGTACTGCTGGTGGTAGAAGGCGCTCACGTTGTCAGGGCAGTTGCCGGTGGCGAGGGGGATCGGCACATAGCGCAGGTCCCAGCCCAGACGCCGTAGGTCGAAGCCCGTGTGCACGTCCTCCGAGTGCTCGATCAACGTGGTCCCGCCGTTGGCCTCGAGCGCGGTGCGCCGATACACGGCGCAGCTGCCCACGCAGATGGCGCCACCATAGCGCTGCCGGGAGACCTGGATCGCCCGGTAGAACAGTTCCTGTACGGCACCCGCACCACGCTCGACCCACGTCTGCCGGTCGAGCACGCGGAAGTACTGCGGTGACTGGACGATGCCGGTCCTCGGGTCGTACTCCATGTACGGCAGCAGCTCCGCCAGCAGGTCCGCGCGGGGGGCGAAGTCGGCGTCGAGGATGAGGATGTACTCCTCGTCGGAGATGCCCAGCCCGAAGTGCAGGTTGCCGGCCTTCTTGAACCAGCCTCGGTTGGGCCGGCTCGCGTAGACGAAGCCGAACTTCTCGGCCATGGCGGCGAGCGACGGGTCGGCGGAGTCGTCGAGTACGTACGGGACGGACCTGCCGGGGTATCGGTCGGCGAGCCGGCGCACATGCGTCCAGGTGTTCTCCAGCACGTCGACGGGCTCCCCGCACACCGGCAGGAAGATCGCGACCGTCGGGTACTCCTTCGGACGCCAGGCCTGGACCAGTCGGCGATGCGCCGCCAGATCGAAGTCGGCGGTGAAGCCGGTCACCCGCAGGGAGGTCACGTAGTAGAGGACGGTGAAGCCGAGGAACGGCAGCAGGACGATCAGCCACGGTGTCGAGTGGATCAGCCTGAACTGGCTGACGACGAGACAGCTCATGCTGATGAGCGAGGCGGCGGTGAGGATCCAGAGGTGACGCCTCACGTAGGAGTACTTCTCCTCGCTGTCCGGCGGCTGGGGGAGGAGGCGGGTCGCGTTCCGGGACCGGGCTGTCCGCCGGGGGGCCGTCGAGCGGCTCATGTCGTGCTCCTTGGGTGTGGTGTTCACCTCCCACCACAGCCAGCCCGGGTGTGACCTGCGTGTTCAGCTGGTCCGATTGCCACATCGGATGCCCGAAGGAAGGATCCTCACCCCGTGGGCCGGTAGTGGCCGAGCACCCAGGCCAGTTGCGGGAACCACTCCTGCAGCCGCGTCCGGGGCTTGGCCTCCACCACGCACTCGTAGAACCTGCCGTCCATGTGGATCACGGCGACCATCAGGGCCTTGCCGTCGGGGCTCGCCTTGTAGTGGACGCTGCGGACCTCGGGCCAGTGGAACTCGATCGTGAGGCCGGACATCTCGAAGGCGACGCCGGACGGATCGATCACGACCGCGTTGCGCTTGTCGATCGCCAGGAACTCCGGGCCGGCCGGAGCCGGCGGCTGGGGCGGGACCGGGGCGTAGGGAGACTGTGCGGACGCGTACGGAGGCTGGGCAGGTGCGTACGGAGGCTGTGCGGGCGCGAACTGCGGTGGGGGCGGGCCGAAGCCGGGGCCGGGTGGGGGTGGCTGCTCGGTCATCCGTGGGGTCCTCGGTCCTCGTGCTCGCTGGGTACTCGCTGGAACTGATTCGTGCTGCGGTGAAACATTCTTCCAGCCCTGCCGCATCAGTGAGGTGAGGACCTCATCGGCAGCCGGCGCACAGCAACAGGGGGAACGCATGAGACAGGCCCGCGCGGACGAGTACGCGGAGTTCGCGGCGGCCAGAGCCGGACATCTGTACCGGTCGGCCTGTCTGCTGACCGCCGGGGACACCCACCTCGCCGAGGACCTCGTCCAGGAGACCCTGGGCCGGATCTACGTCCGCTGGGGGCGGGTGTCCCGGGCGGACAACCCCGCCGGGTACGCGCAGACCGTCCTCACCCGCGCCTTCCTCACCCACCAGCGGCGACGCAGCAGCTCCGAGCGGGCCACGGACGCGATTCCCGACCGGGCGGCGGCCGACGGCGGACACGGGGATGTGCCGCTGCGGCTGACCCTGCTCCAGGCACTCGCCCGGCTGCCCGCCAAGGACCGGGCCGTGGTCGTCCTGCGGTACTGGGAGGACCGGTCCGTCGAGGAGACCGCCGACGCGCTGAACGCCAGTTCCGCCGCGGTGCGGACACGGTGCACCCGGGCGCTCGGACGGCTGCGCCAGCTGCTGGGCGAGGACCTCGGCGAGTACGCGACTTCCTGACCCACTCCCTCTCCCACGCCTCTCTCCCACGACCTCCCGCGACGTCCTACGACCTCCCACACCCCACTCCCGAGAAACGGTGGTTTGCCATGCCTGTGGAACACGACGAGGACCGCTTCGAGGGGCGGCTCAGTCACGCCCTGCACGACGCCGGTGACCGCTTCGACGCCGACCGGACCGCGCTGGTCGCCGCCGGACAGGCGCGGGGGCGGCGGCTGCGGCTGAGGCGGCGGGCCGCGGTGGTGGGCGGCGCCGCCGGGATCACGGCAGTCGCGGTGGGCGGGGCGCTGCTGGTGCCCTGGGGCGGTTCGCCTGCCCCGCTGCCGTCCAGTTCCAGTGTGGCCGAGCAGCCGTCCGGCACACCGACGTCGTCCCCCGTCCCCCTGACGGGCCGCGAACTCATCGCGACGCTCGAAGATCTGCTCCCCGAGGGCAAGGTCAGCGAGCAGCAGGCACGGGGCACCGAGGACTCGATGCTGCCGCCGTACGTCCACCTCGTGTACGACGACGGTCAGGGCCCGGGGGCCGTCGGCGTCAGCCTGAACCGCGTCGAGCCCGGCAGCGACCAGGCCCGCGAGACGACCGACTGCCCGGACAAGACACTGGTCCCGCACGACAGCTGCGTCTCCACCAGGCTGGCCGACGGCTCGCTGCTCAAGCTGTTCCAGGGGTACGAGTATCCCGACCGGCGCGTCGACACCAAGATGTGGTCGGCCGACCTGATCACCCCGGCGGGACAGCATGTCTCGGTCAACGAGTGGAACGCCGCCGCCCAGAAGGACGCGCCGATCAGCAGAAGCGAACCTCCCCTGTCGACCACCCAGTTGAAGGAGCTGGTGACGGCCCAGGTGTGGCGCAAGTACGTCGAGTTCATTCCCCAGGACCCGAAGAAGCCGAAGCCGTCGGCCACGCCGAGCACCGTCGTCGAACCGGGCGTGGACTCGGTGCTGGCCACGCTCGTCCCGCTCCTCCCCAAGGGAGTCGAGGTGGTCGAGAAGGGCAACGACTACACGTATCTCGTCCTCGACGACGGCAAGGGCAGGAGCTACGTCCAGATCGACGTCCAGCACGGCATGGGGGACAAGGAGACCGTCGACCAGCTCTTCGGCGACGGCGCCGAGACGCTGCCCGACGGCACGAAGGTCGCCTCTCGGCAGAGCGGCGGCGACAAGGGCGTCGACGGCGCCGTGATGTGGACCGTCGACACCCTCCGCGCGGGTACGGACGGCTTCCGGGTCGTCATCAGCGCCTTCAACTCCGGCACCCAGCACGACGCCCCGACCCGCGAGACCCCCGCCCTGACCATGAAGCAGCTCCGGGAGATCGCCCTCAGCCCGCAGTGGGACCGGTTCCGCTAGGCCTCGACATGGGGGCTAGAAGAACTCCGCCCACGGCTGGTCCCAGATCTGCTTCACGCACAGCACCAGGAACAGCAGGCCGGCGATCGCCAGCATGGCGTTGCTCAGCGGGCCGTTGCGCCACTGGCTCGGGGTGCGGGAGGAGTTGAGGAGCCAGATCAGGGTGCCGGCGAGGAAGGGCAGGAAGGCAGCGCCCAGGACGCCGTAGATGATGATCAGGCGGAAGGGCTGGCCCTGGAAGAGCAGGACGATGGGCGGGAAGGTCAGCCAGAGCAGGTAGGCGCGGAAGGGCCAGGAACGCTCCCGCTCGCCCGAGGCGACCTCCTCGCCCTTCAGCGCCTCCCGCCCCCGGTAGCGGGTCACGAAGTCCGCGAACATCAGGCTCACGCCGTGCCAGACGCCGATGAGGGAGGTGAAGGAGGTGGCGAAGAAGCCGATCAGGAAGAACTTGGCGGTCGCCGTGCCGTATTCGTCCTCCAGGATGCCGCCGAGCTGGATCAGGCCCTTGTCGCCGCTGGCGATGGCGATGTTCGCGGAGTGCAGCAGCTCGGCGCCGACGAAGAGCATCGCGATGACGAAGATGCCCGTCGTGGCGTACGCGACGCGGTTGTCGAGCCGCATGACCTTCATCCAGCCGGTGTTCGTCCAGCCCTTGGCGTTGACCCAATAGCCGTACGCGGCCAGCGTGATGGTGCCGCCGACGCCACCGATCAGGCCGAGGGTGTTGAGGATCGAGTCCTTCTCGTCGGGCAGGACGGGCAGCAGACCGGCGAAGGCGTCCCCGAGGTTGGGCGTGACGCGGATCGCCAGATACACCGTCACCACGAACATGACGCCCACCAGGACCGTCATGACCTTCTCGAAGACGGCGTACTTGTTGAACCAGACGAAGACCAGGCCGACCAGTCCGCAGGCGATGGCCCACCATTCGAGGTCCATCACGCCCGGGAACAGCGCCTGGAGCGGCAGCGCGCTCGACGACATCGCCGCCGCGCCGTAGACGAAGCCCCAGATCACGACGTAGACGGCGAAGAACCAGGTGGTCCAGCGGCCGAGGCTCGCCCAGCCGTCGAAGAGGGTGCGGCCGGTCGACAGATGCCAGCGGCCCGCCGCCTCGGCCAGGGAGATCTTGACCAGGCAGCCGATGATCGCCGCCCAGAGCAGGGTGTAGCCGAAGTTGCTGCCCGCGATGAGGGTGGCGACGAGGTCGCCGGCGCCGACGCCGGTCGCGGCGACGACGATGCCGGGACCGATGTACCGCCAACTGGACTTGCGAGGCCGGGAGTCCGCCTCACCGGCCTGGGATGTCTCTGTGTTTCCCGTGGTTTCCGCCATGGTGGTCAAGAAAGCTCAAAGGAGCCGGTCGGACAAGAGGGCGTGCGCGATCTCCACCCGATGTGCTCATGGGTGTTCGGGGCGGGTACTACGGCTGTCGCCGACCACAGCCGTCGGACCCGCACGTCGCGAGCTCGAACCACACCGTCTTGCCCGACCCGTCCTGGTGGCAGCCCCAGCGCCGGGCGAGCGCGTCCACCAGGAACATCCCCCGGCCGCTCTCCGAGGCGCCGGCGTCCAGCACCATCGGTACGCGCCGGCCGCCGTCCCGGACCTCGCAGCGCAGGATCCCGTGCGCGGCGAACAGGGTGAGCCCGAAGCGGCTCGCGGAGTGCAGCAGGGCGTTGGTGGCCAGTTCGCTCACCAACAGCTCGGCCACGTCCACCACGTCGTCCAGGTCCGCGAGCCCCCATCCCTCCAACTGGCGGCGGACCTCCGCGCGGGCCTCACGAACCGCGGAGGGACGGGGGTCGTAGTCGACGCTCCGATGGCCGGCCCCCAGGGGTGGTTGGGGATACGAACCGTACTGAGGACCAGGATCCGGGAAGCGCGCCCCGTCGAGGTGCAGCATGGGTACAGGGTGGCGCGCACGGGGGTACGGCGCACGGGGAGGAATACCTGATTCCATACCTGCACCGATCCCCGCACCCATCCCTGCACCGATACGTGCACCGATACGTGCACCGATCCTGCACCGGGGCTCCGCTACCCGTACTGGAGCCGTACGCTCGCCCCGTCCCGGTCGTCCCGGACGTCGACGTACGCGCACACCTGGCGGGCGAACCACAGCCCCTGCCCCGGTTCCAGTTCCGCGCTCGGCGGCGGTACGAAGCCCGCCAGCGGGTCGTCGACGCGGCGCGCCGTACGCAGTTCACAGACGCAGGCCGGAGCCTCGCCCCACAGCACGGCACCGTCGACCGGGCCGAGGACGGCGACCGCCTCGGTGACGGCCGTGGCGAACAACTCCGCGTCCGCGGCGGACAGCCCTCGCGCGCTCACCCGGCTGCGTACGGCGTCGCCGGTGAGGGCCGGGCCGGCCAGGCGCTCGGCGTCGGCGTCGGGCGGTGGCAGCGGTACGGCGTCCAGTTCGGCGGCGAGCCGGACGGGGTCCTCGTACACCCCGGTGCCGGGGTGGGCGCGGCGGGCGGCGGCGACGATCGCGGAGCCCGCGACGCGGGCGTCGTAGGCGCACAGGGCCGTCGTCGCGAGGGGGGCGAAGAGGAGGTTGGCGAGGGCCTCGTAGCGGATCCACTCGGCGGTCTCGCGCGGCGAACGGCCCGCCCGGCCGCCCCAGACGGGTTCCATGAGCAGATGCATACGGCCGCCCGGGCCGGCGTGCGCGGCGAGGTGACCGGCGCCCTGGGCGACCGCGTTGGCGGCGGAGCCGGTGTACCACTCGGTGTGCGGGACGAGGCCGACGCTCTTGGCGTCGGTGCCGAGGGCGTCGCGCAGGAGGTCCAGGTTGCCGGGGGCGGCGATGGCCACGGGCGGGGGTTCGCCGGGGGCGGCGAGGGCTTCGGTGAGGAAGGGCAGGGCGGCGGCGAGGAACTCGTCGTCGGAGTCGAAGACGGTCATGCGGTGGTCGAATCCGGGCTGGGCCGGTGCGGGTCGAGTGGTCACGGGTCCGGGCTCCCTCTGGGTGCGTTGGTTGCGGTGGGTGGGAGTCTCAGCGTTGCGCGGCCATCCAGGCCGCGATCTGGCTGCGGTTGCTGAAGCCGAGCTTGCCGAGGATGCGTTCGACATGGCCTTCGGCGGTGCGGCGGGCGATGACCAGGCGGTCGGCGATCTGCTGGTTGGCGAGTCCCTGGGCGACGAGTTCGGCGACCTCGGTCTCGCGGCGGGTGAGACGGACGCCGGTCGCGGGGTGCGTGAGGCGGCCGCCGGCGGTGGTGTGGTGGGAATGGGGTCGGCCGTTCCTCTTCCGTGCGGCTGCGGGCCGTTGGGGCTGTCTGCGGTCATGCACGGCGTAGTCGACGGCTTCCGCCAGGTCGAGTGCGGCGCCGCGTTCGTACGCCCGCTGGTAGTCGGGCCGGCCCAGGGCCTCGCCGGCCCGTGTCTCGCTGTCGCGGCGGGGCGAGTTCAGGGCCGCCGATCCCCATCGGTCGCGGTCGATGCCGGCCCAGACGCGGTCGGCGGCGCCGAGCAGGACGGCCGCCCGCTCGGGGGCGCCCGCCTGGGTGGCGATGTGGGCCAGGAGGTCAAGGGTGAGGGCGATGCCGGTGACGTCGTGAACGGCGAGTTTGAGGCACAGGGCGTGCCGGGCGTGGTGTTCGGCTCGGCGCCAGTCGCGCTGCACGGTGTGGGCGAGGGCGAGCATCCGCAGGACGTACGAGTGCACCCACTCCTCGCCGTGCCGTTCGCACATCCGGCGGGCCCCCTCGCAGACCTCGACGGCGCGCTCGGCCTCGCCCAGGAACCCCAGGGCGCAGGCGAGTTCGACCTGGTCGAGGCCGTGCAGGCTGAGGTGCTGGCCGGGGACGGGGCCGCGGGCGACGCTGGCCTCGAAGTGTTTCAGCGCGGTCGGCAGGTCGTCCATGAAGAGGGTGATGACGCCGATGACGTACTCGGCGTGGGCGGCCTCGGCCTCGTCGTCGAGGTCACGGGCCAGGACGTGGGCTTCCCGGGCGCGGGCGAGTCCTGCGGCGAGGTCATGGGTGGCGGCGGCGAGGAGCCCCGCGATCCACAGGCCGCGGGCCCGTTCCCGGGTCGGCTCCGGGTTGGCGGTCAGGGCGCGGTCGAGCCAGTAGCGGCCCTCGCGGGGGGCGCCGCAGGCGTGCCAGTAGAACCACAGGGTGCCGGCCAGGCGCAGTCCGGCGAGGCGTTCGCCGGGGGTGGCGAGGCTGAAGTCGAGTGCGGTGCGGAGGTTGTCCTGGTCGGCGCGCAGGCGGGCGACGATCTCGCGCTGGCCCGGGCCGAACCAGGCGTTCTCGCAGGCGGTGGCGCGCCGCAGCATCCAGTCGCGCTGGCGGCGGCGGGCCGCGGGCTCCTCGCCGGGTAGTCGGCGCAGGCGGTCCAGGCCGTAGTGGCGGAGGGTGTCGAGGAGGCGGTAGCGGATGCCGTCGGGGCCGGACTCGCGGGACAGTACGGACTTGTCGACGAGGCCGGTGACGGCGTCGAGGACGTCGTCGGGGTGAATGGGGGGCGTGGTGGTGGCCGTGAGTTCCTCGCCCCCGCCGCCCCTACCCGTCCCATCCTGAAGGGGCTCCGCCCCTGCGACCCGTCCAGGGGGCTCCGCCCCCTGGACCCCCGTCGGCCCTGAACGGGCCTCGTCCTCAAACTCCCCCAGAGGGGGCACCCCCAGACGGGCTGAGATGCCCGGGCCGACGCCGAGAGGTGAAGCCCCCGACGGGCGGGCGGGGGCTAGGGACGGCACAGCCTCGTCCTCACACGCCGGACCGGCTGAAGTGCCCCCGCACACCGCCTCCGCCGTCTCCAGGTCGAAGCTCCCCGCCAGCACCGACAACCGCGCCCACACCAACTGCTCCCGCTCCGTGCACAGTTCGTGGCTCCAGTCGACCGCCGCCCGCAGGGTCTGGTGGCGCGGCAGGGCGGCGGGGCTGCCGCCGGTGAGGAGGCGGTAGCGGTCGTCGAGGCGGTCGAGGAGTTGATCGACGTCGAGCACGCGCATACGGACGGCGGCGAGCTCGATGGCCAGGGGGAGGCCGTCCAGGCGGCGGCACAGGCGGGCTACGGCCGCCCGGTTCGCGGCGGTCAGACGGAAGCCGGGGACCACCGCGGCGGCTCGGTCGGCGAAGAGGGCCAGGGCCGGGCAGCCCTCGGGGCCGGAGAGGTCGCCGTCCGGGTCGGGGACCGGCAGGGGGCGTACCTCCAGGAGGTGTTCCTCGGTGAGGCCCAGGCGGTGCCGGCTGGTGGCGAGGATCCGTACGCCGGGGGTGCCGTGCAGCAGGGCCGCGGCGAGCTCGGCGCAGGCCGGCAGCAGGTGTTCGCAGTTGTCGACGAGCAGGAGCAGCCGACGGTCCCGGACCCGCTCCACCAGCGCCTGAAGCGGCGGCTGCGCGGTGTGGTCGTGCAGGTCGAGCGCGTCGGCGGCGGCGAGCGGGACGAGCGCGGGGTCGTGGAGGCCGGAGAGATGCACGATGCGCACGCCGTCCGGGAAGGCCCGTCGGACTCCGGACGCGATGCGTGTGGCGAGGCGGGTCTTGCCGACGCCGCCGGGGCCGGTCAGCGTGACCAGCCGAGCCCTGGCCAACAGCTCGCGTCCGGCGGCGAGTTCGTCGCGCCGGTCGACGAAGCTGGTCGTCTCGACCGGCAGTTGGTGATCCCGTCGTGGCGCTGATCCGCCCATGATCAGCCGTTCCTCCGGGGTGGTGTCGAAGGGAGCCGAGCGGCAAGGGAGCGAGGATCCGAAGGGTCGAGGGGTCGAGGAGTCGAGGAGCCAACAAGCCCGGAGCCGGGAAGCGGTGGCGTCGGGAGGCAAGGGAGCCGGAGGGTGCGTCGGTCCCCGCCATTGCCGCCGCTCCCACCGCTCCCCCTTGCGCGGACCCTCACCCTCCCCCGCCCCCACACCGGCACGCACACCCGCCTCACACCCCCGGGTGGATTTCGTCCGGGAACGCTCGGTGTGCGGTGCGCGCGCGTACACTGCGCGGCTGATTTTCGAATGGTTCACGCCATCAATCACCGTGCCACCCTTGACCTGTCCATGCCACCGGCCCACGATGAGCGCCACACCCGCACGACGCAGTACGTCGCGATGAACCCCACCCCCCACTCCCACAAGGAGAATTCATGCGACTTCGCATACGCGGCTCAGGCGCCCGCAGCGGCAGACGTGCCGCCGCGCTCGCCACCCTGCTCGCTCTCGCCCTCGCGGCGCCCCTGTCCGCCAACGTCTCCGCGAACGCCGACAGCGCCACCAAGGCAGCCTCTTCGACCGATGACGCCCGGCAGTACGAGGTGCACATGCACTCGACGGCCAAGGACCGCACCGCACTTCAGCGGACGGGTGTGACCGTGGACGAGGTCCACGGCCACGGTGTCGTAGTCTCCGGCCGAACGGACCAGATCAAGAAGCTGCGCGACCTCGGCTATGACGTCACCCCGCTCGGCGCGGCCCCCGACCGCTCCTCCGGCGAGGACGACGTCCGCCTCTACGACTTCCCGTCCGGCGACTCGCGCTATCACAACTACGCGGAGATGACGAGCGAGATCAACTCGATCGTCTCGGCCAACTCCTCCATCGCGAGCCAGCGCGTGATCGGGCAGTCGTACCAGGGCCGGAACATCGTCGCCATCAAGATCAGCGACAACGTGGGAGCCGACGAGTCCGAGCCGGAGGTGCTCTTCACCCACCACCAGCACGCCCGTGAGCACCTCACCGTCGAGATGGCGCTCTATCTGCTGCGCGAACTGACCTCCGACTACGGCACCGACTCCCGGGTCACCAGCATGGTGAACAACCGCGAGATCTGGATCGTGCCCGACCTCAACCCGGACGGCGGCGAGTACGACATCGCCACCGGCTCGTACCGGTCGTGGCGCAAGAACCGGCAGCCCAACTCCGGTTCGTCGGCCGTCGGGACCGACCTCAACCGGAACTGGAACTACCGGTGGGGCTGCTGTGGCGGTTCGTCGGGCTCGCCGTCCTCGGACACGTACCGGGGCACGTCCGCCGAGTCGGCGCCCGAGGTCAAGGTGGTCGCCAACTTCGTACGCAGCCGCGTGGTCGGCGGGGTTCAGCAGATCAAGGCCGGGGTCGACTTCCACACCTACAGCGAGCTGGTGTTGTGGCCGTTCGGGTACACCTACTCCGACACGACGACCGGCATGACCGCCGACGACCGCAACGCGTTCGCGACCGTCGGGCGGAAGATGGCGGCCAGCAACGGCTATACGGCGGAGCAGTCCAGTGACCTGTACATCACCGACGGGTCGATCGACGACTGGCTGTGGGGCAGCCAGAAGATCTTCGGGTACACCTTCGAGATGTACCCGTCGTCCAGTGCGGGTGGGGGCTTCTACCCGCCCGACGAGGTGATCGAGCGGGAGACGTCCCGGAACCGGGATGCGGTGTTGCAGCTGCTGGAGAACGCGGACTGCATGTACCGGTCGATCGGCAAGGAAGCCCAGTACTGCAGCTAGGAGCTAGGACTCGCTGTCCTCGAAGTAGGCGTCGAGGACAGCGTCCAGCTGCTCGTCCCACTCCTTGAAGCGGCTCCTGGCCGTCGCCTCGATCTCGATCGGGTACCAGCGGCGGTCAGGAGTGTGCACCGTGACGGTGAAACGCTTCCCGAAGCGCGGGGCCTCCGTCTCGATCGCGCCGATCTCGTCCCAACGGAACTCGCACTCCTGGTCGTCCAGGGAGAGACGGACACCCTTGTGGTCGGCGACGATACGAGCCCGGCGGTCGGCGGCCTCGAAGACGGGCCCGTCGGCGTGAGCCTCTTCACCGGCTTCACCGGCTTCTTCGTTTTCGCCGACTTCCCCGTCCGCGTCGTCGGCGGCCTCGTCATCGGCCTCCGCCTCCGCCTCCGCCTCGTCGGCGCCTTCGAGATCCGCTTCCTCGGAGTCCGGCTTCCTGAAGTCCGTCTTCCCGGAGGCCGCCCTCTCGGAATCTCTCTCCTCCGAGGCGGACTCCTCGGCCACGTCCTCGTCCTTCACGTCCTCCGGCTCGGCGGACACGGGCGAGGTGAGCCCGGGGATGAAGGCCGGGTCGAACCCGGCGCCTTTCAGGGGCTGGCTGCCTGAACCTATGCGCTGCTCCACAGCGCAGCAGTATGGTCGACAACCCTGTGTCCCGCGCAACCAGCCCCCGCATCGTTACACGACCAAGCGCGCTGCATCCATCAGCGCGCTCCGCGCGCGGGCGCCGCCATCCACGTGCGAGGCGAAGACCGGGCGGCCCCCACCAGCAGGGCAGGGCCGCCTCCGTCTCTGCGCCATCAGTCAACGGCAGCCGCCGCGGAAAGGCGCCATCGCGCTAGACGAACACGCTCAGCACAGCCGCCACCACGAACCCCGCCACCGACAGCACACTCTCCAGCACGGTCCACGTCTTCAACGTGTCCCGCTCGCTGATCCCGAAGTACTTGGCGACGATCCAGAAGCCACCGTCGTTGACGTGCGAGGCGAAGATCGAGCCGGCCGAGATGGCCATGATGACGAGGGCGACGAAGGGCTGGGAGTGGTCGCCCTCGGTGAGGAGGGGGGCGACGATGCCGGCCGTGGTGACGATGGCGACCGTCGCCGAGCCCTGGGCCACCCGCAGGACCACCGAGATCAGGTACGACAGGACGATCACCGGAAGGCCCACGTCGTTGAAGGTGTCGGAGAGGGCCTGGGCGACACCGCTGGCCTTGAGGATGGCGCCGAAGACACCGCCCGCGCCGACGACCAGGAGGATGTTGCCGACCGGCTTGAGCGAGGAAGTCGACACCGTTTCCAGGGACTTGCGCGACCAGCCGCGGCGGATGCCCAGCAGGTAGTACGCGAGCAGCAGGGCGATCGTCAGGGCCACGAACGGGTTGCCGAAGAACTCGATCACCGAGCGGGTGGTGGACGGGTCCAGGGCGATCGAGGAGAACGTCGCCGCCAGGATCAGCACCAGCGGCGTACCGATGATGCCGAGGACCGTGCCGAGCGGGACGGGCTTCTCCTGCGGTTCGACCCCTGCCGCCCGCTGCTCGTCGATCACCGCCTGCTTCGCCTCGGCCGCCGCCTCGACCATGTCCTGCGGTACGGCGACGAAGATGCGCCGCCCGATCCAGCCGGAGAACGCCCACGCGGCCAGCACCGCCGGGATGCCGCAGACGACGCCCATGAGGATGACCCAGCCCAGTTGGACGTGGAGCAGGCCCGCTGCCGCGACCGGACCGGGATGCGGGGGCAGGAAGGCGTGGGTCATCGACAGGCCGGCCAGCAGCGGCAGGCAGTACAGCAGGATCGACTTGCCCGAGCGCTTGGCCGCCGCGTAGACGATCGGCGCGAGGACGAAGATGCCGACGTCGAAGAAGACCGGGATGCCGAAGATGAGGCCGGTCAGGCCCATGGCGAGGGGGGCGCGCTTCTCACCGAAGAGGTTCAGCAGCCGGGACGCCAACACCTCGGCGCCGCCGCTGACTTCGAGGATGGCGCCGAGCATGGTGCCCAGGCCGATGATGATCGCGACATGGCCGAGGATGCCGCCCATGCCGGACTCGATGGTGGAGACGGCGTCGCTTCGCTGGACCGTACCGAAGAGTTCGGTGACCGACAGGCCCGCCATCAGGCCGACGGCTATGGAGACGGCGAGGAGCGCCACGAAGGGCTGGAGACGGACCTTGATGATCAGGAACAGGAGCAGGGCGATGCCGATGGCGGCGACCGTCAGCAGTCCGGCCGTACCGTCGACGAGGAGGAGCAGTCCGCCGGTGTGGGGTGGTGTCTCGGCGGGCGCGGATGCGGCGAGCGGGAGGGACAGTGGGGACATTCGGGGGTCCTCTGGGTAAGTACATACTGCTTTCGGGCAGGGGGGATCGCGGCATGGCGTCCCAGGGATGACGGACACCATGCCGTGTACGGCGTGCGGGGAGTTGAGAAGGCGTCGGCGTCAGCCGAGTACGGCCAGCGCGTCGATCTCGATGAGGAGACCCGCCGGCAGGCCGACGTACACCGTGGTGCGTGCGGCGGGCGGCTGGGTCAGGCCCTGTGCCTCGAAGTAGGCGTTGTAGATCTCGTTCATCTCGGCGAAGTGGGCGACGTCCGTCAGATAGACGCGGATCATCATGACGTCGTCCCAGGAGGCGCCGCCCTCCTCCAGGATCGCCTTGACGTTGGCGAGGGTCTGGAGGGTCTGCTCGCGCAGGGTGGGGCCGGCGGGCGTCGGGGACTGTCCCTCGACCGCGGGGAGGAAGCCGACCTGGCCCGCGACCTGGAGGATGTTCCCCTTCTTCACACCGTGCGAGAACTTGGCGGGCGGGGTGGTGTGGGTCTTCGGGGTGAGTGCGATCTTCTCGGTCATACGGGATCCTTGCTTTCCTCGGTCATACGGAGTTGTTCGCTGAGGTCCTGCCGGAGTACTCGCCGCTGATGTCGTCCGCCGTACGGCGCACCAGCGGGAGCAGGGTGAGGAGTTCGTCGGCGGTGACGACGACGTTCGGCGCGGAGACCGACATCGCGGCGACGACCCGGCCGTCGGCACCGCGGATCGGCGCGGCGACGCAGTTGATGGACTCCTCGTGACCACCGAGGTCGGTGGCCCAGCCCTGTTCGCGCACCTTGTCCAACTCCCTCAGGAAGGCGGGGGCGTTGGGGGTGGAACGGGCCGTGTACATGGGGTAGTCGAGCTTCTCGGCGAGGGGGCGGCGCTCGTGCTCGGGCAGATCGGCGAGGAGGAGCTTCGCGACGGCGGCGACGGTGATGGCGACCGGTTTGCCGATCCGGGAGTACATCCGCACGGGGTACCGGCTCTCCACCTTGTCGATGTACAGCACCTCGTCCTCCTCGTACACGGCGAGGTGGACCGTGTGCCCGCACTGCTCGTTGAGGCGTACGAGGTGCGGGTGGGCGATCTCGCGGATGTCGAGGTTCTCCATCGCCTCCTGGGCGAGGGCGATGAGGCGGGCGCCGAGGCGGTAGCGCTGGTCGGACTGGCGGTAGACCATGCCGTGCTCGTGGAGGGTGCGCAGAAGGCGCAGGGCGGTGGATTTGTGGACGCCGAGGCGGTCGGCGACCTGACCGAGGTCGGCGGGGCCCTCGGCGAGCAGCGGCAGGATGCTCAGTGCGCGGTCGACGGTCTGGCTCATGGCGTACGTACCTCCTCGTCGGCCCTGTGAGCGGCTTGCGTCCAGCCGGGGCCGAGTCGAAGTTTCTCCCACGCGGCGTCGTCGAGAGCGACCAGGCGGTCGGCGTGGTCGCGGGAGGGGGGCGGTGCGAGGTCGCCGGGGGCGGTGAGGGTGGCTGCGGCCCAGAGGTGGGCGTGGCGCAGGCGGTGGCTCGGGGGAAGGCCGCGGAGGGTGGCGGAGAGATAGCCGGCGGCGAAGGCATCACCTGCGCCGGTCGCTGCCGCGATGTGGACGTGGGGGGCGGGGACGAAGACGGTTGGCTGCGAGGTGCCCGGCGTTGGCGTGGGCCGGGAGTGGGCCGCACAGCCCGGCGTCGGCGGGGTGCCACCCTTCTTTGGGTCGGGAGCCACCCCAGGCGGCACGACTGCCCGCGGCTGGGCGGACGGGCCCGGCCCGTCGGCCGGCCACGACTGGACGAGCGGGTCCAGACGGTCGGCGGCGAGCGGGTCCGGACGGTCGGCTGCCCGCGGCTGGGGGGACGATTCCGGCCCTTCAGCCGGCCACGGCTGGTCGACCGGGTCCAGGCAGTCGGCAGCCAGCGGGTCCAAGCGGTCGGCGGCGAGCGGCTGGGCGGACGGGCCCGGCCCGTCGGCCGGCCACCGCTGAGCGGACGGGTCCGGCCCGTCGGCCGGCCACGGCTGGGCGAGCGGGTCCGCCCCGTCGGCCGGCCACGGCTGGGGGGACGGGTCCAGGCGGCCGGCGGCGAGCGGCTGGGGGGCGTCCGGCGCGCCGGCTGGCCACGGCAGGGCGGACGGGTCCGCCCCGTCGGCCGGCCACGGCTGGGCGAGCGGGTCCGCCCCGTCGGCCGGACGCGGGACGGCGGAGGCATCCGGCCCGGCGGCTGCTTGTGGGCTCGGCCCAGGTCGCGTTGCCTCAGTTGCGTGCTCGAAGAGCGTCGCGCCCCTCGACCCCTCCTTCACCACCAGTACCCCCGGCTCCGGCAGCAGCGCGCGAATCGCCTCCGGCCCCCCGGTCACCCCCCAAGCCGCCTCCGCTTCATCGGCGCCCACGAACACCACGTCGCACGCCCGCGCCAGCTCCAGCAGCACCGCCGGCCCGTCGGCGTCCCGCCACAGCCCCGGTCGATAGTTGACGTCGAAGGAGATGAGCGGGCCACCCGGCCGCCGTGCGACGAGCTCCCGCAGCAACTCCAGGCACCCGCCCGACAACGCCGCCGTGATCCCCGACAGATGCAGCACCCGCCCCGACCGCACCGCTCCAAGGTCCACGTTCTCCACGGACATCGCCGACGCCGCCGAACCCGCCCGGTAGTACGCCACCTCATGGGCCTCCGTCGCCCGGTCACCCGCCGTGCGGAAGTACACCCCCGTCGGCCGCACCGGATCCCGCCGTACGGCCGAGACGTCGACGCCGTACCCCCCGATCGCCTCCACCAAGTGGTCGCCGAACCCGTCCGACCCCACCCGGCTCACCCACCGCACGCAGTGCCCTGCGGCAGCGAGCCCGCACGCGACATTGGACTCCGCACCCCCGATCCCCCGCTCGAACGACGGCACATCGGCGAGGCGTCCCGGACGGGTGGGCAGGAACGTGACCATGGACTCGCCGAGCGCGACAACGTCGACGACGTCGAGGGCATTGCAGGGTCCGGTGACAGTCACGATCGTCATAGCTCCTCGGCGGCTCAGCGAGACGCGGCTCCGTTGACCCCGCGTGGCCGAGATGTTAGACAGCCGTAAGCGATATATGCAATGGATGTTGCAGAGAATGCAACATCCCAGATCAGGGAGGTTCCATGAGCAACGAGGCGCTCGCCCGACTGGCCGAGGAACGCGTCGATCACCGCTTCAAGGGCCTCCCCCCGGACGCCGACGGCCTGACCGTCGCCGAGCTGGCCGCCCAGCGCCGCAACCTCTTCACCGGCGGCTTCGCCACCCCCGTGCTCGCGCTCTCCGCCGAGCGCCTGGAGCACAACCTCGACCTCATGGAGACGTACGCCGCCCGCCACGGACTCGCCTTCGCCCCGCACGGCAAGACCTCCATGGCCCCCCAGCTGTTCCAGCGGCAGATCGAGCACGGGGCGTGGGGCATCACGCTCGCGGTGCCGCACCAGGTGCGGGTCGCGCGGGCATACGGCGTCCAGCGGGTCTTCCTCGCCAACGAGCTGGTGGACCCGGCGGCCCTGCGCTGGATCGCCGGCGAGCTGGCCGCCGATCCGGACTTCCGTCTCATCTGTTACGTCGACTCCGTGCGCGGTGTGGAGCAGATGGACGCGGCGCTGAGGGGCGCCGGTGCCACCCGCCCGCTGGACGTCGTGGTCGAACTGGCGGCCGGGGACGGCGCCCGTACCGGCGTGCGTACGGAAACCGAGTGCGCGGCGATCGCGGACGCGGTGACGGCCGTGCCGACGCTGCGGCTGGTCGGCGTCGCGGGGTACGAGGGCGAGGTCCCGCAGGCGAATCCGGAGAGGGTGCGGGCGTGGTTGCGCCGGCTCGTCGCCCTCGCCGTCGAGTTCGACAAGGCGGGGCGGTTCGCGGGGCTGGACGAGATCGTCGTCAGCGCGGGCGGCAGCGCGTGGTTCGACGCGGTGGCGGACGTGTTCGCCGAGATCCCCGAACTCTCCCTGCCCGTACTGAAGTTGCTGCGCTCGGGTGCGTACGTCTCGCACGACGACGGCCACTACCGCAAGCTGACCCCGTTCAACCGGGTCCCGGCCGAGGGCGCCCTCGAACCCGCCTTCCGCCTCTGGGCCCAGGTGGTCTCCCGCCCCGCCCCCGACCAGGCCTTCGTCAACGCGGGCAAGCGGGACGCGGCATACGACCTGCACCTGCCGTTCGCCCAGGTGGTCCGCCGGGAGGGGCTGGAGCGCCCGGCGACCGGGATCTCGGTGACCGCCCTGTCCGACCAGCACGCATGGCTGCGGACGACCGAGGAGGCGGACCTGGAGGTCGGGGACTGGCTCGGCATGGGGCTGTCCCACCCGTGCACGTCGTTCGACAAGTGGCAGCTGATTCCGGTCGCCGAGGCGGACGGGACGGTCGTCGACTACATCCGCACGTTCTTCTAGGAGGCCCGGAGTGGAAGAGCTCGTCATCCGTGACGCGGACGTGGTGGACGGCTCCGGGGCGGACGCGTACCGCGCCGATGTCGTGATCGACGGCGGCCGGATCGTCTCGATCGTCAAGGAGGCGGCCGCCGCCGGCTGCCAACGGCCCAAGGCACGCCGGGAACTGGACGCGGAGGGCCTCGTCCTCTCCCCCGGCTTCATCGACATGCACGCCCACAGCGACCTGGCGCTGCTCCGGGACCCCGACCACAGCGCGAAGGCCGCACAGGGGGTCACTCTCGAAGTCATCGGCCAGGACGGCCTGTCGTACGCCCCCGTCGACGACCGCACCCTCGCCGAGGTCCGCCGCGCGATCACCGGCTGGAACGGCTCCGGCGACGACATCGACTTCGGCTGGCGGACGGTCGGCGAGTACCTGGACCGCCTCGACGCCGGTTTCGAGGGCCGGGGCATCGCCGTGAACGCGGCGTACCTCATCCCCCAGGGGACGGTCCGCGCGCTGGCCGTCGGCTGGGAGGACCGGGAGGCGACGCCGGACGAGCTGGACCGGATGCGGCAGTTGGTCGCGGAGGGCATGGAGCAGGGGGCGGTCGGCATGTCGTCCGGGCTGACGTACACGCCCGGCATGTACGCCAAGGACGCCGAGCTGACGGAGCTGTGCCGGGTGGTGGCGTCGTACGGCGGCTACTACTGCCCGCACCACCGCTCGTACGGGGCCGGGGCCCTTCAGGCGTACGAGGAGATGGTGGCCCTGACGCGGGAGGCGGGCTGCTCCCTCCACCTGGCCCACGCCACGATGAACTTCGGTGTGAACAAGGGCCGGGCGCCGGAGCTGCTCTCCCTCCTGGACAAGGCGCTGGAGTCCGGAGCCGACATCACCCTCGACACCTACCCCTACACCCCCGGCTGCACCACCCTGGTCGCCATGCTGCCCAGTTGGGCGAGCGAGGGCGGGCCCGAGGCGATCCTGGCCCGCCTGTCGGACGACGCGACGGCCGAGCGCATCCGCCACCACATGGAGGTCATCGGCGCGGACGGCTGCCACGGCGTGCCGATCGAATGGGACACGATCGAGATCTCGGGCGTGAGCGACGCTTCTTCCGCGGATTTCGTGGGCCGTACGATCCAGCAGTCGGCGGACGCTCGGGGCGAGGCCCCCTGGGTGACCGCTCGCCGTCTCCTGCTCGACGACCGGCTGGGCTCGACGATCCTCCAGCACGTCGGCCACGAGGAGAACGTGCGGACGATCATGCGGCACCGCGTGCACACGGGCGGCTCGGACGGCATCCTGCGCGGCACGAAGCCGCATCCGCGGGCGTACGGCACGTTCCCGCACTATCTCGGCCGGTACGTACGGGAGTTGGGGGTCCTGTCCCTGGAGGAGTGCGTGGCCCATCTGACCTCGCGCCCGGCGGCGCGGCTGCGGCTGCCCGACCGGGGGCTGGTCCGCGAGGGCTACCGGGCGGACCTGGTGCTGTTCGACCCGGGGACGGTGGCGGCGGGTTCGACGTTCGAGGAGCCGCGGAGGCTGCCGACGGGTATTCCGTACGTCCTCGTCGACGGCCGTTTCGTGATCGAGGACGGCCGCCGGACGGACGTACTCGCGGGGCGGGCGGTCCGCCGGACGCCCGCCCCGTGACGACTACGGCTTGGGCAGCACGCACCCGCTCGCGCTCAGGTCGAGCTTGTTGTCGACGCCGAAGCAGGCGGGTATCCGGTAGATCTGCTGGGCGTAGTTGATGCCCTGGCGGACGGTGACGTTGCCGCTCTCGTCGACCTCACACGGGTTGTTGACCGTGCAGCGCCCGCCGTCCTCGTTGCCGGTGTTGTTGACGGCGACGACCTTGTTGGTGGCCTGGTCGATGACGGGGGAGCCGGAGGTGCCGCCGATGGTGTTGCAGGCGGAGGTGTAGCGGACGGAGTCCTTGAAGGTCCAGTCGCCTTCCTTGAGGCGGTACGCGAACCCGTCGATGTTGCAGTTGTACAGCCGCTTCCAGTAGCCGGAGGCGACGGTGATGGCGGTGCCGGCGACCGGGTGGGTCTCGGCCACGGTGAGCGCGTTGATGCTGTACGAGCTCTTGATCTGCCCGTACGTGGTGGTGAGTTGGTAGAAGGCGACATCCGTGTCGGTCATCGTCCCGTAGGCGATCTTGCTGGCCCGCAGGGTGGCGACCCGGCTGCCCGAGGCGTTGAGCAGACTGAAGGTACGGCTGGAGGCCCGGTCGACCACGACCTGGCCGGGGCCGGGCATGCCGGTCTCCAGACAGTGGCCGTTGGTCATCACCAGCGCCGGGTCGTTGTCCTCCGAGTCCGAGAAGCGGACGACGGAGCCGGAACAGTTGCTGAGCGCGACGGTGCCCGCGAAGTTGACGGCCTGAGCCTTGGGGCCGTTCAGGACCTGGTCGAGGGTGTCCGCGGTGGAGGCGACGGTGTCATTGACCACCGACGTGACCGAGCCCGTGTCCACGCTCTTGCCGAAGGTCTCGGCCGACTCCAGGGGAGCCGCGACCGCGGGTACGGCGCCGGCCCCGGCTATCGCCAGGGCGAGGAGGGCGGCGCCGAGAGGTTTTCTCATGTGGGGGTCCCCTCATACGAAGAGGGGTGACCGAAGAACTTCCGGTCACCCGCATTTTTGTCATGCGCATTGTCACCGCATGAGGGGGGTGCGGACAAGGACTTACTTACCGGTGAGTTCAAGCCGTAGGGCTTTCCCTATCACGGCACGCAGGGGGCGTTGGGCGAGCGGCGCAGGACGTTCACGAGAGGGCGATGACATCGCCACACCCGGCAGATTGCGCGAGGCCGGCAGGACAGCGAGCCGGTGAGGCCGGCTCTATTTGGGGCCCTTCGTGTTCCCCAGCCCCCGCCCCGGGTTGCCGTCACGCCCGCCACCCGGTGCCGTCGCGCTCGTCGTGGCGGTCGGGGTGGTCGGGGTGGTCGGGGCCGCACTCGTGGTGGTGATGGTGGGGGTCGGCGAGGGGCTGTCGGCGTCGTCGTCCTCGGCGGCGGAGGCGGTCGGCGAGGCGTCCGGGGCCTGTGTGCGCAACGGCCCGCTGCCGTCGGACGAGCCGGGCGTGGCGGAGGCGCCGTCGGTGGGCTCGGCCGGGTCCGCCGAGTCCCCCGCCGTCGGGCTCGTACGGTCCTGCTTGCCCCGCGAGCCGCCCTCCGGCGCCGAGCCGGACAGCGAGAAGCCGGCGATCAGCGCAGCCGCCGACACCACCCCCGCCGCACCGACCACGACCACCGCGCGCCGCGCACCCCAGGTCCGCCCCTTGCGGCGCACACCCCGGCCCGCGCCGCCCGCCCGACGCCCATGCCGTGCACCCGCACCGGCGCCGGCGCCCGCGCTCGCACTCTCGCCGGAGCCGTGGCCCGTCCCCTCGGCCGCTCCGGCATCACCCACCCGAGGCAGCCGCGCCGTGGCGTCGTACGCGTTCTGCCAGCCGTGCGCGGCCGCCGGGTCCGTGTACTCCTCGTAGGCGGGGGATGCCGTCGGCTGTGGGAGGTACACGTTCGGCGGCGCCTGAGGTGGCTCGTTTTCGCGCTCGGGTGGCCTGGACATGACCGCGCATTGTAGGGACGGGAGCGACCCGTGGGACAGCTACCGGCGATAACGGCCCAAACCCCCGCGTCTCACGTGTCGGAAAACACGGCCCAGGGGGCGTTACCGGGCCGTAAGCTCCTTGACATGCAGGTGATCCAGTCGACCAAGCTCGCCAACGTCTGTTACGAGATCCGGGGCCCGGTGCTCGAGGAGGCGATGCGGCTCGAGTCGGCGGGGCATCGGATCCTCAAGCTGAACACCGGGAACCCGGCCGCGTTCGGCTTCGAGTGCCCGCCCGAGATCCTGGAGGACATCCTCCGGAACGTGTCGACGGCCCACGGGTACGGCGACGCGAAGGGGCTGCTCGCGGCGCGCCGGGCCGTCGTGATGCACAACCAGACCCTCGGCATCGAGACCGACGTCGAGCACGTCTTCATCGGCAACGGCGTCTCCGAGCTCATCGTCATGGCGATGCAGGGGCTGCTCGACGACGGGGACGAGGTGCTCGTGCCCGCGCCCGACTACCCCCTGTGGACCGCCGCCGTGTCCCTGTCCGGCGGCACCGCCGTCCACTACCGGTGCGACGAGCAGTCCGACTGGATGCCCGACCTCGCCGACATCGAGCGCAAGGTCACCGACCGCACCAAGGCCCTCGTCATCATCAACCCCAACAACCCGACGGGGGCCGTGTACGACGAGGCCATGCTCCGGGGGCTGACGGACATCGCCCGCCGGCACAACCTCCTCGTCTGCTCCGACGAGATCTACGACAAGATCCTGTACGACGGCGCCACGCACACCCCGACCGCCGCCGTCGCCCCCGACCTGCTCACCCTCACCTTCAACGGCATGTCGAAGGCCTACCGGGTCGCCGGGTACCGGGTGGGATGGATGTCGATCTCGGGCCCCCGCGCCCACGCCGACTCCTACATCGAGGGCCTCACCATCCTCGCGAACATGCGACTGTGCGCGAACATGCCCGGTCAGCACGGGGTCGTGGCCGCGCTCAGCGGGCGGCAGACCATCAATGACCTGGTGCTGCCCGGGGGGCGGCTGAAGGAACAGCTGGATGTCGCGTACGAGCTGCTGACACAGATCCCCGGGGTGACGTGCGTACGGCCGAAGGGGGCGCTGTACCTCTTCCCCCGCCTCGACCCCAAGGTCTTCAAGATCAAGGACGACCGGCGGATGGTCCTGGACCTGCTGCGCCGCGAGAAGATCATGGTCGTCCAGGGCAGCGGCTTCAACTGGCCGGAGTCGGATCACTTCCGGGTGGTGACGCTGCCGACGGTCACGGATCTGCGGGACGCGGTCGGGCGGATCGGGCGGTTCCTGGACGGATACAGCCAGCCCTAGATCTTTTACGCTCGCTCAACTTTAGACGGAATCTAAGCTAGGATGGTTTCCTGACAGCACAGGAGGCCATCCATGTACGAACCGATCCGCACCAAGTCGGTCCACAGCACGATGGGCGGCACGACCTCCGACTTTCCGCACCGTTCCCGCGAGGAGGAGCTGGACATCCAGCTGGGGGGCCATCTCGCGGCACTGCTCACCGTCACGGACGAGCTGCGCACGACGGCTCCCTCCGCCGACCTGGATGAGGCGGCCGAGCGACTCGCCGCCCAGGTGAGCCGGTTGCGGGGTGGGATGACGCCGGCCCGCCTGTCAGCGGCGCCCTCCGGCACCGACCTCGCCGCCCTGCACCAGCGGGCACACGCCCTCGCGGGCCGCGCGCTGGTCGTCGCCGCGTCGCGTGCGGATACCGCTGCCGCGATCCTCGCCGCCGAGCGCATGGATGCGCACGGCGCTGCGCTGGCTGCTGCGCAGGCCGAGCCGCAGGAACTGACCGGCGTCGGCTGATCCCCCCTGAACGGCCCCGGTCCGCGTGCACCCGCAGCGACGCGCGGACCGGGTTGCCACAGTTTGTTTTTTCGCGGCTGACGGTTGTCCGTGGCTTGTCGCGCCCACGCGGCGGAGCCGCAAATCGACACAGCCCCACGCCCCAAAAAGCAGGGCGTTGCAGTCCGCCGTGTCGTAACGGGACCGGGATGACACCTCCCGTTCATCCCCTTCGGCGGGGAACGTTGGATTCCGGGAGCACTCTTCCCTGCGTGAGACGTATCGCAGGGATCGTCCTCGCGGTTCTGCTGATCGGTGGCGTGGTGGCCGCCGTCGTCGCGGGTCGCAGTGATGAGGACAACGGCACGGCAACGAAGACCGTGCGGGGAGTGATCGGGTCGGAGAAGGCGGAGTTCTTCGCCGATCCCGATGTGGTGGAGGCCCTCGCCGCCAAGGGCTACACCGTGAAGGCCGAGACCTCCGGGTCGTGGGCCATGGAGGGGCTGGACCTCGAGGGGTACGACCTGGCGCTGCCGTCGAGCCAGGCGCCGGCCGCCGAACTCGCCGCGAAGTACAAGGTGACGGGGGCCCTCCCCCGCCCCTTCTACTCGCCCCTCGTCGTGGTGGCGCACAAGAACGCCGCCGAGGTGCTCGCGGCGAACGGCCTCGCCACGCTGGACGAGGCCCACCGGGGCACGCTGAAGATGGCCGCCCATCTGGACGCCGCCCGGGCCGACCGCACCTGGCAGCAGCTCAAGGGGGCCCAGAAGTACGGGGAGTTGACGGGCACGCTCTACCTGTCCAGCACCGACCCCGAGACCTCCAACTCCGGCGCCCTCTACCTCGCGGCCGCCTCCTACGTCGCGAACGGCGGCAAGGTCGTCGCCACCGACGCCGAGGTGGACCGCACCGCACCGCTGCTGCACAAGCTGGTCAGTGTGCAGGGCGCCCAGCAGGCCGGCAGCGACGCCGCCTTCCGGGACTTCGTCAGCGGTGCCGGCAATCCGCTCGTCGTGGTCTACGAGTCGCAGGTCGCCTCGCTGCTGGCGGACGGGCAGAAGCCCGAGGACCTGGTCGTGCTCTACCCCGACACCACGGTCAACAGCGACCACACCGTCGTACCGCTCACCGAGGACGGCAAGGCAGTCGCCGAACTCCTCTCCTCGGACCCGAAGTTGCGCGAGCTGGAGGCCCGGCACGGCTTCCGGCCGCAGGGCGCCGCCGCCGAGTTCACCTCGGACACCACCTACCTCAAGCAGGAGCTGACCGGCGTCCGCCAGGCGCCCGTGCCCACCTCCAAGGTGCTGCACGAGCTGGCGCGACGGGCGCGCGGATAAGGGGGACAGCACCACATGACCAGCAACGACGACACCTTCGTCCTCACCCCGCCCGAGCCCGTGGCCACGGTGCCGCGGGAGAAGGCGGGCGGGCTCGTCCCCGTGGACGACGCCGTCCGTACCGACATGGCCGAGAAGGCCTCCACCTATGTGGAGGAGCTCGCGGCGCTCGACGCCCGCTCCCCCGAGTTCGCCGGCAAGGTCGGCGAGATCACCGCCCTGGGTGCGGGTGAGATGCGCAGCGCCGCCGCGCAGTCCAACCGCATGCTGGAGAGGACCATCCGGAGCCTGCCCGACAAGGGCGGGGACGCCCAGGCGCAGGTCGCGGGCTCGCTCGTCGAACTGCGGCGGGTGGTGGAGGACTTGGACCCGCGGGATCTTCCCGCCGCCAAGGGGCGCAAGTTCCTGTCCCGGCTCCCGGGCGGCAACAAGCTGCGCGATCACGTCGCCAAGTACGCCTCCGCGCAGGGGACCCTGAACAGAATCGTGGGATCGCTGCGGGGTGGGCAGGACGAGCTGCGGCGGGACAACGCCGCCCTGCAGACCGAGCGGGTGCGGCTCTGGGAGAGCATGGGCAAGCTCCAGGAGTACGTCGTGCTGACGGAGGCCCTGGACACCGCCGTCGAGCAGCACATCGCCCGGGTCACCGACCCCCAGCAGGCCGACAGTCTGCGCGCCGACATCCTCTTCCCTGTCCGGCAGAAGCACCAGGATTTGCTCACCCAGCTCGCGGTGTGCGCGCAGGGCTACCTCGCCATGGACGTCGTACGACGCAACAACGAGGAGCTGATCAAGGGCGTCGACCGGGCGGCCACGACCACCGTCTCGGCGCTGCGGATCTCCGTGATGCTGGCGTCCGCGCTCGACAACCAGAAGAAGGTCATCGAGCAGGTCAACGCCCTGCGCGGGACCACGGAGGATCTCATTCGCGGCAATGCCGAGATGCTCGCCACACAGGGCGGCGAGATCCAGCGCATCGCCGCCGACCCGGCGGTGGGAGCGGAGACCCTCCGAAGCGCCTTCCAGCAGATCTACCGCACGCTCGACGCCATCGACACCTACAAGGTCCAGGCGACCGAGGCGATGGCGACGACGGTGGAGAACCTCACCGCCGAACTGCAGCACGCGAGTGCCTACTTGGAGCGCAGCCGCGCGCAGGGCGCGCTGGAAGGCGGGCTCGGATGAGAGCACGGCTCTTCGCCCCCGCGCTCGCCGCGCTGGCCCTCCTGACCGCCTGCACCTCGCAGCAGCCCGAGGACGACCCGAACCCGAACGCCCCGCAGCCCGGCACCCTCCGCGTCCTCGCCTCCAGCGAGCTCGGTGACATGACCCCGGTGCTCGACCGGATCGCCGACGACACCGGCATCAAGGTGCGGCCCACCTACATGGGCACCCTCGACGCCGTGGAACTGCTGGCGAAGGGCAAGGCGGACGGGCAGTACGACGCCCTGTGGCTGTCCTCCAACGACTATCTGCGCCTGCGCCCCGACGCGGCGAAGAAGGTCGTGTCCGAGACGCCGGTCATGTCGAGTCCGGTGGCCGTCGGGGTCAGGTCCACGGCACTCGGCAGGCTCGGCTGGAAGCCGGACGCGGTCACCTGGACACAGATCGAGCGGGCCGTCCGGGACGGGAAACTGACGTACGGCATGACCGACCCGGCCCGCTCCAACTCCGGATTCGCCACTCTCGTCTCCGTCGCCTCGGCCCTGTCCGGCGCCCAGTCCGCGCTCACCGACGCCGACGTCACCGAGGCCACGCCCCGGCTGAAGGAGTTCTTCCGGGGGCAGAAGCTGACGTCGGGTTCCTCGGGCTGGCTGGCGGAGGCGTACCAGCGGCGCGGGAACGTCGACGCCCTGCTCAACTACGAGTCCGTCCTCAAGGGCATCCCGGGCCTGACCGTGATCCGCCCCAAGGACGGCGTCGTCACCGCCGACTACCCGCTCTCCTCCCTCGCCTCGACCGGCAGCGCGACCCGCGAGGACGTCCGCCGCCTCACCGAGGCCCTGCGCTCCGAGGACATCCAGCGGCTGATCACCGAGCGCACCCATCGCCGCCCGGTCGTCGCCTCCGTCCCGCCCGCGTCCGGCCTCGACAGCAGCCGGCGGCGCGAACTGCCCTTCCCGGGCACCCGGTCGGTCGCCGACGGCCTGCTCGACTCGTACGAGAACGAGCTGCGCCGCCCGTCCAGGACCGTCTACGTCCTCGACACCTCGGGCTCGATGGAGGGCGACCGCCTGGAGCAGCTGAAGGAGGCACTCGCCGACCTCACCGGCGACTTCCGCGAGCGCGAGGAGGTCACGCTGATGCCGTTCGGGTCGGACGTGAAGAGCGTGCGCACGCATGTCGTGGAGCCGGCCCGCCCGCAGAGCGGGCTCGACGCGATCCGCGAGGACACCGACGCGCTCACCGCCGAGGGCGACACGGCGATCTACACCTCGCTGGAGAAGGCGTACGAGCATCTGGGCGCCGGACGGTCCCAGGACACTTTCACGTCGGTCGTGCTGATGACGGACGGCGAGAACACCACCGGCGCCGAGGCGGCGGACTTCGACGCCTTCTACGCCGGGCTCGACCGCGACCGGCGCGACACGCCCGTCTTCCCCATCCTCTTCGGCGACTCCGACCGGTCCGAGCTGGAGCACATCGCCGAGCTGACCGGCGGCCGCCTCTTCGACGCCCAGGAGGGCTCGCTGGACGGCGCCTTCGAGGAGATCCGTGGCTACCAATAAGTCGGCTCCGAGCAAGGCACTGGCGTACCTGGAGTCCCGCAAGAACATCGCGGGGAGCGCGTGCGGGGTCGTCGGGCTCGTGCTGACGTTCGCGGGGGTGGCGGGGCCGTACTGGCCCGTCGTCGTCACCGGCCTCTACGGCGCGGGCGCGCTGATCGCCCCACCGGAGCGGCCCGCGCTGCCCGACTTCCCGGATCCGTCGGCCCAACTCGACGAAGTGCGGGGCGACTTCGAGAAGCTGCGCGGCTATCTGACGGACGTCGAGCTGTCGGTCACGGCGGCCGCGCGGCTGCGTGAACTCACCGAGCTGCTGGGCGCGTTGCTGGACCGGGGCTGGGTCGCCGAGCTGCTCGCGCACGATCCGGAGGGCGTGCACGTGCTCTCCCGGATCGTGCGGCGCGATCTTCCCGAGGCCGTCGACAGTTTCGTACGGACGCGGTGGTGGACGCGGATGACGCCCGGCACCGAGTCCCCCGAACTCCATCTGGAGCGCCAGCTCGGCCTGTTGAAGAAGGACGCCGAGCGCCTGGCGGCGGGCCTGCGCGAGGTGGAGGCCCGCCGTCAGGAGTCCCACACCCGGTATCTGGAGGACCGGGGCGGAACCGGCGGCGGCTTTACCGCCTGACGTACACCGTCGCCGAGGCGGACGACGCGGTGTGCAGGTCGTCGCCCGGCCAGCTGACCGTGTAGTCCGCGTCGCCCCGGGTGCGCGGCAGGTCGTTGATCGTGAACGTGCCGTCGGCGGCGACCGTCACCGACGACAGCGTGCCGGTGCCGAGCCGGTCGGTCCGGGTGACGTTGAGGACCGCCCGGTCCGCCAGCGCCTTGCCCTGGGCGGTGAAGGTGCCGGTGATCTCGACGCCCGTGCTCAGCGAGCCCTCCTCGAGTGCGGTGAGCGCGATCGAGGTGGGCGCCTTGCCGACGTTCACCGTGGTGGTGACGTCCTCGGCGGGGCGGTGGGTCAGGTCGCCGAGGTAGGAGACGGTGTAGGTGGCGTCGCCGACGAGGTCGGGCTCGTCGAGGACGGTGAACGTGCCGTCGGCCTTGACGGTGAAGGTGCCCAGGTCATGGGTGCCGGTGGCGTCCGTGCGGGTCGCCTTGACCTTCAGGGGCTCGGTGGGCGCCGGGCCGTCCTGCTCCAGCTTGCCGCGCACGGCGAGCGGCTCGCCTGCCACGGCCTGGGCGGGGCTGTGGGTGAGGCCGCCGGTGAAGCGGGCGTCGTACTGGACGGCCGGGGGCTGGATGACGTGCAGCCAGAACTGGTTGCCGGCCGCGTTGGTGGTCACCGCGAACAGGCGGGAGCCGTCCGCCGACCACTCCAGGCCGCGCGGGGCGACCCGGTCGCCGTCGAGGCTGCCCTCGAAGACGAACTCCAGCGGGGCGGTGGCGTCGGCCGGGTCGGCGGGCTGCACCAGCAGGTCCGGCGTCGAGCCGGTGGCCGCGGCGCCGCGCGCGACGTACTTGCCGTCGCCGCCGAAGGCGACCGCGCTGGCGGCGGCATCGGCGGGCAGGGCCTGGTAGCCGTCGGCGGCGTCGGACAGGTCGGTCGTGTTCAGCAGCCGGGTGCCGTAGGCGGCGTCGGCGACGGCGACCTTGCTGCCGTCCGCGGAGAACGCCATGTCCTTCAGGTTCAGGGCGCCCTTGCCGTCGGCGTCGGCGAACCGGCGGGCCGCGCCCCGCACGAGGGTGCCGCCGCTGGTGTCGTACACCGTCAGGAACGGGTTGCCGGCCTGCGCGTTGAGCGGCTGCCCCATCAGCATCCGGTCACCCGGTCCGGCCTCCAGCTGGAGTTTGCCGTAGTCCTGCCAGTTGGTGCGCGGCGCCGTGTTGGTGGCGGGGACGTAGGAGTCCAGGTAGGTCAGCGTCGTGTCGCACTGCGAGGTGTAGTAGGAGTACGGCGTCGTGTAGTACGCGGTGCCGCCGGAGAAGGCGAGGCTGCGGCCGCAGGTGTCGGTGGAGACGTACAGGCCGTTCGAGGTGTAGGTGCCGGTGTCGTAGCGCCAGATCACCTCGCGTCCGCCGACGTAGAGCGTGGAGCCGTCGGCGTTCAGCGCCAGTCCGGAGATGTGCTGCTGGGTGCTGATCGTGGTGATCCGCTCGCCCTGGAAGTTGTAGACGACGATGAGGCCGCTGTTGGAGTAGCTGCCCATGTTGCTGTCGGCGACGTAGACGCGTTCGTGCGCGGAGTCCACCGCCAGCGCCGAGTACGACGAGATCGGCAGCTTGGCCACCGCGTCGGAGGCCGCCGCGTGGGCCGCGGGTGCGGCGGCGACGGTCAGGCCGGTCCCGGCGAGTGCGGCGGCGAGCAGCGTGGCCGCGAGACGTCTGGGACGGTGTGCAGTATTCAACTGTGCCCCCCACAGGCTGAATCGAGCGCTCACTGGGATCAGTGACACTCCTGTGCCGAACATGTAACAGCCGTGAAGATCCTGCGATCAAGGGGGCGCGACGGCAGAAGGTTGGCGGATACAGGCGAGGGCCTGTCGCCGCGCGCTTCCGTCGGGGCGGACGGGAACGCGGCGACAGGCCCAGAGCCCCGCACGCCGTTGTACGGAACCTCGCCGGTCTGTGGTGCTGTCACCGCGGCCGGCCGTGACGATGTTGCTGGTCAGGGCACACTCGGAGCCGGCCGCGGCGTCTTTGGGGGCTGTTCTCAGCCCAGGCGCTGCACCAGCGCGTGGTACTCGTCCCACAGCTCCTTCGGCGTGTGGTCACCGAAGGTGTTGAGGTGCTCGGGGACGAGCGCGGCCTCCTCGCGCCAGACCTCCTTGTCGACGGTGAGGAGGAAGTCGAGGTCGGAGTCGGCCAGTTCGAGGCCGTTCGTGTCCAGGGAGCCCTTGGCCGGCAGGATGCCGATCGGGGTCTCGACACCCTCGGCCTTGCCCTCCAGGCGCTCGACGATCCACTTCAGGACACGGCTGTTCTCGCCGAAGCCGGGCCAGACGAACTTGCCCTCGTCGTTCTTGCGGAACCAGTTGACGTAGTAGATCTTCGGCAGCTTGGACTGGTCCTTGCCCTTGGCCACGTCGACCCAGTGGGCCATGTAGTCGCCCATGTTGTAGCCGCAGAAGGGCAGCATCGCGAACGGGTCGCGGCGCAGCTCGCCGACCTTGCCCTCGGCGGCGGCGGTCTTCTCGCTCGCCACGTTGGCGCCGAGGAACACGCCGTGGTTCCAGTCGAAGGACTCCGTCACCAGCGGTACGGCGGTGGCGCGGCGCCCGCCGAAGAGGATCGCCGAGATCGGCACACCCTTGGGGTCCTCCCACTCGGGCGCGATGATCGGGCACTGCGAGGCGGGAACGGTGAAGCGGGCGTTGGGGTGGGCGGCGGGCTCCGAGGACTCCGGGGTCCAGTCCCGGCCCTTCCAATCCGTCAGGTGGGCCGGAGTCTCCTCCGTCATGCCCTCCCACCAGATGTCGTTGTCGTCGGTGAGCGCCACGTTGGTGAAGACCGAGTTGCCCCACAGCGTCTTCATCGCGTTGGCGTTGGTGTGCTCACCGGTGCCGGGCGCGACGCCGAAGAACCCGGCCTCGGGGTTGATGGCGTACAGCCGGCCGTCCTCGCCGAAGCGCATCCAGGCGATGTCGTCGCCGATCGTCTCGACCGTCCAGCCGGAGATCGTGGGCTCCAGCATGGCGAGGTTGGTCTTGCCGCAGGCGGAGGGGAAGGCCGCCGCCACGTACTTGGACTCACCCTGCGGCGGGGTCAGTTTCAGGATCAGCATGTGCTCGGCGAGCCAGCCCTCGTCGCGGGCCATGACGGAGGCGATGCGCAGGGCGTAGCACTTCTTGCCGAGCAGGGCGTTGCCGCCGTAGCCGGAGCCGTAGGACCAGATCTCGCGGCTCTCGGGGAAGTGGGAGATGTACTTGGTCTGGTTGCAGGGCCAGGGGACGTCCTCCTGGCCTTCCTCCAGCGGGGCGCCGACGGAGTGCACGGCCTTCACGAAGAAGCCGTCCTCCCCCAGCTCGTCGAGGACGGCCTGCCCCATACGGGTCATGGTGCGCATGGAGACGGCGACGTAGGCCGAGTCGGTGATCTCGACGCCGATCGCGGAGAGCTTGGAGCCGAGCGGGCCCATGCAGAACGGGACGACGTACATGGTCCGGCCGCGCATCGAGCCGCGGAAGACGCCCTTCTCGCCGGAGAAGACCTCGCGCATCTCGGCGGGGTCCATCCAGTGGTTCGTCGGGCCGGCGTCCTCCTCCTTCTCGGAGCAGATGAAGGTCCGGTCCTCGACGCGCGCGACGTCGGTCGGGTCGGAGGCCGCGTAGTACGAGTTGGGGCGCTTGATCGGGTCGAGCCTCTTGAAGGTGCCCTTCGCGACGAGCTCCCCGCACAGGCGGTCGTACTCGGCCTCGGATCCGTCACACCAGACCACGCTGTCCGGCTGCGTCAGTTCAGCGATCTCGTTCACCCACGAGACCAGTGCCTGGTGGTTTGTGGGGACGACGGGGGGAGCCGCGATGTCGCGCGCCACGGTTGCTCCTAAGTGAGGGATTTTGTCCTGAATATGCCCTTGTATGCCCCGTGGGGGCCGCGACCCGGATGCTTCGCGGACGGGAGTGGACTGGATCCACCATCCCGATCTTCCGCGCTCATCCGGTGCCGACCGCACTCATTTGATCATCCGACGCGTCCGCCCATATGTCCAGAGGGCGTCACAGGTGAGCGGCGTGAGCATCGCCACTCATCCAGATGTTTTCGATGCGTCACCACGGCTTCACCCCGGGTGCGCCCATTCCGGGTACCCCATGAGAGGATGGCCACTTCCGAGCGGTCATCTGGCCACCCTGATACGTAACTTACGGACCCGTAGGTACGATGCCCCGCATGACGTCGCCCGCCCCCGACGCGCCCACGGACCCGCCGGCCGCCGGCCGGGGTTCCGCCGCGTCCTCCTTGTCGCACCAGATCGCGCACCACGCCCAGCAGCTCTCGGACGAGATCAAGCCCAAGCTCCGCGGCTGGCTGCACCTCGGCATGTTCCCGGCCGTACTCGTCGCGGGCCTGGTGCTCACCGCCCTCGCGGACTCGACCAGAGGCAGGATCGCCTGCGGAATCTTCGCCCTCACCGCCTGCCTGCTGTTCGGCGTGAGCGCGCTGTACCACCGAGGCAACTGGAGCCCGCGCATGGACGGCATCCTGCGCAGACTCGACCACGCGAACATCTTCCTGATCATCGCGGGCACGTACACGCCACTGACGATGCTGCTCCTGCCGGGGGCCAAGGGCCAGTGGCTGCTGTGGGGCATCTGGGCCGCGGCGGCCGCAGGCATCGTCTTCCGCGTCTTCTGGGTCGGCGCCCCGCGCTGGCTCTACACCCCCTGCTACATCGCGATGGGCTGGGCGGCCGTCTTCTTCCTGCCGGACTTCATGCGCACCGGCGGCATCGCGGTCCTGGTCCTGGTGATCGTCGGCGGTGTGCTGTACAGCGCGGGCGGCGTGATCTACGGCATCAAGCGCCCGAACCCGTCACCGCGCTGGTTCGGCTTCCACGAGGTCTTCCACTCCTTCACGCTGGCGGCCTTCATCGCGCACTACGTCGGGATCTCGCTGGTGGCTTACCAGCACGGGTAACACGCCCACCGCACCGAAGGGCCACGGCTTGCAGCCGTGGCCCTTTTTGCGCGCGGATTTTGCATGCCGAAACCGATTGACAGTCACTACATTTTAAGAGCTCCTCGCATTTCATGCGCGCGGGCCGCCGACACCGCCGGGGAGTCCGTGGTCGCGGCGCACCTCGTCGGGGGCGTGGTCCTGCTGGTGTGCGGCATCGCGGCCCTCGTCTCCGCGCTGCCGGCGGTGGCTTTCCTGCCGGCCACACCTCGTCCGACCGAGACCTCCACGCCCCCGGACATGGCTGACGCGCATGCCGATGCTCGACAATGACCCCCATGACACCCGCACGCTCCCTCCCCCTCCCCGACGGCCCCCAGCTGGGGCTTCGTGAGCGGAAGAAGATCAAGACCCGGATGGCGATCCGCACCGCGACCTACGCCCTGATCGAGGAACAGGGCTACGACGCCACCACGGTCGAGCAGATCGCCGAGCGCGCGGAGGTGTCGCCGTCCACGGTCTTCCGCTACTTCCCCACCAAGGAGGACATCGTCCTCACGGACGAGTACGACCCGATCCTGCTGGACGAGCTGCGCAAGCGGCCGGCGGAGGAGACGTGGATGGAGTCACTGCGCTACGTCATGAGGCTGGCCATCAGCACCGGACTGGAGCAGGAACCCGAGGCCACCCGGCTGCGGTCGTACCTCATGGCCCAGGTCCCCGCGGTGCGCTCCCGCATGCTGGAGAGCCTGTCGGTCACCGGCCGGATGCTCTCCGAGGCCGTCGCCGATCGCACCGGCCTGCCGCGGGACAACTTCGAGGTGCGGGTCTTCACGAACTCCCTCATCGGCGGGCTCGCGGAGATCTCCCTGTACTGGGCCGAGAACGACTTCAAGGACGATCTCCGCGACCTCCTCGACCGCGCGCTCGACGTGCTCGAGCACGGCCTCCCCGCGAAAAAACAGCCGAGGCACGAGCCCCCGGCCGTGACATCCTGACCAGGTGAACGGACCCGAGATCCACGTCGAATTCGCCCCCGAGCTGCGCCTGTTCCTCCCGAACGGACGACGCGAGGGCGCGAGCGCCGTCACCACCGACGGCGTCTCGACCCTCGGCCATGTCGTGGAGTCCCTCGGCGTCCCGCTCACCGAGGTCGGCACCCTGGTCGTCGACGGCCGCGAGGTGCCCGTGGCGCACGTCCCGGCGGCGGGCGAGTCCGTGACCGTACGGCCCGTCCAGCGCCCCCAGCGGGTGCCCGGCGCTCCCCTGCGCTTCCTGCTCGACGTCCACCTCGGCACCCTCGCCCGCCGCCTGCGCCTGCTCGGCGTGGACACGGCGTACGAGTCGACGGACATCGGCGACCCGGCGCTCGCCGCCCGCTCGGCCGCCGAGCAGCGGGTGATGCTGAGCCGGGACCGGGGGCTGCTGCGCCGGCGGGAGCTGTGGGCCGGCGCCTTCGTCTACAGCACCCGGCCCGAGGAGCAGCTCCGCGACGTCCTCGACCGGTTCCGACCCGAACTGCGTCCCTGGACCCGCTGCACCGCCTGCAACGGGCTGCTCAAGGAGGCCACCAAGGAGGAGGTGGCGGACCAGCTGGAGGGCGGGACGCAGCGCTCGTACGACGTCTTCGCGCAGTGCACCCAGTGCGGGCGGGCGTACTGGAAGGGCGCGCACCACGAACAGCTGGTGGCCATCGTGGAACACGCCCTCGCCGAGTACGCCAACCCGAGTTAACGCCGGGTCACATCACCCTTGCCGCAGGCGGTTCCGTCCCTGTTGCGGTCCAGCCGCAGCGGGTCGTCCTTGCCGTTGACCTTCAATCGGCCGTAGTCGTTCGCCTTCAGCCAGTCGCAGCGGGCCTTCGTCGTCGCCTTCACCGTCGGCGGGAAGTCCGTCGGCACACAGACGTTGGCGGAGCCGTAGTGGCGGTCGCAGCCGGAGACGGTCGGGCTGACCTTCTGGGACGTGCGCTTCTTGCCGGGACCCGTGACCTTGCCCTTGAGGTCGTCGGCGAAGTCGTGGACGTGCGCCGAGGCGTCCGTCGCGCTCAAGGCCTGCGGGCCTTGGAGGTGCACCCACTTGGCCACCGACGGGACGCCGTTGGCGTCGACCGCGAAGAGCATGTACCAGCCGGGCGGGGCCAGGTTGGGGTTGCTCGTCACGTTCAGGTCGACGTTGTTGCCGTCCACCGACAGCGGCAGGTCGACGAAGCGCTGGTTGGGGTCGGAGGAGTGGGTGACGGCGGCCGGGCGGATCAGCTCGGCCTTGGCGATGGGACGGTCGACGGTGATCCGCTGGGTGTCGCCGTAGGTCCACTCGGTGTCGATGACCGAAGTGATCGTCGGGCGCTCACCCTTGAGGAGATAGGGCGGGGTGTAGACCGACACGTCGTGGTTCCAGGTGCCGTTGCCCGGGTTGTCGCCCGTCGTCATCACCCGCCCGTCGGGCAGCAGGAAGGCGGAGGAGTGGTAGCCGCGCTCCTCCGGGTCCGTGGCCACCGGGTCGAAGGTGTTGGTCGCCGGGTCGTAGAGCGACGACTCGTACACCGGGTCGGCCCGGTTGTGCAGCGCGCCGCCCGTCTCCAGGACCTTGCCGTCCGGCAGGAGTACGGCGGAGGCGTACATCTTGCCCTGGTTGCCGGTCTGGGGAACCTTGCCGCCGCCGAGGTCGACGGTGCCCTGCGGGAGCGGCGGGCCGGCGACGTAGGACGGGTTGGGCTGCTTGAGGTCGATGACATCGGTGAGGCGGTTGGCGTCCGGGTTGGAGTCGATGTTGCCGCCGCCGATGGTGAGGACCTTCTGGTCCTGGGCCGGGGGCAGCAGCACGCTCGCCGACTGGTCGCGCTCGTCCTTGTTCTGCAGGCCCGGGACCTGGGTGATCGTGTTGGCGTCGTAGTCGTAGATCGCCGAACCGGTGCCCGGGATGTTGTTGCCGAAGACATGGCTGCCCGAGTAGAAGAGGCGGCCGTCCTGCATCAGGATCATCGACGGGTACAGGCCCCAGAAGGACCAGGTCTGGTTGACCTTCCACGTCGGCAGCCACCGCTGCTCCGCGTCCGACCACCGCTCGGCGGTCACCGAGCCGCTGGAGTCCTCCTTCAGCCCGCCGAACGAGATCACGTCACCGTTGCCGAGGATCGTCGCCGACGGGTACCAGTGGCCGTCGTTCATGTCGTTGGTCTTGCTGTACGTCTCGGTGACCGGGTCGAAGAGGTACGAGTCCTTGTAGCCCTGGTAGCCGATCGTTCCGTCCGCCGACGGATAGCCCTTGTTGCCGCTCATCACGAGCACCCGCCCGTCGTCCAGCTGGACGTGGCCCGCGCAGAACATGTCCTTCGGCGTGGGGATCTGCTTGTACGTGCCGTTCCGCGGGTCGTAGACCGCGCTGGTGAACGTGCCCGCCGCGAACCTCTCCGGGTCGTTGCCGGAGCCCGCGATCAGCAGCACCTTGCCGTTGTTCAGGACGACGGAGTGCATGGAGCGCACGGGGTTCTTCGTGGGCAGCACGTCCCAGCGGCCGTTCGCGCACTCCTGAGCCGTGCCCGTGCACACCGGGTCCGGGACCGGGTCGGCGACCTGGTCCATCGTGTAGTCGTCGGTGGTGACGGAGCCGGTGCCGTAGACGGAGACGCCCCAGGCGATCCGGTCGGTGCCGGCCGGCACCTCGGGCGTACGGACCGTGGCCTCCGTCCAACCGGCCGCCATCTCCAGCGTCTTGAGGTCGGTCCAGTACTGCCAGCCCGCTGTGGCGTCGTGCCGGAAGAGGGTGACCGAGGTGTCGGGGGTGGTCGACTTGTACCAGAGCCCCAGGTCGTACTGCTTGCCCACGGTGACGACGGGCGCGCACGCGGCGGACTCGGTGATCAGTGCCTTGCGGTCGCCGTCCACGCGGCGGGTCAACGTGACCTTCATGGCCTTGCCGCCGGAGTGGGCGTCGGCCACCGTCTCGAAGGTGAAGTCGTTGTCGCCCCAGCCGGACTTCTTCCAGCAGTAGGGCATGTCGTCGGTGCCGGCGGTCTCGAAGCCGGGGTTCTTGATGAGGTTGGCGGCGGAGGCGGGCTGGGGCGAGGTGAGGAGCAAGCTCCCGGTGAGGCCCATCACCGCCAGCAGAGCCGTCCTCCGTCCTGATCTCATACGGCTGGATCTCACGCTGTACTCCTTGCTGTGCGGCTCCTGCGTGGCAGATAGACCAGCGCCTCGGTACCGGCGAAGCGCAGGACGAAGGTGATGACCAGGGCCAGCGCGGTGGCCGGCAGCACGGCCAGCCCGAACTGGCCGACGAGCAGCGCGATCAGCGGGATGCGCAGCACGAGGTCGGCGTTGGCGAGCAGCGCGAACCGTGCGGTGCGGTCGGCCCAGTGGCGGTGCCGGCGGCGGTCGCGGAACAGCAGCTTCTCGATGAGCAGGAAGTTCCAGGCCACGCCGAACTGGTTGGCGACGATCTCCGCGGGGAGGTAGTGCAGCCCCGCCTGCGTCAACGCCCACAGCGCGGCCAGGTTCGGCACGAACCCGGTCAGCCCGATCAGCCCGAACACCACCATCCGGGCCAGCGGATCGGCCGTACGCAGCCCGGCGAGGTGCCGCAGGAAGCGGCGCCCCTCCGCCGCCGTGGACTTGGACTCCCCCGCGAACCGCTCCTGGAAGACGAACGGCACTTCGGTGACCGCGCGCGGGCGGCTCCGTACAGCCAGCTCCAGCAGGATCTTGTAGCCGAGGGGCTTGAGCGCCTGCGCGGTGATGTCGCTGCGGCGGATGGCGAAGAAGCCGCTCATCGGGTCGCTGATGCCGTGCAGCCGGCGCGGGAACAGGGACTTGGTCAGCCAGGTCGCGCCACGTGACACGGCCACGCGGTAGCTGCCCGCGAGCCCGGCCCGGCTGCCGCCCTTGATGTACCGGGAGGCGACGACGAGCCCCGCGTTCGCCCGCTCGCCGGTGGCGACCAACTCCGGGACCAGGGAGGGCGGATGCTGGCAGTCGCCGTCCATGACCACGATCCAGTCCGACCCGGCGGCCTTCATCCCCTCGACGACCGCGCCGCCGAGCCCGCCGACGGGTTCGTCGCGGTGGATGACGGTGACGGGGAACGGGCAGTCCTGCGCGGCCTCCTTGATGACCTGCGGGGTGTCGTCGGTGGAGTCGTCCACGAAGACGACCTCGCAGGGCAGCCGGGACGGCACGGATTCGGTGATCCGGTGCAGCAACTGCCGTACGTTCGCGGACTCGTTGAAGGTCGGTACGACGATGGTGACGGCGCCCGGCTCGGCCACCTCGGCCACCTCGGCGACCTCCACGATCGGATCGCCCAGCTCCTCGGGGGCGGTGTAATCCTGGCTCATCGAACGCCTCCGGAGGCTGTCTGGATCTGGCGGATCTCGATGCGGTCCTCGCCGCGGCCGAACACGGCGACCGCCACCGAGTGCTCCATCGCCGCCTTGACGTTGGGCAGGTCCACCGCGTCCCGCCGTACCGTCGGGGAGGCGACGACGTAGTCGAGGTCCTTCCAGCCGCGCGGCATCGTCTTCGTCACGGCAGGGTCGAGGTCGGCCTTGTAGAACCAGATGGCACCGAGCCCGGGCCGGTACCCGGCGTGCACCAGGTCCAGCCACAGCGCGTCGTCGACGAGCACCCGGGTGTCCTTCGGGTCCTCCACCTCCGTCGCCAGCCATTTCGAGGCGGCCTGGTAGGGCGCGTTGGCGTCGGCGGTGACGGCGGTGCGGTCGCCGTCGTACCAGCGCGGGACGACATAGGCGCCGGCGGCGACCGCGAGCACGGCCGCGAGGGCGTACCGCCCGCCGGTGACGTATCGGTTCTCGGCCTCGGAGCGCCATCGCCGCAGTACGGCGTGGGCGACGGAGGCCGTTCCTCCGGCGAGGACGAGGGCCAGGAAGGGCAGCGCCTGGATGACGTACATGGCGGGCAGGTAGCCGCCCGGGCGCATGGCCACCAGGGCGAGGATCACCACCGCGAACGACGGTCCCGCCAGCGACCGGGCCGTGACCGACCAGCGCCAGGTGGCCAGGAGCAGCAGGCCGCCCGCGAGGCCGCCGAGGATGAGGACGCGGTCGTAGTAGAGCCAGGACTGCAGGACGCCGTAGGACCCGGAGCCCCGGTCGAGGATGAAGCCCGAACCGGGCCTGGTCATCTGGTACGTGATGCCGTCCCAGAGCGAGACGTGCCCGCTGCCGGGGAACAACTCGCCCTTCAGCAGGGCGAACAGGGGGTACGAGAGGCCGATCAGCGCGCAGGCCGTGACGGCTCCGGTGAGGGCGAACTTGCGGGTGTCGCGATGGCTGTGCCGCCACATGGTGACGAAGACCGCCGGGAGGACGAAGAGCATCGTCTCCTTGGTCAGTACGGCCGTCGCGGCCGCGATCCCGGCGCCGAAGTGGTGCCAGAGGTGGCGGCTCGGGGAGGCGGCGAGGGCGAACGCGAGGAGCGTCCACATCACCGCGAGGTTGTCGAGGAAGATCTCCCGCTGCAGGACGACCGACAGGGGCGAAAGGCCGAACAGGACCATGCCGAGCCCGGCCGCCCAGCGCGGCAGGGACAGCCGCCGCCCGAGCACGTAGACGAGGACCGCGCTGACCGCGCTGATGACGAGCATCGCGGCGCGCATGGTGCCGACGGTCATCGACTCGGGGCTGAGCGCGGCCGGTATCCAGGTCAGCAGGGCTATCTGGATCCAGCCGAGGGGCGGATGGTCGTACCAGTACGTGTAGTGGGCCAGACCCCGGCCCTCCTGGACCGCCCAGGCCTGGGCGAGGTAGGTGCCCTCGTCGTCGCTGAGGGTGGGGTAGTCGGCGATGTTCCAGCCCTGCACGACGAGGATCGCGACCAGGAGGACGCCGCACGAGATCAGGTCGGGGCGGGAGGAGCGGAGGCGGTTCGGCGGGTCCGTTCGACCGGTCGAACGCGTTTCAGGGACAGGTTGTCTCTGCGCGGGGACCTTCGGAGTGGTCACCGCGGGGAGGGTGGAGGTCACGCAGGGACGTCCTCTCGGAGGTCACGGGTCACTTCGGCGGTGGCGAGATGCGCGCCGACGTGGGTGGTCAGCTCCCAGTCGTTCCGGCCGCGCTGCTCACGCCATACGGCGCGGACGGCGGCCCCGGCGAGGAGCACCTGGTAGAAGGGGCCGCCCACGATGAGCTTCAGGTAGTGGACGAAGCGGACGCGCAGTCCGTACTGCTTGCCGAAGTCGTGCAGTCCGACGACCTCGAAGACGAAGGTGACGAGCGCGGTGACGGCCGGCAGGAAGGTGATGAAGGCGATGGTCACGGACACGTCGAGGAACACCGCGATCGCGATGTTGAGCGGGATGATGAGCCCGGTGAAGGCCTGCATGAACGGCGTCATGAGCGTGTACCGGGCGAGCAACCGCTGCCCGAAGGTGGGCAGTTGCTTCCAGTCCTTCTTCCGGTAGACCTGGAGGAAGCCCTGGTTCCAGCGGGTGCGCTGCTTCAGCAGCGACATCAGGCTGCCGGGCGTCTCCTCCTTGGTCACCATGTCGGAGTCGTAGGCGACGACGACCTTCTTGCCGACGCTGGAGAGCCGGACGCCCAGGTCGCAGTCCTCCGCGAGGCAGTTCGGGTCCCAGCCGTCGGCTTCCCTGAGCACGTCCGTCCGTACGAAGACGGTGTTGCCGCCGAGCGGGATGAACCCCTTCTGCGCGTGCAGGTGCAGCCGCGACCGGAACCAGAAGAAGTACTCCAGGCAGTTGCGCAGGCTGTACCAGCTGGAGTGGAAATTGATCAGCTGGACGCCGCCCTGGACCACGTCCGCCTTCGTCGTCCGGAACGCGTGGTCGACATGGGCGAGGAGCTCCGGGTGGACCTGGTCCTCGGCGTCGAAGACCCCGACGACGTCGCCGCGGCAGTGCGGCAGCGCCGTGTTCATGGCCTTCGGCTTGTTCTTCTTCTCGTGGGTGTCGACGACGACCCGCACCCGTGGATCGCGAGCGGCGGCCCGCTCGGCGACCTCCGTGGTCTCCGGATCGTCGTGCCCGACGATGACGATGATCTCGAAGTCGGTGTGTGTGGACTCCAGCAGCCGCTGGATGGTGTGATCCAGCACGGCCTGTTCGTGCCGGGCCGGCAACAGCAGCGAGAACGACACATGCTCGCCGCCGTCCGGTCTGCTGAACCGGGTGGAGGCGAGCACCTCGGGCGTACGCCACGCGTGCATCTGCCACCACAAGGTGAAAGCCGCCATCCAGAACAAGGCCAGCGAGACGACGGCTATAAAGACAGACGTCAGCAACAGATCCCCCCAGATCCCCAATGCCCCCTGCCGCGACAGCACGTCACATCTGTCGCGGAACTGTGTAGACATTAGGGGGGATCTGTGAAGTCCGCAGGCGGTTTGGATGAAGAGCTCGTTTCATCACAACGAGCCCCGAGAGTGAACAATTCGAACACGGCTTGCGTAACTGCCCCGTGCACACCGCCGTTTCAGCTGCTCAGCGCTGTTCGCAACCGGTCCGGATCGGTGGTCGGGGCGTCGCACGTGAAGTTACGGCAGACGTAAGCAGCGGGTTGACCCTGCTGCAGTGGACGGTCGACGAGGAGCGGGAACTCGCCACTCTCCGGAGTTCCCACGGCCACGACCGCACCCGGGGCCGTGCCCAGAAGAGCCGTGCGGTGCAGGGCCTTTGTGGCGGGCTCGTCCATCGCCGGTCCTACGACCGCGACCTCACGCGGCCCGTCGAGGTTGGCCTCGGCTACGGCGAGCCCCCAGCCGATGAAGCGCGGGACGCGCGGGCCGAGGGCCTTGACGACGCCCAGCGCCTTCTCCGCGGCGACGCGGTGGGGTTCGGCACCGGTCTGCGCGGCGTAGCTCAGCAGGGCGCCGGCCGCGGCGCTCCAGCCGGAGGGGGCGGCGTTGTCGGTGGGGTCCTGGGGGCGGCGGATCAGCTGCTCGGCGTCGGCGGCCGTGTCGTAGAGGGCGCCGGACTCCTCGTCGGCGAAGCGGGCCAGGACGTGGTCGAGCAGGAACCCGGCGAAGTCCAGCCACACGCCCTCACCGGTGACGGAGGCGAGCGCGAGGAAGCCCTCGGCGACGTCGCCGTAGTCCTCCAGCACACCCGCGTTGGCGCCGGCCTTGCCGTCCTTGCTGGTGCGGGCGAGGCGGGCGTGGTCGTCCAGATGCAGCCGTACGAGGAGGTCGGCGGCGCCGAGGGCGGCGTCCACGAGATCGGGGCGGTCGAAGTAGGCGCCGGTCTCGGCGAGGGCGGCGATCGCGAGGCCGTTCCAGGCGGCGACGATCTTGTCGTCACGCCCGGGGGCGGGGCGGTCGGCCCGCGCGGCGAGCAGGCGCTCCTTCACGGAGGCGATCCTCTCGGCGTCGAACACGCCCTCCTGCTGAGGAAGTTGGAGGACGGAGGAGCCGTGCTCGAACGTGCCTTCCTCGGTGACGCCGAAGTAGTGAACGGCGAGTTCGGCGTCGTCGTCGCCGAGCACCTCGCGCAGCTGCTGCGGAGTCCACACGTAGTACGCGCCCTCGACGTGCTTGCCGGTCCCGTCGTCGCTGTCGGCGTCGAGCGCGGAGGCGAACCCGCCCTGGTCGGTACGGAGTTCGCGCACCATGAAGTCGGCGGTCTCCAGGGCGACCCGGCGGGCGAGCTCGGACCCGGTGGCCCGCCACAGGTGGGCGTACACCCGGCACAGCAGGGCGTTGTCGTACAGCATCTTCTCGAAGTGCGGCACGATCCAGTCGCGGTCGACGGAGTAGCGCGCGAACCCGCCGCCGAGCTGGTCGTAGATCCCGCCGCGGGCCATCCGCTCACAGGTGTCCTGGGCCATCTGCAGCGCGCCCTCGGCCCCCGTCCGCGCATGGTGCCGCAACAGGAACTCGATCACCATGGACGGCGGGAACTTGGGCGCGCCCCCGAACCCGCCCCGCTGCGGGTCGTACTCCCGGGTGAGCCCGAGCAGCGCCTGCGCGAGCTCCTCCTCACCGGGTGCCTCGGTGCCGCCGTAGGAGATCTCCCGTCCGGCGAGATCCCGCACGATCTTCCCGGCGACCTCGGCGACCTCGTCCCGCCGGTCGGTCCAGGCACTGTGGACGCCCTCCAGCACCTGCCGGAAGGACGGCATGCCGTGCCGGGGGGCGGGCGGGAAGTAGGTGCCGAAGTAGAAGGGCTCGGCATCGGGCGTGAGGAAGACGGTCATGGGCCAGCCGCCCTGGCCGGTGGCCGCCTGGACGGCCTCCATGTAGACGGCGTCCACGTCGGGGCGTTCCTCGCGGTCGACCTTGACGCTGATGAAGTGGGCGTTGAGGTAGTCGGCAGTCTCCTGGTCCTCGAAGGACTCGTGGGCCATCACGTGACACCAGTGACAACTGCTGTAGCCGACGCTGAGCAGGACCGGTTTACCGCTCTTGCGCGCCTCCTCGAAGGCCTCGGCCGACCACGGCCACCAGTCGACGGGGTTGTCCGCGTGCTGGAGCAGGTAGGGGGACGTCTCGTGAGCCAGTCGGTTCGGCATGGGGTCCATCCTGCCGCAGTACCCGGTCCGTCACGCGGCAGGCGTCTCCCAGACGGTGACCTTGAACTTCGCGATGCCGCGGCCGTGGGGTGCGGAGACGACGCTCAGATGGGCCGTACGGCCCTCGTTCGCCCCCGGTCGTGCTGACCGTGAGGTCCCTGCTCTCGCGTCGGCGGTCATGACGACCGGTGCGGTCATGTCGTCCGACGAACCCGGGTCGCTCACGAGGACGCGGATTCTGCGGACCCTGCGGCGGCCCCGCCGGCCCGTTGTCCGTCCAACTCATGTGCTCCCCCGTCCTGCCCTGGCGTGTCCGCGATCACGACAGCCACACCCTCCCTTCCCGCCCATGCCCTCCAACTCCCGGACGCACGCGGTGCTCGCAGTCCGCTCGCCCTCTCGCCCCGATGCCCCTGGCGCAGCACACTTGACCAACGGAAAACCGGGAAGGCACCAGGGAAAGCCGTAGCCGCCGGAGGGGGACGTGACATGCGGGACAGTCATCGGGCGGATGCCGAGCGGCTGTTGGCTCGGGCCGTGGAGGAGGAAGTGCGGCGCTCGGGCGGGCGCGCCGATGGGCAGGTGCTGCTGTCACGGGCGCGCGGGGAACTGGACTCCATCGCGCAGGCGGCGGCCGAGGAGTACGAGGCGTACACCCGCGCACTGGACGAGGCGGAGGCCGGCCGGCTGACGTTCGGGCAGCGGTTCGCGCGGGAGGGCGGCGGTACGCCGCTGATGGTGGCGGGCGTCGCGGCGCTCGCGGCCGTCGTCACCGACCTGGCGCTCGGCACGGGCACGGGCACCGCGGTGGGCGCGGGCGTGACCGTCGGTGTCGTGGGGGCGGCGGCGACGGTCGTGAAGGTGGCCGGCACGCATCTGCCGGCCGCGCACCACCGCGCGGGCGCCGTGGGCCAGCCCGGCGGGCCGGAACAGCTGCGGCTGCAGTGGCTGACGGCGCTGGAGGTACGGGGCATCCGTCCCTTCCTCGACCAGCAGCGGGTGCTGAGCGCGTCCACCGGCCCGAAGAAGACGGGGCCGCGGCTGAAGGGCGCGGACAAGAGCGCGGCGGCCCGCGGCCGGAGCGTGCTGGCGCAGTCGTTCGGCCAGCTCCCGGAGCCGATCGGTCCGTTCGCGGGCCGCAGACAGGAGATGGCCCGCATCCGGCAGTGGGTGCAGGCGGCGCGGGCGAGTACGGAGACGAAGCCGACGGTCGTGGTCCTGCACGGGGCGCCCGGCAGTGGTCGTACGGCATTGGCGGTCCGCGCGGCCCATGACCTGAAGGACCAGTTCCGCGGCGCGTGCGTGGTGGACCTGCGCGGCGACACCGCGGAGGAGCCACCGCTGCCCACCCGGGACGCGCTGCTGCATCTGCTGAACCGGCTGGGCGCCCCGCGCGAGCAGCTGCTGTTCCGCGAGCGGTCCTCGCCGGAGCAGCAGGTCAAGCGGCTGAGTGAGCTCTACCACCAGCACCTCACGGGCCTCCCGGTCACCGTCGTACTGGACGACGCCTCGGACCCGGAGCAGGTCCGCACCCTCGTCCCCGAGCGCTGCGACAGCCTGGTCCTGGTCACCGCACGCGAGCCTCTCGACCTGCCCGCGGATCTCGCCGCCCGGGTGCACCAACTGCCGGTGGAGTCGCTGGACGCGGCCGGCGCGGAGGAGCTGCTGAGCGTGGCGGCGCAGGACTCCTCGGGTCCCTACGACGCCGAATCCGCGGACCGGATAAGGGAGTTGTGCGGGGGGTTGCCGCTGGCGCTGCGCATCGCGGGCTCGGCACTGGGGCCGCGTTCACCGCGCACGCTGGCGACGGACCTGGGGGCGTACGGCCCGGTGGAGCCGATCGAGCGGGTGCTGTGGCTGCGCTACACCGACCAGTCGGAGCCGGCGAGACGCCTGCTGCGCCGGCTCGCGCTGGCGGGCCGGGCCTCGCTGGGCGCGGCAGCGGCGGCGGCGCTGCTGGCCACGGACGAGGCGGAGGCGACCCGCCACCTGGTGGCCCTGGCCGAGGCGGGCCTGATCGACCACGTCCGCGGCAACCGCTACCGCCTGCACGACCTGGTCCGCGCCTTCGCTCACGCCCGCCTCCTCGACGAGGAGGAGCCGGCGGAGCGTACGGCGGCGCAGGAGCGGCTGATCGTGAACTACGCCGACCTCGCCGACTCCGTCCTTCGCCTGGTCGACGGCAACATGTCGACCCGCTCGGACCGCTTCAGCCCGCACGGCTTCACCTCGCTGGACGACGCGCTGCGCTGGCTGGACGACGAGTCGAGCTTCATCACGGCAGCCCTGCGGCACACGGAGGATGTGGACCAGGCGGCGGTCCTGAACCTGCTGGGCGCGCTGTGCGACTACTGCCTGCTGCGCGGCGACCTCTACCGGCTGGGCGAGATCAGCGAGCTGGCGCGTGGGGGTCCGCCCGCTCGAGCGAAGTCGGGAGTGGAGGAGGGGGACCAGGGCCTGCTGGTGCGCTCGGTGCAGTGGCGTACGGGCATCGCGGCCCGCCAGCTCGGCGAACTCGACAAGGCCCGCACGACCCTGACCTCGGTGGTCGACCTCTACATGGAGGCGCATCACGACGCGGGCGCCGCCCGGGCCCTGTGCTCCCTCGGCATCACCCTCCACCACCAGGGCAACCTGACTGAGGCGGCGGCCAAGCTCCGCGAGGCCCTGAACCTGCAGTCGGCCCCGGCCCTGGCGACGGACCGCGCCTGGACGATGCACGCGCTGGCGGCGGTGGAACGGGACCGCGGCCGCATCTCCGAGTCCCTGGAGCTCCTGACGGGCTCCCTCGCCCTGCACCGCGCCGGCGAGTCGATCCACGGCGAGGCCTGGGCCCACTTCCAGCTCGGCCAACTGGGCCTGCGCATGGGCGACGTACCGCGCGCGGAGTCGGAGCTGCGGACAGCCCTGGACCTGTACGGCCGTACCCGCGACGCCCGGGGCGAGGCCTGGGCGATGACCCAGCTCGCCCGCGCCCGCCTGGTCGCCGGCGACCCGTCGGCGGCGGTGGACGCCCTGCGCCGGGCGGCCTCGCGCCACCGCGACAACGAGGACGCGCGCGGCGAGGCGTGGTCCGTCTACTACCTGGGCCAGTCCCTGGAGGAGACGGGCAACCTGGACCTCGCGGTACGGGAGCTGGAACGTTCACGCACGATGTTCTCCCGTATGCGGGACGTGTACGGCCTGGCGTGCGCCCGGCACCACTCGGCGCGGGTGACACGGGACCAGCGGGCGGCCCAGACGGGTTCCCTGCGCAACTCCGGTTTCGCGCGCCAGCTCCTGGTCGACGCCCGCGCCGACTTCCAGCGCATCGGCGTGGCCCACGGCGAGGCATGGACGTGCCTAGAGCTTGCGGTGGTGGACGCCGGGAACGCCCGTACGCAGCAGGCGCTGACCCTGTGCGAGGACGCGGTCGGTCTGTTCGTGTCCTACGGCGACCGCAGGGGCGAGGACTGGGCCCGCTTCCTGCGCTGCACGCTGCTGCCGTACGCGGCGCCGGGCGGTGTCGAGGTCGGGACGGCCGTGGCGCAGGAGGAGCTGGCCCAGCTGGGGCGCGACGGGCATGCGCTGCGGGACGGCAAGCTCAGCGACTACGTCGAGGCGTATCTGCTCCTGCTGGAGCGCGGGGTGAACCTGGAGGACGGGTGGCAGGCCTGGCGGCTCGGCATGGTGCCCAACCGTCATGCGCGGGAGGTGATGGGGGTGGGCGTCGCGGCCGGGGCGTAGACGCACGGACCGTCGGCGTCGGGCGCGGGCCCGCGCACAGTACGACTGTACGGTCCGTCACACCTGTGGGTGACGGACCGTACCGGCGAGGACGCCGCCCGTGCTCAACGGCGGGTGCGGCGTACGTGCACCCGCCCGGTCGGCCCTGCTACGGCTTCGCCGTGCGGGAGGCCGTGGTGTCCTGGGCGTTCCCGGCGTTCCCGGCGTCCGCCTTCGGGTCCGGGGCCTCTTTGAAGTCGACCTTGCTCATGTGGCGGTTCATGGACTTCATCAGGCCCCACACCGCCAACGCCATCACCGCGAAGACGATGAAGCCGAGGACGCCGGGGGTGACCTTGTCCTCGTCCACCTCCTTGGCGAGGGTGGTGAGGTGTGTCATTGCCAGGCTTGCGCTTGCGCTCATGTCAGGCATTGTCGCGGATGCCCGCAAAGAGGTCGTCCTCGGGGAGGGAGGTATCGACGAGGGACTTCGCCAGCTCGTACTCCTCCGTCGGCCAGACCTCCTTCTGGAGCTCCATCGGCACGCGGAACCAGCCGCCGTCCGGGTCGATCTGGGTGGCGTGCGCGATCAGGGCCTTGTCGCGGATCTCGTAGAAGTCGGCGCACGGGACGTGTGTGGTGAGGGTGCGCTCGTCGCGCTGGAACTCGTCCCAGCGCTTGAGCCAGTCCCCGTACGGCGACTCCAGGCCGCGCGCGATCATCGCGTCGTGCAGCGCCTGGGTGCGCGGGCGGTTGAAGCCCTGGTTGTAGTAGAGCTTGAGCGGCTGGTAGGCGGGCCCGAACTCCGCCTCCGGGTACTTCTCGGTGTCCGCCGCGCCCTCGAACGCCACCATCGAGATCTTGTGGGTCATGATGTGGTCGGGGTGCGGGTAGCCGCCGTTCTCGTCATAGGTGGTGATCACCTGGGGCCGGAACGAGCGGATCTGCTTCACCAGCTCGCCGGCCGCCTTGTCGACGTCCTCCAGGGCGAAACAGCCCTCCGGGAGCGGGGGCAGCGGGTCGCCCTCGGGCAGGCCGGAGTCGACGAAGCCGAGCCACTCCTGCTTGACCCCGAGGATCTCGCGGGCCTCGTCCATCTCCTTCTTGCGTACCTCGTGGATGTGCTCCTCGATGTACTTGTCGCCCCGCAGCTTGGGATTGAGGATGGAGCCGCGCTCCCCGCCCGTGCAGGTCACGACCAGCACGTCCACCCCCTCGGACACGTACTTCGCCATGGTGGCCGCGCCCTTGCTCGACTCGTCGTCGGGGTGGGCGTGGACGGCCATCAGTCGCAACTGGTCAGTCAAGACTCAATCCTCATAAGTCGGCGCCCGGTGTGAACCGGTGCGATCGGCGGCTTCTATAGTGACCGAATCGGGGGGCGGATAATTCCGGGGTACGGCCCGCAGGCCCCTTTTGGGAGATCCGTCCCGCCCCTGCCGAGAGGACGATCATGAGCACGGCGAGCACGCGGCTGCCCGAGGGCCGCTACGGCCGCTCCTCGGACGCGCGCTCCGACCGGACGCTCAAGGTCGTCGGCGCCGCCCTCGGGGTGGCCCTGCTGGCGCTGGTCGGCTACTTCGGCTACCACTACGTCGGCCAGAACAAGATCAGCGCCGAGGTGATCGAGTTCGACGCCGGCAAGGACGCGGTGAAGGTCCACCTGGAGGTCCGCAAGGACGCCGGTGCCTCCGGGTACTGCACGCTGCGCTCCCAGGCGGAGAGCGGCGCCGAGGTCGGCCGGGCCGACTTCCGCTTCGAGGGCGACGCCACCCGGATCGACAAGGTCGTCACGCTCCGTACGACGTCCCAGGGGACGACGGCCGAGCTGCTCGGCTGCCACGCCGACTGACCCTGCCGACTGACCCCGCCGACTGACCCTGCCTTCGGACCCGCGACGGCCCCCGACGGATCCGCGACCGACCCGCGATCGAACCGCGACCGGAATCGACCGCCACTGGTCGACACCGACCGGATTCGCCCGGAATCCATAGGCGCTGACCTGCGTTGACGTGATTCTGATGGCTTATGTCCTCCCCCTTCGGGCATTGAATTGTTAGGCTCGTGGTTTCGCCCATCCGTGGAGGAACATCCTTCTGGGTAGGGCGATGCTTTGTATTCCCAGTACCTACGAGGAGCACCTGTGACCCAGACCAGCGAGAACGTCACCTGGCTGACCCAGGAGGCGTACAACCAGCTCAAGGCCGAGCTGGAGTACCTGTCTGGTCCTGCGCGTACGGAGATCGCCGCCAAGATCGCGGCTGCGCGCGAGGAGGGCGACCTGCGTGAGAACGGCGGGTACCACGCGGCCAAGGAAGAGCAGGGCAAGCAGGAGCTCCGCGTGCGCCAGCTGACCCAGCTCCTGGAGAACGCCAAGGTCGGTGAGGCGCCGGCCTCGGCGGACGGTGCGGTGGCCCCCGGCATGGTCGTGACGATCGCCTTCGACGGTGACGAAGACGACACGATGACCTTCCTGCTCGCCTCGCGCGAGTACGCGAGCGCCGACATCGAGACGTACTCCCCGCAGTCCCCGCTGGGTTCCGGCGTGATCGGCCACAAGGTCGGCGAGGACGCGGAATACGAGCTGCCGAACGGCAAGAAGGCCTCGGTGAAGATCCTGAAGGCCGAGCCCTACAGCGGCTGACCCGGACCGCACGGCGGCCGACCCCGCCCGGCACGTCCTTGACGAGCCCCCGGCGCCCACGTGGCGCCGGGGGTTTCGTCACGTCGGGACTTCGTCCCAGGGTTTCGTCACGCCGTCGCCGAGCGGTACTTCCGTACCGCGAGGGTGCGGAAGACCACGATGATCAGGACCGAGTAGATCAGCGAGGCCCAGACCGGGTGCTGCATGGGCCAGGCGTCCGAGGGTGAGACCCCCGGGTTGCCGAAGAGCTCGCGGCAGGCCTGGACCGTGGCGCTGAAGGGGTTCCAGTCGGCGACGTGACGCAGCCACGGGGTCATATGGCTGGTGTCCACGAACGCGTTCGAGATGAAGGTGACTGGGAAGAGCCAGATCAGCCCGCTGGACGTGGCCGCCTCGGGAGTACTGACGGACATTCCGATCAGGGCGCCGATCCAGGTGAACGCGTACCCGAGCAGGAGCAGCAGTCCGAAGGCCGCCAGCACCCTGCCCGCGTTGGTGCTTCCGTCCGACCCGATGCGCCAGCCGACCAGCAGGGCGACCACGGCCAGGACGACCAGGGTCAGGGCGGTCTGGACGAGGTCGGCGAAGGTACGCCCGGTGAGCACCGCACCCCTGGCCATGGGCAGGGAGCGGAAACGGTCGATGAGCCCCTTGTGCATGTCGTCGGCGATGCCCGCGCCCGAGCTGGCGGTGGCGAAGGTGACGGTCTGCGCGAAGATGCCCGCCATCAGGAAGTTCTTGTAGTCGACGGCACTGGTACTGCCACCGATCTGCATGGAGCCGCCGAAGACGTAGGTGAACAGCACCACGAACATGATCGGCTGGATGAGCCCGTAGATGATCATCTCGGGGATCCGGGACATGCGGATCAGGTTGCGTTTCGCGACGACCATCGAGTCCCGGACGGACTGGCTGACCGGGTTCGTGGCCGGCGCGACCCGCACGGCGTCGAGAGCACTCACTTGACGGCCTCCTTGCCGTTCGCCTCGTCCTTCACCTCGGCCACGTGTCCTGTCAGGGACAGGAAGACGTCGTCGAGGGTCGGGCGGCGCAGCCCGATGTCGTCGATCTCGATACCGCGGGTGTCGAGCTCGCGGATGATCTCGGCGAGAAGCTTGGCGCCTCCGGTCACGGGGACGGTGAGCTTGCGCATGTGGTCCTCGACCGTGGTGTCGCCCTTGCCGAAGCCGCGCAGCACCTCTGAGGCGGACTGGATGTCCTCGCGCTCGTGCACCACGACTTCGACGCGCTCGCCGCCGGTGCGGGCCTTGAGCTGGTCGGAGGTGCCTGTGGCGATGACATGGCCGTGGTCGACCACCGCGATCTCGTGCGCGAGGTGATCGGCCTCTTCGAGGTACTGGGTGGTCAGCAGCAGTGTCGTACCGCCCGAGACCAGTCGCTTGATGACCTCCCACAGCAGCTGACGGTTGCGCGGGTCGAGACCGGTCGTCGGCTCGTCCATGAACATCACGGGCGGTGAGACCACCAGGGCGGCCGCGAGGTCGAGGCGGCGGCGCATGCCGCCGGAGTAGGTCTTCGTGGGACGGTCGGCGGCGTCGGCGAGGTCGAACTGTTCCAGCAGTTCGACCGCGCGGGCCTTCGCCGCCTTCGCCTTCATCTGGTAGAGCTGGCCGACCATCTGCAGGTTCTCGCGGCCGGTGAGGTACTCGTCGACCGCCGCGAACTGGCCGGACAGGCCGATGGAGCGACGCACGGCGTCGGGATGCTTGAGGACGTCGATGCCCGCGACGACCGCCGAGCCGCTGTCGGGACGCAACAGGGTGGTCAGACAGCGGACGGTCGTCGTCTTGCCCGCGCCGTTCGGCCCGAGCAGGCCGAGGACCGTGCCCTCGGGGACATCGAGGTCGACGCCGTCCAGAGCCCTTACGTCACCGAAGGTCTTCACCAGGCCTTCGGCATAGATGGCGCCTGGCATATGAGTCTCCACGTCGTTGGGGATTACTGGCCATGCAACACAGACACACCATAACGCGATGTATCGCGTCTCTCAATGGACTTACTCGAACGAGTGACGAAGAGTGGCCTGACCTCAGCCGATGACCGTGTAGCCCGCCTCGCGCAGGGCCTGGCCGACCTCGACGCAGTGCGCGGTGCCCTTCGTCTCCAGGTGCAGCTCGACCTCCGCCTCCGTGAGCCCGAGCCGTGGGTCGGTCCGTACGTGACTCACATCGAGGACGTTAGCGTCCACCACTGACAACACCCCGAGAAGCGTGGCGAGCGCGCCCGGCCGGTCAGTCAGCCGCAGCCGTACGGCCAGGTAGCGGCCCTGCGCGGCCATGCCGTGCCGCAGGACGCGCTGGAGCAGCACCGGGTCGACGTTGCCGCCGGACAGCACCGCGACGACCGGGCCCTCGAAGGCGCCGGGGTCGCTCAGCAGTGCCGCGACCGGGCTCGCCCCGGCCGGTTCGACGACCAGCTTGGCCCGCTCCAGGCAGAGCAGCAGGGCGGTGGCCAGCTCGTCCTCGGTGACCGTGCGGACCTCGTCCACCAGGTCGCCGATGATCCGGAACGGCACGTCACCGGGCCTCCCTACCTTGATGCCGTCGGCCATCGTCACCGGGTTGTCGACCGCGACCGGGTGGCCGGCCGCCAGCGAGGGCGGATACGCCGCCGCGCCCGCCGCCTGCACACCCACGATCCGCACGTCCGGCCGCAGCGTCTTCACCGCCATCGCGATACCCGCGGCGAGCCCTCCCCCGCCGATGCCGACGACGATCGTCCGCACCTCCGGGCACTGCTCGAGGATCTCCAGGCCGACCGTGCCCTGGCCCGCGATGATGTCGGGGTGGTCGAAGGGGTGGATGAACACGGCGCCCGTCTCGGCCGCGTACTCCTGCGCGGCGGCCAGCGTCTCGTCGACCACCTGGCCGTACAGGCGCACCTCGGCGCCGTAGTCCCGGGTGGCGCTGATCTTCGGCAGCGGGGCGCCCTTCGGCATGAACACCGTGGAGCCCACGCCGAGCAGCGCCGACGCCAGGGCGACGCCCTGAGCGTGGTTGCCGGCGCTCGCGGCCACGACCCCCGCCGCCCGCTCCTCCGGCAGCAGCCCGGCGATCCGCACATAAGCGCCGCGCAGCTTGAAGGACCCCGTCCGCTGGAGGTTCTCGCACTTGAAGTGCACCGGCGCGCCCACCAGCTGGGACAGGTGCCTGCTGCCCTCCATCGCCGTCACCCGTGCCACGCCCGTCAGCATCTTCTGGGCGCCGCGCACGTCGTCGAGGGTGACGGGCGGCAAGGAGTCAGCCGTGCTGTAGCTCATGACTCAAGTCTCGCAGTTCACAGGCGCGACGCCCTGGTGTGACCAAGCACCGAGATGTGTTTGCGCAGCGCCGGTACACCCCGCGTCCGGGCCGCGTACCCTGTCCCCCAACCCAGCACCCCCTTCATGAAGTGAGCCCCCGGCCATGCCCACAACACCTGAAATGTCGATGGACATGACGACCGTCGCCGACAGCGGTCTCCTCGACACGCTGCAGCATGAGGTGGCGGTGTTCGCCCGTCGTGCCGAACAGACCCGGCTCGGTGGGGTCGGGCAGGTGCGCAACTCCATGGACCGAGCCGCATACCTGCTGCTCAACCGCCTCGACAAGGAAGGCCCCATGGGCGTGAAGGCGCTCGCCGCGAGCATGGGGATCGACTCCTCGACGGTCACCCGGCAGGTGGCGCCCCTCGTCGACACCGGGCTCGTCAAGCGCACCTCGCACCCCGAGGACGGCCGGGCCGTGGTGCTCCAGCTGTCCCCGCGCGGGCAGTCGCGGCTGGAGGAAGTGCGCTCGTCGCGGCGTCAGTTGATGGCCGAGCTCACACACGACTGGGCCCCGGAGGAGCGCGAGGCGTTCTGCACGCTCCTCACCCGCTTCAACACCGCGCTGTCCTCGCGGATGGCGGCGCAGGGGATCACGGGCGCGGAGTCGCCCACGGCGTCCTGAGGGGCGGGGCGCCCGCCCAGCGCGTGCCGGATCCTGTCTCGCCCCCGCCGCCCCTACCCGTCCCATCCCCAGGAGCTGCCGCCCCTTCGCCCCCGCCCTCCTGGGGGCCTGCGGCCCTCAGACCCCCGCTTCGGCCCTGCACGGGCCTCGTCCTCAAACGCCGGACGGGCTGGATGAAGCGGGCCGGCACCGAGAAGCGATGGTCAGCGCCGCAAGACCTAGCCCCCAGCCGCTGGGCGGAGGCTTGGGGTGGTGTGGCCTCGTCGCGTGCGTGCTCATGTGATCGGTTCCCGGCTCTTGACCCTGGGCCGCCGCTGGCCTCATATGAAACCGGTGGGCGCTCAAGACGGGAGGGGCGGTGGGACGACGGCGTGCGGACCAGGACGCCCGCCGGGCCCGGGAGTTCGAGACGTTCGTCGCGGGCGCGGCAGGGCGGCTGCTGCATGCCGCCACGCTGCTCACCGCGGAGCCGCCGGACGACAACCCGCGCGCGCGGCGCCTGCTGACGCTGTCCCTCGCGCACACGTACGCGTGCTGGGACCGGCTGCGCGGCGAGGACCCGTACGACCGCGCCCGCGAGTACCTGGCCACCCGCTTCTCCCGAGCCGCCTGGCATCAGTACGGCGGCCTGGGCTCCCTCGGCCGCTCCCGGCCGCACCCCGACAGCCCGCTCGCCCGGCTCTCCCCGCAGGAACGCCTGATCCTGGTCCTGCGACTGTACGAGGGTGTCGCCGAGGAACAGGCGGCGGCCCTGCTCGGCCTGCCCCGGGAGCGTGTCCACGCGCTCTGCGACCGGGCGACGGCGACCCTGCTGCATCCGCCGCGCGGGCCGGCACCGGCCGGGCTCGAAGCGAAGGTGGCGTCCCCATGAATCGCACCGAACGTGAGGCGGCCGCACGGCGGATCATGGAGCGCACGCCGCCGTCGGTGCCGCCGGAGCTGTACCCGGAGGTCGTGCGGCGCGGTGGCCGCATGCTGCGCCGCAGGACGGCCGCCGTACGGCTGATGTGGCTGCTGCTGTTCGCCGCGACGGTGGCGTTCGTCGTGTGGGCGCTGATGGCCCGCCCGTGGGTGGAGCCGCCGTCGGAGACGACTCCACCGCTGACGGGCTGGTGAGGGCCCTTCCCGCAGGCCCCTGACTAGCCGAGCGCCTGCTGGAGGTCCTCCAGGAGGTCGTCGACGTTCTCGATGCCCACGGAGAGGCGGACGAGGTCGGCGGGTACCTCCAGGGCCGAGCCGGCCGCGGACGCGTGCGTCATGCGTCCCGGGTGCTCGATGAGCGACTCCACTCCGCCCAGGGACTCCCCGAGGGTGAACACCTTGGCCCGGTTGCAGACCTCGACGGCCGCCTCCTCGCCGCCGGCGACCTGGAAGGAGACCATGCCGCCGAACGCTCGCATCTGCTTGGCGGCGACCTCGTGACCGGGGTGCTCGGGCAGCCCCGGGTACAGAACGCTCGTCACGCGCGCGTGCCGGCTGAGCATGTCGGCGATCTTCGTGGCGTTCTCGCTGTGCCGGTCCATGCGCACCGACAGCGTCTTGGTGCCACGCAGCACCAGCCAGGAGTCGAAGGGCCCGGCGACCGCGCCCATCGCGTTCTGGTGGAAGGCCAGTTCGTCGCCCAGGTCCGAGTCGCTGACGATCAGCGCGCCCCCGACGACGTCCGAGTGACCGCCCATGTACTTGGTCAGGGAGTGCACCACGACATCCGCGCCCAACGACAGCGGCTGCTGCAGATACGGCGTGGCGAAGGTGTTGTCGACGACGAGCTTCGCGCCGGCGTCCCGGGCGATCTGGGCGACGGCGGCGATGTCGGTGATGCCGAGCAGCGGGTTGGAGGGGGTCTCCACCCACACGACCTTGGTCTTCGGGGTGATGGCGGCCCGCACGGCAACCGGATCGCTGGTGTCGGCGACCGACCACTCGACCCCCCACCGCGCGACGACCTTCGCGAACAGCCGGAACGTGCCGCCGTACGCGTCGTTGGGGATGACCACGTGGTCGCCGGGGCTGAGCAGCGTACGCAACAGGCAGTCCTCGGCCGCCAGTCCGGACGCGAACGCGAGCCCCCGGCGCCCGCCCTCCAGGGCGGCGAGGTTCTCCTCCAGGGCCGTCCTGGTCGGGTTGGCGCTACGGCTGTACTCGTAGCCGCCACGCAGGCCGCCCACGCCGTCCTGCTTGTAGGTCGAGACCTGGTAGATCGGCGGGACGACGGCGCCGGTCAGGGGATCGGCGGTGTTGCCCGCGTGGATCGCCAGGGTCTCGAAGTGCTGACTGATGTGCCTGTCACTCATGGGCACCGAGCGTAATGCGCGAACGGGGCGGATGCCGGACGGCGGGGTTTTTCAGGCAGCCGCCCGGAACCGGAGGCCGAGACCGAGACCGAGACCGACTGCCAGCTGCCCGGCGCCGGGTGACTGCGTCGGCCGGGCCGAGTCCCAGGCGCCGTTCACTTTGCGAGTCGCCCGGCGTGGGAGCTGGGCGGAGGTTGGTCGCGCAGCCCGGCGCTGACGGGGCACCGCCCGCGCCCACCCGTGCCGCCCCAGCGGCACGACTGCCCGCGGCTAGGACGGCGGGGCACCCACGGGGCTGGGGCGGGATGGTCGGCGGCTGAGCTGTGGGATGCCCCAGGGCTGCGGCGCGGCCCGCGGCTGGGGCGAGACGGCCCCCCGGGCCCGGGCGGAACGCCCCCCGGCCCGGGCGGAACGACCCCCGGCACGGGCGGGACGGCCCGCAGTCGCGTACGGCGGCAAGGGGACGTGCCGGGGGGTGTCCGCCCGCAGAGTCCGGTGTCAACAAACGGCACCTCTCGCCCAACGCCCACCACCGGACCGAGGACGGACACCCCCCGGCACGGCCCCGACCCACAACCCACCCGCAGGCGCTACCCACACCCCCACCCCACCAGCACAGGCCGCCGCAGGCACCCGACACGCACCCCCACCGAACAGCAACAGGCCGCCGCAGTCACCCCCGGCCCAACCGCCGGAGGCCAACACGTTGGCCAATTGTCAGTGGCGTCTGGAACGCTGGAGGCATGGAGATTCTCTGGGTCCTGATCGCGCTCGTCATGATCGGCTTTGTGCTGGTGCCGTTCATGAGGCGCCGCCGGGGCATGATCGAACAGGTCCCGCCGGGCCACCCCGACGCCGCGGACCCGGCGAACTACGGCTTCGTACGGCAGGAGGAGCTGGACGTCCGCATGCCCGGCCCCGACCAGGACCTGCTCGACGTCCTGGACCTGGTGCAGCGCACCCAGGACTACCGCGCGGCCTCGCAGCTGCTGGCCGGCACGGAGGCGGCGGGCGAGGTCCGCTGGCAGCGGGTGCAGGCCTTCGCCGGCGCCGCGTCCCTGGAGCTCCAGCAGCGTCCGGGCGGAGTCAGCGAGTCGCCGGGCGGCCAGTGGCTGCGGGTGTGGCGGTCCGAGCAGCCCAAGGACGCCGGCGGGGCGGCCGTACACGCGGAGTTCCTGGTGCAGCAGGCGTGGCGCACCGCGACGCCGGGCACGGACGAGTTCCGGATCATCATGGAGGAGGCGAAGTCGGCGTGCGGCGACGCTGCGCTGCTCGCCCCCGGTGACCCGATCCCGTACATCATCGAGCTGTCGGTCGCGCGCGGACTCGCCTACTCCCAGCCGGAGTTCGAGCAGCTCTGGCTGAAGATCCTGGACCGCGCCCCGGCCCACATGGGCGCGCACCTGGCGGCCCTGCACTACTGGTGCGAGAAGTGGCACGGCTCGCGCAAGTTGGCGTACGACTTCGCGGAGGCGGCCGCGGCCCGCGCCCCCCAGGGCTCCCTCCTCGCCGCCATGCCGCTCTTCGCGGTCTTCGAGCATCTGCCCGAGGTGAACCTGGTCAGCGGCTTCTACCAGAGCGAGGTCGTGACGAAGGCGATCCACGGCGCGCTGTACGCGGTGCACGCGGCCCGCCCCGACGACCCGATGCTGGCGCACGTACGTCATCTGCTGGTCTTCTTCCTGGTCCGCGGCGAACGCTGGGCGGAGGCCATGAACGAGCTGATAGCGGTCGACGGCCACGTGGGCGCGCTGCCCTGGACCCTCTCGCCCGACCCCGCCGCGGAGTTCGCGGTCTACCGCGCGCTGGCGGTGGCGGGCTACGAGGCGAACGGCGGCAGCCCGGCGACGCTGCCGCACTGAGCAACAGCCTCACCATGGTTGGGGGCGCGGGGCGGAATCCGAGGACGCGGCCGTACGTTGAAGGGGGTACCGGCCGGTGGGGAGGCATCCCTGCCGCCGTACCGCAGTCGTGGCCCCCGGCCCGCGAGGTCCGAGTGGCCCCGTGAGTCCCGTGTCCCCTGAGCCCGTGTGTCCCGCGAGGAAGGAACCCTCATGCTCTTCGGCCGTACGCCCGTCCTGCCCACTCCCGAGCAGGCGCTGCGAGGCCGCCCCGAGCCGGCCTTCACGGTCCCCGACCGCCACACGGTTCTCGGCAACCCGCTGCTCGGCCCCTACCCCGAGGGCCTCGAGGTCGCCGACTTCGGTCTGGGCTGCTTCTGGGGCGCCGAGCGCAAGTTCTGGCAGCTTCCGGCGGGCGTGTGGACGACTCTGGTCGGCTACCAGGGCGGTCACACCGAGAACCCCACCTACGAAGAGGTCTGCTCGGGCATGACCGGCCACACCGAGGCCGTGCGCGTGGTCTTCGACCCAAGCGTGATCTCGTACGAACGCCTCCTGAAGACCTTCTGGGAGGCCCACGACCCGACCCAGGGCTTCCGCCAGGGCAACGACGTCGGCACCCAGTACCGCTCCGCGATCTACACGCACACCCCGGAACAGGCGAAGACGGCCGAGGCCTCCCGCGAGTCGTACCAGCAGGTCCTGACGGGATCCGGCTACGGCACGATCACGACCGAGGTCCTTCCGGCGGAGGGTCGGACGTTCTATCCGGCGGAGGGGTATCACCAGCAGTACCTGGACAAGAACCCCGCGGGCTACTGCGGGATCGGCGGGACCGGGGTGTCCTGCCCGATCGGCGTTGCCCCCGCAGAGGGCTGAGCACTGCGCCACAACCGGACACAGCCGCCCACCGCCTCCGCGGCAGCCTGAATCGGGAGGAACGTGGCGCCGCCTGATGATGGGCGACTGGGCGGGACGGCTCGATCGTCAGTACTCGTTGTGGCGCCGCAGTCTGAAGGGGCGGCCGTCCGGGTCGACGAGAAGGCGATGCAGAGGCGCGCAGAGTGCCTTGGCCGTGCGCGAAATGCCGGGCGGGCGATAGGCGCGTAGGCGCCCGGGTGGCCTGGGGCCGCGGCGGCCGTTGTCGTGCCAGGAGTCCAGTGCGGCAGCGCTCGCCTCGAAGGCGTCGAAGGCGCTCAGGGGATCGCAGAGCGGGTCGGGCGCGTACGGGGTCCGGGGTGCTTCCAGGTCCAGGTGCTCGCGCGCGAGTTCCAGGCGCAGATTCCTGGCGAAGGTACGCGCGCCGTCTCCTAGACCGCCGGGGTCGCGCGGCTCGCGTGGGTCCGTGCTCTCGTCGAGGAGGGCACAGGTGAGTTCGGAGTCGTGGGTCCAGGAACGGAGGTTGATGTTGTCGGATCCGACCGAGGCCCACACGTCGTCGATCACGCACACCTTGGCGTGCACGTACACCGGTGTCCCGGCGTGGTTCTCCAGCCCGTACACCGCGACGCGCCCACCACCGGCGTGGCGCAGCCTGTCCAGGGCCGTGATCCGGCCGATCAGATTCATCGGCAGTGTGAGTCGGCCGTCCTGCTCGGGAACGGTGGGGATGACCGCGATCAGGCGCAGGCCGGAGTTGGCGATCAGCGCCTCGGCGAAGCATTCCACCACGTGCGGCGACCACAGGTACTGGTCCTCCAGGTAGATCAGCGCGCGGGCCCGCCGCAGCGCCTTGCGGTAGCCGCGGGCGATACTGCGCTCGCCGTCGGGGGCGAAGTCGTAGCCGCGCAGCAGCCGGTTGGGATAGGTGCGCAAGACCTGGAGGGTGTGCGTGCCGCAGGGCGAGGGGTCGGGTGACTGCGGTGGCAGTGGGTCCGCATGTGTGTCCTCGCCGTGAGCGAGCTCGCGCAGGCGCACGAGCGGGCTGCGACTGAGCGGCGCCGGGTCGTCCCAGCGTTCGCGGAAGCCTGCCTCGATGTCACCGACGGCCGGTCCGCGTATCGCGAGCTGGATGTCGTGCCACGGTGGATGCGGTCCGTACGCGGCGGCGATGGGCAGTGACTGCGGGTCGCCGAGGTGACTCGCGTCGTCGTGGCGGTTGTGGCACAGGTCGATGCCGCCGACGAACGCGATGTCGAGCTCGGGGCGGTCGCAGTGCCGGAGCACGACGCTCTTCTGGTGGTGCGAACCGCCGGGGCGCACCCTCATGTCGAGCAGGCACTCGCCGCCCGCCGCTTCGATCTCCTCACCGAGGTGGCGGTTCTCGGCCTCACTGAACTGGAATCGGTCCAGGTGGGAGCGCCAGACCAGCCCTTTGACGATCACACCCCGCTCGGCCGCCTCGCACAGGACGGTGCCGATTTCGCTGCCGGGCCCGTCGAGGCGCTCGTCGGGGTCGCCCCGCCAGTCGGTGAACAGGAGCAGGTCTCCGGCGCGCTGCGCTCGGATCGCGCGGAGGAGTTCCGGGAAGTACGTCGCGCCGTGGATGAGGGGCCGCACGAGGTTTCCGCACGACCACGCGGCTCGATCCGATCGGCGGCTGTCCAGACGCGTGGCGCTGTTGCCGCGTTCGCCCGAGGCCAGCAGCCAATCGGTGAGTTCCACAGCCCAGGCCCTCCAGACAACACACACAGGTACCCAGTTCGCGTCCCCTCATCCCGGAGCCTCGGGATTCGATGGACCTCTTCAAGTTCGCACCAAGGCGCCGAACTATTGACAGCAAACCGATAGCATGATCGAACTTATGACGATCACGCCCATCGCCCATCCATGACCAAAAACGATGCCATTCAGCACGAAACCCACCCATTCGGCCAACACATAACAAATCGACCAAACAATTGATACCTATACCACCCCGGGCATTTTCCCGAATAAGACGCAGAATTACACTCGCCTCGCGGCTTCAGCCACGGGCGATCCTGTGGGCCACCGCAGCCGCGACGGCACTCGGATTCCTCATCGCGCTGGAAGTCACCGCGCGCCAATACGGCCTGCCGGGGCCGATCGCCAGCCAGGCGCGAGAGGTGATATTCGCCCCCAAATCGGGGTTTCTGCTGTACGCCAGCATGGCGTTGATGATGGTGGTGCTCACCTGGCGGCAACGGTTCATCGCGATTGCCGCCGCGATCGGCATCGATCTCGCCTTCGTGCTGGTGCGCTGGGTGTTCGACATCAAGACGACCGACGGCCACCCCTTCGGCAACGGCGCGCTGTGGGTGATCCTGGGCTGTGCGGTCATCGCCGTCACACGCCGCACCGGCCGGGAACGCATCCTGCTGCTGAAGGGCGTCGGACTGGGCCTGCTGCTGGTGGCCGGCCGCAAGACGGGCGACGCCTGGCTGCTCATCACGGCGAAGACCCGCCCGGTGGTGCTCGACCCGTATCTGGCCACCGCCGATCACGCCTTGGGCAACCCGTCGTGGCTGGTGGGCCGGGCGGTCAGGGCCGCCGGTCCGGTCGGCGCCCATGTTCTCGACTTCGTCTACGTCCAGCTAGCGGTGGCCGCGGTCGTCATCACGCTGTACCAGCTGCGCAACGTGGCGGCCGAGCGCCGCTTCCCGAGCCATCACCTGGTGCGTACGTTCCTGGTGATCGGCCTCCTCGGGCCGGGCATCTACATGATCTTCCCGGTGGTCGGACCGATCTTCGCCTACGGCACCGGCGCCTTCGGCACCGGCGGCGGTCACTGGGCGCTGGCCAATCTGTGGCCGGACGTGCCGCCACCGCTCAGCACGCCGCACGCGATGCCGTACGACGAGATCACCCCTCGCAATTGCATGCCCAGCCTGCATACCGCATGGGCCACCGCGCTCTTCATCCATTCCCGTAAGGGCCCGAGGATTCTGCGTTTCGCGGGCACCTTCTGGCTGATAGCCACGCTCGGCGCGACGCTGGGATTCGGCTACCACTACGGCGTGGATCTCATTGCCGGCGTGGTGTTCGTGCTCACGGTCGAGGCGGCTCTGCGCTCGCACGAACGCGGCTGGGATCGGTCAGGAATCCAGCTGGTCGCTTACGGCGTGCTGGTCTTCGCCGCGCTCTTGGTGTCGTACCGCTATCTGGCGGTGGAAATGGCGACGCATCCGCGGGTGTTCGGGCCCCTTCTCATTCTGGCCATGCTTTCCGTGATCTACGGCTACATGCGGACCACCAAACCGTGGGAGCCGAAGGCCGCAGCCGCGCCGCAACCGGAACCCCAGCCCGAACTGGTGTGAATCGCGCGCCCTCCCCCGTCGCCTGCCGCAAGCGCCCACTCCTCGGGGCGGGGACGGGGACCCGGGCGCCCGTCACACCGACGGCGCCGACGTCCCCGTACCCGACGTACCCGCCGTACCCGCCGCCCCCGCCTTCGTGGCGTCGGCGCCCCAGCTCGCCAGCAGGCGCAATGCCTCCGCCGACGGCGATCCCGGCTCCGCGTGGTAGGTGATCAGGCTCTGTTCCGTGCCGTCGGAGAGGCGGAACGACTCGAAGTTCAGGGTCAGCCCGCCCACCAGCGGATGCCGGAGGTGCTTGACGCCGTAGCTCTTCTCCTTGACGTCATGGGTGGCCCACAGTCGGCGGAACTCCTCGCTCTTGACGGAGAGTTCGCCGACCAGGGCGGACAGGAGCGGGTCGTCCGGGTGGCAGCCCGCGTCCATGCGCAGGTAGCTGACCATGTCGTACGCCTTCTGGTCCCACTCCACGAACAGGTCGCGGTACTCGGGCCGCAGGAACACCAGCCGGGCCCAGTTCCGCTCCTGCGGCGGCAGCTCCGACCAGTCGCCGAAGACGGCCGCCGCCATCCGGTTCCAGGCGAGGATGTCCGAGCGCCGGCCCGAGATGTACGCGGGTACGCCGTCGATCGAGTCCAGCAGCTGCCGCAGCGCCGGCCGCACCAGCTCCGTGCGCGGGACCTGCTTCTTCTTGTGCTGCTTGGGCTTGGCGAGGTGGGTGAGGTGCGCGTGCTCGGCGTCGCTCAGCCGCAGCGCCCGCGCGATCGCGTCGAGGACCTCCGCCGAGACGTTCCGCCCGTTGCCCTGCTCCAGGCGTGTGTAGTAGGCCACGGACACCCCGGCCAGCTGTGCCAGCTCCTCGCGCCGCAGCCCCGGCACCCTGCGGTGCCGCCCGAAGTCCGGCAGCCCGACGTCCTCCGGCTTGAGCCGGGCACGCCGGGTGCGCAGAAACTCGCTGAGCTCGGCGCGCCGGTCCAGGCCGGCACCGAGGTCGGCGGCGGGTCCCGCCATGGATTCGGGATTATCGTCCATGCCTCAAGTATTCCCGGTCATAGGCACACGATCCTGTCCCCGCCAGTGGTAGGACCGGCAGACGTACGTACAACGGAGGGCTGGGTGACTCCGGCGCGTTCCCGCAGGCTGGATGCCGTGCCCGGACGAATGAGCAGCAATTCAGAAGGCAGCCGGGCGCGAAACCTCTAGGAGAACCCCGGCATGACCACCGTTGCCGCATACGCAGCACCCGCCGCCAAGGCTCCGCTGGAGCGCACCACCATCGAGCGCCGCGAGGTCGGCGAGTTCGACGTCCTGATCGACATCAAGTTCGCCGGTATCTGCCACTCCGACATCCACCAGGCCCAAGAGGGCTGGGGCGAGGCGATCTTCCCGATGGTCCCCGGCCACGAGATCGCGGGCATCGTCTCCGAGGTCGGCTCCGGGGTCACCAAGTACCGGGTCGGCGACCGCGTGGGCGTCGGCTGCCTGGTCGACTCCTGCCGTGAGTGCGAGAACTGCAAGGCCGGCGTGGAGCAGCACTGCACCGGCGGCTCGGTCGGCACGTACAACGCCATCGGCAAGGACGGCGAGCCCACCTACGGCGGCTACTCGGAGAAGGTCGTCGTGGACGAGAATTTCGTCCTGCGCATTCCCGACGGCCTGTCCCTCGATGTCGCCGCGCCGCTGCTGTGCGCGGGCATCACCACGTACTCTCCGCTCAAGCAGTGGGGCGCGGGGCCGGGCAAGAAGGTCGCCGTGGTCGGCCTGGGCGGCCTCGGCCACATGGGTGTCAAGATCGCCCACGCGCTCGGTGCCGAGGTCACCGTCCTGTCGCAGTCCCTGCGCAAGAAGGACGACGGTCTGAAGCTGGGCGCCGACCACTACTACGCGACCAGCGACCCGAAGACGTTCGAGGAGCTCGCCGGCTCCTTCGACCTGATCGTCTCCACGGTGTCGGCACCGCTGGACTTCGGCGCCTACCTCAGCCTGCTCAAGACGGGCGGCGCCCTGGTGAACGTGGGCGCCCCCGAGGAGCCCATCGCCCTGAACCTGTTCTCGCTCATCGGCGGCAACAAGACCCTCGCCGGTTCGATGATCGGCGGTATCGCCGAGACCCAGGAGATGCTGGACTTCTGCGCGGAGCACGGCATCGGCGCCGAGATCGAGCTGATCGACGCCGACCGGATCAACGAGGCGTACGAGCGGGTGATCAGCAGCGATGTGCGGTACCGGTTCGTGATCGACACGGCGACGATCTGACGCCACCCGCCTGACGCCAACGGCCCATGAACGGCCGCCCGCGCGTCCGCAGCCCGAGGGCCCCGGAGCCGCACTGCTCCGGGGCCCTCAGCGTGTCGCCGTACGGCGCCCCAGCAGCCACAGCAGGTACGGCCCGCCGACCAGCGCGGTGAGCGCGCCGACCGGGATCTCCAGCGGGGGCAGCAGGGTACGGGCGGCGAGATCGGCGGCGACCAGGACGACAGTGCCCGTCAACGCGGCGTTGAAGAGAGGGAGTTGGGGCGTACAGGTGAGTCGCCGGGCGAGCTGCGGTGCGGTCAGTGCCACGAACCCGATCGGCGGGCAGGGACAGGGCCAGGATGGAGCGCGAAGCAGCGGGAGGCGGAGCACCGGAGGAGGAGAGGCACCCCAGTCCTACGACCGATGTGCCGTGCGGCCGCCCTGCCTAGCGTGGAACCAGGAGCCCGTCCGATCCGTGCACACGAGGAGGCAGCCCCGATGACCGTCCGGCTCGACCACACCATCGTCGCCGCGCACGACAAGAAAGCGTCGGCCCGGTTCCTCGCCGACCTCCTGGGCCTGGAGGTGAGCCCGCAGTACGGCCCCTTCATCCCGGTCGAGATCCCCAACGGGGTGACCCTGGACTACCTGGACTCGCCCGGCTCGATCACGCCGCAGCACTACGCGTTCCTGGTGTCGGAGGACGACTTCGACACGATCTTCGGCCGGATACGCGAGGCCGGCCTGACGTACTGGGCCGACCCGTACCACCGCCGCCCCGGCGAGATCAACCACAACGACGGCGGTCGCGGCACGTACTTCGAAGACCCGAACGGCCACAACCTGGAGATCCTGACACGGCCGTACGGCAGCCGCGGCTGACGCGGTCCGGGCAGTGTGGGCAACAGCCGCGAACCGCGTGCCGGCACCCCGAGAGCCGTCCCCTACGCAACGGCCCCTCCGCCCGGAGAGCCGTCATCCCCGATACGGCGGCGCGGCCCCCCAGTTCCACCTCGGCACCGGCTGCTCCGCCGGCACCGCCGCGTCCGGACCCGAGAAGTGCACCGCCAGCCGCGTCCCCCACTCCACGTACGCCAGGAACGCCGAACGGAACTCCGCGTCCGTCGGCAGACCCGCCTCGTCGGCCGCGTCCTGGATGAGGTCGACCCAGCGGCGGCGCTGGGGCTCGGTGATCCCCCGGCCCATGTGCTTGGCGACCATGTGACCGTGGCCGCCCTGGGTCTCGGAGTAGGCGGGCGGGCCGCCGAAGACCTCGCCGAGCCAGAGCGCCACGTGTTCGGCGTGGGCCGGGTCCAGGCCCGCGAACAGCGGGGCAAGCAGGTCGTCCTTGCGGACCTTGTCGTAGAAGACCGACGTCAGACGGGCGAAGGACTCGGCGCCGCCCGCCCAGGCGTACAGCGTCGGCACGGACGCGCCCGTGCCGCGGACCGTCGTCGGCTTGTAGTGGCGCATCTCCTCGATGTACGGGATGTACGGGCGGATCTCGGCGAGGAAGTCGGGGAAGAGCTCCGACTTCCGGAAGCCCTCCACGTGGTCCTGCGTCGACGTCCAGGTGATGCGCAGGACGTAGTGCTGGAAGTCCTCCTCGCAGCGGGCGAGTTCGTAGTCGACGCAGTGCGGGGACTCGGCCAGCCGAGCCGCGGCGCGGGTGTAGGCGGCCAGGAACTCGGCCGATTTCTGCTCGGGAATGCGGTACCGGATGTATTCCACCGTGTGAGCCGTCATGACCTCAACGAAACACGAACCGCCCGCCGGAAGCTGTACTTCCGGCGGGCGGTTCGCTCATGGCTCACATGGCGACGAGTGGATCACTTGCCGTAATACGCGTTGTAGATCGAGATCGTCGACTTGTTGCCCTTCTTGTCGGCGATCTTGGCGTGGAAGGAAATGGCCTTCCCCTTCGCCGGGTTCTTCACGGTGATCTTGCCGTTCTTGACCTCGAGCTTCTTCCAGGTCTGCCCGTAGTCGTACGACACGTAGACGTGCAGCGACTTGAGGTTGCTGCCCGCGGCCGAGCCCACGACGGTGACCGGGAACGTCACCTTCTTGTCGGCCTCGACCCGGCTGTCCAGGCCCGTCTTGGCGTTGAAGCGGACCGTGGAGGCCGGGAGCTTGACCTGGTCGCCGGACGGCTTCTTGGAGCGGAAGGTCCAGCTCGCGTCGATCCGCGTGGAGGCGGCCGCGACCTTGGCGCTCCGCTTGACCGAGGTCGTCAGCTTGTACTCGGCCTCCGCGGCCGGGACGTCGAAGGGCTCACCGTACAGCGGGTCGCTGTTGGTGCCGATCTTGGTGCCGTTGCGGTACAGGTTGGTGGCCACCGCGGTGAACTCGGACGTGCCCGCGTGCTTGTTGGCGTCGGCGACCAGCGGCAGTGAGCCGTAGATCTGGTTGCCGTCGCGGAACAGACCCAGGTCCTTGTTGATGTGCGGGCCGAAGACCGCCGTGTTGAAGGTCTTCGTGTAGCTCTGGCCCGCCTTGAAGATCTGCGGAGCGCCCAGCGTGTAGGCCGCGTCGACGATCGGGAAGCCGTCAGCGTCCTGGCCGGCGCGCTGCTCGAAGCCCAAGGTCCACTGGATCTTGTCCGACGTCGACAGGTACACCGTCCGCGAGCCCGGCAGCTTCTGCTCGACCGGCGTGCTGAATACGGCCTCGGTGGGGAAGAGCCCCAAAGGCACCACCACCCCGGTCTTGTCGGGAGCCGGGGCACCGAGGTTGTTCTTCACCTTGGCGAGCTCGCCCGCCTTGAAGTGGCGGACCTTCTTGCCCTGGATCTTCTTGACCTTGGCGGTGGTGGCGACGTCGTACTCGGTGTCAGCACCCTTGGTCCACTGGCCGTTCCAGGTCTGGCTCAGGCCGCTCGCGATCTCCGGGCCCAGGTGCGCCATGCGCAGGTCGGCGAAGGATTCCAGCCCGACACCGACGCCGATGCCCGCCGTGTCGTAGAAGTAACCGGTACTGGCGAGCACCTGCTTGGCCTGTGCGTCCGGCACGGTGATGTCGGCCGACCTGGTCGTGCGGCCGTCAATCGTCACGGAGGTGTTCTTGGTGACGGACAGCTTCGGCTGGACCACCCAGTCGAGGCCACCCTCCAGGTTCACCCAGTCCTTGGCGATCCAGGCGTCCAGCAGATACGTGCCCTTGGGCAACCGCATCTTGGTCGTGCCGGACTCGGCGAGCGGCACCTGGAAGGCCCGGTCGGTCCCCAGACCCGAGTAGCCGAGCAGGACGGTGTTGTAGTCGGGGGCCGGCTTGCCCTCCTTGTCGATGTGCTTGACGGTGACGTCGTACGACTCCACCTCGCGCTGCACCGCGGCGGCCGTACGGACGCTCTGCCCGCCGCCCGTCGCCGTCACGTACGCGGAGTAGGCGCCGTCGACCGTGCCGCCCAGCTTGGTGTTGACGGTGAAGTCGACGGAGGCCTTGCCGCCCGCCGGGACCGTCACCTTCGTCGCGCCGAGCTTGAAGAAGCCCGCGGGAGCCGCCTGCCCCTTGGGGTTGGTCGCGGTCGCGGACAGCGTGAGCGTGACGTCCGTCGTACCGAGGTTGCGGTACGTCAGCTTCTCGGTGACCGGCTTGTCGTCGGTGTGCGGCCACTGCTGCACCCCGAAGCTCACCGCCACCGGGTCGGCGATCACGGTCTGCTTGATGGCCTTGTCGACCTGGATACGGCCCGAACCCTGCTCGAACGGCGTGTACTTGCCGCCCTTCGTGGACCCGGTCAGCGCGCCCTTCAGCTCGGCGTACGTCCAGTCCGGGTGCTGCTGCTTGAGGATCGCCGCGGCGCCCGCGACATGCGGGGTCGCCATCGACGTACCGGAGATGGTCAGGTAGCCGGCCGGTTTCTCGCCGACCTCCTGCTCGATGAGGCTGCCCTTGGCGGACGCCGCCGTGATGTCCACACCGGGCGCGGTGACGTCCGGCTTGATGGCGCCGTCACCGAGCCGGGGGCCGGTGCTGGAGAAGGGCGCGAGAACGTCCTTGTCGTCGACGGCGCCGACGGTGAGCGCGGCCTCCGCGCTGCCCGGCGAACCGACCGACTCCGGCCCGGAGTTGCCCGCCGCGATGGCGAACAGGATCCCCTTCTCGGCGGACAGCTTGTTGACCGCCGCCTCCAGCGGGTCGATCGCCGGGGTGTCGCCGCCGCCCAGGCTCATGTTGACGACCTGGGCGCCCTGCTCGGCGGCCCACTCCATGCCGGCGAGGATGCCGGAGTCGTCACCGAAGCCCTCGTCGTCGAGGACCTTGCCGTTGAGGACGTCGGCGCCGGGTGCGACGCCCTTGAACTTGCCGCCGGACTTCGCGCCGGTGCCCGCCGCGATGGACGCCACGTGCGTGCCGTGGCCGACCTTGTCCTCGGCGGTTGCGGACGGCGTGAAGTTCTTGGCCGCGATCACCTGGTCCTTGAGGTCCGGGTGGGTCGCGTTGACGCCGGTGTCCAGGACGGCGATCTTGACGCCCTTGCCGTCGTAGCCGGCCTCCCACGCCTTGGGGGCGCCGATCTGCGACACGGACTTGTCGAGGCTGGCCTTGCGGACGCCGTCGAGCCAGATGTGCGCGATGCCGGAGGCGGCCTTGTCGCCGTTGGTGAGCGCGTCCCACAGTTCGGGCGCGTCCTGGTGCTGAGTCTGCACCGCGTCCGCGTTGAGGGACTTCAGGGTCCGGCGGAGCTTGCCCGCGTCACGGACGTCCGCCTTGGTGCCGGCGGCGGCGCCCTTGTAGCCGACGATGACCTTCAGGCCCTTGGCCTGGGAGGTGCGGGTCGCCGACTTGTTGAGCTCGGTGACGTCGAACAACCGCTGGTCGAGCTTGCCGGCGGCGACCAACTGGGCCGCGTCGGCCGGGGTGACGAGCGTGTGCCCGTCGGCCTTGCGTATCTGTACGGGTATGTGCTCGCGCCCCTTCGCCCGCTCCAGGCCGACCACGCGGCCCTTGGAGTCGACGGAGACCCGGTCACCCGTGATCAGGGTGATGCGGTGGGGGGACGTGAACGAGGCGGAGGCGCTGGTCGGGCGCTGCTCCGGTTCGGCCGACGCCGGGCTGGTCATGCCCGCGGCGAGGGCGACGGCGGCCGCCGTGGCGACAGAGGCCGCGCATGTTCTTCTGACATTTCTGCGCAAGTTTCCCCCTTGCAGAAGGTCCGGGCGAATTCCCTGTTCACCCGGCCGGAGGAGATCCCGCACACACGCGCTTCGCCCCCCGGAATACGCAGTATGCCGAGGAGCGATCAGGCACCTCAATAGATGAGAGGAAGGTAAGAAGCCCGCCCTGCCGACTGTTACGCGGTGGCCCGAACTCCGTTACAGAGTTGTCGAGTTACGCCCCCGCGTTCTCCTTGACAGTGATCCGCCCCTTGCGGATGGTCGCCACCCTCGGGGCCTTTTTCGCGATCGCCGAGTCGTGGGTGACCATGACGAAGGTCAACCCGAGCTCTTTCCACATGCGTTCGAGTACGTCCATGATCTCGTCGCGCATCGACTCGTCGAGGTTGCCGGTGGGTTCGTCGGCCAGCAGCACCTTCGGCTCCTTGACCAGCGCGCGGGCGATGGCGACGCGCTGCTGCTGCCCGCCGGACATCTCGCTCGGCAGATGCCCGAGGCGCTCTCCGAGCCCGACCGACTTCAGTGCCTCGGCGGCCCGTTCGCGCCGCTCCTTCGTCTTGATGCCGAGGGGGACGAGGGCGGTCTCGACGTTCTCCTGTGCGGTGAGGGTGGGGATGAGGTTGAAGGACTGGAACACGAAGCCGATGTTCTCGCTGCGGACCCTTGTCAGCCGGGTCTCGGAGAGCTTGGCCAAGTCGGTGCCGTCGAGGACGACTTCACCTGCGGTGGGCCGGTCCAGGCCGCCGAGCATCTGAAGGAGGGTGGACTTGCCGCCGCCGGTGGGGCCCTGGATGACGAGCCGGTCCCCGTCGGCGATGGTGAGGTCGACTCCGTCGAGGGCGTCGACGGTTTCCTTGCCTCGGGTGTAGCGCTTGGTGACGTTTTTGAGTTCGTACATGGTGGGTGGCTCCTGGGTGGGTTGGGGTGGGGTTCGGAGATGGTGCGGATCGTTTTGGCTGCGGGTGCGTGGGGGCTGGTCGCGCAGTTCCCCGCGCCCCTGAGGGGGTTGCGGTCCCGTCGGCCATAGCCGCGCGACGCCGCCGCGACCTGCGTAGCTGCGGGCAGTCGTGCCGCTGGGGCGGCGCCCGTCCCGAAGAGAGCGGCACCCCGCCGGCGCCGGGTTGCGCGACCCACCCCTGCCCAGCCGCAGCCGCAGCCGCCGTCAGCTACTCGACACGGCGCAGTGCATCGGCCGGACGGAGCCGAGACGCACGCCAGCCGCCGAACGCGCCCGCGATCAATCCGCCCGTCACCGCAAGCCCGACCGCAAGGGCAACCGTCGTAAGACTGACGGGCGCGGTCAGCGCGACGTCGAGCGTCGTGGACGCCGTCTGCCGCCCGGGGCCGCCCCCGAAGCCACCGCCCCCCGGGCCGCCTCCCATGCCGCCGCCACCGCCGCCGCCCAACTGCGCCTGCAGCGTCGGACTGATCGCCGTCACGGCATACGCCCCCGTGAGCCCGATCGCGATACCCAGCGCACCACCGAGCAGCCCGTTGACGATCGCCTCGCCGACCACCTGCCGGGTCACCCGACCCGACTTCCACCCGAGCGCCTTGAGCGTGCCGAACTCCCGCACCCGGCGCGACACCGCCGAGGAGGTCAGCAGCCCGGCCACCAGGAACGCCGCCACCAGCACCGCGATGGACAGCCACTTGCCGACGCCGGCCGCCAGCGAGGACGCCGTGGACAGCGAGCCGGACACCGTGTCCGCGAGATCGGCGGAGGTCGTCACCGTCGTACCGGAGATGTTCTTCTGGATCGTCGACTTGACGGAGTCGATCTGCTGGGAGTCGGTCGCCTTGACGTAGATGGTGGTGACCTTGTTCTTCGCGTCGGCGAGCGTCTGTGCCTGCTTCAGCGGGATGTAGAGGTTGGCGGCCGCGTCCCCGCTGTCGGGCGTGGCGAGGCCGATCACCTTGAACTTGGTGCCCTTGATGGTGACGGTGGAGCCGACCTTGAGCTTCTTCTCCTTGGCGTACGACGTGTCGGCGACGACGACCTCGGCGTCGGTCTCCGACGTCTTGAACGTACGGCCACTGGTGATCTTCGACGAGGTCAGCGGACCGAGCGCCGGCTTGGTGACGTCGGTGCCGTAGACGGAGTAGTTGTTGACGTCGAAGTCGGCGCCACCACCGCGCACTTCGCCCTGCGGCTGCTCCGTGCCGCCGCCGCCCTGGCCGGGCCCACCGCCCTGCCGGCCACCGCTGCTCTGGTCCTGCTGGAACCGACCCCGCGTGAACTGCCCGCTGACCTTGATGACCTGCAGGCTCAGCCCGCCGACCGCGTCCGAGACACCGCTCTGGTCGCCGACCTTGGTGACGGTGGAGCTCGACAGCGTCTGGAAGCCCTGGACCATGACGCGGTCGGTGGACTGCTCCTCGTCGGAGCCGTCGTCCTGGGCGTCGAACTGGAAGCGCGGCCGCTCGGAGCTGTTCGCGGCCGGTTCGGCGGCCTTGGTGACGGTCATGTCCGTGCCCAGGCCGTACAGGGACTGCAGGACCTTGTCCTGGGCCTTGCTCATGCCGGAGGACACGGAGTTGACCACGATGACCAGCGCGATGCCCAGCGCGAGTCCGGAGGCGACGACGAGGGCCGCCTTTCTGCGGCGGCGCAGCTCGCGCCTCAGGTAGGTGAAGAACATGCGCCGCAAGCTAGGGAGGGCGCGTGATGACTGGATAAGGCCGACATAAGAGAAGGATGAGAAGGCCGAGACCTCGCCCGGAAACACCGATGCCGCCCCTGAGGGCGGCATCGGTCAGCTGTGCGGCAGCTGTCGGTCGGCTACGCGCGAAAAAGTCCGCGGGGCCGTCAGACGGCCGAACCGGCCTTCCACTGCGCCCAGTCCATGTTCCAGCCGTTGAGGCCGTTGTCCGGCGCGATGGTCTTGTCGCCGGTGTTCTGGACGACCACGACGTCACCGACGATCGAGTTGTTGTAGAACCAGTAGCCCGCCGTGCCCTTGTCGTTGGCACCCTTGGTGTCGGACAGGCCCACGCAGCCGTGGCTGGTGTTCACGCTGCCGAAGATGGACTTTGCGCCCCAGTAGTTGCCGTGCACGAAGGTGCCGGAGGTGGACAGGCGGATGGCGTGCGGCACGTCCTTGATGTCGTACTCGCCCTTGCCGTCGTCGTCCGTGAAGCCCACGGTCGCGCCGTTCATGCGCGTCTCCTTGAACTTCTCGGACATCACCATGATGCCCTCGTAGGTCTTGTTCTCCGGCGAACCGGCGGAGATCGGGATGGTCTTGATGGTCTTGCCGTCCTGCGTGACCTTCATCTGCTTGGTCTTCGCGTCGACGTACGAGATCTGGTTGCGGCCGATCTTGAAGGTGACCGTCTTCTCCTGGACGCCGTAGACACCGTCGGCACCCTCGACCCCGTCCAGGGCCATCTTCAGGGTGACGGTGGAGCCTTCCTTCCAGTACTCGTCGGGCCGGCAGTCCATGCGGGTGTCGTTGAACCAGTGGCAGACGACTTCCTGGCCGCTGGTGGTGGAGACGGTGACGCCCTTCTGGACGGCCGCCTTGTTGGTGATCGACTTGTCGAAGTTGATCGACACGGGCATGCCGACACCGACGGTGGAGCCGTCCTCCGGCGTGAAGTAGCCGAGGAAGCTGTTGTCCGGGGAGACGGTGGTGAAGGAGGCGTTCTCGTGGGCCTCCAGGCCCTTGGAGTCCTTCGCGGTCACCGTGACCTTGTAGGTCGTGGAGCGCTCCAGCTGGGCGCTGGGCTTCCAGCTGGTCTTGTCGGCGGATATCTCGCCCTCGACCACGGCGCCCTCGGCGGTCTTCATCGTCACCTCGGTGAGCGTGCCCTTGCTCACGGTGACGGCGGCGGACTTGTTGATGGAGGCGTTGTCGGTGCCGTCCTCGGGCGTGATCTTGATCTGGGCCTCGGAGGTCTTCTTGGCGGCCGCCTCGTCGACCTTGGCCTGCGAGGAGTCGCCACCGTCGCTTCCGGAGGCGTTGTCGTCGCCGCCGGAGCAGGCAGAGAGCACCAGGACACCACCGAGCAGTGCGGACGCGACCGCCAGGCCCTTGCGCCGCTTACTGTTCGTCATCACACGCTTCTCCATTGTTCCCGAATCCCCAAAACGCCCGAGAGTCCCCGTCAAGAATCTTCAACGCTACGACCGGTTCGTCCCGTTCCACATTTCTTGGATGTGTGGGGCACACCACGTCCGCCGGGGCAGGTGGTGCAGGTGTCGGTCAGTGCGCCCCATGAGACGACGAAACCCCGGACGGCGGTTGCCGCCCGGGGTCACGATTTCCCCAAGCCGCGTCAGCCGACCCTCTTGGCCCCTCCGGCCTCTCCGGCCCCTTCAGCGCCTTCGTCGCCGTCAGCACCTTCGTCGTCGAAGTCCTCGTCGACATCATCGTCGTCGAGGTCCCACTCCGGCGAATCCGGGTCGTAGCCGATGCGTTCACTGGACCAGGAGGCTTGCGCGAGCTCGACTCCCGGCACCTCGCTGACCAGGTCGAACGGGTCGACGAGATAAGCGAGGGCTTCCGCCGTGTCTTCCGTCACAGCGCTTTCGGCGTGGGCCCGTTCGTCGGTCGGCATGGTCTCGTCGCCGGCGATGCGCCGCAGCGCGGCCTTGGTCAGGGCGTCCTCGTCCTCAACTTCGAGGACGAGTTCCACGCGAAGTCGTACAAAACGTGATGTTTCTGGTGCACTCATGCCCGGAGCGTACGACTGATTTCCCCCGTGACTTTCCCGTGACCCGCGACTTTCACTAACATCGCCCCACACGGCCAATTCGCCAGCGCCACAAGGGGATCGATATTCCGTGTCCGCCGCTCACCGATCGTCGTCCACCGCACGCCGATCGCTGCTGACCGCCACCGCCGCGGGGGCCCTGCTGGGCGCCCTGTGGTTCGTGCCCTCCGCCAACGCGACGGGGGACGAGCCGGCGAGAACGGAACCTTCGGCGATCCCGTCGACGCAGGTCACCCAGCAGGCACGGGCCGCCTCCGAGAGCACGGACGCCGCCGCCGCGGACAGCACCCGGCTCGCCGACACCGGAAGCTTCGACACCACGCCGTACATCATCGGCGGGACCGTCTTCCTCGGGCTGGGCGCGGGCTTCGTCGCCTATTCGGTGCGCCGGGATCGTCTCGGATTTTGAATTCGCTTGACGATTCCTTGACATGGGCTTCATAGTCCGCCCATGAAGAGATCATCGGGCGTGCGTGTAGCCGCCACGGTTGCCGTGAGCGCGCTGACGCTCGCCCTTGTCGCGGGTTGTGGGGGAGACTCCGGCGGTTCGGACGCGAAGGCGCTGAGCTCCGCGGAGTTGAAGAAGGCGATCATCGCCCAGGGCGATGTCGACGGATACAAGGTGGACACCTCCGGCAAGCAGCTGCCGAAGTCCAAGGACGCCATCAAGAGCAGCGAGGAGAAGTGCGTCCCGCTGGCCTACGCCATGGGTGGCCTGGCGCCGGGTGACTCGGCCTCGAACGCGGCCGTCATGGCCACGGAGGACAAGAAGAAGCCCACCGACACCGCCTCCAAGTCCCTGGAGGACCTGACCGAGGGCGAGTTCGAGGACTCGTTCGCGGACGCGCTCAGCCTCAACATGACCGTCGTGGGACTCTCCTCGTACGACGGTGACGGCGCCGAGCAGACCTTCAAGTCCGTGTCGGACGCGGTGGAGAGCTGCTCCGGGGGCTTCCCCGTCACCATGCAGGGCACGGACCAGAAGATCACCAAGATCAGCGCGGAGAAGGCGTCCGGCGCCGGTGACGAGTCGGTGGCGTTCGCCGCGGTGAGCGACATGGAGGACGGCGACGTCGGCACCACGCACATCGAGGTGGTCCGGCACGGCAGCACCATCGCCACGTACTACACGATCAACCTCGGTCTGATGATGACGGACAAGGCGTACGACGTCCCGGCCGCCCTCATCGACGCGCAGGCCACGAAGCTGAAGTAACCCGCCTTGCCGCACCGGGGCCCTGTCGCTCGTACGACAGGGCCCCCTTTCGGAATTACCGGAATTACTGAAGCGGCCCGGTGACCTTCTCCACCGCCACGACCAACTCCCCGCCACGCACGAACGCGTCGGCCGCGGCGAGGTCGGGCGCCAGGAACCGGTCCGGTCCCGGACCCTGAACGCCGGCGGCCCGTACGGCGTCGATGACCGCCTGCGAGGCCGGTGCCGGGGCGAGCCCTTCCCGCAGCTCGATGGCACGGGTGGCGGCGTACAGCTCGACCGCCAGCACACGGGTGAGGTTGTCGATGGCCGTACGCAGCTTGCGGGCGGCGGACCAGCCCATGGAGACGTGGTCCTCCTGCATGGCGGAGGAGGGAATGGAGTCGGCGGACGCGGGAACGGCGAGCCGCTTCAACTCGCTCACCAGGGCGGCCTGCGTGTACTGGGCGATCATCAGCCCCGAGTCGACACCCGCGTCGTCGGCCAGGAACGGCGGCAGCCCGTGGCTGCGGTTCTTGTCCAGCAGCCGGTCGGTACGCCGCTCGGCGATGGAGGCGAGGTCGGCGACGGCGATGGCGAGGAAGTCGAGCACGTAGGCGACGGGTGCCCCATGGAAGTTCCCGTTGGACTCGACGCGCCCGTCGGGCAGCACGACCGGGTTGTCGACCGCCGACGCCAGCTCCCGCTCGGCGACGAGCCGCGCATGCGCCATGGTGTCCCGCCCGGCACCGGCGACCTGCGGAGCACACCGCACCGAGTACGCGTCCTGGACGCGGGGCGCGTCGTCCTGGTGATGCCCGGTCAGCCCCGAACCCTTCAGCACGGCCAGCATGTTGGCGGCGGAGGCGCCCTGCCCCGGATGCGGCCGAATGGCATGCAGCTCGGGTGCGAGCACCTTGTCGGTCCCGAGGAGCCCTTCGAGGCTCAGCGCGGCGGTGACGTCGGCGGACTTGTAAAGGACGTCGAGATCGGCGAGAGCCATGACGAGCATCCCGAGCATGCCGTCGGTGCCGTTGAGGAGGGCGAGGCCTTCCTTCTCCCGCAGTTCGACGGGCTCGATGCCGTGGGCGGCGAGAAGTTCCCCGGCAGGCCGCACGCTCCCGTCCGGGCCTTCCGCGTCCCCCTCCCCCATGAGCGCGAGGGCGCAGTGCGAAAGGGGAGCGAGATCACCGGAGCAGCCGAGGGAGCCGTACTCGTGAACGACGGGAGTGATACCGGCGTTGAGAACGTCGGCCATGGTCTGCGCGACCTCGGGCCGCACACCCGTATGCCCCGAACAGACGGTCTTGAGCCGCAGGAACATCAGCGCCCGTACGACCTCCCGCTCCACCCGCGGCCCCATCCCGGCGGCGTGCGAGCGGACGATGTTGCGCTGCAGCCGGCCCCGCAGCTCCTGGCTGATGTGCCGGGTCGCCAGGGCCCCGAAGCCGGTGGAGACGCCGTAGACCGGGTCGGGCTTGGCCGCCAGCGCGTCCACGATCTCCCGCGCCGCGGCAAGCGCCGCCACCGCCTCCACCGACAACTCGACCCGCGCCCCACCACGCGCCACGGCAAGGACGTCGGACGCGGTGACCCCGGACGTCCCCACCACCACAGTGTGCATATCCATATTCAGGAGCGTACGCAGTGAAGACGAAGATGTCACTAGCGGGCACCCGGTACACCCCTTACAACGCCGGGTCTCCTATCTCAGCCCGTCCGGCGTTTGAGGACGAGGCCCGTTCAGGGCCGAAGCGGGGGTCTGGGGGCCGCAGGCCCCCAGAAGGCCGGGGTCGAAGGGGCGGCAGCCCCTGGGGACGGGACGGGTAGGGGCGGCGGGGGCGAAACTCCCGCGAGGCCCGCAGCGGAGCGTCACGGCAGCCGCCCCCGAAACCGCCGCCGCTCCACAACCCCTTCTCCCGACGGCTCCGCGTCAGCGAGCCGCACCACAGGATCGTCCGGCCCCTCCCGCCCCGCAACGACAGGCTTACCGGCCCGAACCGCCTTCGCCTGGTACTGAGCCGCATCAGCAAGCCGAAACAGCCGACGCGCAGAACGAACCGGCCCGATCTCATCCTCGGTGGACGCCACCCCACACGCGACCCCTTCCCCCAGCTCCAACTCAGCCGCACGACGGCACAATTCGTCGGCAGCCTTCACCACATCGCCGACGGGCGACCCGACGGCAAGCAGGCAGAACTCGTCCCCCCCGAGCCGCGCGGCAAGAGCCCCGGGCAGCATCGCGCCACACAGCGACAGCACCGACCCGAACCGCTCCAGAAGCCGGTCACCCACGGCATGCCCCCGCGTGTCGTTCACCCGCTTGAGCCCGTTGAGGTCGCAGACGACGAGACTCACGACGACACCGTGACTGCGATGCCGCTCAATGGCCTCCTCCAACCGCACATCGACCGCACGCCGATTCGCCAGCCCGGTCAGCGCATCGGTGAACGCCAGCCGCCGAGCCTCCTCCAGCCGCTCGATCTGCGCCATCCCGGCGGCCACGACGGAGGCCAGCACGGTCGCGAAGTCGGCGTCCGCACGGTCGAAGACAGGCACACCGGCGGAACGAGCGACATACAGCTCCCCCCAAGCACGCCCGTTCAACACGATCGGCGCCACGACACAGCACCCCCGCCCACGCCGCCGCAGAGCCGCCACCCGCTGATGGCAGTACCCGGGATGACCGGTGGAGGGGCCGTCGGCCGTCTCCACCCAGGCGTTGGGCTCACCCCCGGCGGCCCACCGCTCGTGCAGGAACTCGGTGATCTCCGGGAACTGATGCACCGGATAGGCCTCGTCGCTCGGAAACTCCTCCTCCCCCCGGGCCCGGTCCCCCACATTCACGAGCACCCGCAACCGCCCGAGCTCCCGCTCCCACACCGACAGCGCCGCAAAGCTCCCGTCCAACGCCCGACACGCCCCGAGCGCCGCCGCCCGCCAGGACTCACGCGGGGTGTGCGCCGCCGCCATCCCCTGCGCCAACGCCACTACGGCCGCGAGCCGTCTGTCCTCACCCATCACTCCAGGCTAGGTAGTTTTGCGCCAATTCGGGACGTTGGCGTGGCGAACGGGGAGCTCACCACCGAATTCCGCCGCCCCTCCTCCCCACCAGCGATCCACCCGTGCCGACCAGGCAATCCCCCGCCCCTCCAGCAGAGGGACCCCGTCACTCCCCCGGCCACTCAGGCCGCCGCTTCTCGTTGAAAGCCGCCACCCCCTCCGCCCGGTCCCCCGAAAACGCCGTCGCCCGCCAGGCCGCGTCCTCGATCTCCAGCCCGGCCCGCAGATCCAACCCGTGCCCCACCCGCAGCGCCCGCTTGGCCGCCCGCAACCCCACCGGCGAGTTCGCGGCGATCCGGCCCGCCATCGCCAGGGCCTCCTCCCGATCCCGCCCCTCGTCCACCAGCACATCCACGAGCCCCAGCTCCCGGGCCTCACCCGCCTCGACCCGCCGCGCCGTGAAGATCAGCTCCGCCGCCCGAGCGGCCCCCACCCGCCGCGGCAGCAACTGCGTGCCTCCGCCCCCCGGAATCACCCCGACCGACACCTCCGGCAGCCCCACCACGGCCGTCCGGTCGGCCACGATCACATCGCAGGACAACGCCAGCTCGAAGCCACCCCCCAGCGCGAACCCGTGCACCGCCGCGATCGTCGGCACCGGCAACTCCAGCACGCCCGTGTACGCCCCCCGCGCCACGGGCCGCTGCCGCACCAGATCGGCGTCGCTGAACGAATTCCGCTCCTTCAGGTCCGCCCCGACACAGAACGCCCGCGCATGCGTCGAGGTCAGCACCACCACCCGTACGCCGTTGTCCGCGCTCAGCGCCGCACACGCCCCCGCGATCGAGCGGGCCATCTCCGTCGACACGGCGTTCATGGCCTTGGGCCGGTCGAGGACGAGCTCCGCGACATGCCCGGCACCCCCGTCACCGTGCCGCCGCACCAGCACGAACTCCCCGTACCGCTCCTCACTCATGACACCCTCCGGTTAACGCGGGTTAACAACATCGCCCCGATCATCGCAGCCGGACCCCGCCGGGAAAAGGCCCGACGAGCGGTTCCCGAATCGAGTGCCGACACCCCGTTCGAGTGACATCCCACCCAACTCCCGCCTCACCACCCACGACAACGCATAACGTGCGCGACACCACGGCGCATTGGGGGCGCGAGTGCGTTGGGAGGGGTCGTGATGGGCGTGACGGCGGAGACATCAGCGGAAACCGGGGCGACCGGCGAGGCGGAACAGACCACGCCCCGCCTCTTCGGCCCCCGCGGCCGCCACCGCCGCCCGCGCCCCCGCAAGGTCCTCCTCGCAGCCGGCGGCCTGGCCCTGGCCGCCGGCGCACTGAGCCTCGTACGACTGACCCCCGACTCCGACGTCGCCGGCCTCAGCGCCACGGAGACGGAACCCATCCCGGACTCCGACACGGTCACGGACGAGGACCGCTCGCCCAACGCCGCAGCCACCGTCCCGACACCTGCCCCGAAGACAAGCCCATCGGCGACCTCCGTCATGGGCGCCCTGGACACGGACCCGACACCCACCACGATCGTCGTACCGACGACGAACACCACAGCGACGCCACGGCCGGGCAGCCCCGGCACGACGACGACCGACGCCCCGCCGCTCACGCCCACACCCCGCCCACCAGCGGCGCCCACCCACGCACCCGAAGCGGCCCCGACTCCCGCACCGGGCAAGCCGACGACGAATCCCCCGACCGAACAGCCGGATCACCCCGACGACAACACCGTCTGCGTCCCGGTCATCGGCCTGTGCGTAGATCCCCTGACCAACGGCACCTGACAAGATCGCTCACTGCAACCCCCCAAGGGGCGCGGGGCCGTATCCATATGCGGCTCCGTCGCGTGGGCGCGACCAGCCACAACGCACCCGCAGCCGCCAAACAACCGTCAGCAAAACGGCGCTCACTCGCCCCCGCCGGAGGCCCTCCGCGTCAAAAGCCAAGGCTCGACCACACCAAGCCCCCGCACCGGCCGCTGCCACATCGGCTGCAGCGCAAACCGATACACCGGCGCCTCCTCCCCCTCCTTCTCCGCCGCCGCAGCGGCCTCCGCGGCCTCCGCCTCCGACGCAGGGGCTTCGCCCGTTCGGATGAGTTCCTCCGCGAAGGCGCTGTCGACGAGAACGGCGTCACGCGGAGCTATCGACGTGAGCCGGGAGGCGAGGTTCACGGTCGTACCGAAGACATCGCCCATACGGGTGGTCACCGTGCCGAAGGCGATGCCGACGCGCAGCTCGGGCATCGTCTCGTCGTTGGCCATCGTCTCGATGAGCCGCAGGGCGATCTCGGCGGAGACGGCCGCGTCGTCGGCGGAGTACAGGACCTCGTCGCCGAGGGTCTTGACCAGCCGGCCACCGCGTGCGGCCACCAGATCGGCGGCCGTGGTCTCGAAGGCCTCGACGAGTTCGCCGAGCTCCTCCTCCTCCATACGGCGGGTCAGCCGGGTGAAGCCGACGAGGTCCGCGAAGCCGACGCACAGGCGCCGGTCGACCATCTCCTCGTCGTCGGCGGCCTGCACGACCCGGCCGGTCGCGGCGGCGAGCTGGCGGCGCCAGACGTAGACGAGGAACTCCTCCAGCTCGGGCAGGAGCAGCTCGACCAGGGGATACGTCACCTCTGTGCGGGTCATGCCCGGCTCCGGCGGCTCGGTCAGGCCCTCCAGGAACGAGTCGATCTGCCAATCGGCGAGCCGCGCCGTGGTCTGCCCGGTGGACCTGGCCACCTGCACGGCCATGGCCTCGCTGAGCAGCCCCGCCTCGACGAGACCGGCGAGACGCCTGAGCGCCAGTACGTCGGCCTCGGTCAGCGCCTTGGCCTGCCCGATGTCGGCGAACCCCATGGCCCGCCAGAACCGGGACGCCAGCTCCATGGAGACACCGGCGCTCCGGGCCGCCTGAAACGGGGTGTAGCGCCGCTCGGCGCCGAGGATGAGCTGTTCGAGGCGCAGCGCGAGCGGATCCTCGCCGGGTTCGGCGGCGTGGGGGTCCACCCGGCCGTCCGCGCCCGTGCCGGAGCCCGTGTCGTCGACGGTCACGCCTGCTGCCCTTCCGATCTGCCGCGGTCAGTAATCGACCGGCCTTCACTTTACGGCAGGTGTGGGCCACCTCACTCCCGAGAGGCGTACGGCCCCACCCGCACCTACGCCGGCCTCAGATGCACGATGTCCCCCGCCCCCACGGGCTCCTGCACCCCTTCCCCCGTCGCCAGTACCAGCCGCCCGTCCCCGTCGATGGCGACCGCCTCCCCCGTGATCGTCCGTTCCCCCGGCAGCTCGGCCCGCACGACCCTTCCCAGCGTCGCGCACCCCGCCGCATACGTCTCCTGCAGCCCGCTCACCACCGGGTCCCCAGCCGCGGCCCGCCAACGCCCGTACCACTCCTCCAACGACCGCAACACGCCCCGCAGCAGCGGATCGCGGTCCGTGCTCACGGCCCCGGCGAGGGCCAGGGAGCCCGCCTGCGGCACCGGCAGTTCGTCCTCACGCAGCGTGACATTGATGCCGACGCCGACGACCACCCCTTCGTTCCCGGCCCGCTCCGCCAGGATCCCGCCGGCCTTGCGTTCCTCGCCGCCCACGGTCACCAGCAGGTCGTTCGGCCACTTGAGTGCCGTGTCGATGCCCGCCGCCCGCGACAGCCCCGTCGCCACGGCGACCCCGGTGAGCAGCGGGAGCCAGCCCCAGCGGGCCGGCGGCACCTCGGCGGGGTTCAGCAGCACGGAGAAGAACAGCCCCGAGCGGGGCGGGGCCGTCCACTGCCGGTCGAGGCGGCCCTTGCCGGCCGTCTGCTCCTCGGCGACCAGGACGCTGCCCTCGCTCGCCTTGCCCTCGGTGGCCAGGTCCACCAGGTCGGTGTTGGTGGAGCCGGTGCGCCGCACCACCTCCACGTCCCGCCACAGGCCGCCTTCCCGCACGAGCCCGCGTCGCAGCGCGGCGACGTTGAGCGGCGGACGTTCCAGGTCGGACCAGCGGCTGTCGTCGGATGCATCTCGCGGCGTCATGCAAGCCACCCTAGGTGTGTGAAACGCCGCACTGCTGATTCGTAGGCCCCCCACTACTCTACGGATGAGTAACCGTCCCCCCTTTTGAGCAGGCAGGGAGCGCCATCCCGATGTCCGAGCCGGAAGAGCGTCACGAGATCCAAGAGACCCAAGGGATCGACATCCACACCACCGCGGGCAAGCTCGCGGATCTCCAGCGCCGTATCGAGGAAGCGACGCACGCCGGCTCCGCTCGCGCCGTCGAAAAGCAGCACGCCAAGGGCAAGTTGACGGCCCGTGAGCGCATCGAGCTCCTCCTCGACGAGGACTCCTTCGTCGAGCTCGACGAGTTCGCCCGGCACCGCTCCACCAACTTCGGCCTGGAGAAGAACCGCCCCTACGGCGACGGTGTCGTCACCGGGTACGGAACCGTCGACGGCCGCCCCGTCGCCGTGTTCTCCCAGGACTTCACCGTGTTCGGCGGTGCGCTGGGCGAGGTCTACGGCCAGAAGATCGTCAAGGTCATGGACTTCGCGCTGAAGACCGGCTGTCCGGTCATCGGCATCAACGACTCCGGCGGCGCCCGCATCCAGGAGGGTGTGGCCTCGCTGGGCGCGTACGGCGAGATCTTCCGCCGCAACACGCACGCGTCCGGGGTCATTCCGCAGATCAGCCTGGTCGTCGGCCCGTGTGCGGGCGGTGCGGTGTACTCGCCCGCCATCACCGACTTCACGATCATGGTCGACCAGACCTCGCACATGTTCATCACCGGCCCGGACGTCATCAAGACCGTCACCGGCGAGGACGTCGGCTTCGAGGAGCTGGGCGGCGCCCGCACCCACAACTCCGCCTCCGGCGTGGCCCACCACATGGCCGGCGACGAGAAGGACGCCATCGAGTACGTCAAGCAGCTGCTGTCGTACCTGCCGTCCAACAACCTCTCCGAGGCTCCGGCGTTCCCGGAGGAGGCGGACCTGTCCGTCACCGACGAGGACCGCGAGCTGGACACGATCGTGCCGGACAGCGCGAACCAGCCGTACGACATGCACACGGTGATCGAGCACGTCCTGGACGACGCCGAGTTCTTCGAGACGCAGCCGCTGTTCGCGCCGAACATCCTCACCGGCTTCGGCCGGGTCGAGGGCCGCCCGGTCGGCATCGTCGCCAACCAGCCGATGCAGTTCGCCGGCTGCCTCGACATCCAGGCCAGCGAGAAGGCCGCGCGCTTCGTGCGCACCTGCGACGCCTTCAACGTCCCGGTCATCACCTTCGTCGACGTCCCCGGCTTCCTCCCGGGCGTCGACCAGGAGCACGACGGCATCATCCGCCGCGGCGCCAAGCTGATCTACGCCTACGCCGAGGCGACGGTCCCGCTGATCACGGTCATCACCCGCAAGGCCTTCGGCGGCGCCTACGACGTCATGGGCTCCAAGCACCTCGGCGCCGACCTCAACCTCGCCTGGCCCACCGCCCAGATCGCCGTCATGGGCGCCCAGGGCGCCGTCAACATCCTGCACCGGCGCACCATCGCTGAAGCGGAGGCAAACGGCGAGGACCTGGAGGCGGTGCGCGCCCGGCTGATCCAGGAGTACGAGGACACCCTCCTCAACCCCTATGTCGCGGCCGAACGCGGCTACATCGACGCGGTGATCATGCCGTCCGACACCCGTCTGCACGTCGTACGCGGCCTGCGTCAGCTGCGCACCAAGCGGGAATCCCTGCCTCCGAAGAAGCACGGCAACATCCCCCTCTAGGCCCGCTGGGAGCCGTCATGAACATCAAGGTCCTACGGGGCAACCCGACACCGGAGGAGCTGGCCGCCGCACTGGCGGTGGTCCGCGCCCGCGCCGCGGCGGCGAGCACCGTCCCGCCCGGCGCACCCACCCCGCGCGATTCCTGGTCCGACCCGGCCCGTATCGCGGCGCAGAGGGTGCCGCAGCCGGGCCCGACGACATGGGCGCGTACGTACTGGCCCGCTTAGAGGAGCGTTGACACGACTTCGGCCATCGCCTCGTACCCGGCATCGTTCGGGTGCAGGTGGTCGCCGAAGTCGTACGCCGGGTGCAGGCGGTCGGGGTCCGCGGGGTCGGCCAGCGCCCGGTTCAGATCCACCACCGCGTCGTACTCCCCCGAGCAGCGAATCCATTCGTTCAGCTCGTGACTCACCTTGGCCGCGTGCTCACCCCAGTGGTCCGAGCCCCCGAACGGCAGCAGAGTCGCCCCGATCACCCGCAGTCCCGCCGCCCTGCCCTCCCGTATCAACTCCCGGTGCCCGGCGATGAGTTCCTCCGCCTCCACCACCGGCGCCGGTTTGTAGGTCGGCTGCTCGTCCGTCTCGCTGAAACCGATGTCGTTCAGCCCGAGCAGGACGACGAGCGTGTCCACTCCGGGCCGGTCGAGAACATCCCGGCGCAACCGGCGGATGCCGCCGTCGCCGTACCACGCGGAGTCGTTGAGCAGCAGATTCCCGCCGATGCCCGCGTTGAGCACGGGCCGGCCCGTGCGCGCGGCGAGGACGTCCGACCAGCGCCGGTCGGCGCCTGGCGTCGACCCGAACCCGTCCGTGATCGAGTCCCCGAGGAGCGCGACGGCGTCCCCGCGCCCGGCGTCGACCTCCACCGCCGACAGGAAGTACCAGGACTCGGTCACCGCGTCGAATCCCTCGCCGCCGGTGTCGGCCGCCAGGTCGCCCTCGCCCCGGTAGCTGGTCGCGAAGGCCTGGGCGTGGAAGGTCGCGGGCCCGGTGGTGGTGTCGAAGTACAGCGTGACGGTCACCGACTCCCCGGCGGCGACGGCGAGCGGGACGTCATCGCTGACCAGCTCGCCGCGTGCTGGTACAGCGGCACCTGCGGCACCCCCGAAGGTGAGCCGCACGAGCGACCCCGGCTCCACGGCCGCCCCCGCGGCCGTACGCCCCACGCTCGCGCTCGCGACGCGCACGGGCGAGGCGCCGTAGACGTGCGAGAGCCGCACCCGCACCCGGCCGCCGCCCGCCGACAGCCGTACGACCTGCCGCAGTGACTGGCGCCAGAAGCCCTCGCGGGACCAGTTGGGGGTGAAGCCCTCGCTGGGCAGTTGGGGTGACGCGGTCCAGGAAGTCGTGAACATGGCAGCACATCCTCCAAACAGAACTAAAGTCCCTTTAGCTAATGGAACCGTAGCACCGTTTGCAGGGAAGTTGAGTATGCGTACTCAGGCGCCGCCCCGGATCCCCGATCGACGATGGAAGGCATGCTGTGGTCCGACCCGGAGAACGAGCCGCCCAAGGAACTGCGCGACATGCAGGAGATGTTGCGGCGGCTGGGCGTTCTCATGGCGCTGGCCATGGTGCTCACGATGATCGTGCTCGGGCTGAGATGAGCCCGGCCGGGCGCGCCGATACGCTGACCGCATGACTGATCAGCCGCGCCGCCGACTCATCCTCGCCTCCCAGTCCCCCGCCCGGCTCAATCTGCTCCGCCAGGCCGGTCTGGACCCCGAGGTCATCGTGAGCGGTGTCGACGAGGACGCCGTCACCGCGCCCACCCCCGCCGAGCTGGCACTGGCCCTGGCCGAGGCGAAGGCCTCCGTCGTGGCGGCGAAGCCGGAGGTCAAGGGCGCCATCGTGATCGGCTGCGACTCGGTCCTCGACCTGGACGGCGAGGCCCTGGGCAAGCCGGCCGACGCCGAGGAGGCCACGGCCCGCTGGAAGTCGATGCGCGGCCGGGCGGGCACCCTCCAGACCGGCCACTGCGTCTACGACACCGCCACCGGCCGGTACACCTCCGCGACCGCCTCCACGGTCGTCCGCTTCGGCGAGCCGACCGACGAGGAGATCGCCGCGTACGTCGCCTCGGGCGAACCCCTCTACGTCGCCGGGGCGTTCACCCTCGACGGCCGCTCGGCCCCGTTCATCGACGGCATCGACGGCGACCACGGCAATGTGATCGGCATCAGCCTGCCGCTGGTACGGCGACTGCTGAGCCAACTGGGCATCGGCATCACGGAGTTGTGGGCGCCGGCGGAGGGGTGACCGGGGGCCCGCCGGCCGGAGAACCGTCGGCCGGGGAGCCGTCGCCGCCCTTGCCCCCGTCGGGAGCGGCGTCGGCGGGCTTCTCGGAGGCGGGCGTGCCCTGGGCGTCGTACGTCATCAGCAGCAGCACTATCAGGCCGAGTACGACGACCATGAACAGGAACGCCGCCCAGCCCACCAGCCCCCAGGCGAAGGCGCCCAGCAGCCCGTGCACCACGGCCGCGCTGATGAGCAGGATGCGCCCGAAGCCGACCGGGGCGCGGTCGCGCGCCGCCACGAGCAGGGCCACCAGCCCGCACAGCGCGAAGTAGCCGCCGAAGACCAGGCCGCCGACCTTCGAGGACGTCGACATCACGTCAGGGTCCAGGCCCGCCAGCGACATGTCCTGCCGGTCGACGACGACACCGAGGAACCACTGCAGCGCCGCGACGCCGAGCCCCTCGACGAAGAGCACGAGCGCCACCACCCACGCCACCGGTCTGCGTACCACCGGTCCCCACCCACTTCCGAGCCGCGCTGTTACCCCAAGTACGTACGAGACATCGCGAACGCTACTAACGGGTAAACCCCGGGACAAGGGTTCGGGCGCCAGCAAAGAATCATTGGGCCATTCGTAGGGATTCCACAAAGAAACAGAGTGGCCCGCAGCACGTGATGACAGAGACCTTGACCACAGCGGAGGGCTAGGGTTTGCCGGGAGAGACCTGCGTACCGAGGCGCGACATGGGATTTCGCAGGTCGAGCGAGCCTGGAATCACGCTCCGTGTGGGCAAGCTCACCACTGGGGACGGGTCGATGTGGCGTGTCGGCAGTCCCTAAACTCGGCTTGTTTCAAGGAGGGAGCCTCAATCGTGCGCAAGGTGCTCATCGCCAACCGTGGCGAAATCGCTGTCCGCGTGGCCCGGGCCTGCCGGGACGCCGGGATCGCGAGCGTGGCCGTCTATGCCGACCCGGACCGGGACGCTCTGCATGTCCGCGCCGCGGATGAGGCGTTCGCCCTGGGCGGTGACACTCCGGCCACCAGCTACCTGGACATCGACAAGGTCCTCAAGGCCGCGCGTGAGTCCGGGGCGGACGCGATCCACCCGGGCTACGGCTTCCTCTCCGAGAACGCCGACTTCGCCCAAGCGGTCCTGGACGCCGGTCTGATCTGGATCGGCCCGCCGCCGCAGGCCATCCGCGACCTCGGCGACAAGGTGGCCGCCCGGCACATCGCGCAGCGCGCCGGCGCTCCTCTCGTGGCCGGCACGCCCGACCCCGTGAGCGGGGCCGAGGAGGTCGTCGCCTTCGCCGAGGAGCACGGCCTGCCGATCGCCATCAAGGCCGCCTTCGGTGGTGGCGGACGCGGCCTGAAGGTCGCCCGCACGCTCGAAGAGGTGCCCGAGCTGTACGACTCCGCCGTCCGCGAGGCCGTCGCCGCCTTCGGCCGCGGTGAGTGCTTCGTCGAGCGCTACCTCGACAAGCCGCGGCACGTGGAGACCCAGTGCCTGGCCGACTCCCACGGCAACGTGGTCGTCGTGTCGACGCGTGACTGCTCGCTGCAGCGCCGCCACCAGAAGCTGGTCGAGGAGGCCCCGGCGCCGTTCCTCTCCGACGAGCAGGTCGCCGATCTCTACTCCTCCTCCAAGGCGATCCTGAAGGAGGCCGGCTACGTCGGCGCCGGCACGGTGGAGTTCCTCGTCGGCCTGGACGGCACGATCTCCTTCCTGGAGGTCAACACGCGTCTGCAGGTGGAGCACCCGGTCACCGAGGAGGTCGCCGGCATCGACCTGGTGCGGGAGATGTTCCGCATCGCCGACGGTGAGGAGCTCGGCTACGACGACCCGCCGCTGCGCGGCCATTCCTTCGAGTTCCGCATCAACGGCGAGGACCCGGGCCGCAACTTCCTGCCCGCCCCCGGCACCGTCACCACCTTCGCCCCGCCCACCGGCCCCGGCGTCCGCCTGGACGCGGGCGTCGAGTCCGGCTCCGTGATCGGCCCGGCCTGGGACTCCCTGCTGGCCAAGCTGATCGTCACCGGCGCCACCCGCGAGCAGGCGCTGCAGCGCGCCGCCCGTGCGCTGGCGGAGTTCCAGGTGGAGGGCATGGCGACGGCGATCCCGTTCCACCGCGCGGTGGTCACCGACCCGGCGTTCGCGCCGGAACTGACCGGCTCCAGCGAGCCGTTCACGGTCCACACCCGCTGGATCGAGACCGAGTTCGTCAACGACATCAAGCCCTTCGCCGCTCCCGCCGACACCGAGGCGGACGAGGAGGCCGGCCGTGAGACGGTCGTGGTCGAGGTCGGCGGCAAGCGCCTGGAGGTCTCCCTGCCGGCCTCGCTCGGCATGACCCTGGCCCGCACCGGCCTCGCGGCAGGGGCCAAGCCCAAGCGCCGCGCGGCCAAGAAGTCCGGCCCCGCGGCCTCCGGCGACACCCTCGCCTCCCCGATGCAGGGCACCATCGTCAAGGTGGCCGTCGAGGAGGGCCAGGAGGTCAAGGAAGGCGACCTGATCGTCGTACTCGAAGCGATGAAGATGGAACAGCCCCTGAACGCGCACAAGTCCGGCACCATCAAGGGCCTGTCCGCCGAGGTCGGCGCCTCCCTCACCTCCGGCGCCCCCATCTGCGAGATCAAGGACTGAGACGTACGACGTCCCGAGGCGCCCGGCGGACTGAGCGATCAGTCCACCGGGCGCCTCTTTCTTGGTGTCCGGCCGCCGATGGCATGCTGAAGCCACGGAACAAGTGAAGGAAGGGCAGGTGACCCCCATGGCCCGGCCGCCGGCAGGCATGCGCGCCGATGCCCGCCGCAACTACGAGCGTCTGGTCACCGAGGCCCGCTCCGCCTTCGCCGAACGCGGCACGGACGCGTCCTTGGAGGACGTGGCCCGCCGCGCGGGCGTCGGAATCGGCACGCTGTACCGCCACTTCCCCAACCGCGACGCCCTGCTGAGCGCGGTCTTCGAGGACGCGGTCGGCGACCTCCTGACCCGCTCCCGAGAACTCCTGCACGCCCCGGAACCCTGCGCGGCCCTGGTGACCTGGCTGCGCGAGATGGTCACCCACGCCGGGGAGTACCGGGGCCTGGCCAGGTCCCTGATGTCCGTGTCGTACGACAACACCTCGGCCCTGGCCCGGTGCAGCGGCCCGATCAGAGAAGCGGGCGGCGCACTGCTGGCACGCGCACAGGAGGCGGGCAGGGTCCGGGAGGACGTGGCGATCGGCGACCTACTGCAACTGACCCACGCGATCGCACTGGCGGCGGAGGAGACGCCGGGAGATCCGGAGTTGGCCGACCGGTTGCTGATGCTGACGCTGCGGGGCTTGAAAGCAGACTGAGCGGCAGCCGACCTGAAGGGGCGCGGGGCTGTATCGATATGCGGCTCCGCCGCGCGGGCGCGACAAGCCACAATCAACCCGCACCCGCACACCACCACGAACCCCTACGGCGAACAGGCGAACCTAACGCCGCCGCAGATCCGCGACCCGGGCCCGCTCCCGTTCCCTCTCCGGCCCCTGCTCACCGAGCACCGCCGCAGCGGACCGCAGCCCGGGCGCACCCGGCGCCTGCCCCCGCCTCGGCCCCGGCAGGGCACGCCGCCGCGCCGGGACCTCGTCACCCCCCGGGTTCCCGGTCGCCCCGGCCACGGCGATCTGCACCCCCTGGTCGGCCAGGGCCTGCAACTCGGTGTGGGCACGGTCGTCATGCGCCGGCGGATCGTCGGTGACGAGCCGCGTGATGACCTCCGTGGGCACCGTCTGGAACATCGTGTCCGTACCGAGCTTCGTGTGGTCGGCAAGGACGACGACCTCCGCGGCCGCCTGCACCAGCGCCCGGTCGACGGACGCCGAGAGCATGTTGGACGTGGACAGCCCGCGCTCGGCGGTGAGCCCGCTCCCGGAGATGAAGGCCCGGGACACCCGCAGCCCTTGCAGGGACTGCTCGGCGCCACTGCCCACCAGGGCGTAGTTCGAACCACGCAGCGTGCCGCCGGTCATCACGACCTCGACCCGGTTGGCATGGGCCAACGCCTGTGCCACCAGAAGGGAGTTGGTGACGACGGTCAGTCCGGGGACGCGAGCGAGCCGACGTGCCAGCTCCTGCGTGGTGGTCCCCGCCCCGACGACGATCGCCTCGCCCTCCTCCACGAAGTTCGCGGCGAGGTCGGCGATGGCCGTCTTCTCGGCGGTCGCGAGATGTGATTTCTGCGGAAAGCCGGACTCCCGCGTGAACCCGCCCGGCAATACCGCACCGCCATGCCGGCGGTCGAGGAGTCCTTCTGCCTCCAGTGCGCGCACGTCCCGCCGTACGGTCACTTCGGAGGTCTGGACGACGCGGGCGAGCTCACGGAGCGACACGGCCCCGTTCGCTCGCACCATTTCGAGGATCAATTGGCGACGTTCTGCAGCGAACACGAAACTGACAGTAACCCCAACGACCGTCTGGTTTCAGCAGTTTGCGCCGAATAACAGAAGTTGTTCGTACGCAAGGGCGAGAAGTGGTATAGGGCCTAGTCCCGCCGCCTATGCCGTACGCATGCTCGACAACTCCCCGTGACCAGCGAGGAGTTGGTTTCGGCCGTCAGATCTCGTCGCCGGACTTCCGCGTGTGCAGCTGCCGTGCCACCTCGGCGATCGACCCCGAAAGGGAGGGGTACACGGTGAAGGCGTTCGCGATCTGTTCGACCGTCAGATTGTTGTCGACCGCGATCGAGATGGGGTGGATCAGTTCCGAGGCGCGCGGCGCCACGACCACACCGCCGACGACGATGCCCGTACCCGGACGGCAGAAGATCTTGACGAAGCCGTCCCGGATGCCCTGCATCTTGGCGCGCGGGTTGCGCAGCAGCGGCAGCTTGACGACCCGGGCGTCGATCTTGCCCGCGTCCACGTCGGCCTGGGTGTAGCCGACGGTGGCGATCTCCGGATCGGTGAAGACATTCGACGACACGGTCTTCAGGTTCAGCGGGGCCACCGCGTCGCCGAGGAAGTGGTACATGGCGATGCGTCCCTGCATCGCCGCCACCGAGGCGAGGGCGAAGACACCGGTCACGTCACCGGCGGCGTACACACCCGGCGCGGTCGTCCGGGACACCTTGTCGGTCCAGATGTGCCCGGACTCGCGCAGTTTGACGCCGGCCTCCTCCAGGCCCATGCCCGCGGAGTTCGGGATGGCGCCGACGGCCATCAGGCAGTGGCTGCCGCTGATGACACGGCCGTCGGCGAGGGTGACCTCCACCCGGTCGCCGACGCGCTTGGCGGCGGCGGCGCGCGAGCGGGCCATGACGTTCATGCCACGGCGCCGGAAGACGTCCTCGAGGACGGCGGCGGCGTCCGGGTCCTCACCCGGCAGCACGCGGTCCCGGGACGACACGAGGGTGACCCGTGACCCGAGCGCCTGGTAGGCGCCGGCGAACTCGGCGCCGGTGACACCCGACCCGACCACGATGAGCTCCTCGGGCAGCTCGGTGAGGTCGTAGACCTGGGTCCAGTTCAGGATGCGCTCGCCGTCGGGCTGGGCGTCGGGCAGCTCGCGGGGATGTCCACCGGTGGCGATGAGCACGGCATCGGCGACGAGGGTCTCCTCGGTGCCGTCCGCGGCCCGCACCACGACCTTGCGCGAGCCGTCGAGGGCCTGCATGCCCTCCAGTCGGCCGCGCCCCCGCAGCACGCGCGCACCGGCACGCGTGACGGAGGCGGTGATGTCGTGGGACTGCGCGAGCGCGAGCCGCTTCACACGCCGGTTGACCTTGCCCAGATCGACGCCCACGACACGCGCGGGCGTGTCGATGTGCGGGGTGTCGTCGGCGACGATGATCCCCAGCTCCTCGTACGAGGAATCGAAGGTCGTCATCACCTCGGCCGTGGCGATGAGGGTCTTCGAGGGCACGCAGTCGGTGAGCACCGACGCCCCGCCCAGGCCGTCGCAGTCGACGACGGTCACCTCCGCGCCGAGTTGGGCGGCCACCAGGGCCGCCTCGTATCCGCCGGGTCCGCCACCGATGATCACGATCCGAGTCACGTACTCCATTGTCCCGCACGCCTCACCGTGCCACTGCCTGGGGGCCCGCCCGAGACACCACTGTTACGGGAGGGGAGGACGATTCACCTGCCGTACCCTCTGTGCATGTCGCTCTACGCCGCGTACGCCGGCAATCTCGACGCGCGGCTGATGACCCGCCGCGCCCCGCACTCGCCGCTGCGCGCCACCGGCTGGCTGAACGGGTGGCGACTGACGTTCGGGGGCGAGCAGCTGGGCTGGGACGGGGCGCTGGCGACGCTCGTCGAGGAGCCGAAGGAGCAGGTCTTCGTCGCGCTGTACGACATCGCCCCGATGGACGAGGAGTCCCTGGACCGCTGGGAGGGCGTCGGCCTGGGCATCTACCGGCGGCTCCGGGTACGGGTCGACACGCTGGAGGGCGAGGAGTCGGCGTGGGTGTACGTGCTGAACGCCTACGAGGGCGGGCTGCCGTCGGCCCGCTACCTGGGCGAACTCGCGGACGCGGCGGAGTCCGCCGGCGCGCCGCACGATTACGTGATGGAGCTGCGGAAGCGTCCTTGCTGAGGCCCAGCGGCCCTTCAGCCACCCCGGTCCCTCCTGTCACCCCTTTCGTTGGAAACGACAAGACAACGATCGCCATCCCGTGAGCTCTGTCATCTACGCGCGTAGGCCCAAACCGGCTACCCTCAGTCGCGTGAACGCATCTCTTCTTCCGGACGACATCCAGGGCGACCCCCACGCCGCCGCCGACGCCGCCGCCGCTCGCCTGCGCGAACTCACCGGCGCCGAGACCCACGACGTCGCCCTCGTGATGGGCTCCGGCTGGGCACCGGCCGTGGACGCTCTCGGCGCCCCCGAGGCCGAGTTCCCGGTCACCGAGCTGCCCGGGTTCCCCCCGCCGGCGGTGGAAGGGCACGGCGGCAAGATCCGCTCCTACCGGATCGGCAACAAGCGCACCCTCGTCTTCCTGGGCCGCACCCACTACTACGAGGGCCGCGGCGTCGCGGCGGTGGCCCACGGTGTCCGCACCGCCGTGGCAGCCGGCTGCAAGACGCTGGTTCTCACCAACGGCTGCGGCGGCCTGCGCGAGGGCATGCGCCCCGGCCAGCCGGTCCTGATCAGCGACCACATCAACCTCACGGCCACCTCCCCCATCATCGGCGCCAACTTCGTCGACCTCACCGACCTCTACTCCCCCCGCCTGCGCGCCCTGTGCAAGGAGGTCGACCCCACGCTGGAGGAAGGCGTCTACGCCCAGTTCCCCGGCCCGCACTACGAGACGCCGGCCGAGATCCGCATGGCCCGCGTGATCGGCGCGGACCTGGTGGGCATGTCGACGGTGCTGGAAGCCATCGCGGCGCGTGAGGCGGGTGCGGAGGTGCTGGGCATCTCGCTGGTGACGAACCTCGCGGCGGGTATGACGGGCGAGCCCCTCAACCACGAGGAGGTCCTGCAGGCCGGGCGCGACTCGGCGACGCGGATGGGGTCGCTGCTGGCGCAGGTGCTGGGGCGACTGTAGGGCGTTCCTTCGCCCCCGCCGCCCCTACCCGTCCCATCCTTGAAGGGGCTCCGCCCCTTCGACCCCGCTCCTCAAACGCCGGAGGGGCTGACGTACTCAGCCCGTCCGGCGTTTGAGGACGAGGCCCGTTCAGGGCCGAAAGCGGGGGTCTGGGGGCCGCAGGCCCCCAGGGATGGGACGGGTAGGGGCGGCGGGGGCGAAAACACCCTCCCAGCCCGACCCGCTCCGAACGACACGAACGAGAGGCAGACCGACGTGCACGACGATCTCATCGCCCGGGCCCAGGCATGGCTCGCCGAGGACCCGGACCCGGAGACCCGCGACGAGCTCGCCAAGCTCATCGACGCCGCGGACGTCGAAGAGCTCGCCGCACGCTTCAGCGGCACGCTCCAGTTCGGCACCGCGGGCCTCCGCGGAGAACTCGGCGCCGGCCCCCTGCGCATGAACCGCACCGTCGTCATCCGCGCCGCCGCCGGCCTCGCCACGTACCTCAAGAAGCAGGGCCACGAGAACGGCCTCGTCGTCATCGGCTACGACGCCCGCCACAAGTCGGAGGACTTCGCCCGCGACACCGCCGCCGTGATGACCGGCGCCGGCCTGCGCGCCGCCGTACTCCCCCGCCCCCTCCCCACCCCCGTCCTGGCCTACGCCATAAGGCACCTGGGCGCGGTCGCCGGAGTCGAGGTCACCGCCAGCCACAACCCGCCCCGCGACAACGGCTACAAGGTCTACCTCGGCGACGGCTCCCAGATCGTCCCGCCCGCGGACATCGACATCGCGGAAGAGATCGCCGCCGTCCCGTCCCTCACCGTGGTCCCCCGCCCCACGGAGGGTTGGGACACCCTCGACGACAGCGTCCTGAACGCCTACCTCGCCCGCACCGACGCGGTCCTCGCCCCCGACTCCCCCCGCACCGCCCGCACCGTCTACACGGCGATGCACGGTGTCGGCAAGGACGTCCTCCTCGCCGCCTTCGAGCGCGCCGGCTTCCCCGCCCCCGCCCTCGTCGCCGAGCAGGCCGACCCCGACCCGGACTTCCCCACCGTCGCCTTCCCCAACCCGGAAGAGCCCGGCGCGATGGACCTGGCCTTCGCCAAGGCCCGCGAGACCGACCCGGACCTCGTCATCGCCAACGACCCCGACGCCGACCGCTGCGCCGCGGCCGTCAAGGACGGGGACGCGTGGCGGATGCTGCGCGGCGACGAGGTGGGCGCGCTGCTCGCCGCGCACCTCGTCAACCGCGGAGCACAGGGCACGTTCGCCGAGTCGATCGTCTCCTCCTCCCTCCTCGGCCGGATCGCCGAGAAGGCGGGGCTGGCGTACGAGGAGACCCTCACCGGCTTCAAGTGGATCGCCCGCGTCGACGGCCTGCGCTACGGCTACGAGGAGGCCCTCGGCTACTGCGTCGACCCCGAGGGCGTACGCGACAAGGACGGCATCACCGCCGCCCTGCTGATCACCGAGCTCGCCTCCGTGCTCAAGGCCGAGGGCCGCACGCTCCTCGACCTGCTCGACGACCTCGCCGTGGAGCACGGCCTGCACGCCACCGACCAGCTCTCGGTCCGCGTCCAGGACCTGTCGGTCATCGCGAACGCCATGCGCCGGCTGCGCGAGCAGCCGCCGACCCAGCTCGCCGGCCTGGCCATCACCCGCTCCGAGGACCTCAGCCAGGGCACCGAGACGCTCCCGCCCACCGACGGCCTGCGCTACACCCTCGAAGGCGCCCGCGTCATCGTCCGCCCCAGCGGCACGGAGCCCAAGCTGAAGTGCTACCTGGAGGTCGTCGTCCCGGTCGCGACGCACGCCGACCTCCCGGCCGCCCGTGCGAGGGCGACCGACCTGCTCGAGACGATCAAGCGGGACCTGTCGGCGGCGGCAGGCATCTGAGCCGTACGCGAACCTCTGGTCGTTCCCGAAGGGGTGCCTCCATCCGGAGGCACCCCTTCGGGCGATTTCCCCACGGCGGTTGACCCGGGCTCCACGCCCCGTCCCGCCCCCCGGGCAACGGTGGAACGGAAACGCACCACCGAGTTGCCTGGAGCCACCGCCGTGTCCACGACCGCATTCCGGCCGACACCCCGAGCGGCCACCGCCCCCGGCGCCGCCCCCCGCTCCGGCTCCCCGCCCCCGTCCCCGCCGCGCGCGCTCCCCACCCTGCTGCACGCCCTGCGCCGCGCGGCCCCCGCCCTCCTCGCCTACCTCGCCGTCCGCTGCACGGGCCTGCTGCTCCTCACCGTCTGGGCCCACCGCCAACGGCACGGCGTATGGCCGATCCTGGCGACGCGGTGGGACGCCGACTGGTACCTCGGCATCGCCGACCACGGCTACGCGCACGAACTCGGCACCGCGTACGGCGCCAACAACCTCGCCTTCTTCCCGCTCTACCCGGTCCTGGTCAAGGCGGTCGCCGCCGTCACGCCGGGGACCCGCGCGAGCACGGGCCTCGCCCTCGCCGTGATCGCCTCCGTCGTCGCCGCGTGGGGCGTCTTCGCGGTCGGCGACCGGCTGCACGGCCGCCGGGTCGGCGTCCTCCTCACGGTCCTGTGGGCCGCGCTCCCGGTCGGCCTGGTCCAGTGGATGGGCTACACCGAGTCCCTGTTCACGGCGCTCGCGGCCTGGTCGCTGTACGGCGTGCTGACCGGCCGCCTCCTCACCGCCGCCTGGCTCGCGGCACTCGCGGGTCTGACCCGCCCGACCGGCATCGCGGTGGCGGCGGCGGTCACGGTGACGGCCCTGCTCGCCCTACGCCGCCGCTTCCGCCTCCGTACCCTCGCGGCCGCCGCGATCGCGCCGCTCGGCTGGTGCGGATACGTCGGCTGGGTGGGCCTGCGGGTGGGCCGCTGGGACGGCTACTTCGCCGTACAGCGGCTGTGGCGCAACGAGCTGGACGGTGGCCGCGAGACCCTGCGTGTGATGCGGCAGCTGCTGGTGTACGAGCCCAATCCCCGGCTGTTCCTGGTGATGGTGACGCTCACGCTGATCGCGTCGGTGGTGCTGTTCGGGCTGTCGATGGGGGACCGGCAGCCCGTGCCGCTGCTGGTGTTCACGGCCGTACTGCTGGCGATCGTCCTGGGCAGCGGCGGCGTCTACTTCCCACGCGCCCGCTTCCTCCTCCCCGCCTTCCCCCTTCTGCTCCCCCTCGCCCTGCACCTGTCCCGCGCCTCCCGCCGCTACCGCACGCTGGCCCTCACGACGGCGGTCACGGGGTCGGCGTACTGCAGCGCGCACATGGCACTGGTGTATCCGGGCGCGCCCTGAGGAGGGCCGCGCTCCGGTCGAAGAACCCGCAACGCCGAGCGCCCGGCGACCGGCGATACCCGGCCCCTACCCCACCACCAGCAAAATCACCAGCAGCAAAGCCCCCGCGACCACCGGCCCCGCCACCTCATAAGCCCATCGCACGGTCACCTCACCCTGCGCGGACTCCGCCGTCTGCCGCTGCTCCAGCAGTTCGCGCAGGTCGTCGACGACCTTGTCGGTCTCGGCCCGCATGGGCCCTTCCGCGTCGGCATCCCCTCGCGGCGCCCCGAACCCGAGCCCTCCGAGCCCCATCGTCCCGCCCGCGCGACCACCCCGCTCACCCCGCGCGGCAGCGCTCCGCTCCGCGGCCGCCCGGGCCGAGCGCCGCGCCGCCTTCTTGCGGGCCCGCAGCGAGACCGGGACCGCCCAGAGCTGGAACTTGGTGCCGGACTTGGTGACGACCTCGTTCGAGTAACCGGACCGCAGTGCGGCGATCTGCCCCCAGGGCAGCACGATCACGCGGAGCGGATTGCGGATGCGCAGTCGGTCCTCGTTGGCGTAGACGGCGGGACGCAGGGTGAACGCGGACACCAGCGGCACGATCAGGATCAGCGCCGCGAGTGCCAGCCACTGCGTGCGCCCCTCGCCCCGCACCAGCGCGTCGCCGCCCAGCCAGAGCACGATGGCCAGCAGCGCGACACCGCCGACGATGCCCATGGGCGAGCGGTAGATCCGGTCCTTCGACGCGGGATCGGGGGTGGGGGGCTGATGCTCCGGGGTCGTCATGAGCCCGATTCTGCCCGACGCCCCCGACGGCGCTCATACGCACACCCCCCGCACAAGATGAGCATCCGGGCCTGTACAGCCGCTACGCGCGTAGATATGCTCGTCTGGTGACCATGCCCACCAATGCACCCTCCCCCACTGCCGAAAGCGTGGGAGGTACCCCCAGCGCTCACGCACTCACGGACGTGACCGCGTCCGACAGCACGCTGCGCCGCTTCCTCCACGGGCTGCCCGGCGTCGACGCGGTCGGCCTGGAGGGGCGTGCCGCGTCCCTCGGCACCCGTTCCATCAAGACGACCGCGAAGGCGTACGCCATCGACCTCGCCATCTCGATGGTCGACCTGACGACGCTGGAAGGCGCGGACACCCCGGGCAAGGTCCGGGCGCTCGGCGCCAAGGCGGTCCACCCCGACCCCACCGACCGTACGACCCCGGCGACCGCGGCCGTCTGTGTCTACCCCGACATGGTGGCCACCGCCAAGGAGGCCGTCGCCGGCTCGACCGTGAAGGTCGCCTCGGTCGCCACCGCCTTCCCGGCCGGCAGGGCGGCCCTCGCCGTGAAGCTGGCCGACGTGCGCGACGCCGTCGCAGCCGGTGCGGACGAGATCGACATGGTCATCGACCGCGGGGCCTTCCTCGCGGGGAACTACCTGAAGGTGTACGACGAGATCGTCGCCGTGAAGGAGGCCTGCGGGACCAGCGCCCGCCTCAAGGTCATCTTCGAGACCGGCGAGCTGTCGACGTACGACAACATCCGCCGCGCCAGCTGGCTCGGCATGCTGGCGGGCGCGGACTTCATCAAGACGTCCACCGGCAAGGTCGCCGTCAACGCCACCCCGGCGAACACGCTCCTCATGCTGGAAGCGGTACGCGACTTCCGTACCCAGACCGGCATCCAGATCGGCGTGAAGCCGGCCGGCGGGATCAGGACGACCAAGGACGCCATCAAATTTCTCGTACTGGTCAACGAGACCGCGGGCGAGGACTGGCTGGACAACCACTGGTTCCGCTTCGGCGCCTCCTCGCTCCTGAACGACCTGCTGATGCAGCGTCAGAAGCTGGCCACCGGCCGCTACTCCGGCCCCGACTACGTGACGGTGGACTGATCACCATGGCATCGGCATTCGAATACGCACCGGCCCCCGAGTCCCGCTCGATCGTCGACATCGCGCCCTCCTACGGCCTGTTCATCGACGGCGAGTTCGTGGACGCGGCGGACGGCAAGGTCTTCAAGACCGTCTCGCCGTCCACCGAGGAGGTCCTCTCCGAGATCGCCCAGGCCGGCGAGGCGGACGTCGACCGCGCAGTGAAGGCCGCCCGCAAGGCCTTCGAGAAGTGGTCGGCGCTGCCCGGCTCCGAGCGCGCGAAGTACCTGTTCCGCATCGCCCGGATCATCCAGGAGCGGGCCCGCGAGCTCGCCGTCCTGGAAACCCTGGACAACGGCAAGCCGATCAAGGAGACCCGCGACGCCGACCTCCCCCTGGTCGCCGCGCACTTCTTCTACTACGCGGGCTGGGCAGACAAGCTGGAGCACGCCGGTTTCGGGGCCAACCCCAAGCCCCTCGGCGTCGCCGGCCAGGTCATCCCCTGGAACTTCCCGCTGCTGATGCTGGCGTGGAAGATCGCCCCCGCGCTCGCCACCGGCAACACCGTCGTGCTCAAGCCCGCCGAGACGACCCCCCTCTCCGCCCTCTTCTTCGCGGACATCTGCCGCCAGGCAGGCCTCCCGAAGGGTGTCGTCAACATCCTTCCGGGCTACGGCGACACGGGCGCCGCGCTCGTCGCGCACCCGGACGTCAACAAGGTCGCCTTCACCGGCTCCACGGCCGTCGGCAAGGAGATCGCCCGCACGGTCGCAGGCAGCCGCAAGAAGCTCACCCTGGAACTGGGCGGCAAGGGCGCCAACATCGTCTTCGACGACGCCCCCATCGACCAGGCCGTCGAAGGCATCGTCAACGGGATCTTCTTCAACCAGGGCCAGGTCTGCTGCGCGGGCAGCCGTCTGCTGGTCCAGGAGTCGATCCAGGACGAGCTGCTGGATGCCCTGAAGCGCCGCCTGTCGACCCTCCGCCTGGGCGACCCCCTCGACAAGAACACCGACATCGGCGCGATCAACTCCGAGGAGCAGCTCACCCGCATCACCTCGCTCGTCGAGCAGGGCGAGGCGGAGGGCGCCGAGCGCTGGTCCCCGGCGTGCGAGCTGCCCGAGAGCGGCTACTGGTTCGCGCCGACGCTCTTCACGAACGTCACCCAGGCGCACCGGATCGCCCGCGACGAGATCTTCGGCCCGGTCCTGTCGGTCCTCACCTTCCGCACGCCGGACGAGGCCGTCGCCAAGGCCAACAACACCCCGTACGGCCTGTCGGCGGGCATCTGGACGGAGAAGGGTTCGCGGATCCTGGCCGTGGCGGGCAAGCTCCGCGCCGGCGTCGTCTGGTCCAACACGTTCAACAAGTTCGACCCGACCTCGCCGTTCGGCGGCTACAAGGAGTCGGGCTTCGGCCGCGAGGGCGGCCGCCACGGCCTGGAGGCGTACCTCGATGTCTGAGAAGTCCGAAGCGCGGCTCAGCGTGTTCAAGACCTACAAGCTGTACGTCGGCGGGAAGTTCCCGCGTTCCGAGAGCGGCCGGGTGTACGAGGTGAGCGACTCCAAGGGCAACTGGCTGGCGAACGTACCCCTGTCGTCCCGCAAGGACGCCCGTGACGCGGTGGTCGCGGCGCGCAAGGCGTTCGGCGCGTGGTCCGGCGCCACGGCGTACAACCGCGGCCAGATCCTCTACCGCATCGCCGAGATGCTGGAGGGCCGGCGCGAGCAGTACGTCCGCGAAGTCGCCGATGCCGAGGGCCTGTCGAAGTCGAAGGCGGCGGCGCAGGTCGACGCGGCGATCGACCGCTGGGTCTGGTACGCGGGCTGGACCGACAAGATCGCCCAGGTGGTCGGCGGCGGCAACCCGGTCGCGGGCCCGTTCTTCAACCTCTCCTCCCCGGAGCCGACGGGCGTCGTGGCCGTCCTGGCCCCCCAGGAGTCGTCCTTCCTGGGCCTGGTCTCGGTCGTCGCCCCGGTGATCGCCACCGGCAACACGGCGGTCGTGGTGGCGTCCGAGAAGTCCCCGCTCCCCGCCCTCTCCCTCGGCGAGGTCCTGGCCACCTCCGACCTCCCCGGCGGCGTGGTCAACGTCCTCTCCGGCCGTACGGCCGAGATCGCGACGCCGCTGGCCGCGCACCAGGACGTCAACGCGATCGACCTCGCGGGCGCCGACGAGGTGCTGGCGAAGGAACTGGAGATCGCGGCGGCGGACAACCTGAAGCGCGTCCTGCGTCCACAGCCTGTGGATTACACGGCCACCCCCGGCATCGACCGCATGACGGCGTTCCTGGAGACCAAGACGGTCTGGCACCCGACGGGGTCGCTGGGCGCGTCGGGCTCGTCGTACTGAGGCCGCTGAGGCCTGCCGGGCGCTGAGACCGGAGAGCCGCGTTTCCCCTCCGTCCAGGGGAAGCGCGGCTCTCTGCCATGCCACCCGCCCGTCACACAGGGCAATCAGTCCATCACGAAGGGCAGTTGGGATGTGACGCGCGCTGCAAAGCCGACCCGCGGGGTCGTTCCCGGCCCCTGCCATGCCTCACACTGGTGTCCCGTGAGTTCCCATCCGCCCATACCGACGCGAGTCGTGCTGCTCTGCGGCCCCTCCGGCTCCGGCAAGTCCCTTCTCGCCGCCCGCTCCGGCCTTCCGGTGCTACGGCTCGACGACTTCTACAAAGAGGGCGACGACCCGACCCTGCCGCAGGTCCCCGGGAGCTCCGACATCGACTGGGACCACCCCGACTCGTGGGACGCCGACACGGCCGTGGCGGCGATCACGGAGCTGTGCCGCACGGGCCGTACGAACGTGCCGCTGTACGACATCTCGCTCAGCGCCCGCACCGGCGAGGAGACCGTCGAGATCGGCCGTACCCCACTGTTCATCGCGGAGGGCATCTTCGCGGCCGAGATCGTGAACCGCTGCCGGGAACTCGGTGTGCTGGCCGACGCGCTGTGCCTGAGCCGCGGACCGGTGAAGACCTTCCGCCGCCGCTTCGTGCGCGACCTGAAGGAGGGCCGCAAGTCGGTCCCGTTCCTCCTGCGCCGCGGCTGGCGCCTGATGCGCCTGGAACGCTCGATCATCGCCCACCAGACCGGGCTGGGCGCCCACGCCTGCGACCGGGACGAGGCCCTCGGCCGCCTCACCGCGGCCGCCGCGGGCCGCCGCCCGGCGGCGACTCCGGCCACCTGAACGAAGCCGGCGCCTTCTCCGTCGTAGGACCGGAACAACGGCCCCCGCGGAAAGGAAGCCGATGACCACCCACTCGCGTGCCGGCCGACGGCTGCTCATGACAGCCCTGCTCCTCACGGCGGGCGTCGGCTGCGCCGGGTCGGGCGGCGAGGCCGCGGCCTCCTGCTCAGGGTTGGTGACGTACGACAACCGCGGCTATCTGCCCACCACGGACACGGACTTCACCGTCGGCGAGCGGCTGGGCACCGCCACGATCGTGGAGTGCGACGACACCCCGAACGACCCCGGGGTCAGCATTCCCGAGGACAGGACCGGCGCGTACGCGGTCGAGGGAAGCGATCCCGCCGACGCCATCGCCGTCGGCGACTCAGCCGCCGAAGCGACCCTCATGACGGTCCGCTGACCGCACAGCGAAGCGGGACTGGACGGACCCCCCGGCCCTCCAGCCCCGCTGCCGTTGTGCTCCGCCGCTTCCCCCGTGGCGGAGCACCCCCCGTTTCCCCCGTGGGTCCCCCCGCGGGCCCCCCGGCCCCCGTGGGTCCCCCCCCCACTTGCCACCGCTCCCCCGAGCGGTCCCCCAAGACCTTCAGGCGACGAGCTCCCCGAAGGCGTCCTCCTCGTCACGGCCGAAGCTGAGGACCTCGTCCTCGCGCAGCCGGCGGAGTGACCGCCAGATGCTGGACTTCACCGTGCCGACACTGATGTCGAGGATCTCCGCGATCTCCGGGTCGGTGCGGCCCTCGTAGTAGCGAAGGACCAGCATCGTCCGCTGGAGCTCGGGGAGGCGGGCGAGCGCCTGCCACAGGACCGCGCGCAGCTCGGTGCCGCGCATCGCGTCCGTGTCGCCGGGCGTCTCCGGCAGCTCCTCGGTCGGGTATTCGTTCAGCTTGCGGCGCCGCCACGCGCTGATGTGCAGGTTCGTCATCGTCCGCCGCAGATAGCCACCCACCGCGGCCTTGTCGCTGATCCGGTCCCAGGCCTTGTACGTCGAGAAGAGGGCGCTCTGCAGCAGATCCTCGGCCTCGAAACGGTCACCGGTCAGGTGGTAGGCGGTGGCGTACAGGGAGGCGCGGCGCTCCTGGACGTAGGCGGTGAACTCCGCCTCCGACAGCGAGCTCCGACGCTCCCCCGAGTCCTCCCTGTACGCGGCTCCCCCGTGCGTTTCCCCCGTGAAACCGTCAACCACCGTCATGTACGCGGTGTGCTGACGCCCGGTGCCGCGAGCGCACCCCCGCCCGCTCACGGCACCGGACTTCTCGGAACCCCGGCCCCCGTGCACGTCGTGCAGACGCGTGATCACTGCGCTGGTGCTGGTGCCGTGCAGCGTGTTCATCTCGCGCCCCCCGTCGTGGACTTCCGGTGTTCTCGTTCGTCTTGCTGTCGTGCGACTTGCTGTCTTGCGACGTGCTGTCTTGCCTGTGCCGAAAAGCTTGCCCGGGCACCTTCATGGCCGTGTCCGCCGACTGTCACAGACCTGTCACAGGGGCCTGTGCCGTAGGCCGTCGCCAGGCGCGCGACAGCCCGCACACAGTCATGAGCGCTACGTGCGCGTATCCGTACAGCTCGTACAGGTGTCGAAAGACCGCCCCGCATGGGCCAGAATGACCCCCGTGCCTTCCCTGTTGCTGATCGAGGACGACGACGCCATCCGCACGGCCCTGGAGCTCTCACTGACGCGCCAGGGACACCGTGTGGCCACGGCTGCCACCGGCGAGGACGGGCTGAAACTGCTGCGTGAGCAGCGGCCGGACCTGATCGTGCTGGACGTGATGCTGCCCGGCATCGACGGCTTCGAGGTGTGCCGCCGCATCCGGCGCACCGACCAGCTGCCGATCATCCTGCTGACCGCGCGCAGCGACGACATCGACGTCGTGGTCGGGCTGGAGTCCGGCGCGGACGACTATGTCGTCAAACCCGTGCAGGGGCGCGTCCTCGACGCCCGGATCCGGGCCGTGCTGCGGCGCGGCGAGCGGGAGTCCAACGACGCGGCGACCTACGGCAGCCTCGTCATCGACCGTGCGGCGATGACCGTGACGAAGAACGGCGAGGACCTCCAGCTCACCCCGACCGAGCTGCGCCTGCTGCTCGAACTGAGCCGCCGCCCGGGCCAGGCCCTGTCCCGTCAGCAACTGCTGCGCCTGGTCTGGGAGCACGACTACCTGGGCGACTCTCGCCTCGTCGACGCCTGCGTCCAGCGACTGCGCGCCAAGGTCGAGGACGTCCCCTCCTCCCCCACCCTGATCCGTACCGTCCGTGGTGTCGGCTACCGCCTGGACGCGCCTCAGTGACCAAGGCGCAAGGGGGTTTCCGCGGCTGGGTCGCGGCTCGCAAGGGAGTGTGGTCGAGGCTGCGTTTCACCAGCCTGCGGCTGCGCCTGGTGGTCGTCTTCGGCCTGGTGGCGCTCACGGCCGCCGTATCGGCTTCCGGGATCGCCTACTGGCTCAACCGCGAGGCGGTGCTCACGCGCACCCAGGACGCGGTGCTGCGCGACTTCGAGCAGGAGATGCAGAACCGCGCGGGCCTGCTGCCCCAGACTCCGACGCAGGACGAACTGCAGCACACCGCCGGGCAGATGGCCAACAGCAGCCAGCGCTTCAGCGTGCTGCTGGTCGCCGACGACGCCGACGGCACTCCCGCATACGGCTCCTCCGGCGGCCTGGACGGCTTCACGCTCGCGGACGTGCCCGCGTCGCTGCGCGAGGCGGTGAACGAGAAGCAGCCGGTCGACTCCACCAACAAGGCTGAGTACCACCTGTACTGGCAGCGGATCGTGGAGGACGACCAGCCGTATCTGATCGCCGGCACCAAGGTGAACGGCGGCGGCCCGACCGGCTACATGCTCAAGTCCCTGGAGCAGGAGGCCAAGGACCTCAACTCCCTCGCCTGGTCGCTCGGCATCGCCACGGGCCTGGCTCTGATCGGCTCCGCGCTGCTGGCGCAGGCCGCCGCCACGACCGTACTGAAGCCCGTCCAGCGCCTGGGCGCCGCCGCCCGCCGGCTCGGCGAGGGCAAGCTGGACACCCGCCTCCGGGTCTCCGGAACGGACGAACTGGCCGACCTCTCCCGGACGTTCAACAACGCCGCGGAGGCTCTGGAGAAGCGGGTCGCCGACATGGCCGGGCGGGATGAGGCGTCCCGCCGCTTCGTGGCCGACATGTCGCACGAGCTGCGCACCCCCCTCACCGCGATCACCGCCGTGACGGAGGTGCTGGAGGAGGAGCTGGAGGCGGAGACCGGCTCCATGGACCCCATGATCGAGCCCGCGGTCCGCCTCGTGGTCAGCGAAACCCGTCGCCTGAACGACCTCGTCGAGAACCTCATGGAGGTCACCCGCTTCGACGCGGGCACGGCCCGCCTGGTCCTGGACAACGTCGACGTCGCGGACCAGATCACGGCGTGCATAGACGCGCGGGCCTGGCTGGACGCGGTGGACCTGGACGCCGAGCGCGGCCTCATGGCCCGCCTGGACCCCCGCCGCCTCGACGTCATCCTGGCCAACCTCATCGGGAACGCGCTCAAGCACGGCGGCTCGCCGGTCCGCGTCTCGGTCGGCGAGGCGGACGACTCAGTGGTCATCCAGGTCCGCGACCACGGCCCCGGCATCCCCGAAGACGTCCTCCCCCACGTCTTCGACCGCTTCTACAAGGCCAGCGCCTCCCGCCCCCGCTCCGAGGGCAGCGGCCTCGGCCTGTCCATCGCCCTGGAGAACGCCCACATCCACGGCGGCGACATCACCGCCGCCAACTCCCCCGAGGGCGGCGCGGTGTTCACCCTGCACCTGCCCCGGGACGCGTCGAAGCTGGCGGAACAGGACGGCGACGAGAACAACGGCAAGGGCGCCGACGCCACGAAGAAGGGGGACGCGTGATGCCGAAGCGGAACGTATGCCGCCTACTGGCACTCTCCACACTCTCCGCCGCCCTGCTGACCGGCTGCGGCATACGGTCCACGGAGGTCCCGACCGACTTCGGCCCCGGCCCCTCCCGCGTGCACTGCTCGCTCTCCGAACCGGACGTGTCGACGCAGGCCACGCGAGGACTCCCGGTCCAGGTGTTCCTGCTCTGCGGTTCCCAGCTGGTGGCCGTCGACCGCACCGTACGCGTACCGGAAGGCACCGCGGACTCGGAACGACGCGTCCTCGTGGCCCAGGGCCTCCTGGACGCGCTGGAGGCAACCCCGTCGGCCGACGAGAAGGAGGCCGGCTACACCACGGACGTCCGCGGCGCCATGACCGTGAGCAGCCCACGCGCCGACGACCCCGACGAGGCACTGCGCCTGAGCACACCCCCCAACGACCTCACGTCATACGCACTCGCCCAGATCGTCTGCACCTTCTCGGCCTCGACAGCAGCCGAGGGCGACGGCTCGGTAATCCTCGGCGGCCCCGACGACGCCCCCCTACGCCGCTACGAGTGCACGGACGAGGTCCGCACCCGCCCCGGCAGCAACGAGCCCCCATCGACCGAGGTCACAAACGGCTGAACCGTGGCGCACCCCCTTCCCGCCGCACTCGCGTACGGCGGGAAGGGGACGTGCCGGGGGGTGTCCGCCCGCAGAGTCGGGCGTCAAGACACGGCACCTCCAGCGCAACGCCAACCGCCCGACCGAGGACGGACACCCCCCGGCACGGCCCCGACCCACACCCCACCCGCAGGCGCTACGCAAACCCCCACCGAATCGGCAGAGGCGCCGCAGGCACCCGACACGCACCCCCACCCACCCGCACAGGCCGCCGCAGGCACCCCCGCCCCACCGCCGGAGGCACGTTGTGGCGGACGCCTCACCCCGTTGCACCGCATCCCGGAACCGATCCCGCCGGGGGGCGCGTCTTGGGGGGCGTGCAGCGTCAAGGCTCCATCGGCGGCAGCGCCGCGATCCGCATCCGTGCGACGGGAGGTGTCCTCCTGGTCGCGCACCTCGCGTTCGTCGCCTGGCTCACGCTGCGCCCGCTGGACGTCCCCTGGGTCATGCCCGCCAACCTGCGGCCGTTCGCCGGAATCAGAGCGGATCTGGCACTGGGCTGGCAGGAGGCCGCCCGCCGCATCGCCGAGGGCCTCGCGCTGCTCGCACCACTCGGCGTCCTGATCCCGATGGCACACGGCAGACTCACCACCTCCCCCCTCGGCTCCCTGGTCCGCACGGCCGCCGCCGGCACCCTGATCTCGCTGGGCATCGAGCTGCTGCAGACCGGCGTACCCGGCCAGATCGTCGACGTCGACTCACTGCTGCTGAACACGGTGGGCGTGGCCCTGGCGCACACGACGGTGGTCCCCTTCGCCCGCGCCTGGCTCCGCCGCAGGTCCGCGCGCGTACACCGGGCGACGGTCCCCCAGGATGAGCCCTCTCAGGGGCGGACCCCGACGATTCCCAGGGTCGGCATAGCTCCGTAGAGTGACGCTTTGCCCGCTTCGTCGCCCTAGTGTTGATGTCAGATGAGGCACCGCCTCGGGAGGCCCCACCAGGGGCTTTCGACCGACGTTCGCGAAGGAGCCGCACCATGACCGCGCTTGTCCGCCCCACCCACGGCCGCATGATCGGCGGCGTGTGCGCCGCATTGGCCCGGCGCTTCGGCACCTCCACGACGACGATGCGCGTGATCTTCCTGGTCTCCTGCCTGCTCCCCGGCCCGCAGTTCCTGCTCTACATAGCCCTGTGGCTCCTGCTCCCCTCGGAAGACAAGGCGAGCAAGACACGCACGGCCTGGTGAACCGCTCGACGCACAGGCGTACAGGCGTAAACGGATACGCCGCTGGGGCGCACCCGGTGTCCAAGGGTGCGCCCCAGCGGCGCGCTCAGGGTGAGCGGCCTCAGCCGAGCGGAACACCGCTCACGGGCAGGCCTTCGGTGGGCAGACCCGCGGGCGCCCCCTGGGTGAGGCCCTCGGCGGACAGACCCTGCACCGGCATACCGCCGAGCAGCCCGCCGGCAGCGCCGGTCGGACCACCGGCCAGCGCCTGCTCGGCGGCCGGCTGCACACCGGACGTCACGCCGGTCTGCGCGGCGGCCAGTCCGGTGGTGACCGCCTCGGGCCCGGCGGCCAGCCCCGCACCGGCACCCGGCGCCGCCTGGGCGAGGTCCCCGACGGGGAGGGTCTGAACGGCGCCCAGCGCCGCACCGGCGGCGTCCGGGGCGATCGGCGCGGCGTTCGCGGCGCCCGCACCGGCGGCGGCGAAGGCGGCACCGAGCGCGGCGACACCGAGGGTCTTGGCAGCAGACTGCTTCATGAAATGCGTCCTCGAAATTCGATACGGGGTGGTGAGCGGTTCTCGACCGTAAACACGCCCGGCACACCGCCGCAAACATCGAAATGAGGACGGATTGTGAATGGTGCCTGCATTCCCCGTGGGCGCAGAGCCTCCGGTCACCCCTCCTCAGCCGCAGAGTCGCTGGTAGAGGTCGCCTGTCGGAAAAGCCACTCGGACTTCAGTTCGGCATATCCGGGCTTGATCACGTCATTGATCATCGCGAGCCGTTCATCGAAAGGAATGAACGATGATTTCATCGCATTGACGGAGAACCACTGCATGTCGTCGAGCGTGTAACCGAATGCCTCGACAAGGTGCTCGAATTCTCGGCTCATGGTGGTGTGGGACATGAGGCGGTTGTCGGTGTTCACGGTGGCCCGGAAGTGCAGCCGGCGCAGCAGACCGATGGGGTGGGCGGCGTAGGAGTCGGCGGCGCCCGTCTGGAGGTTGGAGCTGGGGCACAGCTCCAACGGGATGCGCTTGTCCCGTACGTACGAGGCGAGCCGGCCGAGCTTCACCGAGCCGTCGGCGTGCACCTGGATGTCGTCGATGATGCGCACCCCGTGCCCGAGCCGGTCGGCGCCGCACCACTGCAGGGCCTGCCAGATGGACGGCAGACCGAAGGCCTCGCCCGCGTGGATGGTGAAGTGGTTGTTCTCGCGCTTGAGGTACTCGAAGGCGTCGAGATGCCGGGTCGGCGGATGGCCGGCCTCGGCGCCCGCGATGTCGAAGCCGACGACGCCCAGGTCGCGGTAGCGGTTGGCGAGTTCGGCGATCTCCAGGGAGCGGGCGGCGTGTCGCATGGCGGTCAGCAGGGCACCCACGCGGATGCGGTGGCCGTTCTCCCGCGCGATCCGCTCACCCTCCCTGAAGCCCTCGTTGACGGCCTCGACGACCTCTTCGAGAGTGAGCCCGCCTTCGAGGTGCTGTTCGGGCGCGTACCGCACCTCGGCGTAGACGACCCCGTCCTCGGCGAGGTCCTCGGCGCACTCGCGCGCGACCCGGACGAGGGACTCGCGGGTCTGCATCACGCCGACGGTGTGGGAGAAGGTCTCCAAGTACCGCTCCAGCGAGCCGGAGTCGGCCGCCTCGCGGAACCACAGGCCGAGCTTGGCGGGGTCGGTCTCGGGGAGCTGGGTGTAGCCCGTCGCGCGGGCGAGTTCGACGACGGTGCCGGGGCGCAGCCCGCCGTCGAGGTGGTCGTGCAGCAGAACCTTCGGCGCCCGGCGGATCTGGTCCGAGCTCGGAATGGTCGCCTTGGGGGCAGTCTCGCTCGTCATTTTCGCACTGTAACGCCTACGCGCGTAGACGGCGCGCTCATCGGGCCGTTTCCCTCGCTGTACGAATTCGTCGATACGTAACGGTGACCCCACGGCAGGGTGGCGTACACCCGCGCTTCTGACACTGTTCTGTCATGGCACACCAAGCGACGCCGGTTCGCAGGGCCCGGCTGGGCAGAGCGATCGGGCCGGAGCCGACAGCGGTGAGTGGCGTGGTCCTCCTGCTTCCCGGCGGTGACGAGGTATCACAACGCAAGCCGGCCACATGGTTGGCGACCTCGTACGTGCGGACGCTGGGGCGCCGCCTGATGCGGGCGGGACGCGGGGAGGGGCTGGCGGCGCATGTCGTCCACTACCGCTTCCGTGGCTGGAACGGCAGCGCCGCGAACCTCGCGAGCGACGCGTCATGGGCGGCGGACGAGGTCGTACGGCGCTATGGGGACGTCCCCGTGTGCCTCGCCGGGATCGACATGGGCGGGCGGGCGGCCCTGCACGCGGGTGGCCATGAGGCCGTCAACTCCGTGCTGGCGATCGCTCCTTGGCTGCCGGAGGAGGACCTGGCGGCCTCGCCCGAACCGGTGAAGCAGCTGGGCGGGCGGCGGGTGCTGATCGTGCACGGCACGAATGACGAGGTCTCCGACCCCGAGCTGTCCTTTCGGCTGGCGGTGCGGGCGAAGAAGGCGAATCGGGATGTGTGCCGGTTCGAAGTGCACTCCGATCGGCACGGGTTGCATCAGCATCGGGATGAAGTCCTCGCGTTGGCCGAGGACTTCGTCATGGGGGCGCTGTTCGGGAGGGCGTTCTCCCGGCCGGTCGCCGACGCGCTGGCTGCTCCGCCGCCCTTGGGGTTGCGGATGCCGTTGGCCTCCGGCTTCGGGCAGAGACGGTAGCGCCACAGGGGTTGGGATCGTCCTCGGGCTGCGGGTTGTCCGTGGCTGGTCGCGCCCCCGCGGCGGAGCCGCATATCGAACAGAGCCCCGCGCCCCTTCACGGCAACAGGTTTCCCCTTCTTGAAAGCAGGAACTTCTTGAAGGCGGCCACTGGGGGCGTGTCCGGGCGGTCCGCCAGCCATGCCACGCCGATCTCTCGTGCCGCTCTCGGGGCAGTGACCGTCAGTTCCATGACCCCGGGGCGGGGTACGGCCGGTGGAGGCAGGAGGGCGACCCCCAAGCCGGCCGCCACCAGCCCCCGCAGCGTCTCCGCCTCCTCTCCCTCGAAGGCGATACGCGGCTTGAAGCCCGCCTCCTGGCACAGGTCGTCGGTGATGCGGCGCATGCCGTAGCCGGGCTCCAGGGTCACGAAGGTCTCGTCGGCCGCCTCGGCCAGGCGGATGCGTCTGCGTGAGGCCAGACGGTGGTCGGCGGGGACGACCAGGCGGAGTTTCTGTTCGTCCAGGCGGCGGGCCACCAGGTCGGGGGCGTCCGGCACCGGGGATGTCAGGCACAGGTCGAGCTCACCGGACCGCAGCCGCTCGATCATCGCCTCGCCGTAGTTCTGGACGAGGCTGAAGCGGACCCGGGGGTGGTCGGCGCGGAAGGCCTGCAGGAGGCCCGGGACCGTTTCGGCGCCCATGGTGTGCAGGAAGCCGAAGGCGACCTTTCCGGTGGCCGGATCGGCGTCGGCGCGGACCTCGTCGGCGGCGCGCTCGATCTCGGCGAGGGCGCGTTCGACGGAGGCGAGGAAGGTGCGGCCGGCGGGGGTCAGCGAGACCGTACGGCCGTGGCGGGCGAAGAGGTCGACGCCAAGGTCCTGTTCGAGGCGGACCATGGCGCGCGAGAGCGTGGACTGCGGGACCTGCATCTCCTGCGCGGCCCGGGTGACGTGCTCGGTGCGGGCGACGCCGGCGAAGTACGCGAGGCGGGGGGCCAGCAACATCACCATGTCTTCTGTGTCACTGGACGGTGACAGGCGAGCCCGTGACCTCTGCTGATGCTCCATGGGAACGATTATGGCCAATCCATGCATTGGACGGATCAGCGGGATCGTACGTAGCTTCGAAGCATGTCTCCCGCCAGTACCGGGGCGTCCACCACCGTGGGCGCCGCACCCTCTGTCCCTGTCGTCGACTCCCGTATGGCCCCGGGCGGCCCCGGCTACCGCCGGATGAGCTTCGCCCTCTTCCTCGCCGGTGTCGCGACCTTCGCGCTTCTCTACTCCACGCAGGCCCTTTTGCCGCTGATCTCCGGTGAGTTCGGGGTGGCGGCGAGCGAGGCGAGCTGGACGGTGGCGGCGGCGACGGGCGGTCTGGCCCTGTTCGTACTGCCGATGAGCGCGCTGTCGGAGCGGTTCGGACGCCGTACGGTCATGACGGCGTCGCTGGCGGTCGCGGTGACGGTCGGGCTGCTGGTCCCCTTCGCGCCGAACCTGACCGCCCTGGTCGTGCTGCGGGCGGTCCAGGGCGCGGCGCTGGCGGGTCTGCCGGCGTCGGCCACGGCCTATCTGGCCGAGGAGGTCCGGCCGAAGGCGCTGGTCACGGCGATCGGGCTGTTCGTCGCGGGCAACAGCGTCGGCGGCATGAGCGGCCGGGTGATCACCGGCTGGGTCGCGCAGGAATGGGGCTGGCGGGTCGCGGTCGGCGTGATCGGCGCGCTCGCGGTGGCCTGCGCGGTCGCCTTCCGGCTGCTGCTCCCGGCGCCGCGCCACTTCAGGCGGGGCTCGCTGCGGCCGCGTGTGCTGGCCCGCACGGTCCGCGCCCACCTCGCCGACCCGCTGCTGTGCCGCCTGTACGCGATCGGCGCCCTGTTCATGACGATCTTCGGCGGCGTGTACACGGTCATCGGCTACCGCCTGACGGAGGCGCCGTTCGGCCTCCCCCAGGGCATCATCGGCTCGATCTTCCTGGTCTACCTGGTCGGCACGGTGTCGGCGTCGACGGCGGGCCGGCTGGTGGGCCGCCTGGGCCGCCGAGGCGCCCTGTACGCGGCGGGCGCGACGACGGCGACCGGTCTGCTGGTGTCCCTCGCGGGCTCCCTCCCCCTGGTCCTGCTGGGCCTGGTCCTGATCACGGGCGGCTTCTTCGCGGGGCACGCGGTGGCGTCCTCGGCGGTGAGCAAGACGGCGACCCACGGCCGCGCGCAGGCTTCCGCGCTGTACCAGTCCGCGTACTACATCGGCTCCAGCGCGGGCAGCACGGTGGGCGCGATCGCCTTCCACGCGGGCGGCTGGGCCGGAACCGTCGGGGTCGGCCTGCTGGCGGTGCTCGGCGTCGTGACGATCACGGTCTTCGGGACGCGGGCGGCGCGGCTGCAGCGACAGCAGCAGGGGCTGACTACGGCGGCCTGAGCCGGAGCGGATCCTGTTCCCCCTGGTGGGGGCGGGTTGTCAGTGGTCGCGGAGGGCCTCCGCGGTCCTTGGCGACCGGCCTTGACCAGGGGGATTTCTGATGGAGTTCCGGATCGAACGCACCGCCTGCGGCGGGCGACAGGGCGGCGAGCCGGATGGCGAGGGTGTGTCGAAGGACGTGGCGACCGCGCACCGGCATCCGCTCATGTCCGTGCAGCAACTGGTCTGACAACGGCTCCCACCTGGGCGTTTGTGCGCTCCGGGGGCCATTGTCAGTGGGCTGCGGTAGCTTCCGAGGTGTTGGGCGCGATGAGGCGCTCTTCGGGATACGGCCACAGGGGTGGGTGGACGATGAGCGACGGCACGGCGACTACGACAACGGACCTCGACGTCAGGCTGGAGAAACACCGCGTCGAACTGACCGGGTACTGCTACCGCATGCTCGGCTCGTCCTTCGAGGCCGAGGACGCGGTGCAGGACACGATGGTCCGCGCCTGGCGGAGCTACGAGAAGTTCGAGGGGCGCTCCAGCCTCCGGTCGTGGCTGTACCGCATCGCGACGAACGTGTGCCTGGACATGCTGACCGCCGGCAACAAGCGGGCCAGGCCGATGGACCTGACGGAGTCGACGCCGCTGGCCCAGGCGGCGCTCTCTCCCCGCCCGGACAACACCTGGCTGGAGCCGATGCCGGACAGCCGGGTGCTGCCGACGACTGACGACCCGGCGGAGGCGGCCGTCGCCAAGGAGTCGGTGCGGCTCGCCTTCATGGCCGCCCTGCAGCAGCTGCCGCCCAAGCAGCGGGCGGTGCTGATCCTGCGCGAGGTGCTGGCCTGGAAGGCGAGCGAGGTCGCCGAGCTGCTCGGCACGACGGTCGCGTCGGTCAACAGCGCCCTGCAGCGGGCCCGCGCGACACTCGCCGAGCAGCAGCAGCAACCGGGCAGCGACGCCGCCGCCTCCGACCCGCTGGACGACGAGCAGCAAAAGCTCCTGGAGCGGTATGTCGCGGCCTTCGAGGGCTATGACATGACGGCGCTGACGGCCCTGCTGCACGAGGACGCCATCATGACGATGCCGCCGTTCGACCTGTGGCTGACCGGCGTCGAGGACATCACCGGCTTCATGACGACCCTGGGCGCCCCCTGTGCGGGCTCGCATCTGGTGCCGGTGCAGGTCAACGGGCTGCCGGGGTTCGCCCAGTACAAGCCGGACCCGGACAAGGGCGGCTTCAGCCCCTGGGCGGTCCAGGTCCTGGAGATATCAGACGGCCGGATCACCGGGTTCCACTGCTTCCTCGACACTCAGCGCTGGTTCCCGCTGTTCGGGCTCCCCCTCCATCTCGAAGCGGAGGCCGACCAGGTCGAGGAGGGCGTGTAGGGCCGGGTCGGGGTCGCGCAGCCGTATCCGGCCTCCGGCCCGCCGGGCGGCCAGCTGCAGCCGCGCCAGCAGGTCGACGGCGCCGAGTCCCGGCGGCCCGAGCCCTGCGACGTCACACACCACGACCCCTGCGCCCGAGGCCGCCAGCAGCGCCCGCACGTCGTCGCACAGCCCTGCCACCTCGTCCCGGGTGACGGGGCCGACCAGCACGAGTACAGCGGGTGTCATGGCATCCACGATCGGTAGACCGAGCGGGCGGGCGTAACTCATCGGGGCCGGGCGCCGGTCGCCGATTCCCGCTGCTCATCCCACGTGCGCGGGCTGTCCGCCGACCGAGATCACGTTGACCCGCTCCCCTCCTTCCCCGGAGGGTTGGCTGCATGCCCCATGCATCAGCGCATCCCCGAATACCCTGCGGTTTCCGCTCCGCCAAGGAGGTCCTGTGCAGGGGGTGTTGACCGGGTTCGCGGTGATCGCGGTCGTCATCGGCGTGGGCTATGCGATCGGTCGGCGCGGTTACCTCGGCGACCATGGCCGGGAGGTCCTCACCAAGCTGGCCTTCCACGTGGCCTCCCCCGCCCTGCTCTTCACCACGCTCGCGCAGACCGACCTCTCGGTGATCTTCTCCAGCCGCCTGCTGGTCACGGCACTGAGCACGGCCGCGGCGGCCGGAGTCTTCGTCGCTGTCGGGGTCGTACGGCGCTGGGGCGTGGGCCGTACGACGATCGGCGCGCTGTGCTCCAGCTACGTCAACTCCGGCAACCTCGGCATTCCGATCGCGGTGTACGTCCTGGGAGACGCGTCGCTGGTGGCACCGGTGCTGCTGTTCCAGCTGGTCGGGGTCACCCCGATCGCGCTGACGGTCCTGGACCTCTCCGGCGAGGGCGAGAAGGGGCCGCTGTGGCGGCGGCTGCTGACGCCGTTGCGCAACCCGATCGCGGTCGGCTCGCTGGCGGGGGTGGCGGTCTCGGCGGCGAGGTTGAAGGTCCCGGCGCCCGTCCTGGACCCGCTGACCCTGATCGGCGGCATGTCGGTCCCGGCCGTCCTGCTGGCCTTCGGCATCTCCCTGTGCGGCAGCACGATGCCCGGCCGGGGTCCGGACCGGCATCCGGTGCTGCTCTCGGTCGCGCTGAAGTCGGTGGGGCAGCCGGCTGCGGCGTGGGCGCTGGCGGCGGGGGTGTTCGGCCTGCGGGGCGCTCCGCTGCTGGACGTGGTGGTGACGTCGGCACTGCCTGCCGCGCAGAACCTGTTCACGTACGCGTCCAGTTATGGGGTGGCCGAGCGGTTGGCGCGGGACTCGATACTGCTGTCGACGGTGATTTCGGTGCCCGTGTTGGTCGTGGTGGCGGCCTTGCTGGGCTGACGGTCAGGCGACCGGGAACTCACCGGTGCCGAGGGGGGCGCCAGCGGTCCCGGCATGCCGAACGGGACCGGCGCAGATCCACCGATCCCGTTCACCCCAGACGGGGAAACCCCAGGTCAGGCAATACGCTCCAGCACCACCGGCGAAGCCGTGAAGTCCGTCCCCGTCGCGGCGATGTCGTACGAGCCCTCCACCGACTGGAGCGCGTACTCGAAGCGCTCCGGCGTGTCCGTGTGCAGGGTGAGCAGGGGCTGGCCCTCGGTCACCGTGTCGCCCGGCTTGGCGTGCATCTCGATGCCGGCGCCCGCCTGCACCGGGTCCTCCTTGCGGGCGCGCCCGGCACCCAGGCGCCAGGCGGCGACGCCGATGTCGTAGGCGTCGAGGCGGGTCAGGACACCGGAGGACGGAGCCTTGATCACGTGCTGCTCGCGTGCGACCGGCAGCTCCGCGTCCGGGTCACCGCCCTGGGCCGCGATCATGCGGCGCCAGACGTCCATCGCCGAGCCGTCGGCCAAGGCCTTCGCCGGGTCGGCGTCACGGACACCCGCCGCTTCCAGCATTTCGCGGGCCAGGGCGATCGTCAGCTCGACCACGTCAGCGGGTCCGCCGCCCGCCAGGACCTCCACCGACTCGCGGACTTCGAGGGCGTTGCCGGCGGTCAGGCCCAGCGGCGTCGACATGTCCGTCAGCAGGGCCACCGTCTTCACGCCGTGGTCGGTGCCCAGGCCCACCATCGTCGAGGCCAGCTCGCGCGCGTCCTCGATGGTCTTCATGAAGGCGCCCGTGCCGACCTTCACGTCCAGGACCAGCGAGCCCGTGCCCTCCGCGATCTTCTTCGACATGATCGACGAGGCGATCAGGGGGATGGCCTCGACCGTGCCGGTGACGTCCCGGAGCGCGTACAGCTTCTTGTCCGCCGGGGCCAGGCCGTCGCCCGCCGCGCAGATCACCGCGCCCGTGGTGTCCAGGACGTGCAGCATCTCCTCGTTGGAGAGCAGGGCGCGCCAGCCGGGGATCGACTCCAGCTTGTCCAGCGTGCCGCCTGTGTGGCCGAGGCCTCGGCCCGACAGCTGAGGGACGGCGGCACCGCAGGCCGCGACCAGGGGGGCCAGCGGGAGGGTGATCTTGTCGCCGACGCCGCCCGTGGAGTGCTTGTCGGCCGTCGGGCGGGACAGGGACGAGAAGTCCATGCGCTCGCCGGAGGCGATCATCGCGGCGGTCCAGCGGGCGATCTCCCGGCGGTTCATGCCGTTGAGCAGGATCGCCATGGCGAGCGCGGACATCTGCTCATCGGCGACCTCCCCGCGGGTGTACGCGTCGATGACCCAGTCGATCTGCTCGTCGCTGAGCTCGGCGCGGTCCCGCTTGGTGCGGATGACGGAGATGGCGTCCATGGCCATGGCTTGGCTTCCTTCCGAGGGTTCCAGAAGTCGTACGGCCCCTCTGAGCCGGTCGCCGAGGCAACTGTCGCCTGAGCAACTCAGAGGGGCCACACGGGAGTTACTTGGTGAGGTGGCCCGGCCCGAAGGCCTGGGGCAGCATCTCCGAGAGCGGCAGGATGCCCGCCGGGGTCTCCAGCAGCAGATCCGGGCCGCCGAACTCGTACAGCAGCTGTCGGCAGCGGCCGCACGGGACCAGGGGGTCGCCGTTGCCGTCCACGCAGGTGAAGTGGGTCAGGCGGCCGCCGCCGGTGTTCTGCAGCTCCGAGACCAGTCCGCACTCGGCGCACAGGCCGAGGCCGTACGACGCGTTCTCGACGTTGCAGCCGGTGACCGTACGGCCGTCGTCGACCAGGGCCGCGACGCCGACCGGGTAGCCGGAGTAGGGGGCGTACGCCCGGGACATGGCGTCCCGGGCCGCCGCGCGCAGCTTGTCCCAGTCGACGTCGTGGGAGGCGGCCGAGGTCACTTGCCCTGGCCCTTCCGGTACGGCAGGCCGTTCGCCCTCGGCATGCGCAGGCGCTGCGCGGACAGCACGAGGACGACGAGCGTGATGACGTACGGCGTGGCGGAGACGACCTGGTTCGGGACCTCGTCGGTGCCCGCGTACCAGGCGAACACCAGGGCGCCGATGACCGCGGTGATCGCGGCCTGGACATACCTCTTGGAGATCACGAGCCAGATGGCGCCGATGATCAGCAGGAGCGCGCCGAGCAGCAGCAGGGCGTGGACGTTCTCGGCACCGCCGCGCAGGTTGAGGCTGTCGGTGTAGCCGAACAGGCCGGCGCCGATGGCGAGGCCGCCCGGCATCCAGTTGCCGAAGATCATCGCGGCGAGGCCGATGAAGCCGCGGCCGCTGACCTGGCCCTCCAGGTAGAAGGGGTTGGCCACGATGGACAGGAAGACGCCGCCGAGGCCGGCCAGGCCGCCGGAGATGACCACGGCGATGTACTTGTACTTGTAGACGTTCACGCCGAGGGATTCGGCCGCGACCGGGTTCTCGCCGCAGGAGCGCAGCCGCAGGCCGAACGCGGTGCGCCACAGGATCCACCAGGTCGCGGGGATCAGGGCCACGGCGATCAGGGTCAGCCAGGAGACGTTGGTGACCAGGCCGCCGAGCAGACCGGCGACGTCCGAGATGAAGAACCAGCCCTGGTTGTTGAGGTCGCGCAGCGCGTCGGACAGGCCCGGCACGGTGAAGTTGCCGAGGGATTCGACGGCCGGGGACTGCTTGGCGGAGCCGCCCTGGTGCCCCTCGAAGGCGAGGGGCGCGAGGTAGCGGGTGGCGCCCAGGGCGAGGATGTTGATGGCCACACCGGAGACGATGTGGTTGACGTTGAAGGTGACGGTGACGAAGGCGTGCAGCAGGCCGCCCAGGCAGCCGCCGATGATGCCGACCAGGACACCGGTCCACGGGCCCCACTGGAAGCCGGCCCAGGCGCCGAACCAGGTGCCGAGGATCATCATGCCCTCGAGGCCGATGTTGACGACCCCTGCCCGCTCGGCCCACAGACCGCCCAGACCGGCGAGGCCGATCGGCACGGCGAGCTGGAGCGCGGTGGACATCTGGCTGACGTTGGTGATGCCGTCGGCGCCGGTGATGATGCGGACGATCGAGGTCAGCGCCAGCGCTCCGGCGATGACCAGCAGCAGGACGGGCCACGACAGGCGGCGGCCCGTCGGAGCCGCGGGCTGCAGCGTGGGCTGGTTGACATCGACCGCTGAAGTCTGCGGGGTGGTCATCGGCCTGCCACCTCCTTCGTGGTGTTGTTGTCGGCGCCGAGGACGTTGCCGGCGGCCAGCTCCGCGCCGACCCGGCGCTGCTGGCGGCGCAGGCCCCACTCGCGTACGGCCTCGTAGGAGACGACGACCGAGAGCACGATCAGGCCCTGCATGATGACCGCGATCTCCTTGTCGTAGTCGTGGAAGTCCAGCTCGGGCGACGCCTTGTCGAGCCAGGCCCACAGCAGGGCGGCGAACGCGATGCCGACGGGGCTGTTGCGGCCGAGCAGGGCGATGCCGATGCCGAGGAAGCCGATGCCGGTGGGGAAGTTCAGGCTGTAGGTGTGGGTGTCGCCGAGCAGGATCGGCAGGCCCGCGAGACCGGCGATGCCGCCGGAGATCAGCATGGCGGTGAGCACCATGCGCTTGGGGTCGACACCGCTGGCCGCGGCGGCCGTCTCCGAGGCGCCGGAGGCGCGCAGGTCGAAGCCGAAGCGGGTGCGGTTGAGGACGACCCAGTAGCCGATGCCGAGCAGGACGGCGAGGAAGACCAGGCCGTAGATCTCGCCGGCGTCGCCCATGTCGATGCCGGGGACCCAGCCGGACTCGTGCATCTCGCCGGTGGTGTTGTTGTTGCCGACCTTGACGCCGAAGACGTTCGGCAGCCACAGGTAGGCGATGACCGACGTGGCGATCGCGTTCAGCATGATCGTCGCGACGACCTCGCTGACGCCGCGGGTGACCTTGAGGACACCGGCGATACCGGACCAGAAGGCGCCGGTGCACACCGCGGTGAGGAGCAGCAGCGGGATCTGGAGCGCCGCCGGCAGGTTCGCGTGGGCGCCGACGATCGCGGCCATCATGGCGGCGAGCTGGTACTGGCCGTCGACGCCGATGTTGAACAGGTTCATCCGGAAGCCGATGGCCACCGCGAGAGCCGCGATGTAGTACATCGAGGCCTGGTTGATGACCAGCACCTGGATGTCCGAGAAGCCGATCTGCTCGAACATCAGGGTGTACGGCTCGACCGGGCTCTTGCCCGAGGCGACCAGCACGATCGCGCTGAGCACGAAGGCCACGGCGAGCGCGATGACCGGTCCGGCCACCGCGAGGAGCACGCGCTCCTTGTCGAACTTCTTCATCAGCGGGCCTCGTCTTCCGGAGACTCGGGAGACTTGCGAATCTCGGGGGTGTCCGGGGTTTCGGGGGTCTCTTCGTGTTCCAGGTGACCGGTGACGGCACCGGTCATGGCCGAGCCCAGTTCCTCCGGCGTGATGGTGGCGGGGTCGGCGTCCGCGACCAGCTTGCCGTTGTAGATCACGCGGAGGGTGTCGGACAGGCCGATCAGCTCGTCCAGGTCGGCCGAGATCAGCAGCACGGCCAGGCCCTCGCGGCGGGCCTCGCGGATGTGGTCCCAGATCGCGGCCTGCGCACCGACGTCCACACCACGGGTCGGGTGGGCGGCGATCAGGAAGCGCGGCTTGTGGCTCATCTCGCGGCCGACGATCAGCTTCTGCTGGTTGCCGCCGGACAGGGATGCGGCGGTGACGTCGATGCCGGGGGTGCGGACGTCGTACGCCTCGACGATGCGGCGGGTGTCCGCCTGCGCGGCCTTCGGGTCCAGCCAGACGCCCTTGGCGTTGGGCTTCTCGGTGACGTGGCCGAGGATGCGGTTCTCCCAGAGGGGGGCCTCCAGGAGCAGGCCGTGGCGGTGGCGGTCCTCGGGGATGTAGCCGATGCCCTGCTCGCGGCGCTTGCGGGTGGCCCAGCCGGTGATCTCCTCGTCGATGAGGGTGATCGTGCCGGAGTCGGCGTGCTTGAGGCCGATCAGCGCGTCGACCAGCTCGGTCTGGCCGTTGCCCTCGACGCCGGCGATGCCCAGGACCTCGCCCGCGTGGATGGTGAAGGTGATGTCGTCCAGCAGGGCCTTGCCGCCGGCCGTCTCCAGGCGCAGCTTGTCCACCGTGATGACGGGGCGGTCGGTGACGGTCGACTCCGCGGTCTCCGGCGTCGGCAGCTCGCTGCCCACCATCATCTCGGCGAGCTGGCGCGGGGTGGTCTCGGAGGGGACGGCCGTACCGACCGTCGTACCGCGGCGGATGACGGTGATCTCGTCCGCGACGGACAGCACCTCGCCCAGCTTGTGGGAGATGAAGATGACCGACAGGCCCTCGGACTTGAGCTCGCGGAGGTTCTCGAAGAGCGCGTCGACCTCCTGCGGCACCAGGACGGCCGTCGGCTCGTCCAGGATCAGCGTGGTGGCGCCGCGGTAGAGGACCTTGAGGATCTCCACGCGCTGGCGGGCGGCGACGCCGAGCTCCTCGACCAGCCGGTCGGGCTCCACGCCGAGGCCGTAGCGCTCGGAGATCTCCTTGATCTTCCGGCGGGCCTTGGCGCCGATGCCGTACAGCTTCTCGCTGCCCAGCACGACGTTCTCGAGGACGGTGAGGTTGTCGGCGAGCATGAAGTGCTGGTGGACCATGCCGATGCCGCGGACGATGGCGTCGGCCGGTGACGAGAAGGTGACCTGCTCGCCGTCGATCGCGATGGTGCCCTCGTCCGGCTTCTGCATGCCGTAGAGGATCTTCATCAGCGTCGACTTGCCGGCGCCGTTCTCACCGACGAGGGCGTGGACGGTGCCCTTGCGGACGGTGAGGTGGATGTCGTGGTTGGCCACGACGCCCGGGAAACGCTTAGTGATCCCGGCGAGTTCGACGGCGGTCACCTGACCGTTGACCGCCGCGCCGGCCGGAGGGCTGCTGGACGCGTTGATGGCGCACTCTCCTGGGGACGGGGGTCGTCTACGCGCGTAGCGCCCCTATGGCCTGAAAGGGGGCCGACGCACCGCGACAACGGGGTACGGGGAAGGCCTCCCACGGGAGAGCCTCCCCGTACCCCGTTGAGCGGACGTAACCCCGGGGTTACCGCTGCTCAGGGTGTTGCTGTAAGTCAGCTCGTCTTGACCTTGATCTCGCCCTTGACGATCTTCTCCTTGGCCGTCTTGATGGCTTCCTGGACCGCGGTGTCGTCCGCGAACTTCGGGTTGGAGTTCGACAGGCTCACCTGGCCGGTCTTCAGATCGCCACGAACGATACCGGTCTCGGGCTTACCGTCCTCGACCGACTTCGCCAGGGTGTAGACGGCCTTGGCGACGTCCTTCATCGCCGAGGTCAGGATGGAGTCCTTGTACTTGGCGAGGGCTTCCTGCTTGTACTGGTCGGAGTCGACGCCGATCGCCCACACCTTGTTGGCGGCGGCGGCCTCGATGACACCCTGACCGGACAGACCGGCGGCCGCGTAGACGACGTCGGCCTTCTTCTCGATCTGGCCCTCGGCGGCCGACTTGCCCTTGTCCGGGCTGGAGAAGCCACCCTCCTCCGCGGTCTGCGTGAGGTACTGGGAGAGGACCTTGACCTTGGGGTTCGTGTCCTTGACGCCCTGCTCGAAGCCGGCCTGGAACTTGTGGATCAGCGGGATGTCCACGCCGCCCACGAAGCCGACCGTGTTCGTCTTGGTGCTCTTGGCGGCGGCGACACCGGCCAGGTACGAGGCCTCCTCTTCGGAGAAGACCAGGTCGGCCACGTTCTTCGCCTGGACCGTGGAGTCGTCGACGATGCCGAAGGTGGTGTCGGGGAACCGCTCCGCGGCGGCCTTCACGGCGGTTGCGTACGCGTAGCCGACGCCGATCACCGGGTTGTAGCCCTGCTTGGCCAGCGACACCAGTCGCTGCTCCTTGTCGGCGTCCGTCTCACCCTCGGTGGGCTCGAGGTCGGCGGTGTCGTACTGGAACTCCTTCTTCGCCTGCTCCAGGCCCGCGTACGCGGCGTCGTTGAAGGACTGGTCGCCCTTGCCGCCGACGTCGTACGCGATGGCGAGGCCCTTGTCGCTCTTCGACTCCGACGACGAGGCCGAGGTCGAGGTGCCGCCGCAGGCGGAGAGCGCGAGGGCCAGAGAGGCGGTCGCTGCGCCTGCGACCGTGATCCGGGAAATCCGGCGCATGTGTAGAGCTCCTGTCGTACTAGCGCCGGACGGTACAGCTCGGGACAGCTTCACAGCTACGGCGCTGGCTTTCGCCGCAGATTAACGCGCGTAGACCTGCCTGAAAACCCCTTCTGTCCACCTTGTTATGCGCCCGTGGCCAACACCACGTCAGACCTTGACCAAGGCCTTGCCGACAGCAAACGCAGGGTGGCGGTGGGTGACGCGGCGGTCCGGGAACAACGAAGCGGGCGGGCACCCTGGGATGCCCGCCCGCTTCACCGGTGTACGTCGGTGACTACCGTCGTATTACTCGGTCTCGACCTTGATGGAGTTACTCGGTCTTGACCTTGATGGAGCCGTCGATGATGCCTTCCTTGGCCTTCGCCACGGCGTCGGAGAGGCCGGTGATCTTCGCGAACTCCGGGTTGGACTCGGACAGGCCGACGCCGTTGACCTTCAGGTCGAAGGTCTGGGTGCCGGTCAGCGGCTTGTCGTCCTGGACGGACTTGGCCAGCGCGTAGACCGCGCCGCCGACGTCCTTGAGGGCGGAGGTCAGGATGTAGTTCTTGTAGTTGGCCAGAGCCGCCTGCTTGTACTGGTCGGAGTCGACGCCGATCGCCCAGACCTTGGCCTTCGCGGCGGCCTCGATGACGCCCTGACCGGACAGACCGGCCGCCTGGTAGACGACGTCGGCCTTCTTCTCGATCTGGCCCTCGGCGGCGGCCTTGCCCTTGTCGGGGCTGGAGAAGCCACCCTCCTCGGCGGTCTGGGTCAGGTACTGCGAGATGACCTTGACCTTGCCGCCGCTGGTGTCCTGGACACCCTGCTTGTAGCCGGCCTCGAACTTGTGGATCAGCGGGATGTCCACACCGCCCACGAAGCCGACCGTGTTGCTCTTGGTGGCCTTGGCCGCCGCGACGCCGGCCAGGTACGAGGCCTGCTCCTCGGCGAAGACGAGGGAGGCGACGTTGTTGCCCTCGACCACGGAGTCGACGATGCCGAAGGTGGTCTTCGGGTACTTCTTGGCCACGGCCTCCATCGCGGGGCCGTAGGCGAAGCCGACGCCGATCACCGGGTTGTAGCCCTGCCTGGCCAGCGAGGACAGCCGCTGCTCCTTGTCGGCGTCCGTCTCACCCTCGGTGGGCTCGACGTCATCGGTCTTGTAACCGAACTCCTTCTGGGCCTTCTGCAGACCGGCGTACGCGGCGTCGTTGAAGGACTGGTCGCCCTTGCCGCCGATGTCGTACGCGATGGCGAGACCCTTGGCGTCGCCGGTGCTGTCGCTGCCGCTGCCGTTGTCGCTGCTGGTACCACCGCACGCCGTGGCGGCGAGCGCGATCGACGCGACCCCCACCGCGACACGGGTCAGTTTGGATGTCCGACGCATCGTGAAGTCCCCATTCTCCAAGCCCCGCAGTGGGTGCTGAGTTCGGCGCACAGTAACGCGCGTAGACACTCCTGGGAACGGGGTTTCACCGTGCCGTTATCCATTCGTGCCGATGGCCGGTTACGTCCTTGTGAACCACCGGATCGAAAGGCACGCGCAGGGCGATTACCCCCTTTTGTGCACCGCACGCTCCGCGCATGAGGGATACCTTCAGCGTGATGGCGCACAGGACCGCCGACCATGGGGCCAGACTCCCTCGCCTACGCGCCGGCTGCAAGCGGAGCGAGGGGGTCAGGGGCGGGGGGCTGTGTTCGACATGCGGCTCCGCCGCGCGGGCGCGACCAGCCACAACGAGCCCGCAGCCGCCGCACGACCGCACCCTTACGGCGAGCACGCTCCGACTAAGCCGCGGCGGCGCCGAGCAACGCCGCCGCCGTGAAGAGTTCCACGCCCACCGTGATGGCCGACTCGTCGACATCGAAGTCGCCCTGGTGCAGGTCACGGCCGATCCGGTCACCCGGCGTGCGTACGCCCAGGCGGGCCATGGCGCCGGGGACGTGCTCCAGGTACCAGGAGAAGTCCTCGCCGCCGAGGCTCTGCTCGGTGCCCTCGACGGAGTCGGCGCCGAGCCGGGCGGTCATGGCGGCGCGCAGCAGCTCGGTGGCGGCCGGGTCGTTGACGACCGGCGGGACGCCTCGGACGTAGTTGATCTCCGACTTGGCGCGGTGGAGGTTGGCGATCTCGTCGATGGCGGCGACGACGAGGTCCGGCGCCTGCCGCCAGGTGTCGAGGTCCAGGCAGCGCACGGTCCCGGAGAGCTCGGCGTGCTGCGGGATGACGTTGGGGGCGTGGCCGGACTCGACTCGGCCCCAGGTCACGGCGAGGCCGCTGCGGGCGTCGGTGCGCCGGGCGACGAGAGCGGGTACGTCGGTGACGACCCGGGCGGCGGCGGTGACGAGGTCGGTCGTGAGGTGAGGGCGAGCGGTGTGCCCGCCGGGACCGTCGAGGGCGATCTCGAGCCGGTCGCAGGCGGATGTGATGGCGCCCTGCCGCAGCCCGATCTTCCCGGCGTCCACCTTGGGGTCGCAGTGCAACGCGAGGATTTGGCCGACCCCTTCGAGCACCCCGCACTCGATGACGTCGGCGGCGCCTCCGGGGAGCACCTCCTCGGCGGGCTGGAAGAGCAGCCGGACGGGACGGGGCAGCTGCCCGCGCTTGTGCAGCTCGGCGAGCACCAGCCCCGCGCCGAGCACCACGGCCGTGTGGACGTCGTGGCCGCAGGCGTGCGCCCGGTCGGGGACGGTCGAGCGGTACGGGCACTCACTCTTCGTGTCCGGGATGGGCAGGCCGTCGATGTCGGCGCGCAGCGCGAGCATGGGCCGCCCGCCGTCCGACTCCCCGACGTCCCCGATGTCACAGATGAGCCCGGTTCCGATGGCGAGCACGCGGGGCTGGAGGCCGGCCTTCTCCAGGCGGGCCTTGATCGCGGCGGTCGTACGGAACTCCTGGTTGCCGAGCTCCGGGTGCATGTGCAAGTCGCGCCGGAACTCGATGAGTTCCGCACGGAGCGCCTCCGGCAGGGTGCCGGGAAGGGCGGCTTCCCCGGTGTGATCGGCCTCGGACTCTGGGGACATCAGTTGGTTCACCCTCTAAAGGGTAGGACGCTGGGGTGGCCAACTGACCCTCGATCAACAAAAGTTCAACCCGTTTGAGGAAGAAAATCTGGCCGCCCGACGCATAGGTATCGGTTTGGGTGGGTAAACTCGCGCAACTTCCACCGAGTCGATCATGGAATCGACGGAGAGTGACGACACCCATCCACCTCAACGCATACCACGCCTCACGGAGTGTCGTCGGTTTTGTTCACCTGTCGGGATCGCACACGCCCGGTGCATGCCCTGGCCGAGCTTCATGAATGAGACAGCCGCCACGTCGGGGCGGCTGCCGATTCCCCAGCCTTGCGCCTTCGCCTCCCCCGTGGCTGGCGCTCCGCCTGTTCGAGTCCAGTAGTGCGCTTCAACGCTGCTGCGTCGCGTGCGGGACATGTGGGTGACGGCCGGTCAGGGAGTTCGAGTAGCACCGGCCACCTGTTCGAGATCTCCCAGACGGGCTCTGACCTCGTAAAACGACCTGTTCGCCATGGTGTGGAGTACCCGCCGGCTGCCTACTCTGAGTTTCGGGGCGCCCTCTCCTGTGACGGACTCTTGAGGCAGAGGAGACTGACTTGACCGACCTCGTACTGCTCGCGGGCGGATCAGTGACGATGACCCACCACGTCACCGGCACCTACTTCATGTGCAACGACTGGCACGACGGTGTCGGCAATCACACCCAGACCTGGGCACAGGACCCATTCGCCAAGGACAACACCTCGCACCGCTGGTTCCTGAGGCAGAACTCCGACGGCACCGTGTGCATCGAGTCGTACGCCAACCACCGCTGTCTCACCGCAGGGGCCAACCCGCCCGACACCGTGACCCTGCGAGAACGCACGGACAGCCTCAACCAGCACTGGCGACTGGTCTCCCACTCGGAGCGGGGCAACGACTTCTACATGGTCTCGGTCGTGCACCCGCGCTACGCCCTGGCCATCGCCGACCACCTCCAGGGCAACGACCGGCTGGTCGGCCTGACCCGCATGTGGGGCGGCCCGAACCTCTCCCAGCTGTGGCGGATCTACCCCTCGTCGGAGGACCAGGGATGACTCCGGACGAGTAGGGACCACGGCATCGGCGAGGGTGCGGATCCAAAACCCCGGGTCGCCGCGCACCGGCGCGCGAACCCGGCCACCCGCACCCTCGCCCTCCCCTGACCTGCCGGTTTCTCCTACTGATGGAGGTCAGGAAGGCCCTTGGCGCCGCCTTGGCCAAGGCCGACCTCCAGGTTCAGGCCCGTGTCCTGCGTGAACCGCAGGGCGACGAGCAGCGCCCCCGCGCGTTCCTCCTGGCGCGGAGGGCGGCGTAGGGGCGCATCGAGCTGTTTGCGGCTTCCGGCTAGATCGCGCTGACCGCCGACAGCCGGTGCACGTCCCGCGCAGTCCCCGTAACCCCCGACAAGAACCCCTGAGCCCGAGGCGAAGCATTCTCCGTCAGCCACGCCGGGTCGATGTCGCAGACCGCGACCCGCACCTCAGTCCCCGACAGCGCCAGCGGCAACGTATGCACAACCGTCGACGGAAAGCTCAGGATCGTGCGGCCGATGGGGCCGCGGCGGGCGATCAGCTCCAGGGGGAGGTCCGGCCGTACGACCTCCAGGCCCGTCTCGACTGCCAGGCGGTGGAGCTTCTCCGCGCTCTCCCTGCGGTGGGCGAAGTAGCGGGTGGCGCCGTGCGTCTTGGCCAGGGAGCGGACGGCCTCCAGGTAGCGGTCGTTGTCCACGACGCCGGTCTCGACGAGGGACGTGCCGACCATGTCCGCGCCCTTGGTGATGCGGGGCGGGCCGAAGCGGTCGCGGGTCCAGGCGAAGGTGTTGGCGGTGACCGTCACGCCGTCCGGGGTCTTCTCCATCGGCATCGACGAGAAGATCTCGACGCTCCGGCGCTCACTCGGCGTCAGCCGCTTCCGAGCCGCTGACGACACCGGCGCGAAGACCAGGTCGCGTGGCCCGGGTCGGCCGCCCTTGCGGTGCCAGCGCACCAGGCGCTCGCCACGCGCGAGCTGGGCGACGAACTCCATGGTGGCCGTGCCGTCGTCCACCACGACGAGGTCGCGCGCCTTGGTGATCGTCAGCAGCAGTTGGACGTAACGGGAGAAGGGGTCCCCCAACACCACGCGTTCGGCCCGGCGCAGCAGGCCCGCGAGGCCGCCGATCGTCTGGAAGGGGGCCGCCGCGCCGCCCCGCGCCTCCTCCCAGCGGACCTCGTGCCCGTCGTCCCGCGCCAGCTCGGCCATCCGGCGCAGCTGGCCGCGGGTCATGGGGTCGATCGGGGACAGGACGACGAGGGTGAGTCCCGCGCCGAGGGCGTGCTCGCGGGCGTGTGCCCACTCCAGCACGTTCAGGAGCTGTACCGGGCTCTCGACGAAGGCGAGAGTGTGGGGGCCGGTGTTCCCGGCTCGGTGGCTCATCGACGTACGACCGTCCCGTCGTAAGGCGCTCATGCGGCGCTCGTTTTCAGCTCGTGTTCCGGCTGGTGCTGCCACGAGCCCGAAGGGCGCCGAACCCGAGCGCTCCCTCTCGGGGCACTCGGGGTCGGCGCACTCGGACTCGGTGCCGTCAGGCTCAGACCTGGACCGGCTCGCCCGCCGCGGCGGCGATCTCCGCCTCGGCGACCACACCGGCGACGCGGCGCAGCTTCTTCATCGGGCCGAGCTCGGAGTCGTAGACCTTCTTGACGCCGTCGCCGAGGGAGGCCTCGATGGTGCGGATGTCGCGGACGAGGCGCGTCAGGCCCTGCGGCTCGACCGAGGCGGCCTGGTCGGAGCCCCACATCGCGCGGTCCAGGGTGATGTGGCGCTCGACGAAGACGGCGCCGAGGGCGACCGCGGCCAGCGTGGTCTGCAGGCCCGTCTCGTGGCCGGAGTAGCCGATCGGGACGTTCGGGAACTCCTTCTCCAGCGTGTTGATCGCGCGGAGGTTGAGCTCCTCGGCCTTCGCCGGGTAGGTCGAGGTGGCGTGGCACATGAGGATGTTGTCCGAGCCGAGGACCTCAACCGCGTGGCGGATCTGCTTCGGCGTCGACATACCGGTGGAGAGGATGACCGCGCGGTTGGTGGCGCGCAGGGCGCGCAGCAGCTCGTCGTCGGTCAGGGAGGCGGAGGCGACCTTGTGGGCGGGGACGTCGAACTTCTCCAGGAAGGCGACGGCCTCGGTGTCCCACGGGGAGGCGAACCAGTCGATGTTCTTGCTCTTGCAGTACTCGTCGATCTGGCGGTACTCGTCCTCACCGAACTCCACGCGGTGGCGGTAGTCGATGTAGGTCATCCGGCCCCAGGGGGTGTCGCGCTCGATGTCCCACTGGTCGCGCGGGGTGCAGATCTCCGGGGTGCGCTTCTGGAACTTCACGGCGTCACAGCCGGCCTCGGCGGCCACGTCGATGAGCTTGAAGGCGTTCTCCAGCTCACCGTTGTGGTTGATGCCGATCTCGCCGCAGATGTAGACGGGCTTGCCCGGGCCGACCTCACGCGAACCGAACGAGCGCAGACGGGAGTTGGTGCTCATGGCAGAAGATGTCCTTACTTGGTGAGGGAATCGAGAGAGGGGCCGAGGATCCAGCTGGCGATCTCTCGGATCGCGCCGTCGCCACCGGGGGTGGTGGTGACCGCGCGTGCGGCGCCGCGCACGACGTCGTGGGCGCTGCCGACCGCCACGGGCCAGCCCACAAGGGCGAAGCACGGGAGGTCGTTGACGTCGTTGCCGACGTAGAGCACGCGCTCAGGCGCGATGCCCTGCTCCTCGCACCACTGCTTGAGTGCGAGGTCCTTGCGGTCGATGCCGTGCAGCACGGGAATCTGCAGCTTCCGTGCGCGGGCGGCGACGACCGGGTTCTGCTCCGTGGACAGGATCAGCATCTTCAGCCCGCTCTTGCGCAGGGCGGCGATACCGAGGCCGTCTCCGCGGTGCACGGAGACGAACTCCTTTCCATCGGCATCGATCAGCACCCGGTCGTCGGTCTGGGTGCCGTCGAAGTCCAGTACGACCGCGTCGATCTCGTCGGCGGTCGGGAGGGCGCCGGGCCGGTCCGCGTCGAACAGCGGCGCCAGCGCGCGGGCGCGGGCCAGGTCGTGGGGATCGTCGATCTCCAGGACCCGGGCGGGGTCGGTGCGCACGAGCTCGGTGCGGCCGAAGAAGCGGTGCTTGTGCTCGCGGAAGCCGTCGGCGTCCATCGCGTAGGCGGCGCCGGTCTCCAGGAAGTCCTGGGGGCGGTCCTGGCGGCGCGGGCGGAAGGACTTGTCGTGGTTGACGCCGTAGCCGCCGCCGGAGGTGGTGGTGCGGGTGGCGACGGTGTCGGTGCCGCCCTCGACGGCCTCGCGCTCGGCGCGCAGCGCGGCCGGCTCGTCGTCGCCGTGGCGCCACACGAAGCCGTGGAAGGGGGCGACGGTCAGGGAGGTGTCGGCGCCGTTGGCGACGATGGCCTTGACCACACCGTCGATGTCCTCGCGGACGATGAAGGGGCTGGTGCACTGCACGAGCAGGACCACATCCACCGGCGAGCCGTGCAGCGCCTCGTGGGCGTCCATGGCGTGCAGCACGGCCGCCTCGGAGGTGGCGGTGTCACCGGCGATCGCGGCGGGACGCAGCACGACCTCGGCGCCGGCCTGGCGGGCGGCGGCCGCGATGCCCTGGTCGTCGGTGGAGACGACGACGTCCGTGACGAGTCTCGAGGCCCGGCACTCACGCACGGCACGAGCCACCAGGGGCACACCGCCGACGGGCATCAGGTTCTTGGCGGGCACGCCCTTGGAGCCGCCGCGCGCGGGGATCACGGCGAGCACGCGCGGCACCGAAGTGCCTTGCCCTGCTTCCGACTTGGACATGGGTTCTGCTCCTTGACGTGGGGTCTGGCGGCTCACAGCTCGCCCATCCGCCGGATGACCGGCGCCACGCGCTGCACGCCGTGGCGGTAGGCGCCGCGCGCCGCCCGGCGCACTATCTGGCGGACCGGGCCGGGCTCCTTGTCGTGGGCGGGGGCGCCGGGCAGCGGGCTGCCGTCGGGGCCGAGGTGGTGGCGGGCGAGGATGCCGGGCAGATAGCCGGGCGCGGTGGCCGGCGTGTAGTACGGCGTGAGGGCGGGCAGGCCGCCCGGGCGGTCGAGCAGCTTGGCGATGCGCTCGCGGGCCGCGTCGAAGGCGGTGGCGTACGAGCCGTCCGCGACCACGCCCTGCCGGGACACCCACTCCTCGTCGGGCGTCGGGCGGTGTCCGTCGTCCAGCTGGTCCCAGGAGGCGAGGCAGCCGGAGCCCACGAAGTGGTGGTTGCCGAGCGTCTCGCGCACGCCGAGGTCGGTGAGGACGACGGTGGGGATACGGCGGTGCAGCGACTCCAGCGCCGCCGTGGAGCTGATCGTGACCAGCAGGTCGGTGCGGTCGAGAACCTCGCCCATGTTCCCGTACACCAGCCGGAAGTTGGCCGGCGGTTCGAGCCGCTGCACCAGCTTCTGGTACGGCAGCTCCTCGATGTGCGTGGTGTGCTCGCCCGGCTTGGAGCGCAGCTTGAGCAGCACCTCGCGCTCGGGGTGCTTGCGGGCGTGCTGGATCAGGCGGTTCAGCAGGTACGTACGGTCCCTGCGGTTGTCCGGCACGGAGGGCTGGGCCGCGAAGACGACCGTGTACGGGTCGTGCTCACCGGCGTAGGGCTCCCCGCCGAGGAACGGCAGCGCCACCTCGGTCACCGCCGAGGAGTCGGCGCCGACCCCGTCGTACACCGCGCGGAAACGCTCGGCGTCCTGGCGGGAGTTGGCGAGGACGAGGTCCGCGCCGTGCCGCAGCAGCAGGCCGTCGGCGAGCTTCTCGTAGACGACGCCGACATAGCCGGTGACGACCACGGGGCGCTGCGCCTGCCCCTCCCAGACCCGCTTCAGGCCGTGCAGCATGGCCTGGACGCCCCCGCCGACGAGGGAGAGGACGAGGACGTCGTACGACTCCTGCGCCATGGTGCGCAGGAACTCGACGGCGGTCACCTCACGCAGGGAGTCGGCGTGGACGCCGACCTCCTGGAGCTGGCGGGGGGTCGGGGTGGCGCGGCCGCGCAGGAGATATCCGTCCAGGCGGATGTCCGAATCCTCCGGGGCGATGCGGTTCGCGGTGAGCGCACCCCATTTCCACCGGGTATCGGAATCCGCGAGTACGGCAACTCGCCGGGTCTTCGTCGCACTTACTGGCACGTCGAAGACGCTAGGAAGCGATGGAGAGGTTCTGCCCAACCCGAATGCAACAAACGGTTAACAGCACATCGACGAACGGAGAATCAGGGCCCGAAGTCGTCGAAAAAAAGCCTGGTTCACGGCATCGCCACGCGTCGTTCACCTGACATCAAGCTCCGGGTAAAGACGGGTGACGGGCCGCCCCCTAACGTCCTTCACGTGGTCAAGCTCTCCGTCATCGTGCCGTTCTACAACGTGCAGCAATACGCGCCCGACACCTTGAAGAGCCTGCGTGCGAACACACGCGAGGACTTCGAGTTCATTCTCGTCGACGACTGTTCGACCGACGGGACACCGGACCTGCTCGCGCGCGCGGAGCGTGAGCTGCCGGGCGCGGTGGTCGTCGGACACGAGCAGAACGGAGGGCTGGCCACCGCGCGGAACACGGGCATCGACAGGGCGCGCGGCGAGTATCTGACGTTCCTGGACGGCGACGACTGGCTGGCGCCCGGCTACTTCCCGCAACTCGTCGCGGCCATCGAGGAATTGGGCTGCGACTTCGTGCGCACCGACCATGTGCAGTGCACGGGGCGGGCGCGCAGCATCCACCGGGTGCCGCACGGCCGGCGCTGGACGGTGATGAACCCGCGGGAGGCGATCCTGCCCGCCGACCGGTCGACGTCCGTGGACTACGCGTACGCGTGGGCGGGCGTCTACCACCGCCGCCTCGTCGACCGCGGGGTGCTGCACTTCACCCATGGGCTGCGCACCGCCGAGGACCGGCCGTGGATCTGGAAACTGCACCGGGAGGCGGAGTCGTTCGCCGCGGTGGGACTGCTGGGCGTCCACTACCGGCGCGGAGTGGCGTCCTCACTCACCCAGATCGGTGACGTCCGGCAGTTGGATTTCATTCGTGCGTTCGATCAGGTAATCGAGGAAACGGCGGCCGATCCCGAGGCGGATAAGCTGCTTCCGAAAGCCGTGCGCACTTATTGCGCCGTCATGGCGCATCATCTCGGCCACATCGAGAGGTTCGAACCGGCCGTGGCTCGAAAACTGCGCTCGATGAGCGCCGCCGCCCTGAAAAGAATGCCGCAGGACGTGCTCACGGAGGTAATGGACTCGATGGACGCGCAGCGAGCCTCCCGGCTGCGGCGGGTGCGCCGCCGGTCGATGGGCGCCCGGACGGTGGCCGCCTGATGCCGCGCACCACCCAGATCTTCTGCGCCTCGACACTGTACGGCGCCGCGACCCTCGCCGCCGCCCTGGACGCCGGGCTCTTCGAACCGGCCGACCGCCGGCTGCTGCTGGTCACCAACAACGCGACCAACCCCGAGATCGCCCCGTCCGTCGACGCCATGCCGGGCTTCACCCCGATCAGTGAGCGCTTCGACGAGGTGCGGTCCTGGAACGCGACCATCTCCCCCTTCCACCCGAGCGGTTGGTCGCCGCGCGCCGACGACATCCCCATGTGGGAGCGGTACGTACGGCTGCTGTGGGGCCTCGGTGACGACGAGATCCAGCTGGCCGTCGAGTCCGTGCAGGCCAACCCGGCCCTCGCGCTGTGCCAGCTGTTCACCGGCGCTCCCGTCGACGTCTACGCCAACGGCCTCACGAGCTACGGCCCCACGCGCGACAAGGTCGATCCGCTCGTCGGCACCCGTATCGGCCGCCTGCTGCACCTCGACCTCGTCCCGGGCCTGACCCCGCTGCTGCTCACCGAGTTCGGCGTACCGTCCGAAATCGTGCCGTCCGAGGCGTTCTTGAAGGTGGTCGGCGAACTCGCCGAGGGCCAGGACGACCTGGCCGGCGGTTCTTCCTCCTCGGATGACCGACCGGCGTTGCTGCTCGGCCAGCACCTCTCCGCGCTCGGCATCCTCACCGACGCCGAGGAGGCGGAGCTGCACCTCCAGATGGTGCGCGGCGCCGTCGAACTGGGCCACCGCGACCTCGTGTTCAAGCCGCACCCCCTCGCGCCGGCCCACTGGTCGAGGCTCCTGGAGGACGAGGCGACGAAGCTGGGCGCCCGACTCACCTTCCTGGACCGGCCCGTACTCGCCGAGGTGGCCTTCCAGCGGCTGCGGCCCGCCCTGGTCGTCGGCTGCTTCTCGACCGCGCTGCTCACGGCCGCCGGCCTGTACGGCGTCCCGGTCGCGCGGGTCGGCACCGACACCCTGCTGGCCCGGCTCACGCCGTACCAGAACAGCAACCGCGTGCCGCTGACCATCGTCGACGCCCTGCTGCCCGACAGCGCGGACGCCTCCGCGGTCAGCGGCTGGGAGATGCCCGCGCGTAAGCGGGTGGACGAACTGGCCGCGCTGCTCAAGGCGGTCGGGTTCGCCATGCAGCCGAAGATCTACCCGGGGCTGCGCGGCGCGGCCGAGACCTACCTCTCCCAGCACCTCAACCCGCACACCTGGCGCTACTTCAAGCGCAAGCGCCTGACCTCGCTGGCCCTGCCGGGCGCCGTACCGGCCCAGCTCTCGTTCATCCCGCGCAACGCGACCGTACGCCGACTGGCGCGCCGGGCGCGGGCATTGAAGCGGGTGGCCGGCCGAAAGTAACGGACAAGGGGTGGTCGTTCATCCATGTGACACCTTTGCGCTCCCTGAGCGTCAGCCGTCACTCACCTTTCACCCGTCGGAGGTACGTAGGTTCGGTTGTCCCACGACTCCCACGAGAAGGGCCCCACGATGAGCGCGGCTGACCAGGCCACGGCACCGCACATACGGCTGCCCCTGTCCGACCGGCCGCCCGTCCGGCCCCGGGCGGCGAGCCGGCTGCGCGCCCTGGACGGCCTGCGGCTGATGGCCGCGCTGATGGTGTGCATGTACCACTTCACCGGCAAGAACGGCGAGGTGGCCACCTCCTGGGACCAGTCCCCCGGCGTCATGTTCCCGACGCTGTCGCAGCTGTCCACCTACGGCAGCCTGGGCGTGCAGTTCTTCTTCGTCATCAGCGGCTTCGTGATCTGCATGAGCAGCTGGGGCCGCAGCCTCGGCGACTTCTTCCGCTCCCGGATCTCCCGCCTCTACCCGGCGTACTGGGTGGCCATCGTCATGGTCACCGGCGCCGCGGTCCTGCTGCCGGTCGTCGTCCACCCGGTCCGGCCGGACGAGTTCCTGGTCAACCTCACGATGATGCAGCAGCCGCTGGGCGTGCCGCGGGTCCTGGGGGTGTGCTGGACGCTGTGGGTGGAGCTGAAGTTCTACGTGCTCTTCGCGCTGTTCGTGATCTGGAAGGGCGTCACCTACAAGCGGGTGGTCACCTTCTGCATCCTGTGGACGCTGGCCTCCGCCTTCGCCCGGGTCGCCGACAACCCGCTGACCGACGAGCTGGTGATGCGCGACCACGCCCCGTTCTTCATCGGCGGCCTCGCGCTGTACCTGATCCACCGCTTCGGCAGCGACCTGCTGCTGTGGGGAATCGTCGGCATGTCCTTCCTGCTGGGCCAGCGCTACTCGGTCATGGCGCTGTGGCACCCCGGTGCCCAGGGCGAGTTCCACCGCTCCCCGTACGTCATCCAGGCCATCGTCTTCTGTGCCTTCGCCGCCGTCGCGGTGGTGGCGCTGGGCTGGACGAGCTGGGCCAACTGGCGCTGGCTGACGGTGGCGGGGGCGCTGACGTACCCCTTCTACCTGATCCACGAGCACCTGGGCTGGTTCTTCATCCGGGTGCTGCACCGGGGCCTCGGGCTGGGCTCCTACGCGACGCTGGCCCTGTCGGTGCTGAGCCTGCTGGTGCTGGCCTGGCTGATGCACCGGTTCGTGGAGAAGCCGTTCGGGCCGAAGCTGAAGCGGGCGCTGCCGGCGGTTCGGCCGCATTAGGCCGTGGTTCGAGTGCGGGCCGGTGGGGGCTGGTCGCGCAGTTCCCCGCGCCCCTGGTGGGGGGCGCTGCGCGCCTCCCACCCCCACCGGCATACCCGGCGTTACTTCCGCGTCGTCTGCCGCAGCTGCCGTACGGCCTTCCTCACCGCCGGGTGCCTGCGCAGCGCCTCCGCCCTTACCGGGCTGCCACCCGGCAGGCGCAGGCTGGTGAGGCGGCGGCGCTTGAAGTAGTGCTGGTACCGGTTCAGGTTGCCGGTGAGCCAGGCGGCCACCTCGTCGCGCATCGTGTGGTGCTTGCGGGACTGCATGCAGTAGCCGACGCTGCGCACCAGCGGGGCCAGCTCCTCGGCCATCCCGGCGAGTTCGAGCTGCGAGCCGAGCTCGGCGTGCTCCGCGTCGGGCAGGGCCGCGTCGATGATGGTCAGCGGGATGCGGTTGCTGTTCTCGTACGGCGTGATGCGTTCGAGGAGCAGGTCCGTGCCGACGCGGGCGACCGGGATGCCGTAGAAGGCGGCGGCGGTCATCAGCGCCGTCGAGAAGCAGCCGATGACCAGCTTCGGCTTCAGGAACGCGAAGACGGTTTCGGCGAGGACGGGCTCGTTCAGCACCGTGAGCTTCACGCCGAGTTCGGCGGCGACCGCCTCCAGGGACTCGTTGAAGACGGCGGGCGCGCTCGGGTGCGGCTTGAACAGCACGTCCTGGTGGCCGGCCCGGGCGGCGGCGCGCAGGAAGCGGATGTGCAGCTGCTCCTCCTCGTCCTGGGTGATCAGGTCGATGGCCGAGAGGTACTGGCCGAGGAGGACGGCGGTGGGCGGGTTGTCGGCCGGGAGGCGCTCGGCGAGGATGCCGGCGCCGGACTCGCCGATCTGGGCGAGGACGTCGACGATCGCCTCGTTCGGGACGGCCTCCGGCTCGACGCCGTACTCGGCGAGGAGCATGGGCCGCAGTCCCGGCACCAGGTCCAGGTGGAGGACGCGGGCGATACGGCTGCTCATGCCGTGCGGGATGCGGTTGCGGGTGGGGCCGTAGCTCATCAGGCCGTCCGCGTACACATGGATCGGGCTGTCCGCGAAGATGTCCGCGACCGCACGCGAGGGGTTGGCCTGGATGGACTCGCAGGCGATCTCGACGGGCTCGTCGCCCAGGTTCCAGGCGAGGCGTACGGCCTTCTCCCACAGCAGGGTGTCCTGGCCGCGCGGGGACCAGCCGGCCGGGTGGTGCGGGGAGATGAACTCGTTCCAGGAGCGCACCTCGTCGAACTCGGGGCGCAGCTTCTCGAAGCCGGCCATCTTGTCCAGCGGGGTGCCGACCTCGGGGATGGCGGCCGTGTTGCTCACGACGAGGATGCGGCGGACGCCCTCGCGCGGGCCGAACTGGCCGGCGCGGATGGCGGCGGTGACGGTCGCGGCCGCGTACTGCGTGGCCGAGAAGAAGATCTGGATCATGCCGCCACTCCCTTCATGCCGCCCCGTATCCGACGCAGCATGTACACGCGTTCCTCGCCCATCCCGACGAGGGCCTCTTCCAACTCCTCCTCCGACATCCTGCCCAGCGCCTCGGCCGCCATCTGCTTCAGCCTGGCCGCGATGCTGCGCTCGAACCGGCCCCGGCTGAGCAGCTGGTGGGCGATGACGACGCAGTAGTTGCGCAGCGCCTTCTTGCGCAGCCTGCCCACCTCGGGGTCCTCGGCGAGCTCGGCGAGGACGAGGTCGAAGGAGCGGAAGAAGTCCAGCTGGCGGACGTCACCGATCTGGGTCAGCGAACTGGCCACGCCCCGGCGGTAGAAGACGCCGCGCAGGCTGGCGACGGCGTACGACTCGGCCCTGCGGTGCAGGTCCCAGATCCAGGGACGGTCCTCGGCGGTCTTCAGCCCGTCGTGGAAGCGGAGCATCCCGCGGTCCAGGAGGCGGCGGTGGTAGACACCGGCCCAGGCGTACGGGTAGTCGACCATGGTGGTGTCGTCGACGGGGAGGATCGAGGTGCGCGGGTCGAGCGGGGTGTGCCGCCGCCCCTCGGGCGCCCGGTGGACGGTCCGCTCGATGCCGGTGACCTGCACATGGTCGGTCCGCACGAAGTCGACGTCGAACCGCTCGATGGCGTCGACGAGATCCGCGAGATAGCCGGGCGCCAGCCAGTCGTCGCCGTCGAGGAAGGTGAGGTAGCGGCCTTCCGAGGCGTCGATTCCGGTGTTGCGCGCGGTGGCCAGTCCGCCGTTCTGCTCGTGCCGTATCACCCGACTGTTCTTGAGTCTCTTCGTCAGCGTCAGCAGCGCTTCGTACGTCTTGTCCTTGGTGGACCGGTCCTCGACGAAGATGAACTCGAAGTCGTCCCGTTCGTTGTTGACCAGGCTGGTCACGGTCTCGGGTACGTACGACTCGATGTTGTAGCACGGGACGATCACGGACAGGGTGGGTTGGTTGGCCACGTGTGCACACCTGGATTCTCAGCGGGAAATCTCCGTGATCCTAGGAACCGACGGGCTGCCTGAACGCGACACCTCGCCGACCTCCAAGTGAACTCGGCATGACATCACCATGCCGCGGGCCCGCGCGGCCCCTGGCACCGCGCCGGGCTTCGTACGGCATCCATCATTCCGCTACACGATCACCCGCGCGTGTCCATCCTCCGCTGATGAGGTGTGGCCCGAACCGGCGCGGGTGCGCCAGTTCGAAGGATTTGTGTTCGACCAACTCTACGAAGGAGTAAGGGAATGCGTATCCGCAACAGAATGGCCAGACTGGCCGCCTGCGCGGCCGCGGCGACGGGACTCACGGTGGCGGCGGCCGGTTCCGCCTCGGCGGTGACGACCACCGTCCAGGTCTGGGGCGTCTCGGGGACCTACCTGGGCAGCGGCTACTTCCACGGCGGCGGCTCGGGCGCGATCGAGGTGTACGACGCCTTCTGCGACGGCGACAACGGCATCATCGCCGCCGCCTACGTGTGGCGGAACAGCTCCTGGACGACCAGCGGACTGGCGAGCGTCCGGGGCTGCGGTTCGACCAACTACAACGGCCTCGCCGACAACAGCCCCCGTCCGGCATACGGCGAGCAGGTGAAGTTCACCGTGTGCAAGCTGACGCCCGACGGCGTCTGGAAGGACTGCATCAACACGTACGTCGAGAACTACTGATCGCCTACCCGGCCCGGTAGCGCACTTCGATCCCGGCGATCACCAGGGCCAGCCCTTCCTCGAAGTGCCGTTCGTAGTCTCCGAAGATCTCCGCGCCCGCCTGAGCCGACAAGGGGAAGTCGGCCATCAGGCGGGCGCGTTGCGCTATGTCGTAGCCCTCGCGGCGCTCGCCGGGGAGCGGCTCGACGCCCTGTTCCTCCGTGACGAAGCCGAGGGTGTAGAAGTACGTCGCCGAGGTGGCGCGGACCGCCTGGGCGAGAGTGAAGCCGGCGGTCGTGAACAGGCGCAGGTTGTCCTCCATCTGTTCGGCGTGCTCGATGCCGGTGAAGCGTGAGCCGCTGAAGACCTTCGCGCCGTCGCGGTAGCCGAGCAGCGCCGCGCGCAGTCCGCGGTTGGACTTGAGCAGCCGTTCCTGCCAGGTGTCGGCGGGGTCGAGGGGCGTCCCGGCGACCATCCGCCGGTACATCTCGGTCGCCATCTTGCCTTGACGTCCAGCTCCTTGGCGATGGCGCGCAGGGTCAGGCCGTCCAGACCGACCTCGTTCAGCAGCTTGAGGGCGGTGTCCGCGACGCGTGTGCGGTCGAGGGGTGCTCGGCGTTCGGTGTTCACGCTTGACAGCTTAACGACGTTAAGGCCACCCTTGCGCTCTGCCGAACTTAACAGCGTTAAGGAGAGTCGATCATGACTGTACGGACCGATGTACTGATCGTGGGCGCAGGGCCGACCGGCCTCACCCTCGGCATCGACCTCGCCCGGCGGGGGGTGGACGCGCTGGTCGTGGAGCGGGACGAGCGGCTGTTCCCCGGCTCGCGCGGCAAGGGGATCCAGCCGCGCACGATGGAGGTCTTCGACGACCTGGGCGTGCTCGACGCGATCCGCGCGGCGGGCCGCGGCTATCCGGTCGGGATGATCTGGCAGGACGGGGAGCGGGTCGGCGAGCACCGGATGTTCGACCCGGCGGAGGTGACGGAGGACTCGCCGTACGCCGAGCCGTGGATGGTGCCGCAGTGGCGGACGCAGCAGATCCTGTTGGGCCGGCTGGAGGAGTTGGGCGGGAAGGTCGCCTTCGGCCGGGAGGTCGTGGGGCTCACGCAGGACGAGGACGGCGTAACGGTCCGCTGCCCGGCCGGCGAGAGCGTCCGCGCGCTACGTCGTCGCCGCGGACGGTGGCCGTTCGGCCGTACGGCGGGCTGTGGGCATCGGCATGACCGGGGAGACGGTCGATCCGAGCCCGATGCTGGTGGCGGACGTCAGGATCGCGGGACTGGACCGGAACAACTGGCACATCTTCCCGCCCGCCGACGATACGGGCGGCTTCCTCGCCGTGTGCCCGCTGGCCGGCACGGAGGACTTCCAGGTCGTCGCCCAGTTCCCCGAGGGCGCCTCGGTGGACCTCTCCCTCGACGGCATCCGCAAGATCGTCGCCGCCCGGTCCCACCTCGCCCCCGAGGACGTGACCGAGGTGCGCTGGGCGTCGGACTTCCGGCCACGGGCGGCGCTGGCGGACCGGTTCCGGGACGGGCGGGTCTTCCTGGCGGGGGACGCCGCGCACGTCCACTCACCGGCGGGCGGGCAGGGGCTCAACACCAGCGTGCAGGACGCGTACAACCTGGGGTGGAAGCTGGGGGCGGTGCTGCGGGACGGGGCGGGCGCCGGGCTGTTGGACACGTACGAGGAGGAGCGGCGGGCCATCGCGGCGGACATGCTGGGGTTGTCGACGAGCGTGCATCGCGGGGAGGTGCGGCGCGGGGAGGCTACGCGTCAACTGGGGCTGGCGTACCGGGAGTCGAGCCTGACGGAGGAGACGCGGGGGGCGCCGGGGGCGGTGCGGGGCGGGGATCGGGCGCCGGATGGGGTGCTGGGTGGCGTGCGGCTGTTTGATGCGTTTCGGGGGCCGCACTGGACGTTGGTCGCGGTGGGGGTGGAGGTGGCGGGGGCGGTGCGGGTGGTTCGAGGGGACGTGCAGGAGTCGTACGGCAGCGGGGTGTTTCTCGTACGACCGGACGGCTACGTGGGGTGGGCCGGGGACCAGCCGGCCGGGCTGGTGAGCTACCTGAGCCGGTTCGGGATCCGCTAGTCGTCGCCGTCGAGAAGGGTGTCGACGGCGAGTTCGAGGGTGACGCCGACGGTCTCGGGGACGGGAACGATCTGGCCTCGCTTGTAGTGGACAGGGTCGGGATATTTGCCGTCGGCCGGGTTCTGGTAGAGGAGGACCTCGCCGTGTTTCCGGTCGGCGATGAGGTAGACGGGGAGGCCGGCCTGGGCGTAGCACTCAACCTTGGGACCGAGATCGTCGGACCAGTTCGACGACGTCACTTCCACGACCATGCGGAAGACGTTCGGTGCGTAGTAGTTCTTCGTGACATGGGCGTCGCGGAAGTCCTGGTCGACGACAGAGAAGTCGGGGATCGCGAAGTCCTCGGGCAACGTGGGCAGCCAGAGCCCGACGCCCTGGACGTACTCATACCCCGCCTCAACCAGCCCCGCCCGATCGAAAGCCCTGCCCAGCTTCGTCAGCGACAGAGCGTGCGAACCATCCGGCGGCGGTGTCACAGTGAGCCTCCCCTGGAGGATCTCCACGCGGTGGCCAGGCAGTGCGCGGGCGAGCTGGTCGGCAGCCTCGCCCAGGGTCAGCTCCTGCTGCAGTACGGCCATGGCGTCCTCCTCATTCGGGGCCCACTCTTCATGAGCGTAACCGGGGGCGCGCGGTTTCCGCCCCCGATCACCCGTACGAAGTAATCGCCCAGCTCAGAACGCATCCGACGGCACGTAAGTCCCCCAAACCCCCCGCAACGCGTTGCACACCTCACCCACAGTCGCCCGAGCCTTCAGCGCGTCCTTCATCGGGTACAGCACGTTGTCCTCCCCTTCGGCCGCCTTCCGCAACGCCTCCAGCGCCGAATCCACCGCCCCCTGGTCCCGCTCCGCCCGCAGCTTCGCGAGCCGCTCGGCCTGCTGGGCCTCGATGGCCGGGTCGACGCGCAGCGGCTCGTAAGGCTCCTCCTCGTGCAGCTGGAAGCGGTTGACGCCGACGACCACCCGCTCGCCCGAGTCCGTCTCCTGGGCGATCCGGTACGCGCTGCGCTCGATCTCGTTCTTCTGGAAGCCGTGCTCGATGGCCGCCACCGCGCCGCCGAGGTCCTCGACCCGCTGCATCAGCACGACCGCCGCCGCCTCCACGTCGTCGGTCATCTTCTCGATGACGTACGAGCCCGCGAAGGGGTCGACCGTCGCCGTCACGTCCGTCTCGTACGCCAGCACCTGCTGCGTACGCAACGCCAGCCGCGCGCTCTTGTCCGTCGGCAGCGCGATCGCCTCGTCGAAGGAGTTCGTGTGCAGGGACTGCGTGCCTCCCAGCACCGCCGCGAGGCCCTGCACCGCGACCCGGACCAGGTTCACCTCCGGCTGCTGGGCCGTCAGCTGCACGCCGGCGGTCTGCGTGTGGAAGCGCAGCATCAGCGACTTCGGGTTCTTCGCTCCGAACTCCTCCCGCATCACGCGGGCCCAGATCCTGCGCGCGGCACGGAACTTGGCGACCTCCTCCAGGATCGTCGTACGGGCCACGAAGAAGAACGAGAGGCGGGGCGCGAAGTCGTCGACGTCCATGCCCGCCGCCACCGCCGTGCGGACGTACTCGATGCCGTCCGCCAGCGTGAACGCGATCTCCTGCGCGGGCGACGCGCCCGCCTCGGCCATGTGGTAGCCGGAGATCGAGATCGTGTTCCACTTCGGGATCTCGGCCTTGCAGTACTTGAAGATGTCGGCGATCAGCCGCAGCGAGGGCTTGGGCGGGAAGATGTACGTCCCGCGTGCGATGTACTCCTTCAGCACGTCGTTCTGGATCGTGCCGGTGAGCCGGTCGGCCGGGACCCCCTGCTCCTCCGCCACCAGTTGGTACAGGAGCAGCAGCAGCGCGGCCGGCGCGTTGATCGTCATCGACGTCGACACCTGGTCCAGCGGGATCCCGCCGAACAGGACCCGCATGTCGTCGATCGAGTCGATCGCCACGCCCACCTTGCCGACCTCACCGTGCGCGATCGGCGCGTCGGAGTCGTGGCCCATCTGAGTCGGCAGATCGAAGGCGACCGACAGACCCATCGTGCCGTGCGCGATCAGGTCGCGGTAGCGGGCGTTGGACTCCGTCGCCGTACCGAAGCCCGCGTACTGGCGCATCGTCCACGGACGGCCCGTGTACATCGACGGGTACACGCCCCGTGTGAAGGGGTATTCGCCGGGCTCGCCCAGCTTCTCGGCCGGGTCCCAGTCGTTGAGCGCGTCCGGCCCGTAGACCGGCTCGATGGGCAGTCCGGACTCCGACTCACGCGCCATGGTGTGTGCCTCCGCGTCGTGCTGCTTGTTACCCGCCAGTACGGGCGGCCTCGCCACGGACTGTAGCGGCGGGCGTCCACCTTGTCTCCCACCATGCCCCCTGGTTCGCGACCGGTCACGCCCGGGGAAACATCTCTGGGGAACATCTGGTGAGGACATCAGGGCGGCCGGGGCCGGCCGCGATGAGACGACGGGGGTCGGGATGCGTACCAGAGGCATGGGGACGACACGCGTCAGGGGCACGGGGAGCGTCCGCGGCAAGGGCAGGCGGGCGTCGACGGCCGTGCTCGCCTCGGGTGCCGTGCTCACGGTGCTGTGCGGGTGCACCGTGCGGGCCTCCGGCGAGGAGCACCGCTCGCCGGTGCGCGTCGAGGTCCCGAGCGGCACGCCGTCCCCGAAGTCCGCCCCGCCCGACGACAAGCCGAGCGCCGACCCCGCGCCGCCGGCGCCCACCGTGCTGTGGTCACGGGGTGACGAGGGCCGTGACGTACGCGAGCTCCAGGCCCGGCTGCGGCAGATCGCCTGGCTCTTCGACGGGCCGACCGGGACCTACGACGATCTGACCGAGCAGGCGGTCAGGGGCTTCCAGGGCAAGCGCGGGCTGCCGAAGACGGGGAAGACCGACGAGGTCACCTGGCAGCGGCTGCTGAAGATGACGCGCGAGCCCGGCAAGTGGGACCTGTACCTGATGGGCGGGCAGCCCGCCGACGCGCCGGACGCGAGGTGCATGACCGGCCGGGTGCTGTGCATCAGCAAGTCGAGCCGGACGCTGCGCTGGATGATCGACGGCCGGACGGTGCTGACGGTGCCGGTGCGGTTCGGGTCGCAGTACACACCGACGCGGGAAGGTGTGTTCAGCGTCTACTGGAAGTCCCGGCACCATGTGTCGACGCTCTATGACTCGCCAATGCCGTACGCGATGTTCTTCAGCGGCGGCCAGGCGGTGCACTACTCGTCCGACTTCGCGGCCACGGGTTACTCCGGCGCCTCGCACGGCTGCGTCAACGTACGGGACGAGCGGGCCATCGCGGAGATGTTCGACCAGGTGAGGAACGGCGACAAGGTCGTCGTCCACTGGTGAGGCGCGGGGCGCGGATGAAGTGGGGCGCGGGCGGGACCGGGGGAACGTGTCCCGCCCGCGCCGATGCACGAGCCGCAGGTACGGGGGGAACCCCGGCTCTGTGCGAGGGCCGATGACCAGTCGGCTCACTCAGTTCAGCGCCACGGCGGCCGAAAGTGTCACCCTCGGCGCGAAGAATTTTCCGCGAACCACAAAACCGCAGGTCAGAGGCTTGTGACAGGAGTGACTGCGACGGACTCCGGCGTGGGCACGCCGGCCGCGCGGTCCGCGTCAGCGCTTCTGCCCTTGCCCCGATCCCGATCCCGGTCCTGCTCCTGGTCTCGGTCTCGGTCTCGGGGGTCGTCGTCGCCCTTGCCCTCGTCCTTGCCTGTGCCTTTGTCCTTGTTCTCTTCCTGGCCGGCGTCGCCCTTGCCCTCGTCCCGCAGCGACCCGGTGCTCTCGCCGACGCCGGTCAGGACGCCCTGGCAGTACTTCCGCACGGTGACGGAACCGCCGGCCGCGCTCTCCAGGGCGCGGCGACGGTCGCCGGACAGCTGCTTGCCGTCGCGCACGTCGCGGCAGGAGGAGGTGACGTTGCGCCACCAGCCGCCGGAGTGTCCGTCGCGGTCCGGGGCGCCGGTTTCACGGCCCGGGGCCGGGCTGTCGGGTGCCGTGTCCTGGGTGTTCCCGGAGCCGGTGGAGCCCTTCGAGCCGCCGTCGGGCGTGGGCTCGCCCTGAGCGCCGTTCTCCGGCGAGGGCGAGACGAGCGTGCGCTCCGGCAGCGACGGCGAGACCGAGGCGGCCGGGCGGCCCGGCTCGTCGCGGTCGAACGGCGTCGGCAGGACTCCGGTTCCGGCCGCGACGGCGACCCCGCCGACCATGCCGACGGCCAGCGCGGCGGCGAGACCGAGCCGTACGGGACGGGCCCAGCGGGGGCGACGGGCGGCACGGGCGGCGGGGGTGCCGATGCGGACGAGGCCCGCGTCGGAACCGTCGGAGGCGTGCGGACCGGAGCCGTGGCCGAGGGTCCCGGGAGCGTCGGCCCGGTCGGCGCGCGCCGCGCGGAACGCCGCCAACGCGGCGGCCTCTCCGGGCAGTTCCGCGCTGCTCAGCGGGGGTTCGGCGGTCAGGGACTCAAGCGTCTTGGCGAGCCGTTCGGCCTGGTCACGGTTGGCGGCGTCGACAGCTTCGAGGGACTCTCCGCGCAGCAAACGTTCCGCCGTTTCGCGGTCCAGCCACCTGTACTGCTCGTCGGCCATCACACATCCTTCTGCGTCCGTGAACGCATATGCGTCACACTCGCAGACGTCACCGCACGGTCGCGGGTTCCTCGCTGGTGAGGCAGGGCGTCGAGCACCCCGGCCGATTCCGGATCGTCGCCGAGCAGCTCGGCGAGCCGCTTCAGACCCCGGTGCGCGGCGGTCCGTACGGCGCCCGGACGCTTGCCGAGCGTCTCCGCGGCCGTCTTGGCGTCGAGCCCCACGACCACGCGCAGGACGACGGCCTCCGCCTGGTCCTGCGGCAGGCGCGCGATGAGGGAGAGGGTGCCGTCGGTGGCCAGGGCCTCGATGGCCTCGCCCGCGGTGTCGGACTCGGCGGCCTTCCCGGTCAGCTCCGTCTCGTCGCCGCCGATCGCGGGGCGGCGGCCGCGCATGCGTATGTGGTCCAGGGCGCGGTTGCGGGCTATTCGGGCGGCCCAGCCGCGGAAACGGTCCGCGTCCCCGCTGAACCGCTCCAGGTCACGCGCTATCTGCAGCCACGCCTCCGACGCGACGTCCTCGGCGTCGGGGTCGCCGACCAGCGTCCGTACGTACCCGAGCAGCCGCGGGTGCACGGAGCGGTACACAGTCCGGAACGCGGTCTCGTCCCCGTCCTGTGCCGCAAGCACCGCGGCCGTCAGCTCCGCGTCGTCCCCCAGCACTAGGTACCTCAATTGATGGTTGCGGTTTCAAGACCGCAGGTCGTTGCGGTGGTCATACACCCTCCGCGTCCGGCGCGAAAGGCACGTTACGGCCTGAAAGAGCCGCTCGTCCATGTCCGTACAACATGCAACTACCCGGGACACCGTGATGTCTTCGTCCGGGTGTGACAGAAAACGCAGTCATGACGCTGTAGAAAGTACGGGCCGCCGCGCGGCCCGTGCCGCGCGACGGCCGGGGCCTCTCCTGTGGGGGGTGGCGGCCCCGGCCGTCTCCGTGGTTCAGGGGTCCGACCTGGGGCGATGCACGACATTCGTGACCCACGTGACCACCGACATCTCCGAGGCCGAGCAGAGTCCTGACCGTCGAGGCCGTCCAGGCGTAGGACCACGTCATCACCATGGGCTGCGGCCGAAAGGATCGCCGACGGCCCCGCCCGGCACCAGCCCGTCGACGGGACAGGGCGCCCTCCGGTGAAGCGGGCGCGAGGGCACATCCAGGGCACATGAGCCTGCGAAACGACGCCCTCGTCATGTATCCGAAACCGTGGCCGGAGCCGTGGCCGAAGCCGTGGCCCCGCGGGCCTTGGACCTCTCCAGTCGGCGGACCACGACGCCCGGCAGCAGCGACGCGGCGGCGAACAGGGCCGCCAGGCCCAGCCAGCCCGCGGGGCCCTGGGCAAGGACCACGCCGGCGATCAGGAGGGGGCCCGCCATGTCCTGTACCGCGAAACCGAGGCTGAACACGGAGAGGTAGACGTTCCTGCGGTCATCGGGGGCGTAGGTATAGGAAAGTTCCCAGGCCCCGGCCGCCTGCCACAGCTCACCCGCGGTCAGCAGCACGCAGGCAGCCAGCGCGGCGACGACGGTCAGCGACACGGCCGTGTCCCCGGGAGCGGCCAGCACGACGGCGCAGCCGGCGAGGGCCAGCCCGGCTCTGCGTAGCGCCCGGACTCCGGCACGCGGGTCGGTCACCCCCTTGGCGAAGGGCACCTGGAGCACCACGGCGAGCACCGTGTTGACGAAGACGAGTGCCGGGACGAGGGCCTCGGGAGCCCCGTCGCGTCCGGTGACCCACAAGGGCAGCCCCACAGCCAGCAGGGTCATGTGGAGCGTGAGGACGGAGTTGAGCCCGGCCAGCGCCAGGTAGCGCCAGTCACCGACGGCCCGGAACGCGGTGAACGGGTTGCGGAACGTGGCGGCCCCCGCCGGTGCGGGCGTGCGCAGGCGGACCATCAGCAGGGCGGCGACCACGAAGGCCACCGCGTTGCCGATCAGGACACCGCGGTTGACCCATAGGTCGTCGACCAGGAGCAGCGGGGTGGCCGCGAGCGCGCCGAGGGAGAAGCCGACGTTCCGTACGGTGCGTACGACGGCCATCATCCGGGTCCGGTCACCCTCGCCGGCGATGCCCCCGACCAGCGCCTGGGTGAGGGGCCCGGTGGCGTTCTGGGCGGCGGCCTGGCAGGACGCGGCGACGGTAAAGGCGACGGGCCCCTGGACGAACGCGAGCGCGGCAAAGCAGATCGCCCGCCAGAGCAGGGCACCGACGAGAACGGTCCGCGCTCCGGCCCGGTCGGCGAGTGCCCCGAGCGGGATGGTGGCGACCAGGCCGACGAACGCGGCGATGCCGAGGCCGACGCCGAGCTGCACGTGGGTGAGTCCGGCCGCGGTGGTGAAGAAGACCGTGGCGCCGGCGAGGAACAGACCGGTGCCGAAGGAACTCATCAGCGTGGAGAGCGCGAAGAGCCGCCCGGCCGGATTGCCGGGCAGATAGTCACGGAGGGACGGGCGGGGGATGCGGACGCTCCATCGGCCCGTGCGGGTAGGGGGGTCAGTCATGGGTCGCCGCCGGGGCACCGGCTGTGACGGTGATGAGCGAGGCGGCGGCGCGTGCCGTCCGGGCGGCCTCCGTCGGCCCGGTACCGGTGGCGATGACGTATCCGGCACGCTGCCAGGAACTGGTGGTCGCCACGACGGCGCTCCCCGGGACGGCGGACACCGACACTTCCTCGACGCCGTCCAGTTGCTCGGCCTTGTCCGTGCCGGTGACGGAGTGGACCACCGTGTCCGATCCCTGCGCGGCAGGCGTCGGCAGGAAGGTGATGGCGGCGCCGCGCCGGGCGGTGCGAGCCGGGACCGGGCCCTCACCCGCCATGAGAGCGAGAAGGTCGGCGAGGATGCCGTCACCGCCGTAGGCGAGGTCGATGAGGGAGTGGATACGGTCTCCGGGGAGGCGGCCGGCGCACTCGATCAGGTGAGGACGGCCGCGTGTCAGCACCCACTCGGCGTGCAGGATGCCGGTGGCGAAGCCGAGGGCGTCGACCAGGCCGGCCATTGCGGTGCGCAGGGTGTCTTCCGCCTCACCGGGGGGCGCGGGCACGGTGTGGCCGAGTTCGACCGGGTGGCGGCCGGGCAGGACATCCTTGGCGGTGATGTTGAGGAAGCCGATGGTGCCCTGATGGACGAGCGCCTCCACGCTGACCTCGGGCCCGTGCAGCCGCTCCTCGACCAAGTACCGGGCCGCGTCCGGGTAGTTCACACGCAGGCGGGGCTCGTCCGCTGTGACGGTGTGGTGCCAAGCAGCCTCTGCGTCGTCGTCGGGTCCGAGCAGCACCACGCCGAGGCTCGCCTGGCGGTTGGCCGGCTTGAGGACGCATTCGCCACCATGCCGTGCGCGCAGTGCCTGTACGTCCGCGGGGCCGGTGGCCTCGGCGAACGCGGGCTGGGCCAGAGCGTGGGCGGCGGCAGTGCGCCGCAGTTCCCGCTTGTCACGCAGGATCCGTGCCGCTCGGACGCCCCCGCCGGGCAGGCCCCAGGCATCCGCCAGGACGGCGGCGGCGACCACTCCGTACTCGACCGCGGGGAGCACGGCGCGCACCCGTGGCGGGCGGACCACGGTGCGCGCGAGGTCCCCGGCGTTGAGCTCGTCCTGGGTGGGAGCGGCGCGCACCTCGGCGACGCAGCGGTACTGGGACGCCGCCGTGCGGATGTTCCGCGCGTCGATGACGTGGGGCTCCTCCAGGATCAGGACGCTCGCCTCGGGCAGCAGACGGTCGAGTTCGGCCATGATGAAGGCGCCGTAGCCGACCAGGACATGCGTGACTCGTTCGGCGGGGTTGCCGGTGACGGTCGTCATCTGACGTCTCCTATCGGGGTCTGCACCGGAGCGGGTGCGGATGGGTTCGCGGACGTCCCGGCCTGTGCACGTGAGGACGGGAGTTCGGCCTCATTCGACTACCTGGCGCTGTGCGACTGCCCCGACTCATCGGTCCGCCGTCTTCCTGTTCTTCCACACCTCTCGCATGACAATCGTGAAGAATTCGAAGTACGTACGCTGCACATGCAACCCGAATTCCCGCGTGTCGGCGTGCCGTTCACGGAGCCGGTTGATCGGGACATTCATCGCGGCGTGATGCTCGATGTGCAGGTTGTTTCCGTTGGTGAACCACGTCGTCAACCAACTGCCCGTTATCGACCGGGTATTGCGCAACACATCGACGCTGGAGGTGTCGCACAGGACGTGCTCGGGCAGTTCCACCAGGAAGTGCATCGGCATGGCCACGATGAAGGGAAGAAGCCACAGGCGCACGACGAGCGACCCTTCGCCCATGACGCAGGCAGTGGCGAGCAGCGCGATGAAGATGCCGAACCACCGGTACTCGCCAATGATCGCCTTACGGCTCTTCGGTGCGATCTGCCCCATGTCGTACTGCCAGCGGCCTGGCACGCACTGGGCGATGTCACGCGCCACAGCCACGAGGCGCGACACGTCGAACAGCCCCTTGGCCAGGGCGCCCAGCGTCAGCGGCTTGCGGGTGTCGAAGCCGAAGAACTCCGTGTCCTGCGGTGTGCCCAGATAGCGGTGGTGCTGCAGATGACGCACTCGGTAGTGGCTGTACGACACCAGCATCGGCGTGCCCAGCGGCACACCGACAATACGGTGCATTCGCGAGCTGCGAAACGCTGAATGGTGCAGGCACTGGTGCTGCAGTTCCACCGCGTGGGTATACGCCGCGGCCAGTATCACTACACCGACCGCGGCGACGACGTACGAAGACTGGACGGAAAGCAAAACCCCGGTCGCAACCAATATGACAAGGACGCATATTTTCCCTGTAAATACCGCCTCATCCTTGCCACGAACAGCGGCCCGCTGAAACAGCAATTGCGGAGAAAGCGTGTTTTGAGACATCAGAATCCATACCCCCTGTTAATTCAGTGATCCTGCTTGCGTTGGTTTGGTCAGGGCCGCAGTACGCAGGCCTCTCGGGGCGCCGACCGCCGCAGCCCCTTGCTCAGCAGAGCGGTGAACATGAGCGACAGCATGGCCATCGCGTTCATCGCCCAGCCCACCGACCGTGCGCCGGCCAGCAGTTGGGCGATGCCGCCGGCCAGCGCCGCGCCCAGTGCCTGACCCACCATCAGGCCGGTGCTGGACAGGCCGAACGCCTGGCCGCGCACGTCTTCGCGGGTCTCGCCCACCAGCCGCTCCTGCAAGGGCAGCAACGCCGCGTTGCCGAAGGCGGACAAACCGACCAGTGCCGCCGCGACCGGCACCGGCGGCGACAGCGGGAACACCAGGAACGGCACGGCCAGCAGCGCGCTCAGCGGCACGATCAGCCGGTCGCGCGGGGCCTCCGGTGTGAAGCGTCCGACCAGGATGTCGCCGGCGAGCATGCCGGCCGCGCCGGCTGCGAGCAGGTATCCGGCGTGGTCCCTGGCGTACGGGATGAACAGCGCCTCGCATCCCACGATCAGGCCGCCCGGCACCCACATCATCAGGTAGAGCGGCCGGATGACGGGCGACGTGAGCAGTTCGCGGTTGATGCGGCGGCTGCGCTCGACGACCTTCCCCTGGGCACGGGGCGGGCGGTTCGGCAGCCCGAGCCTCGCCGTGACGCCGGCGGTGACGCCGCCCAGCGCCGCGATACCGAACAGCCACGACGGGGACACCACGAGAAGCAGCACGGCGCCCACGCCGTTGCCGATGATCTGCGTGCCCCCGACCGTGACGTTCATCGTGGCCCGCGCCAGTACGAAGGACTCCTTCGGCACGATGTCCGACAACAGCGCGATGACGGCGCCCGACGTGGCCGCCATCGCCGCGTAACCGCCCGCGAGAATCAGGAACCGCATCCACCAGTTCAGGCCGGGCAGCGCCTGTAACGCGGCTGTCGTCGTCGAGACGCCCGCCATGAGGACCACCGCGGTGCGTGGACGCAGCAGATCCGAGGAGGCCAACAGGTAGCGTCCGGCGACGAGTTGCACGAGCGGCCCACCGAAGAGCGAGATCGCCGTGAGGAACGGCGACCTCGTCTCGTGGTACATCACGGTGCCGAGCGCCAGGCTGGAGAACACGACACCGGTCATCGCGAACAGACGAGCCACGAACAGGGCCCGGAACTCACGGATCCCGAAGATCTCGCGGTAGGTCATGAGGTGACGTGCAACTGCTTGATGCGCGCCCGCCACTCCTCGACCTGCTGCGACACACACTCCGGTGACGTCCCGCCGAGGCTGCGGCGCGAGTTCACCGAGTCCTCCACCCCGAGAACCGCGAACACGTCCGCGTTGATTCGAGCGTCGACCTTCTGCATGTCCTCGAGCGACAACTCGTCCAGGCTGCAGTCGTGTTCGTCCGCCAGCCGCACGAGCCGGCCGGTGATGTGATGGGCCTCCCGGAACGGCATGCCCAGCTCACGCGTCAGCCAGTCGGCCAGGTCGGTCGCCGTCGCGTGGGCGGCGCCGGCCGCGGCCCGCATCTCCTTCACGCGTGCCTTCATGTCGCCGACCATGCCGATCATGGCCTTCAGACAGAGCTCGAAGGTGTCCGCGCCGTCGAACGTCCGCTCCTTGTCCTCCTGCATGTCCTTGGAGAACGTCAGCGGCAGCGCCTTCATGACCGTCAGAAGCCCGAACAGCGAGCCGTGCACACGGCCGACCTTGCCCCGGACCAGTTCGGCGGCGTCCGGGTTCCGCTTCTGCGGCATGATGGAGGAGCCGGTCGTCCAGGCGTCGGAGAGCTCCACGAAGCTGAACTGCGGCGACATCCACAGCACGATCTCGTCGGCCAGGCGCGACAGATGCGTCATGCACATGGAGGCGGCGGAGAGGTACTCCAGCGCGAAGTCACGGTCCGAGACAGCGTCCAGGGAGTTGCGCATCGGCCGTGCGTAGCCCAGGAGTTCGGCGGTGCGGTCGCGGTCGATGGGGAACGAGGTACCGGCAAGCGCGGCCGCCCCGAGCGGGGACTCGTTCATGCGCTCGCGCGAGTCCCGCAGCCGACCGTGGTCGCGCCCGAACATCTCGACGTACGCCATCAGGTGGTGGCCGAACGACACCGGCTGCGCGCTCTGCAGATGCGTGTAGCCGGGCATGATGGTCGCCGTGTTCTGCGCGGCCTGCTCGACCAGGACCTCGATGAGGTGCTGAACCAGAAGCAGCGCACGGTCGTTCGCGTCACGCACCCAGAGACGGAAGCTGGTGGCGACCTGGTCATTGCGGCTGCGGGCCGTGTGCAGTCGCCCGGCCGCGGGGCCGATCAGCTCCCGAAGCCGGGACTCGATGTTCATGTGAATGTCTTCGAGTTCCACCGAGAACGTGAAGTTCCCGGAGGTGATTTCGCCCCGGATCACCTCCAGGCCGTCCTTGATCGCCGTGGCGTCCGCCTGGGAGATGATGTCCCGCTCGCAGAGCATCGTGACGTGGGCGACCGAGCCGTCGATGTCCTGCATGGCCATCCGCTGGTCGAACCCGATGGAGGCGTTGATCTGCTCCATCACCTCGGACATGCCCTCACCGAAACGACCCCGGATCAACCCGCTGCTCTTGCTCGCCTCGTCGTGCACTTTCTGCGCCGCCTTTCCGAAAAGAAGAGAGAAAAAAAGAAGAGAGAAAACAGTGCCGGCAAAACCTGCGGCACACTACCTGACGTCGATCTGGACCCCCGCGACGACCTCCCGGCATATTTCGATCGCCTGTGCAGCGGTCGACGCTGTGGTCAGCACATAGCCGACCCGCGTGTGGGAGTCCTGAATCCGGGGGATCCGGTCCCCGACCTTCAGTGGAAGGTGGAACTTGAGAACACCGGGCAGCCCTTGCCACCGCTGTACCCCGCTGATGCCGGCGACCCTCCCCGGCGGCGGCGCGAAGAAGCGGATCGCAGCGGCTCCGGCAACCGTGGGTGCCGGTTCCCGGGGCCTGATCCGGTCCAGGGACCACTGGACCAGAAGATCGATCAGATCGTGTCCGGTCGCCTGCCTGACCAGTGTCGGAATCGAGTCTCCGCCCACTCGGGTGTGCGTCTCGATGACCTCCGGCCCCGAAGGCGTCATGCGCACCTCCGTATGGGTGCAACCATCGGTGATTCCCATGACGTCGAGGAAATCGGAGACGTATGTCCCGATGGCCGCCGAGACATCCGGTTCGACCGGCGCCGGTACGACGTGGCCGACCTCCACGAAGGGGTTCTCCGGGTCGTCGTCCTGGGTGAACTTGCCCGTGATCGCCAGCACGTGGTGATCGCCGGCGCAACTGAATGCCTCGACCGAGAATTCCGCACCTTGGAGGAACGGCTCGGCGATGTACTCGTCGGCGATCGCAGGCGGCATGACCACGTCATCGGCCTGGCGGAAGCACGACACATGCTCGCTTCCCAGACCATGCCGTGGCTTCACGATCACCGGGTAGCCGTGCTCGGCCGCGAAATCCCGGATGTCGTCGACCTCCCGCACGACCGCGGACGGCGTGGCGGAGAACGCCTTTTCGCGCAACCAGGCACGCATGGCGAACTTGTCCCGCGTGCGGCCGACCACTTCCGGTGAAAGGCCCCGAATCCCGAGTGCCGCCGTGATTCGTGCCGCGGGCAGCAGTCCCTTCTCCGTGAGCGACAGCACCGCGGTGAACGGAGTCTCACGGTGGATTTCCCGCAACAGCGGTATCAGCGAGGGATCGTCGTACTCGGTCAGAACAGTGCGCCGTGCGATCGAGACCAGCTCGGCGTCGTAGCCCGCCGGTGTGTCCACCAGCGTGATGTCCGCACCGAGCAGACGTACACGGTCGCACAGCCCGGGGCCGCCGCCCACGATGACGACCTGCTTTCGATGTGCCATGTTCAATGCCCTTCACCCCCTCGCCGATACCGATGTCCGCGTGCCCGGACGGAACTCACGTCGAGCGGATGTAATCGCCCAGGTCGTCCAGCGACTTGCTGCGCAACATGGAGAATCCGGTACGCCGGTTCACCGAGAAGGGCTCCGCACCCGGAACGACTCCGTCCGCATCGTCGTGGGCCTGCACCACTTCGACGGTCGCGGGCCGAGGCACCTCGGAGCGCTCGTCGTAGTGGAAGCGGATCCCGTGCCATGTGTCCTGCGGTTCACGTTCGCCCGGCTGCCAGCTCAGGCCGGCTCGTGCGTACAGGTACGCCTCCTCGAGCGGCAGCCCCTGCTGGAGCTCGACCAGCTCCGGAACATGGTCCCCCGCCGGTCGGGCGGCGGCCTCGATGATGCTGATGCGCTCGGAAGTCATCTTGAACTCCACATGCATCACGCCCTGAGCCATGGCCCAGCTCGAGGCGATGCGCTCGGTCACCTCGAGCAGTTCACGCCGATGCTCCTGCGGCATGTCGACGCCCGAGATGTGGCCGATCTCGTAGCACGCCGGAAGCGGTGACACGAACTTCTGCGTCACCGAGTGCGCTACGACCTTCCCGTCCCGCACGACGCACTCAAGGCTGAACTCGGGCCCGTCCACGAACTCCTCGACGAGCGCGTCCGCGCTGAACGCGTAGTTGGTCAGTCGTGACTTCTTGAAACTCGACATCTTCGCCAGCGTTTCCTCGACCTCGTCCTGCGAGTCGCACTTGCGCACGAAGAGGCTCATGGCCATGTCGACGGGCTTGACGATCACGGGGAAGGCCACTCCCGCCCAGTCGAACGCCCGGCTCTCCTCGACCGAGGAGAATTCGGCGATCGTCCGCGGCTGTGGCACGTCGTACTCCTCGAACATCTGCCGCATGAGCGCCTTGTTCCGGGAGGCGCGAATCCTGGCGATGTCGTTGTGGTACAGGCCCAGTTCCCGCGCCAGCACGTCAGCCGCGATCACCGCGAACTCGTTGCCGGCGACCACCGCGTCGAACCGTCGCGACCCGATCTGCGAGAGCAGTTCCTCGGCGGAGTCCGACAACGCCGGCACTCTGATCCACTCGTGCAACGTCGTGACATGGGCGCCGACAGTCGAGCTCTCGATCGTCACGATGGTCAGCCGCCAGCCCTCGCGGTCGCAGACCGCGGCAACGCGGCCCAGCGACCATTGCGCGACCGGGTGGAGCAACAGAATATGCATGTTCACGTACCTTCAGACCCGTTGGCCCCGTCGAGCGGGAAGTCGTTCACGAAGCAAGCCCCTTGGAAAGGCGGTGCCCCTCAGAGGTTCTCGTTGCGTGCGAAGTACCGCTCGAACCCCACCATTTCCTTGCAGCGTCGCACGATCTCCCGCTTGTAATACTTTTGGTAGAGCCTCGAATCGTCGGTGACGCTGTATGACGGTAGCAGTACGGTCCTGGGTACTTCGCTGTCGTTCCGGCCGCTGAAGTGCGGGGTCAGCGAGTGGAATACCAGTACGTCACCGGCTTCCAGTGCCGGGACCTGAATGCTGGACGCGTCCAGTTGATTCGGGTCGCAGTCGCCTTCGGGGTTCTCCGGGGGGCCGGGAATCAGCTGCTGATGACTGCCGCGATAGAACGCGATACCACCGGAGCGCTCATCGCTGGGGTACAGATTGACGACCACGGTGCACAGCAGGTCCGGGTCCGTGTCGAGCCACTTCCAGTACAGGAAGTCCTGGTGGGTGGCATAGCCGTTGACGCCCGGTTCCTTGCGGATCAACTTGCACTTGAGGAGTTCCGCGGAGCCGCCGAGTATGGTCGCCAGCGCATCCATCAGCGCGGGACTCGTGGCGGCCTCCGTCAGCTTCGGCGATATGTCGAGGACCGGGTCGAGGCGATCGAAGGCGTACGTACCGTCCGGTCCACGCCGGAACTCCGTGCGCAGGTTGAGGTCGTCATCCAACCCGTCCAGGTTCCAGAGGCGCTCGCATTCGCTCCGGAAGGCAGCGATCTCGTCGCTCCCGTACAGGCCGGGAAGGACCGTGTAGCCGTCTTTCCAGTACTGCTCCGTCTTCTCCGCCAGATCCGCGACAGAAGTCATCGCTTGTCCCCCGCTTCGTTTTCTGTGTCTCTCCGGTCCGAGAGACGTGCCTTGAACTCGGCGATTCGTGACCGCAGTTGAGCGGCCGCCTCGAGCACACGGCTCGGCGCTGTTCCTCCCTGGCTGTCGCGCGCGGCGACCGACGCCTCGACGGTGAAGTCCGGCCATTCGGGGAAGGCCAGGCGCGGGTCGATCCCGCGCCGTGACTCCAGCGACAGAGCGCCGAGCGAGCAGCCCTGTTCGCCGGAGAGGCGCACCATCTTCGTCACGAGATGGTGGGCTTCCCGGAAGGGGATCCGCCGCTCGCGCGTCAGCCAGTCCGCCAGATCGCTGGAGGTGACGAAGTCGACGTCAGCGGCTTTGCGCATCGCGTCGACGTTCGGCTGCATCAGAGTGGCGAGTGAGATCGCGGCGTCCAGGGACAGCGCCAGAGTGTCCGCGGTGTCGAACAGCGGCTCCTTGTCCTCCTGAAGATCCCGGAAGTAGCTCAGCGGCAGCCCCTTGACCACGGCCTGCAGCGCGTGGAGGTTGCCCATGACTCTGCCGGCCTTGCCGCGCACCAGCTCCGCCGCGTCCGGGTTGCGCTTGTGCGGCAGGGCCGACGACGAACTGACCAGTTCGTCGGGCAGCGAGATCAGTCCGACAGGCTGGGACGACCAGAAGACGATCTCCGCGCCGAATCGCGAGAGGTCGAGGGCGACGGACGCACCGGCGCTCAGGAAGTCGAGCGCGAATCCCCGGTCTCCGACGCTCTCCAGGGAGTTGGCCGTCGGTCGGCCGAACCCCAGGCTCCGCGCCACGATGTCCCGGTCGATGGGAAAGCCGGTGCCGGCCAGTGCCCCGGATCCCATCGGGCACTCGTCCTGCAGCGCGCGTACGAAGCACATCCGCTCGACGTCACGCAGAAACGTCTCCGCATAGGCAAGGCACACATGGCCGAAGCTCAGCGGCTGCGCGATCTGCAGATGGGAGAATCCGGGCATGACGGTCGCAGCGTGCCTTTCGCCCTGTGCGAGCAACGCCTCCGCCAAGGCCAGGATTCTCGTGCCCAGTTCGGTCACCTGGTCGCGGATCCAGAGCCGCAGCGCGGTCACGGCGAGATCGTTGCGAGCACGCGCGGTCGCCAGCCATCCGGCGTCGGCACCGAGCCGTGCCTCCAAGTACTCCTCTACCGCCGTGTGCACGTCCTCGGCGTCCGGGTCGAGCGGCTCGGCTCCCGACCGGATCTGCTCCTTGAGCTCCTCCAAGCCTCGGTGCAGCCCGGCCGCCGCGTCCGGCGGAACGATCTGCTGCTTCAGCAGCATCGTGACGTGCGCGTGAGAAGCGGCGATGTCGTACAGGGCAAGTCGCCGGTCGTAGTGCGCGGTTGTGCCGATCGCCGCCATACGCTCCGCGGCCGTGGACCGCTGGTCGAGGGTCACGACAGGACCCGCCCGGCCGGGCGCCGCGCGATCTCGTCCAGCCGGCGGTCGAACTCCTCGGGGGCGCCGGCGTTCGCGGCTGCCGCGAGGTCGGCCCAGTCCGGACGGAGGCAGAACAGCAGCAGCGCCCTGGCGATGTGCAGCCGCGCGACGGCTTCCGGGTAGATCATCGACTGCGGTCCGTCGATGACTTCGGGCACCACCTCGTCGCCCCGGTACGCGGGCAGGTTGTGGAGGAAGATCGCGTCCGTACGGGCCTGAGCCATGAGTTCGGGCGTGACGCGGTAGGGCGCCAGCTGCTCACGGCGCAGGTCCGCCTCGTCGGCCTTGTTCATCGGGATCCAGGCGTCGGCGACCACCACCTGCGCGTCCTTGACGGCGACCTGCGGGTCGGCGGTGGCCGTGAATCCAGCCAGGTGATCGGTCTGGTCCGCCGGCAGCGCCATGTCCTCCGGCGTCGCGCAGGTGAACTGCGCACCGACCTTGGCGGCGGTCTGCGCCAGCGACAGGGCGATGTTCGTTCCGTCCCCGACGAAGGCGATGTTGATTCCCTCCACGGCGCCGAAATGCCGCTTCACGGTCAGGAAGTCGCAGAGCGCCTGCGTCGGGTGGTGCTTGTCGCACATCCCGTTGATGAACGGAACCGGGGACAGCTCGCAGATCTGTTCCTGGGCCGCGAAATCGTAGATGCGGCTCAGGAGCACGTCGTTGAACCGGCCCGCGACATTCACGAAGTCGGGCAGGTGCTCGGTCTTCGCGGCATGGCGCCCGACGCGTGCTTCCGCGCCGTTGTAGTGGATCGCCTGGCCGCCGAGATCGCCGATTGCCCGCTCGAACGCGGTCCGCGTGCGCAGCGACGTCTCATCGAAGATCATGCCCATGCATTTCCCGCGCAGCAGGGCGGGAAGGTGACCGAAGCGCTGTTTGTGCTCTTCCAGCGAGTCGGCGACCGCGATGACGTCGAGGACATCGGATGCCGTGAGGTCGTCGATCGTCAGCAACTGCTTCCGGGTCACGCGATGCCTCCCTGGACCACGTTGCCCAGCTGGCGCAGGCGCAGGGCATTGAGGCGAATGAACCCGGTCGCGTCGCTCTGCCGATACCCGCCGCCTGCTTCGAAGGTGACCAGATCCTCGCTGTAGAGGGAGTTCGGGCTCTTTCGGCCCTCGACGATCACGTTCCCCTTGTAGAGCTTGAGGCGTACGGTGCCCGTGACGCGCTCCTGGCTCTTGTCGATGAGCGCCTGGAGCATTTCGCGCTCCGGGGCGAACCAGTAGCCGTTGTAGATCAGTTCCGCATAGCGCGGCATCAGCTCGTCCTTGAGATGCGCCTCTCCTCGGTCGAGCGTGATCGACTCGATGGCGCGGTGCGCGTGCAGCCAGATGGTTCCGCCAGGGGTTTCGAACAGCCCACGGCACTTCATACCGACGTACCGGGTGTCGACGATGTCGATCCTGCCGATCCCGTTCTCCGCACCGAGCTCGTTCAGGCGGGTGAGCAGGGACACCGGGTCCAGCGCCTCGCCGTCGATCGCGACGGGGTCGCCTTTCGCGAACTCCACCTCGATCGTGGTGGGCCGGTCGGGGGCCTCCTCCGGGGACTTGGTGCGGACCCAGGCGTCGTCCTCGGGCGTGAGCCAGGGGTCCTCGAGCGACTTTCCTTCGCACGAGATGTGCAGCATGTTGGAGTCCGCCGAGTACGGCGCCTCACCGCGCTTGTCCTTGGCGACGGGGATGTCGTGCCGGTCGGCGAACTCGATCAGCTGGGCACGCCCGGCCATGTCCCATTCCCGCCATGGCGCGATCACCTGGATGTCCGGGGCCAGGGCGTAGTAGGCCAGCTCGAAGCGCAGTTGGTCATTGCCCTTGCCGGTCGCGCCATGCGCCACCGCGTCGGCGCCCACCTCACGCGCGATCTCTATCTGCCGCTTCGCGACGAGCGGCCGGGCGATGGGCGTTCCCATCAGGTAGTTCCACTCGTACGCGGCGTTTCCGCGGTACATCGGGAAGGCGTAGTCCCGAACCAGTTCGTGCCGAAGGTCCTCGATGTAAATGTTCTCAGGCTTGACGCCAAGCGCCAGGGCCCTTTCCCTGGCGATTTCCAGCTCCTCGCCCTGGCCGAGGTCAGCGGTGAACGTGACAATTTCGGCCCCGTACTCGATCTGCAGCCATTTGAGAATGACCGAGGTGTCGAGTCCCCCTGAGAACGCCAGGACAATCTTGCGTGGCTTGCTCATACCTGAAAAATCTCCCTCAGCGCATTTGATAGCGGGGCGTCGGCGGTGTCGGTCACGCCGGTATGGTTGCGGGCAGCGTTTCGGCCGTCATGGCGCTCTATCGGTATCTCGCTGAGAAACCCGTCGGGCTGCAGCCGTTGCGTGGAACGAAAAGCAAGAAACTGTCGTGGTCTTCGATTTCCCCCGCCGCCCCCGTTGCACAGACCCGCCAGTCAGCCCAGGCCAACAGGCAGTGGTCACCTTCCCGAAGCCGGATGTCGCCCCCCGTGACGAGGACTGGTCGAACTCCACGCCACGGCCGGTCTGTTGAGCCTCGGATGAACTCACCGCAGCAACAGGATGGATGAATGATCTTGAGGCAGCAAGGCTCCCAGAAAATCATCTCATCATGTGAGAAATTCGAGTCGATTGCGCGCAAGTAGGCGGAATGGTCCATCAGTTGAGGGCATGGGCGAACCGCTTCGATCTGACACCAGCGCACGGTTTCTCAATGAGCTTCTTTCATCCTGCGTTTGTGCAGATCAGGAGGGTGTAGACGGCACGGAGGGAACTTGAGCTGTGCGAAGGCGCGTTCGCCGGGTGCGCGTGGACGGGCGTGGTCGCGGTTGTACTGCCGGTAGTGCTCGGGCAGTTCGCGGTGTCCGTAGCAGTGGGTGCGGATGGTGGCGCCGGCGCCTGGGTAGGCGCGGTCGGCCAGGATGAGGATCTGCCGGGCCAGGCAGGCTTGGACGATGCCGTGGGCGCGAGCTGCGGTCAGGTCGTGGGTCCGTCCCCGGCGTCGCCCTCGAGAACCAGAGCGGTGTGCCGTCCGTGACGCGGCGGTCGGTCTGAGGACTTCAGTCCTGTTTCCAGACCTGCTCAGCCTGCTCGCTTCTCGGCGTTCTCGGCGTTCTCGGCGTTCTCGGCGCTTTCGGCCTTCTCGCCGTTCTCCCCGTCCTCAGCCTTCCCGGCGCCGTTCCCGGACGTGCTCTTGTCGCTGGGGACCTGGTCGCTCGGTGCCTGAGCGCTCGGAGCCTGAGCGCTCGGAGCCCGGCCGTTGCCAGTGGCGTCGGAGCCGACGCCGGCTCCGTCGGCCTTCTTGGTCGGCTCGCTCTTCGCCGCCGCCAGTCGCTCGGCGCAGTACGCGGCCACCTTGTCCTCGCCGCCCGCTGCCGTGACGAGCCGCTGCCAGGCCGTCGAGTCCAGGGCCTTGCCGTGCTCCTCGAGCTGCACGTAGGCGCGGCACTTGGCCTCGGTGTCCTGGGCGGTGGCCGGATGGCCGGGCTTAGCGGAGGCGGCGCCGGGCGCGGCGGAGGACGGCTCGGTGGCCGGCAGACCGGGAGCACTGTTCGACGGGGTGGGCCTGCCCTTGTCCTCTGCGGGGGCGTCCGAGGGACCGGACGAGCCGATCGCAGCGAACGCCACGCCGCCCAGGGCGAGGCTCGCGACGAACAGGGAGAGCATCGTCTTCACCGAGCGCGCGAAGCGCCGTTGCTCACGGGGCCGCCAGTCGTCCCGGCGCCGGCTGCGCGCCGCCCGGTGGACCCCCGCGTCCCTGGCCGCGCGGAACGCGGCAACGGCCCGCTGCTCACCCTCGTCGTCCACACGGTGTCCGCGCAGTACGGCGGCGGAGAGCAGCGCCTCCAACGCGGCGTCGTCGAGCATCATGGTCGGGCCGGACGTGTGAGCGGGCGCGTGACCGGACGCATGCCCGGAAGCCATGCCGTCAGGGTGCACACGCCGACGGCCGGTGGACCCACCGCCGCTCTGCCGTTCACCCATGTCCATGTCCTGTTCCTGTCCGACCTGTCCGACCTGATCCGTATGCGGCCTGCGTGACGCACATGACGCCCGTGACGCACGTGACGTACATGACGTACCCGATCTACGCAGCCTCTGTGACAGCTGTGACTCACGAGCTCGTAGAGCCTGTACGTCTCCCACGCCCGTACGACTCACCGCCCACACCGCTTCGCCTCATCGAGGCGCCGATGTTCCGCCCCGGCTGTCGCCCTCACACGCACTGTTCATTTCGATTCCCCCAGCGTCCGGGGGCCGTCATCCGTCACACCTTCGGCGCCCAGCTGCTTGGCCAGACGCTTCAGCCCCCGGTACGCGGCCGTGCGGACCGCGCCCGGGCGCTTGCCGAGGACGCGTGCCGCGGCGGGGGCGTCGAGGCCGACGACCACCCGCAGCAGCACGGCCTCGGCCTGATCCCGCGGCAGCCCGCGGACCAGCTCCAGGGCGCGCTCCGTGGAGATCGACTCCAGCGCCTGGTCGTACGTGCTGTGCGCGCCGGGCAGTTCCAGTACGTCCTGTTCCAGGGCCGACGACCGGGGCCGTACCTTCAGCCGGCGCAGATGATCCAGCGCCCGGTGCCGGGCGATGGTCGCGCTCCAACCCCGGAACCCGGCGCCGTCGCCCTTGAACCGCCCGAGGTCCCGGGCGATCTCCAGCCAGGCGTCGGACGCCACGTCCTCGGCGTCGTCCCCGACCAGGCCACGCAGGTACCCGAGCAGCCCTGGCTGCACCAGCCGGTACACGACCGCGAAGGCGGCCTCGTCACCTTCCTGAGCCCGCGCGACGGCCGCGCCCAACTCCCCGTCGTGCGCGTGCACGCGGCGGGGTTCCCCTCCTTGGCGCAAGAACTGTCCTCGTCCGTACCGGTTCGCGGCGAATCCGCACCTCGCGGCATGGCCACCTTGCCCACGTCCCTCCACGGTGATCAGCGCCCCGCCTCCCAGAAGTGTCACAGGGCGCGTCCGACGCGGCCGGGATACAACCCTCGCGGCCCATCGGGAGTCAGAGACGCCATGAGGGAGGCGACGGCCTTCGCACAGCCGTGCCACAGAAATGGCATACGATGCGCCCGCCCCATAAAGATCACATAAGAGGATGTACACGCCATGTCGACCTTTAGGTCCCATCGCCCCCTTCGTGGCATAGCTGCCGCCGTCGCCCTGCTCGCGATCGGCGCGGCGGGGTGTTCGGACGTATCGGACGCCGTCGACAGCGCCAAGGACGGCGCCAAGAAGGTGGCCCGCCAGCGGTCGGTGTTCTCGCTGGAGACCGGGGACTGCTACAACCCCAACACCAAGGGCGAGGGCACGGAGATCCTCGTCGAGATCGTGCCCTGCACCGAGGCGCACACGGGTCAGGCCGTCGGCGATTTCAAGATCGACGAAGGCTCCTCGTACCCCGGCGACGACGCGGTCTCGGCCATCGCCGACGAGCGGTGCCCGGTCGAGGCGGGGAAGTTCGCCCCGGACACCTGGGCGCTTCCCAAGGGGGTCGCCCTCTTCTACTACACCCCGACCAAGGACAGTTGGGCGACGGGTGACCGCGCCGTGAGCTGCAGCTACACCAAGGAATCGGGCAAGTTCACCGGCTCGTTGGACGCCGACGCGAAGTCCTACAAGTCCGAGCAGAGCACGTATCTGAAGGGTTCGAACGCGGTCTACGACGCCCTGTGGGCCCACCAGTCCGAGAAGGACGTCGAGGAGGACCTGGCCGCCTACAAGGCGCAGGCCAAGGCCGTCGCGACCGCCCTCGACGCCCACCTCGAGGGTCTGAAGGGCATCGAAGGCACGGAGGTCGGCAAGCTGCGCGCGCAGCTGACGAAGACGGCCGGGCACTGGAAGGCGGCCGCGAACGCCGCCGACGCCGACGCCTTCTACATCGCCTACGACCCGGCCTTCACCGGCATCGACCCGAACAAGGCGGTCGCCGCCCGTAAGGAGCTGGGCCTGGCCACCACCGTCCCGGCCGACGAGGCCGAGGTCTGGGCGGCCTGACGCCCGTCGGACCAGCGGGGCCGTGTCCGCCGAGGACCCGGCCCCGCTGCTCGTGGCCAGGACACCCCGCAGGTCAACGGCGGCGGCGCGACAGTCGACCCCGTCTCAGGGCGCCCGTGTCAGGGAGTGACAGTTCGAACGGCGTGTGCGCTGTCTGTAGGTGCCACCTGTGTGACAGGTGAGGCGACCGTGACCATTTCCTAGGGGTGGGGCAGTTGAGTCCTCGCAGGACCCATGCGTACAAACCGCTCAGTCTGAAGAGACGTGCGTGGCTGACGGTGGGAGCCGTCGTGCTGAGCGGTGCCGGCGTCGTGACATACGCGATGGCGGATCCGTCCGCGCCGGCCGACGCCAAGCGGGACGGCCGCAAGCCGTCCGTCCACACGCTCAAGCTCGAGGACCGCGGCTCGGGCCGCCGGGGCCTGGCCAAGCAGGACACCGACCGCTTCAGCGCGGTCGTGCTGACCTGGAACGACCATGAGGCGGAGGCCAAGGGCACGCCCGAGGTGCGCACCCGGGACCTCGAGAGCGGCAAGTGGTCGGGCTGGCAGAAGGTCGCACTCGAACCGAGCCAGGCAGACGGCGCCGAAGGCGCGCGGGCCGCCCTTCGCGGCGGTACGGAGTCGGTGTGGACCGGTGACTCCGACGGCATCGAGGTGCGCCTCGTGAACGCGGACGGCACCGAGGCGAGCGGCCAGCCGAGCGGCATGGACGTCAAGCTGCTCGACCCCGGCACGGACCCGAAGAGCACGATGCAGCCGGCCGCCTTCGCGGCGGAGGGGACCACGGCGCCGGCGACCGAGACCCCGGCGCCGACGGATCCGGCCACGCCCACCGAAACGGTCACGCCGACCGACTCGGCCACGCCCACCGGCACCCCGGACCCCACGAACGCCCCCACGCCCACGGACTCCCCGACGGTCACCGGGACGCCCACCGGATCCGCGTCCCCGACCGCCTCCCCCACCCCGACCTCCACCATCCCCGCGCCCCGGCCGTCGACGGTCGTCAAGCCGCCGATCATCACGCAGGCCGGGTGGGGCGCGTCGACGGACTACGACGGCACGCCGGAGTACGGCACCGAGATCAAGGCCGCCGTCATCCACCACACCGGCATCGACAGCGACAACGGCCTGTCCTGCGCCGAGTCCGCGGCCCGGCTGCGCACCATCCAGCAGGCGCACATCAGCCAGGGCTACTTCGACCTGGGCTACAACTTCGTCGTCGACAAGTGCGGCCAGATATTCGAAGGCCGCAGCGGCGGCATGGACCTGCCGGTGATCGGCGCGCACGACGCCGGGTTCAACACCGACACGGTCGGCATCTCGTTCATCGGCAACTTCGAGAAGGCCACGCCCAGCCGCGCCGGCCTGGACGCGATCTCGCGGATCATCGCGTGGAAGTTCGGGATGTACGGCATCGACCCGACCGGCAAGGTGACGCTGACATCCGGCGTGGAGCAGGGCTACAGCGGCAACAGGATCCCGAAGGGCACGTCGGTCACGCTGCCGCGGGTCTTCGGCCACAAGGACACCAACGCCACTGCCTGCCCCGGCGCCGGTCTCTATCCCAAGCTCAGCCGGATCGCCCAGGTCGCCAAGACCCCGGGCATCTCGCACGCCCTGGCGACCTCGGACTTCAACCGTGACGGCATCACCGACCTGGTCACCGGCACGCCCCGCGCGCTGAGCAACGGCGGCACCCTCACCGTCGTCCCGGGCGGCATCGACGGCCCGGTCACCGCCTCGAAGCGGACGATCACGCAGAACAGCACCGGCGTCCCCGGCTCCCACGAGTCCGGCGACAACTTCGGCGCCTCGACGGCCTGGGGCGACGTCAACGGCGACGGCTACGCCGACCTCGCGATCGGCGCGCCCGGCGAGGACGACACCAGCGGCCACGCGGACCGGGGTTCGGTCACCGTGCTGTACGGCCCCGGCCTCAACTCCGGCTTCACGTACACCACCTCGGGCAGCGTCACGGCGACCGGCGCCAAGCTCGGCTCCACGGTGGCGGTCGGCGACTTCAACGGCGACGGCAAGGCGGACGTGTTCGCGGCCGGCACCGGCAAGGGCGGCAACTGGAACGCCCGGCTGACCGGCGGCGCGACCGCGACCGGCACGCTGACCTCCGCCACGGGTGCGGTGGCCTACCTGGACGCCGCGACCGGCGACTTCAACCGGGACGGCTACGTGGACGTCGCCCTCAACTACCGCGACACCGGCGGCATCGGACGCGTGGTCCGCTTCGCGGGTTCGGCGACCGGCCTCACCAAGGCCGGCGTGATCTCCGTGAAGGGCGGCCGCTCCCTCGCCGCGGGCGACGTCAACGGCAACGGCTACGACGACATCGTCATCGGCCAGCCGGTGGCGTCCGAGTCGGGCGGCAGGTCCGGCGGCCAGATCACCATGGTCCCCGGCACGTCCACCGGCTTCACCACCACCGGCATGACGACGATCCACCAGGACACGACGAACGTCCCCGGCGGCAACGAGTCCGGCGACAACTTCGGCGCCTCCGTCTCGGTCGGCGACTACAACGCCGACGGCTACGCGGACGCCCTCGCCGGCGCCCCCGGCGAGGACTTCCCCCGCAGCGGTGTGAACCAGTCCAACGCGGGCGACGCGATCCTGGTCAAGGGCACGGCCTCCGGCCTGACCGGCACGGGCTCGGTCCTGGTCTCGCAGGACACGTCCGGCGTCGTCGGCGCGGCGGAGTCCGGCGACCTGTTCGGCTCGTCGGTGTCGCTGACGGACCTGTCGGGCTACGGCCGCGCGGATCTGACGTTCGGCGCCGAGGGCGAGGACGGCACGGACGGCATCCTGCTGTACCTCCCGAGCAACAGCACGGGCCTCGGCTACTCGCAGGCGGTCATCTACAGCAGGACCACCCTGGGCACCCCGACGGACGCCCACCTGGGCCAGACGCTGACGCCGTAACCCGTCGAGAGCCTCGTAAGCCGTCGAGGACCACCTGACCCGGCCGGGACCCCGCCCCATTCACGGGGTCCCGGCCGAGTCATGTCACAGGGTTACGGCCGCGACTCCCCACGCGTCGCGTCCCGGCACAGCAACCGAAGCGACCCGTCGCCCGCGAAGCACCGCCGTGCCTCGTCGATCGGGTCCCACAGCCGTCCGTCGGGCGTGCGGACCCAGAAGTCGCCGCCCGACGTCCACCACTCGGCGCCCGTCTGGCGGGCGATCACCTCACCGGCGTACGCACCGAGACCGCGCAGCACGTTCTCCACGGCGGCATACGGCGTCCGTTCACCGCGCAGCCCCTCGATCATCCGGTCGACCCGCCACAGGCTCTGCGCCGAGTAGTCGAGCCGCAGCCGCGCCCCCTCGCGCATGGTCGCCACCGCGTCCGCCGCCCACCGCACGGGCTTCGTCGCGGCTGAGGGCCTGGTTTCCTGCTGAGTCGTCACATTCTGGAGAGCGTGTCCGAACAGCGTTTCGTCACCCGGATCCGAGGGCTGCCCGGGACCGGTGCAGGACCACCGCACCTCCACCCCAGCACGGACACAGGACTCCCCCAGGGAACCAGGTTTACGTGGCAGTCCGAGTTGACGCGAGAGTGACGCCTCGCCGCCTCCGTGCGCTCCACTCAGTGATGAGCATGTACTTCCACCTCCGCGCGGTACCGCCCTCGGCGCTGCGCAACAGCGCGACCTGGTTCCAGCGCCTGTTCGAGGACGACTGGGACACCGTGCGGGACCGGATCGGCCGGCATCGCGAGGAGGTGCTCGACAAGCAGTACGGCGAGGTCGAGCTCCTCTACTGCGGCATCCCCCCGAACCACGCACCGGAAGGCCCTCGCACCCATGTGGTGCTGGGCGGCCGCCCGGTGTTCCACACCGACTCCCCGCTGCCCCCGTTCCTCCTGCTCACCGCGTCCCAGGTGACCGGGGTCGCCGAGTACCTCAGGGCGGCCGACTTCGACGACCTGTGGCGGCAGGCGCGCATGCGGCTGCTGCGGCCGTACGGCGCGCCGGACGCGGAACCCGAGATGCGCGGCCTCTTCGCGGCGACCCACCGCGACCTGACCGACTTCTACGCGCGGACGGCCGACTACGGCGACGCGGTGGTGAAGTGGCTGATGAGCTGACGGCCGCCCCAGGAGGTCAGCCCCTCCCCCGGGCCCTCCGCGACACGACCGCCCGCAGCACGCGCCGCCCCTGAGTGGACACCTCCAGCGCCCGGCGCAGCCCGCCCGCACCGTGCTGGGCGAGGAGCTCCAGGACGTTCACCTGGCAGCGCAGTTCGGCGGCGACGAGCGGCGACATGCCCTGCGCACGGCCCTCGACGGGAGCCCCGCCCGCGCGAACGGAGTGGAGCGCCTGAGGCACGGCAGCGGCCGAGGACGCGTCGTCCGCCGCCGGGTCGAGCAGCCGGTGGATCTGCAGCGAGGCGACCGAGCAGGCGTCGGCCCATATCCGCGCCTCGGGAGCGGACCGTACGGCCGGGGCGGCGGCCAGCATCCGCCGGGCGAGCAGCGCGGCCTCGTCCTCTACGTCCTCGTCGTCCACGACCTCCGCGACGCCCAGCTTGGCGCGCACCTGGTCCAGCAGTTCTCCCCACGCCGCAGGGTCCCCGCCGTTCGCGAGGTTCGCCCACAGCGGCCGCAACACCTCGTCGTCACCGCCCAGCAGGGGCACACACCGATCCAAACAAGCCAACCCGCTGGCGGCCAGTCCGCGTTCGTCGGCCTGAGCGATCAGTTCCACCAGGCTCATCCACGCCTCCCTAAGCGGGTCAGTCATGAGGGTCGGGGTCCCCGCACAGGCCCCTGGAAGGCTCCTTCCCTAACGGAGCCCGCACTTCCCCTTACTGCGTGCAACGGCCCGTGAGTGTCACAGGAGCACGACGCCGAGCCGGTCGAGCAGTCGGAAGAAGAGGTTTTCGGCCAAAGGGTCCGCTTCAGCGGTGAGTACGTCGATCAGTGACTCGGCGTTCACCTCGTGCCCGGCCTCGGCGGCCCAGGCGACGGCCCGCTCGGCGGCGTCAGCGGGTTCGAGGAAGTAGTCCTCGACCGTGAGCCCCTCGTCCCCGGCGCCGAGGTACCCGGCCATGGCGGCCCGCCCCAGACAGGTCGTCCACGCCCCGCTCTCCGGAGCCGCCGCCTCCACGACCACGCAGTCACTGTCCATGACGTACCCGAAGAGCGCGGGCGCCCCGGTCTCGCGGGCCAGGGCGTTCATGTTCCCGACCTCCCCGTCCCCGCTCGGGTACTCCCACACCTGCCATCCGCCCGGCGCCCGCTCGCGCAGGGTCATGCCCTCGGCGCCGGCCAGCGCGTCCAGCTCCGCCAGCGACCGCTCCCCGCGGCCGACGACGAAGTACCCCCAGTAGCCCATCCCGGTTCCCCCTGGCTGCTCGGTTCGGCTCCGGCCGAATACACCACAGTCGTACGGGGGTTCGCAGCCGTATGGGCCAAATCCACAGCTCAGCTCAGCTCAACCGGTCCGCGAGCGCCCTGAACTGCGCCCAGGACAGCTCCGGCTTCCCCGCGTCCCACAGCTTCTGCGCCGTCGCCCGCAGCGGCATCCGGATCCCGGCCGCGACCTGCGCCTGGGTCTGCGCGTTCGACAGATCGCACCACACCGCGAAGGACCCGCCCAGGATCTGGTCGTCGTAGCCGGCCGGCACGGCCGCCGTCCCCCGCACCACTCGCGGCGTCCACTGCTCGTAGATCCGCTCGCCCGTGGGATAGACGAAGGTCTGCGGCTGCCCGAGCACGTAGTACAGGAACTCGTCGTTGTAGTTGATCAGCTCGCGCCCGGCCTTCAGATACTCCACGGGCAGCCGCGCACCGATCTCCTTGCCGGTCCAGTACGCGACCTGGATCTCCTTGTCCGGCTGGACGGACGTGTTCCGGAAGAACCCGTCGTTCCAGGCGCGCGGAGTCCGGTCGTGGGCGCGAACCGTGTCGGCGCGGTCGTTGAGCCAGCCGGTGGTCAGGTCGGCGACGGTGCCGCCGGAGCCGTAGGCCTCCCGCGCGGCGGCGGCGAGCTGCGGGTAGGTGACCTCGGGGTTGGACACGGTCAGCGCCTGGTACTCGTCCCCGCCGAGATGCCACTGACCGCCGGGAAAGAGATCGACGTACTCGTTGAGCAGGTCGTCGACGATCGCCGCGGAGTCGGGGTTGGAGATGTCGATCGCCCCGCGCGTGGCGATGCCCGACACGTTCCGCAGCTGCAGCTCCGGATGCGCGGCGATGACCGCCCCCAGATGCCCGGGCGAGTCGATCTCGGGCACGACGGTGATGTGCCGACTGGCCGCCAGGTCGACGATCTTCCTGACCTGCGCCTTGGTCAGATGCTGCTGTGACACGACCTCGGGATGCGAATCGGACGCGATCCGAAACCCCTGGTCGTCGGAGAAGTGCAGCCCCAGCTGGTTGAACTTCAGGTCCCCCAGCTCCCGCACCCGGTCCTCGATCCAGTCCGCGGTGAAGTGCTTGCGCGCGATGTCGAGCATGAACCCGCGCACCGGCTTGGCGGGCTCGTCCCGCACGACCCCCTCCGGCGCCGTACCCCCACCCTGGACCTCCTGCTTGAGCGTCCGGGTCCCGTAGAAGACCCCCGCCTCCCCCGGCCCGCTGATGGTCACCCGCCCACCGCGCACGGTCATGGTGTACGACTCCGGGTCCGCGCCCTCGTCGTCGTTCAGCGCCAGCCGCAGATCCCCGGCCCGCACGTCCTCCTTCTCACCGGCGTACGTCAGCCCCAGCTCACCGGCGACGAGCCGCCCTTCGTCGGCGAGCTCCGCGTCGCTCACGACGACACGCTCCCCACGCGCCGGACGCCAGCCGGGCCCGCGGGCGGCGGTGTGGGAGGTCACGGCCGGGATGGTGCGGGGGGCCTTCGAGAGCGGGTACGACCGGGTGGGCGTCGGAGTCGGACTCGTCTTCTCCCTCGGCGCGGAGGGCGAAGCGGCCTCGGAGGTGCCCGCTGCCGACCGCCCCTGCTGCGACCCGGCCGGCCCTCCGTCGTCGCCGGTGGCCAGGAGCCCGAGGCTCACCCCGGCCGCGACCGTCACGACGACCACCGCGACGATCAGCACCCACGTCTGCTTCAGGGCCCTCTTCGCCGGTGCCCGGCGCCTGTGCTTGTGCTGGCTCACGGCGCCAACCTAGGCCCTGTGATCACCCTGAGACGTCCACCACACGTTCCGAAACTCTCCCGTTCGGCTGAAATTCGGGCATTCGTCGGACACGACACGTCCACACTCGGTAACGTGGCGCCACTCCTGCCCCAGAATCCCCTGCCGAAACCCACGTGACGCCCACACACTTTCCTGGCCCAGTCGCCATACCGTCGCTGCCCGAGCAGACTCGCACTCCACCGTCCCCCACCGCGCTGGAGTCCTTCAACTCTGCCCCCACCGACGGCCTCCTGCGCACCCTCCTGACCTGCCTCCGCAGCCCCCGCTGGGCCGCCCGCATCGCGGACCACCGCCCGTACCCCGACGTCGACTCCCTGCTCGCCGCGTCCGACGAGGCGGCGTACGACCTGATGCCGAACGATCTGGCGGAGGCCCTGGCAGGAGAAACGTTGCCAGTACTGCCGGAGGGTGCGTACGGGGCGGCATATACGGCACTCGATGCCGCAAATGCCGCATACGAGGCCAAGTTCGGACACGCATTCGTCATCTACCTGGACCACTTGGCGCCGAACGAGGCACTTGACCACGTACTGGCAGGCATCCGGTCACGTTTGGCGAACGATCCTGAGGAGGAACGGGTGGTGGCGGCAGAGGAGCTCCGGCGCCTCGCAAGGGGCAGGCTGCTGACGCACCTCAGGGGCGCGGGGAACTGCGCGACCAGCCAGGACGGCGCCGCACCCGGCAAATAACAGGTCGAACCACCCTGTTAGCCGCCAATAACCCATCCGCGTGCCAGTTTGATCACATACCCAGGCCCCCAGTAAGCGCCGCAGGCAACCGTGGATACGATGCTGAGGGCCGGTGGACCGTACCCGGCCGGGCCCGACCGACAGCACAAGCCGGCGCGGCCCCAATCCCCGCTCCCGGAGGAACTTCCGTGCCGGCTGGAACGCTGTACCGCGGCCGGGAAGGAATGTGGTCCTGGGTGGCTCATCGAGTCACCGGCGTCCTCATTTTCTTCTTCCTGTTCGTTCACGTGCTGGACACCGCACTCGTCCGAGTGTCGCCCGAGGACTACGACAAGGTCGTAGCCACGTACAAGACGCCGATCGTCGCGCTGCTGGAGTACGGCCTCGTCGCCGCCATCCTCTTCCACGCGCTCAACGGCCTGCGCGTCATCGCCGTCGACTTCTGGTCGAAGGGCCCGCGCTACCAGAAGCAGATGCTCTGGTCCGTCGTCGGCCTGTGGGTCGTGCTGATGGTCGGGGCGATCTACCCCGTCCTCGGCCACGCCGCTCGTGAACTCTTCGGGAGCTGACGCGTAAGCATGTCTGACAACACAGTCACCACTGAGAAGACCGCGACCGGGGTCGGCCCCGTCGAGGGCGAGTCCCTCTACAACGTCGACAACCCGGCCCCCCTCATCGAGGCCCCGCGCAAGCGCACCAAGAAGACCCCGAAGTCCACGCGGGGCAACTTCGAGATGGCCGCCTGGCTCTTCATGCGCCTGTCCGGCATCGTGCTGGTGGTCTTGGTCATCGGCCACCTGCTGATCCAGCTCGTGCTGGACGGCGGCGTGTCGAAGATCGGCTTCGCCTTCGTGGCGGGCCGCTGGGCGAGCCCCTTCTGGCAGGTCTGGGACCTGTTGATGCTCTGGCTCGCGATGCTGCACGGCGCCAACGGCCTGCGCACGGTCATCAACGACTACGCGGAGCGCGCGAACACCCGCCTGTGGCTCAAGGGCCTGCTCTACACCGCCACGGTGTTCACCATCCTGCTGGGCACGCTGGTGATCTTCACCTTCGACCCGAACATCCGCTAGGCACGGGGCTGAGGTAATCCACTCATGAAGATCCACAAGTACGACACCGTCATCGTCGGCGCCGGCGGCGCGGGCATGCGCGCCGCCATCGAGTCGACGAAGCGCAGCCGCACCGCCGTGCTGACCAAGCTCTACCCCACCCGCTCCCACACGGGCGCCGCGCAGGGCGGTATGGCCGCCGCGCTGGCCAACGTGGAGGAGGACAACTGGGAGTGGCACACCTTCGACACGGTCAAGGGCGGTGACTACCTGGTCGACCAGGACGCCGCCGAGATCCTGGCGAAGGAGGCCATCGACTCCGTCCTCGACCTGGAGAAGATGGGCCTGCCGTTCAACCGCACCCCGAACGGCACCATCGACCAGCGCCGCTTCGGCGGCCACAGCCGTAACCACGGCGAGGCCCCGGTCCGCCGGTCCTGCTACGCGGCGGACCGCACCGGCCACATGATCCTCCAGACGCTCTACCAGAACTGCGTCAAGGAGGGCGTGGAGTTCTTCAACGAGTTCTACGTCCTGGACCAGCTGATCACCGAGGTCGACGGCGTCAAGAAGTCGGCGGGCGTCGTGGCGTACGAACTCGCCACCGGAGAGATCCACGTCTTCCAGGCGAAGGCCGTGATCTACGCGTCCGGCGGCTGCGGCAAGTTCTTCAAGGTGACGTCGAACGCGCACACGCTGACCGGCGACGGCCAGGCCGCCGTCTACCGTCGCGGACTGCCGCTGGAGGACATGGAGTTCTTCCAGTTCCACCCGACCGGCATCTGGCGCATGGGCATCCTGCTGACGGAGGGCGCCCGCGGTGAGGGCGGCATCCTCCGCAACAAGGACGGCGAGCGCTTCATGGAGAAGTACGCGCCGGTCATGAAGGACCTCGCGTCCCGTGACGTCGTCTCCCGCTCCATCTACACGGAGATCCGCGAGGGCCGCGGCTGCGGTCCCGAGGGCGACCACGTCTTCCTGGACCTCACGCACCTCCCGCCGGAGCAGCTGGACGCCAAGCTGCCCGACATCACCGAGTTCGCGCGTACGTACCTGGGCATCGAGCCGTACACGGACCCGATCCCGATCCAGCCCACCGCGCACTACGCGATGGGCGGCATCCCGACGAACGTCGAGGGTGAGGTCCTGGCCGACAACACCACGGTCGTCCCGGGCCTGTACGCGGCCGGCGAGGTCGCCTGCGTGTCCGTGCACGGCGCCAACCGCCTCGGCACGAACTCGCTCCTGGACATCAACGTCTTCGGCAAGCGGGCCGGCATCGCGGCGGCGGAGTACAGCCAGAAGGCGGACTTCGTCGAGCTGCCGGAGGACCCGGCGGAGCTCGTGATCGAGCAGGTGGAGCGGCTGCGCTCCTCCACCGGCACCGAGCGGGTGGCGACGCTCCGCAAGGAGCTGCAGGAGACCATGGACGCCAACGTCATGGTGTTCCGCACGGAGCAGACGATCAAGACGGCGGTGGAGAAGATCGCGGAGCTGCGCGAGCGCTACCGGAACGTCTCGATCCAGGACAAGGGCAAGCGGTTCAACACCGACCTGCTGGAGGCCATCGAGCTGGGCAACCTGCTCGACCTCGCCGAGGTCATGGCCGTGTCGGCGCTGGCCCGCAAGGAGTCCCGCGGCGGTCACTACCGCGAGGACTACCCGAACCGCGACGACGTCAACTTCATGCGTCACACCATGGCGTACCGCGAGGTGGGCGACGACGGCAGCGAGACCGTCCGCCTGGACTACAAGCCGGTCGTCCAGACCCGCTACCAGCCGATGGAGCGTAAGTACTGATGGCTACCCCCGTTATGGACAAGGTGGAGGCAGAGTCCGCCGCGTCCCCCTACATCACGGTCACCTTCCGGGTCCGCCGCTTCAACCCGGAGGTCTCGGCCGAGGCGACCTGGGAAGACTTCCAGCTGGAGATCGACCCGAAGGAGCGTGTCCTCGACGGTCTGCACAAGATCAAGTGGGACGTCGACGGCACGCTGACCTTCCGCCGCTCCTGCGCCCACGGCATCTGCGGCTCGGACGCGATGAGGATCAACGGCAAGAACCGTCTTGCCTGCAAGACCCTCATCAAGGACATCAACCCCGAGAAGCCGATCACGGTCGAGCCCATCAAGGGCCTGACGGTCCTGAAGGACCTGGTCGTGGACATGGAGCCGTTCTTCCAGGCGTACCGGGACGTCATGCCCTTCCTCATCACGAAGGACACGAACGAGCCCACGCGTGAGCGCCTGCAGACGGCCGAGGACCGCGAGCGCTTCGACGACACGACGAAGTGCATCCTCTGCGCGGCCTGCACGTCCTCGTGCCCGGTGTTCTGGAACGACGGCCAGTACTTCGGCCCGGCCGCCATCGTCAACGCGCACCGCTTCATCTTCGACTCGCGCGACGAGGCAGGCGAGCAGCGCCTGGAGATCCTGAACGACAAGGACGGCGTCTGGCGCTGCCGCACGACCTTCAACTGCACGGACGCCTGCCCGCGCGGTATCGAGGTCACGAAGGCGATCGCCGAAGTGAAGAAGGCACTGATCACGCGCCGCTTCTGAGGTCGTGTCCGGTACGGCTTTCCGTACGGCTGTGAGGGCCCCGTTTCCGGTGGGAGCGGGGCCCTCTGGCGTGCGGACACCCGTTTGAGTGGACGTGATCGTTAAGGACATACCGGCGCTGCCCGACCTACGATGATGCTCTCGGCACCACCCACAGGAGGCACCGATGTCCACAGCAGCCGTCGAGCAGCCGCACGATGACATCTCGCTGACGGCCCTGGCCGAAGAGATCATGGAACGCCATCCGGGGTATCGCGTCGAGATCATCGGAGGCCAGATCCTCGTGACCCCGTCCCCGGACGCTGCCCACGCCTGGGCTCTGACCACCCTTGTACTGCCCTTCGCCATGGCCGGGCTCCACGGAGGCGATACAGCAGTCCTCCAGAATGTCAGCATCTGGCTGCCCGACGCTCCCGAGGACTTCGCTACCCCCGACCTCTGCATCGTCGACGCGGACATCGACGACCACCACATCGAGCGCAACTGCTACGACTCCATCGCCTTCCGAATGGTCCTGGAAGTCACCTCCAGCAATTGGAAGACCGACCTGCACACCAAGGTCGGCGCCTACGCCGACGCCGACGTTCCCGTCTACGTGATCGTCGACCGCAAGCACCAGCGTCTGCACGTCCTCACCGACCCTGCGGACGACGAGTACACGACCCACCGCTTGTACTCCCCTGGTGAGATGGTCATCCTGCCCGATTGCATTGGCGCACAGGTCAAGCTCGATGTCGCGGAGATCCTGAAGGCGGGCCAGCCGAAAAGTAGTTGAGAGGTCAAGGGATCGAGACACGCAACGCACCTCCCCCAGCCAACTCCCCCGCGGCGTCTGTTACTTGTGTGACTCCAGTTGCACACTGCCCCCATGGCCCTCCTGAGGAAAGCCGCAGCCGCACTCTCGGCCGCAGCGGCCGTACTGCTCTCGACGTCCCCCACTGCCTCCGCAGCCCCCACCTCCTACGGAACGCTGGCCCGGGAAAGCTTCGACCGCCTCCCCCTCGGCCCCGTCTCCGAGGGACGCGACTGGACCGCCGACACGTCCAACGGCACCCTGACCGTCGCCCCCAGCAGCACCGGCCCCGGCCGCGAACTCCGCCTCCACACCGAGGGCAACGGCCGCGCCTTCCTCGTCTTCCCCGACCTGACCGCCCCCGGCAACAGCTACTGGGCCCGCCTGCGCCTGCGCGTCGACGCCTTCCCCACCGCCCCCGACTGGGCCCACTGGACCATCGCCGAGGCATCCGGCTCGGACTCCCCCACGCTGGTCCGGCCCCTGGGCGGCCAGTACGCCCCCACCGACCACGGCAACTTCTGGGGCGTCGGCTCCGACCTCGGCCCCACGGGTGACTGGACGTCCTGGAAGACCTCCGCACCGGCCACCGCCGGCACATGGCAGTGCGTGGAGTTCCACCTGGACGCCGCCGACAACCGCGTCACGGTCTACTTCGACGGCGTCGAGCAGCCCGACCTCACCGTCTCCACGAACCAGCACGGCGGCACGTCGGCGCCCTTCACCTTCCCGGCCTTCGACAGGCTGAAGCTGGGCTGGCAGCTCTACCAGGCCGATCCGACGCCGTCGTCGTACGACATCCGAATGGACGACATCGCGGTGAGCACGCGCAGGGTGGCCGGCTGCTGAGGCGGGCGCCGGCGCCGACTGTCGGACCTGGCCCGGGGTGACAATCACGGGCTTCGGCCCATCATCCCCTTATTCTGACGGCATGTCAGATGACGAGTCGTACGAACTGCTCGGGTTCGACAACGTGCTGCTGCCGGTCGGCGACCTCGGCGAGGCCGTCCGGTTCTACGAGCGGGCCGGGTTCGCGGTCGGGTTCCGGCTCGACGAGGCCGGGATCGCGCTGCTGAAGGTCGGGGGCGAGACGCCGGGCATCCTGCTGCGACAGGAGGAGGAGTTGAGGCATCGGACGCCGCCGTGGCCCTCCCCGCGCGTATGGCTGGAGGTGCCGGACGCGCGGGCGGCGGCGCGGGCGTTGACCGGCGCGGGCGTCGTGCCGCTCGACGAGCCGTTCTCGGTGGCCACCGGCTGGACCGTCGAGATGGCCGACCCCTGGGGGAACGTCATCGGGTTCACGGACTACTCCAAGCGGCCGGAGCTCGGGCGCCGGCCATGAAGCGGGCGTGGTGCAGGCAGTGCGATACAGGCCCGGAGGCGTGACCGAGGCGTGACGCAGGCCTCATCCCATCGAGTTGAACATGTTCAAAGCCGGGGACTAGAGTCTTTCCCGTCAGCATTTTGAACGTGTTCAGAAGGGGGAGGCAATGGACCGCACGGTCATCGCCTACGTCATCTACCTGGTCGTCAGCATCGCGCTGACCGTCTGGGTGGCCCGCACTCTCAGCCGCAACGGACGGATCTTCCTCGCCGACGTACTGCGCGGGAACGAGAAGCTCGCCGACGCCGTGAACCACCTTCTGGTGGTCGGCTTCTACCTCGTCAACCTCGGCTTCGTCGCGCTGTACCTGAGCGACGACGGAACCGTCCTCGACACCCGCGGCATCTTCGAGGCCCTGTCGACCAAGCTCGGTGTGGTGCTGCTGGTGCTCGGCGTGATGCACCTGGGCAACGTCTACGTGCTCAACAAGATCCGGCGCCGCGGGGTGATGGAGCGGGAGCAGATGCCGCCGGTCACGCCGCAGGACTGGGTCGCTCCGTCGGCCGGGGCGTGACGGACGTGAACGACGTGGCCGGCGTGACGGACCACGCCGCCGCGGTCGGCGGGCCCCGCGCCTCGCGCCCCGGGCCCGCCGCCCCGGTCCGCCGACTGACCGTCCTCTACGACGCGCGGTGCTCCCTGTGCACCTTCCTGCGCGACTGGCTCGTACGGCAGCCCCAGTTGGTGCCGCTGGATCTGGTGCCGGCCGGATCGGACGAGGCACGCAGGCGCTACCCCGGCCTCGACCACGGCGCCACTCTCGAGGAGATCACCGTCGTCGGTGACGCCGGGCAGGTCTACCGGGGCACCGCCGCCTGGATCGTCACCCTGTGGGCCCTGCGGGAACACCGTCCGCTCGCACACCGCCTCAGCACCCCGTCGGGGGCACGCTTCGCCAAGGGGGCCGTACTCGCCGCCGCCAAGTGGCGCGGGGCGCAGTGGGGCGGGGCACAGCAGGACGGCGCGCGAGGGGGCGGGCGTGTCTACCGGCACGCGGACGGGTGGTCGTACGACCCGCATCAGGGCTGGACGTACACCCCGCCCGGCTGCGACAGCGGCACCTGCGCCACTGGGTGAGGCCGGGGCCAAGAGGGATCAACTCATCCTGAACAGCCCGATTTCGGACCCGGTTTTGGCATGCGCCCTTCCAAAACGCCGCGCGGGTTGGCACGCTGCCTCCCGGTTCTCCACTCCGCACTCGCATCGACTGTCTGTCAGCCGGACGACCCACCGGTCGCCCGGTCCCCCCATCGCAGAAGGAGTACGTGTGAGAGGCATACCCGGCGTCACCCGCATATCCCGCCCCCTCCTCGGCGCCCTGGCCGGCGTCACCGCGCTGCTCACCGCCGGTGCCCTGGCCACCCCCGCGAGCGCCGCACCGAGGCCCGGCACCTCGACCGCGGTCAGCACGGTCTCGGCCGGCGCGCAGCAACAGGCCCGCGACTTCTGGACGTCGGAGCGGATGCGCGAGGCGACCCCGCTCGACCTGGTCTCCGTCGACGGCAACCTCGACGGCGGCTCGGTGCCCCTCAAGGGTGCGGCGACCACCGTCGCGCCCAGCAGCCCGGTCACGGCGGTCGGCAAGGCCGTATCCGACATCGGCCTGCTGGCCTTCCCGAACACCGGCAGCCAGTGGTCCGGCGGCGGTGCGGTCGTCTCCACGGCGGGCCGCGTGTTCTTCAGCTACCAGGGGCGTACGGCGTCCTGTTCCGGCAACGCCGTCACCAGCGCCAACAAGAGCACCGTGATCACGGCCGGCCACTGCGTGAAGCTGGAGGGCGCCTGGCACACCAACTGGGTCTTCGTGCCCGGCTACCACGACGGACAGGCCCCCTACGGCCGCTGGACCGCGTCCAAGACCCTCTCCACACCGCAGTGGACGGCGAGCGAGGACATCAACTACGACGTCGGCGCGGCCGTCGTCGCCCCGCTGGACGGCAAGCTGCTCACGGATGTCGTAGGCGGGCAGGGGCTGGCCTTCAACACCGGCTACAACCTGCGCATGTACTCCTTCGGCTTCCCGGCCGCCGCTCCGTACGACGGCGAGAAGTTCATCTACTGCAGCGGTACCACCAACCGGGACTTCCTGCTCTCCGACGACCACGGCATGAACTGCAACATGACCGGCGGCTCCAGCGGCGGCCCCTGGTTCACGCAGTTCAACGAGTCCACGGGCACCGGCCTGCTGTCCTCGGTGAACAGCTTCAAGTACAACTTCCTGCCGAACCGGATGTACGGCCCGTACTTCGGCACCGACGCCCAGAACCTCTACCAGACCGCACAGACCTCCTGACCGCCGACCGAAACACCACTGGTTAGGCTCTCGTTCCGTGCCCTCGATGAACGACAGCCCTGAACAGGGCGACGCGCCCAGCAAGTCCGAGCAGACCCGTGCGCTGATCCTGGAGACCGCCATGCGGCTGTTCCAGGAGCGCGGCTACGACAAGACGACGATGCGGGCGATCGCCCAGGAGGCCGGGGTCTCCGTCGGCAACGCGTACTACTACTTCGAGGGCAAGGAACACCTGATCCAGGGCTTCTACGACCGGATCGCCACCGAGCACAAGGTGGCGATCCGGGAGGTCCTGGCCCGGGAGACCGACCTGGAGGCGCGGCTCGCCGGCGTCCTGCGGGCGTGGCTGGACATCGCCACGCCGTACCACGAGTTCGCGGTGCAGTTCTTCAAGAACGCCGCCGATCCCGCCAGTCCGCTCAGCCCCTTCTCCGCCGAGTCGGAGCACGCGCGCGTGGAGGCCATCGGCATCCATCGCCAGGTGCTGGCGGGCGCGACGAAGACCAAGGTGCCCGAGGAGCTCCGGGACGTCCTGCCCGAGATGATGTGGCTCGGCCAGATGGGGCTCGTCCTGTACTGGGTCTACGACCGGACCGAGGGGCGCCGGAACAGCTACCGGCTCGCCGAGCGAAGCGCCCGGCTGACCGCGCGGGGCGTCTCGCTGGCGCGGTTCCGGGTGCTGCGGCCGTTGGTGCGCGAGGTGCACGACCTGTTCACGGACTTCCTGCCGGGGATGACGAACGCGGTGCTGGATCCGGCGAAGAACAAGAAGGGGGCGCCCGCCGAGGACGAGCGCCCCTGAAACCTCGGTCAGTGGCGGTCAGTTGACGGCGTCCACCTCACCCTCGGCCAGCTCGACGTCGTACACCAGCGGCCCGTCCGTCACGTCCACCTGCCCCGCCCGGGAGCCGTACGAAGCAGCTGTCGTCGCCAGTAGATACGTCCCCGGCGCGGGCACCGAGACGATGTACGAGCCGTCGGCCAGGGACGTCACCCGGTCCAGCTGACGCCCGCCCTTCGTCAGCAGCGTCACCGCCGCGCCCTCGACCGGCCCGCCGTCGGCGGTGCGGATGAACCCGTGGACGACCGAGGCCCGGCCCTCCGCAAGCGGCTCCTCCTCGGCCACCGGCGGCTCCTCCTTCGGCTCGACCGCCAGATGCGGCAGCCGCGTCTCCAGCCAGTCCGGCAGCCACCAGTTCGACTTGCCGAGCATGTGCATCGCGGCCGGCACCAGGGCCGTACGCAGGATGAAGGCGTCCAGGGCGACGGCGGCCGCGAGGCCGATGCCCGCCATCGCGCCCTCCATGTCACCGCTCAGCACGAACGCGCTGAACACACAGATCATGATCAGCGCGGCGGAGTTGATGACCCGGCTGGTCTCCGCGAGGCCGACGCGCACCGCGCGCGCGTTGTCCTTCGTGTGCACCCACTCCTCGTGCATCCGGCTCACCAGGAACACCTGGTAGTCCATGGAGAGGCCGAAGAGCAGGGACAGCATGATCACCGGCAGGAAGGACGTGATCGGTCCTTCCTTGCCGACTCCGATGAGCTCGGTGCCCCAGCCCCACTGGAAGATCGCCACCAGGACGCCGAAGGACGCGGCGGCCGCGATGAGGTTCATCAGGGCGGCCGTCAGCGGCACCACCAGCGAGCGGAAGGCCACCAGCAGGAGCAGGAAGCCGAGCGCGATGATCGTCGCGACGAAGTACGGCAGCCGGTCGCCGGTCACCGACGCGAAGTCCTTGAAGACCGCCGTCACTCCGCCGACATGAGCCTCGGCCCCGGACTGCGGGATCACGTCGTCGCGCAGGCGGTCGATCAGCTGGTCCGTCTGCTCGGACTGGGGTGATGTGGTCGGGACCACCTGGATCACCGTGACGCCGTTCGCGGGCGGGAAGGCGGCCACCTGGGCGACGCCCTCGGTCGAGCGGATCGCGGTGACCAGGCTCTCCGGTGCGTCGCCGTCGACCACCACCTGGAGCGGGCCGTTGACGCCGGGCCCGAAGCCCTCGGCGAGCAGGTCGTAGGCCTGCCGGGTGGTGGTCGACTCCTGGTGGTTGCCCTGGTCGGTGGCGCCGAGGCGGATCGACAGGACGGGGATCGCGAGGACCGCCATGACGACGAGGGCCATCGCGGCGATCGGACGCGGGCGCCTTTGGACGTACGACGACCAGCGCGCCGCCAGTCCGCTCGCCTCCGCCGGCTCCGGTCCCGCCGCGGCGAGCCGGCGCCGCTGCCTGCGGCTGAGCACCCGCATGCCGAGCAGGCCGAGGAGGGCGGGCAGCAGGGTGATCGCGGCCAGCACGCTCAGGACGACGGTGAGCGAGGTCGCGATGACCACGCCGTCCAGGAACCGCATGTTCATCACCAGCATGCCGGCGAGCGCGATGCACACCGTGCCGCCCGCGAACAGCACCGCGCGGCCGGAGGTGTTGAGGGCGGTCACGGCCGCCTCCTCCGGCTTCATCCCGCGCAGGATGCCGCGCCGGTGCCGGGTGACGATGAACAGGGCGTAGTCGATGCCGACGCCGAGGCCGATCAACGAGCCGAGCAGCGGGGCCACTTCGGGCACGTCCGCGACATGGCTCATCAGCATCGTCGCGATCATGCCGGTGCCGACGCCCGCGACCGCCACGACGATCGGCAGCAGCATCGCGAAGAGCGAGCCGAAGGCGAGGAACAGCACGACCGCCGCCGCGAGGATGCCGACCGCCTCCGCCAGGCCCTGCGGCGGCTCCTGGGTGAGCGCGATCGCCTGGCCGCCCAGCTCGACCTGGAGTCCGTCGCGTTCGGCGGCCCGCGCCGTGTCGACGACGTCCTCGATCAGCTCCTTGGGGATGCCGTTCGCCTGCTCGGTGAAGGTGATCTGGGCGTAGGCGATCCGCCCGTCCCGGCCGATCTGCGCGGCTCCCTCGGCCGCGTACGGGTCGGTGACCTCACCGACCCCCTTCATGCGCCCGATCTCCTCGAGCGCGGGCTCGATCCGGGACCGTACGGACTCGTCCCGTACGGAACCGTCGTCCACCTTCCACACCACCGTGTCGGTGTCGCCCGCGCGCTCCGGGAAGGCCTTCTCCATCAGGTCGTACGCGGTCGCGGAGTCCGTGTCCGGGAGGGAGAAGACGTTCGCGTAGTTCGTGCCCGCGGCGGAACTCGCCGCGCCCAGGCCGAACAGTGCCCCCACCCACAGCAACAGGACCACCAGCCGGTGCCGATAGCACCACCGTGCCAATGTCGCCACGCTCAACGCTCCTTATTCGGTTCGGTCGGTCCCCCAGGTCCTGGGCAACAGGATTGGCGGTGGCACGCGCGTGTGGCAGGCGACGGCCATGACTCTCAAGGAACTCCAAAGCGCGAACCCGCCCGACTGTCAGTGGCCCCGCCGATACTGGGGACATGACGACGGGTTCTGGCACCGTGCTGGTCGTGGAGGACGAGGAGAGCATCGCCGACGTCCTTGCCATCGCCCTGCGCTACCACCGGTTCGAGGTGATGGTCGCGGGCACGGTCCGCGAGGCGCTCACCCTCGCCGAGCGCACCCGGCCCGACGTGGCGCTGCTCGACGTCATGCTGCCGGACGGCGACGGCCGGGCGCTGGGGCGTGAACTGCGTGAGCGGCGCCCGGACCTGGCGCTCGTCTTCCTCACCGCACGCGACTCGCCGGCCGAGATCGTGGGCGCGCTCGGCTTCGGCGACGACTACATCACCAAGCCGTTCAACATCGACGAGGTGGTCGCGAGGATCACGGCGGTACTGCGCCGCACCCGACCGGCCGACGTCCTGCCGCAGCGACCGCCGCTCAGATACGGCGACCTGGAGCTGGACGAGACGACGTACTCGGTGCGCCGCGCGGACCGCACGGTCGAACTCACCCCCACCGAGTACGCGTTGCTGCGCTTCCTGGTGCGCAACGGCGGCCGGATCGTGCCCAAGGAGCAACTCCTGCGCCATGTCTGGCAGTACGAGCACACCCCGCCCGAGTCGACCGTCGTGGAGACCTACATCAGCTATCTGCGGCGCAAGCTGGACGCCCTGGGACCGCCGGTGATCACCACACGGCGGGGCGTCGGATACGGGCTGGCATGAGGCTGCGGGGGTTGCGTGGGAGGCGCGGCGTCCACTCGCTGCGCGGCAAGCTGACGCTGGCCAACGTGGCGCTGCTGGCCGTCGGCATCGCCGTCGCCACCGCAGTCAGTCTGATGACCGCGCGGTTCTACCTGCTCGACAAGGTCGACACCGAACTGAAGAGCGCGCGCACCACGCTGGGGAACGCCGGGTTCAGCCTGCGACAGATCGAGTCGCTCAGCGAACTGGGCATCGCGCTGGACAGGTTCACCGGCGACGCAGCCACGGACACGGACCCGCTGCCGAGCCCGACGATGGTGTACGTCGCCGTCGACTCCGCGGGAAAGCCGGTGGCCCTGGGCCCGCTGAAGCCGACGCCCCGCCAGCATGCGCTCGCCGCCGCCGCGAAGGACCCGGTCGCTCTCGCCGCGGACGAGGAGCCGCGGGACGTACGGGTGGAGGGTGACCGTCACCGGGTGGTCGGCGCACGGTTGTCGGACGGGACGGTCGTGCTGATCGCCATGCCCACCGAGGGCCTGCACGAGGGCATGGGCAAGGCGCTCAGGATGGATCTCGCCGTCGGGACCCTGCTGCTGGCGCTGCTCGGCTGTCTGACGATGTTCAGCGTGCGCCGCCGGATGCAGCCGCTGGAGGACATGGTGGAGACCTCGTCCGCGATCGCCGAGGGCGATCTGACCCGGCGCGTCCCCTCCAGCCGAGAGGCCACCCTGGAGGTCGAACAGCTCCGGGTCGCCCTCAACTCCATGCTCCACCAAGTGGAGTCGGCGTACCGCACGCGCGAGCGCAGCGCGGCCCAGCTGCGCCGCTTCGTCGGTGACGCCTCGCACGAGCTGCGCACTCCGCTGTCCGCGATACGCGGCTACCTCCAGCTGTACGACAAGGGGATGCTGCCGGAACCGGCCGAGCGGAGGCGTGTCTGGGACCGGATGAACGGCGAGGTCGACCGCATGGGGCATCTCGTCGACGAGCTGCTCACCCTCGCCCGTCTCGACCAGCGGCCCGAACTCCGCTTCCGCAACGTCGACTTGAGCCGCCTGATGCGCGACGCCGCCGAGGACCTGCGGGTGCAGCAGCCCGAGCGGCCCCTCACGGTCGCCGCCGACGGCGCACTGCTGGTGCACGCGGACGAGTCGGGGCTGCGGCAGGTGCTGGGCAACCTGCTGAGCAACGTGCGCACGCACACGCCGGCCGATGTGCCGGTGCGGCTGGAGGTGGAGCGGGCGGACGGGGTCGTACGGCTGTGTGTCGAGGACCGGGGGCCGGGGCTGTGCGAGGAGGACGCGGCGCGCGTCTTCGACCGGTTCTTCCGGGCCGGCGGGGGCGCGGGCAGTGGGCTGGGGATGGCGATCGTGCAGGGGGTGGTGGAGGCGCACGGCGGGGAGGTCGCGGTGCGGACGGCGCCGGGTGAGGGCTTCGAGGTGACGGTGACCCTGCCCACGCCAGGGGCGCGGGGAGGTGCTCCCCGAGATCGCGTCAGCCTCGGGTGAGGCGCTTGAGCCAGGTGAAACGCTAGATCCAGGTGAGGCGCCAGAGCCGGAAGACACCGGTCCCGTCCGACAGATACTGGCCACCGCCGACGTCCTCATTGGAGACGACGTACTCCTTGGCCTGCCACAGCGGGATCACCGGGACGTCGTGGGCCACGGCCTCCTGCAGCGAGCGGAAGTCCCGGGTGGCCTCGCTGCGGTCGGCGTACTGCTGGCTGGAGGTGATCAGCCGGTCGACGGTCTTGTTGCTGTACCCGGTGTTCATGGTGCCGTCGGTGCCGACGAGCGGGCCCCCGTAGGTGTCCGGGTCGGGGAAGTCGGCGACCCAGCCGACGGCGTACGCGTCGAGCTTGCCGCCCGCCCAGCGCTTCTGGAAGTCGGTCCACTGGTAGCCCTTGACCGTCACCTTGAACAGGCCGCCCGTCTCCAGTTGCCGCTTGATCTCCGCGGCCTCCTCGGCTCCGGCGCCGCGGCCGGTGGCATAGCCGTAGGTGAAGCGGACGGGCAGGCTGACGCCGGCCTCGGTGAGCAGGGCGCGCGCCTTGGCGGTGCTGATCTTGGGATAGGTGTCGAAGAACGACGTCGTGTGGCCGGTGATGCCGGTCGGGATCAGTGAGTACAGCGGGTCGACGGTCCCCTTGTACACCGTGGCGGCCAGCTTCTCGCGGTCGATCAGCCAGGCCATGGCCTGCCGGACCCGGACGTCGTGCAGGGGCGAACCCGCGGTGTCGAAGTAGAGGTTGCGGATCTCGGAGCTGTCGGCCTCGGAGACGCGCTGGCCCGGGTCGGCGGCGTTCAGGCCTGCCAGGACCTCGGGTGGCAGCGTGCGGGTGGCGACATCGATCCGCTTCTCCTTCCAGGCGCTGTCGAGGGCGTCCGCGTCGGTGAAGTAGCGCAGTTCGACGGGACGGCCGGTGTCCTTGAGGGCGCCCTTGTAGTCGGAGTTGGGGGCGAGGACGGCCTTCTTGCCCTTCGTGTACGCGGTCAGGGTGTACGGGCCGGTGCCGTCGACAGCGTTGTCGTCGCGCAGCGCATCGGCCGGATACTTCTCGCGGTCCACGATGGCGCCCACCCCGGTGGCCACCTTGAGCGGGAACGTGGCGTCGGGCGAGGACAGATGGAAGGTGACCGTACGGCCGCTCGCGCCCACCGAGCCGAGGGTGGACAGCAGGGAGGACGGGCCGACGTCCGACTTGATCTGCTTGACGCGGTCGAAGGAGTACTTGACGTCCTCGGCGGTCATGGCGCGCCCGCTCGGGAAGGTGAGGCCCTCGCGCAGCTCGCAGCGGTAGGTCTTCAGGTCGCCGCCGTCGAAGCCGCAGCTCTGCGCCGCGTCCGGCACGGGTGTGACGCCGCCCGGCTCGAAGGTCAGCAGTGACTGGAAGACGTTGTTGAACAGCGCCCAGGAGCCGGCGTCATAGGCGCCGGCCGGATCGAGCGAGGTGACGGCGTCCGTCGTCCCGACCGTGATGGTCCTGTCCTCGTCCTGCTGCGACGGCAACAGCTGCCAGCCGCCTATCCCCACGGCCGCCAGCACGAGCAGCGTCGCGAGAATCCGCATGCGAACCGAACGCATGGGTGTGCCCTCTCCCCGGCCCTCTGAGGGCCCCACGTGAAGCAGTGAATTTGCGCCACTCCCCCAAGCGGCGCGCACACCTAATCACACGTGTTTCATCAGGGGGAAGAGGATTCTGACGACATGGGAAAGAACTTACCTACGGGCGTTTCCGGCAGGTTTCACAGGCTGTCCACAGAGGGAGTTGGCGGGGTGGCCATGGGTCCGCGCCTCGTCAGGCCTGACGGGACGCCAGCTCGATCACCGTGATGTCCGACGGGGCACCCACGCGCGTCGGCGGCCCCCAGGCACCCGCGCCCCGGCTGACGTACAGCTGGGTGTCGCCGTAGCGCTCCAGGCCGGCCAGGGTCGGGTTGGCCAGGCCCGCGATGAGGTTGCCGGGCCACATCTGGCCGCCGTGGGTGTGGCCGGAGAGCTGGAGGTCGACGCCGTGCTCGACGGCGTCGTGGATCTGGACCGGCTGGTGGGCGAGGAGCACGCACGCGCGTGCCGTGTCCCGGTCGCCGAGGGCCTTGGCGAAGTCAGGGCCCTGGCCCTCGCTCTCGCCCGCGACGTCATTGACGCCGGCCAGGTCGAAGTGGGGCAGCTCGGTGCGCGCGTTCTCCAGCGGGCGCAGGCCCAGGCGGCGCACCTCGTCCACCCACTGCTCGGCGCCCGAGAAGTACTCGTGGTTGCCGGTGACGAAGAACGAGCCATGTCTGGCCCGGAGTTGGGCGAGCGGGGCCGCCGCCGGGCCGAGGTCCTTCACGCTGCCGTCCACCAGGTCGCCGACCACCGCGATGAGGTCGGGCTGGGTGCCGTTGATGGTGTCGACGACCTTCTGGGCGAAGCCCCGGCCCAGGACCGGGCCCAGGTGGATGTCGCTGACCACCGCGATCCGGTAACCGTGCGCCGCGCGCGGGAGCTTGGCCAGCGGGACGGTGACCCGCTTCACCTGCGGACCGCGCAGCACGCCGTAGGTGCCGTAGCCGACGGTTCCCACGGCGGCGGCGGCCGCGGCGCCGGCGACGACTCGGGAGACGAAGAGGCGCCGGGTGGGGGCGGCCAGGGGGCGGGCGGGGTCCGTGGACTCCGGGGCGGAGGGCGGGATCGCGTCGCTCGCGGACGGCGGGGGCGGGTCGGTCGTGAGCGCAGAGGTCGTGGCGGTCGTGGGCGCCGAGTCCAGGTCGGTCGCGCGCGTCGCAGCCGGGCCGGTCGTATCCGCGGGGGCGGACGCGGGCGTGAGGGTCTGGGTCCCGGCCGACTTGGCGGCAGGCGTCGCGGCGGGTGCCGTGGCGAGCGCCGTGACCGCGGTCGCTCCCGCCGGCACGAGCACCGGCTGCTCCTGTGCGGCTTCCTTCCCGCGCGCCCGCCGTTCGAGCCACCGCCGCAGCAGCGGTCGTACGAGTTCACCCGCCACTACACCCAGCAGCAGGTATATCGACAGGGCCAGCCACATGAAGCCCGGCCAGGCCAGGATCTGCTGGAGCCGGAAGGGCGCGCCCGCGCGCTCGGCGACGAGGGCAGCGACCGTCAGCACCCAGCCGCCGGCGATCACCGCCACGCCCGCTCGGCGCACGAACCCGGGGCCGCGGGTCGTGTCGCGGAACAGGCGGCGCCACACCAGCCAGTTGCCCGCCACCAGGGCGGACAGCACGAGCAGTGCGACAAGCACGAAGACGATGACCACGCCGACGTTCCCTTTCCGTTGCGTGCCGAGTGAACGCCCGGGGCGCCGGCCGAGTTCCTATGACGTCCGGCGCAGTGCGCGCACCGAGCGCAACCCGATGACCCCGATGACCGTCCCCAATACGAAGGAGACGACGGCGAGCAGCAGGTGCACCCAGAAGTACGCCGTCGGGTGACCGTCGTCGAACGCGAGCCCGCTGCTGTCCTTGATCAGGTTTTTGACGAAAGTGACCCAGATGACCCAGCTCCACACCCCGAAGGCGAGCAGGAACCAGGAGACGGGGCGGCTGAGCTTCATGAGTTCAGTATCACCGTCCGGTCTCCGGTCCTCCGAGCGGGGTGGGGGCAGAAGCGGGACTTCCATGGCAACGGCATGTACGTTCTCGGTCGTGCCCGCACCCAAGAAGACCGTCAGGCGCTCCCTGCTGGTCACTTCAGCCGTCCTGTCGTCCCTCGCGCTGACCGCGCCCGTCTCCTACGCGGCCCCCAAGCCGTCACCGAGTACGAGCCCGTCGGCCACTCCCCCGGCGAACATGTCGACCGTGGGCGGCGAGCGGCTGGGACGGCCCGGTACCCAGGTGAACCTGGCGAGCGGCGTCCCCGTGCTGCCCAAGGACCTGACCGCCCGTTCCTGGGTCGTCGCCGACGCCGAGTCCGGCGATGTGCTCGCGGCGCACAACGCGCACTGGCGGCTGCCGCCCGCGAGCACCATGAAGATGCTGTTCGCCGACACGGTGCTGCCGAAGTTCCCGAAGACGATGAAACACAAGGTCGTCCCGTCCGACCTGACGGACATCGGAACGGGTTCCAGCATGGTCGGGATAAAGGAAGGCGAGACGTACTCCGTCCACGACCTGTGGCTCGGCGTGTTCCTGCGCTCCGGCAACGACGCCGTGCACGTCCTGTCGAAGATGAACGGCGGGATCGACAACACCGTCAAGGAGATGAACGAGCACGCCGAGGAGCTCCAGGCCCTCGACACGTACGCGGTGTCGCCCGACGGTTACGACGCTCCGCGCCAGGTCTCGTCGGCCTACGACCTCACCCTGATCGCCCGTTCCGGGCTGCAGAAGAAGGACTTCCGCGAGTACTGCTCGACCGTCACCGCGAAGTTCCCGGGCGAGACGAAGAAGAACAAGAAGGGCAAGTCCGTCCGGGAGTCCTTCGAGATCCAGAACACCAACCGGCTGCTGAGCGGCGACTCCGACATCTCCGTCTACCAGGGCATCGCCGGCGTCAAGAACGGCAACACCACCAACGCCGGCGCCACCTTCACCGGCGTGGCCGAGCGGAACGGCAAGGTGCTGCTCGTCACGGTCATGAACCCCGAGAAGAGCGAGCACAACGAGGTCTACAAGGAGACCGCGAGGCTCTTCGACTGGGGCTTCCGGGCAGCCGGCAAGGTGCAGCCGGTGGGTGAGCTGGTGCCGCCGAAGAGCGCGACGCAGGCCGGCGCGCAGCCTGGTGCGAACGACTCCGGGGAGGCCGGCGGCGCCGGGAGCGCCGAGAAGTCCGCGAAGCCGGCGGTGGGTGCCTCGGCCGCGGGCGGCTCGACCGGCATCGGCGTCGCGCTCGGGATCACCGGCGGGGCGCTGGTGCTGCTCGCGGCAGGCGCGTTCCTGATCAACCGCCGGTGGCCGCTGCCCGACCTGGTGCGCCGGCGGAGCCGCCCCTGACCCCGGGGTTCTGGGTCCCGGGCCGCTGGGGGTCCCCGGGCCGCTCAGGGCGTCCGGGCTTCTCGGACTCGCCCGGGCCCGCGGACTCGCCCGAGTCTTCGGAGGCGTCCGAGTCGTCGGAGGCGCCCAAGTCTTCGGACTCCTCGGCGAGTTCGACCTCCTTGCTCTGCGTCGCCGTCCAGGCGGCGCAGAACACCACCAGCTTCGCGGTGAAGTTGATCCACAGCAGCAGGGCGACCGGCACGCCGAACGCGCCGTACATGCTCTTCGTGGCCACGCCCTGCATATAGCCGCTCAGCAGCAGCTTCAGCAGTTCGAACCCGACCGCGCCGATCAGCGCGGCCACCATCAGCCGACGGCGTGGCGGTTCGACGCCGGGCAGCAGGGTCAGGACGTAGAGCAGAAGCAGGAAGTTGGCGAGTACGGCGACGAGGAACGCGGCGATCTGCAGCAGGACCCCGCCCCAGCCGCCCTCGTCGATGCCGAGCTGCCGGGTGATCCAGCCGACCATGGCGGAGGCGACGGCGGAGGCCGCGAGCGTCACCAGTACGGCGCCCCCGAGGCCGACCAGGACGCCCGCGTCCTTGGCCTTGCGCAGGACGGGGTTTCCCTCGTCCTCGGGCACCTCCCACACCGCGCGCAGACACTCACGCATGGAGCCGACCCAGCCGATGCCGGTGAACAGCAGGACGGCGCCGGCGATGAGGCCGACGGTGCCGGCGTTCTGGACCAGGGCGTCGATGTTGAGCTGGTCGGAGATGCCGGGGACCTGGTCGGTGATCTTGTCCTCCAGCCGGTCCTGCTGCTTCGTGCTGAGCGTCGCGGCGGCGATGGCGGCGGCCACGGTGAGCAACGGAAACAGCGCGACGAAACTGGTGAACGTCATCGCGGCGGCCAGCCGTGTCCACTTCACCCGGTCCATGCGCTCGTACGACCGCCACGCGTGCGTGGTCATGAGCCGGGCCACCATCGGCCCGACGCCGGGGAGTTTCTTCAGCCAGTCCATGATCCGACTCTGCCCTCCGCACGGAAGACCAATGTCCGAGTGCCCCAGAACCGCAGGACTGTAGCCAGGACCATCCCGATTCCTGCCCCGGAGACGGTGTCCGCGCGCTGTGAGGTGAGGCCGAGGCCGTAGTGACTGATGGCGAGACACAGGAGCTGTACGAGCGCTCCGGCGATGTTCACCGCGAAGAACACGGCGTAAGGCCGCAGGCCTTTCGGGTGGGTGTGGCGGTAGGTGCCGAGCGCGTTCCCTGCGTAGGCGACCGTGCAACCGGCGACGAAGGAGAGGGCTTTGGCGGTGAGGGGGTCCAGGGCGGCGGGGCCGCGCAGGCAGGTGAAGAGGGCGAGGTCGACGGCGTAGGCGAGGAGGCCGACGGCGGCGAAGCCGAGGAGTTCGCGTCTGTCGCCCCACGCACGCGTGCCTACCAATTGGCCACCGCCAGCCCGTACATCGCCAGCCACGCCAGGCCGATGACGGCGAGCGCGCGGTCGTGCAGGACGACGTCCTCCGGTTCGCCCGCCGTGCCGCGGTCGGCGAAGACGGCGTAGCGCAGGATCGCGAGGATGAAGGCGACCATGGACAACTGGCGCCAGGGCAGCACGCTGGTGTGCGGGACGCCGCCTTCCTCCAGGGCCCACAGGCAGTAGCCGAGGACGGCGACTCCGGCCGCCAACTGCCACACGAAGCGCAGATAGCCGGTGGTGTACTCGGTGAGCAACGCGCGCGTGGCGCCCGCTTTCCCGGCCATCTGCACGGCTTCGGAGTAGCGCTTGGCCGACACCATGAACAGCGCCCCGAACCCGGTCGTGATGAGGAACCAGCGCGACAGCGGGATGCCGAGCGCGAGCCCGCCGACCATCGCCCGCATCAGGAACCCGGTCGTGACGACCACGAGGTCGACGACCAGGACGTGCTTGAGGCTGACGCAGTACGCCAGTTGCATGCCGAGGTACGCCGCGAGCAGGGCCGCGACGGCGGGCGAGGTCAGCCAGGCCGCGGTGGCGGGCGCGAGGACGGCGAGGGCGCCTCCCACGGCGTACGCGACGGGCACGGGGACCTGTCCGGCGGCGACCGGGCGGTGGCGTTTGGTGGGGTGCGCGCGGTCCGCTTCGGCGTCGCGGGCGTCGTTGACCAGATAGACGGCTGAAGCACAGGCGGTGAAGAGGGCGAAGACGAGCGCGAGTTGGGTCAGCGCGCCGGCCGAGAAGAGCTCGCCGGCGGCGGCCGGAGCGGCGATGACCAGGATGTTCTTGACCCACTGCTTGGGGCGCGCGGTCCTGAGGAGGCCCTGGGGGAGCGCGCGGAGGCCGCCTTCGCGGGGTAGTGGTGCGGATGGTCGCGGGAGCGTGCGCTGCTCGTGGAGCAGCGCTTCCCGGTCGCTCGCGGCACTCGTGAGGGGCGCTGCCTCAGTCATGGGCGCTCCCCCTCCTCATCCAGCCCGCCCCGACGCACGCCGTGAGCGCCCCCAGGGCCGCGCCCGCCGCCACGTCCGAGGGGTAGTGCACGCCGACGACCAGCCGGGACACGCACACCGCGGCGGCGAGCGGCGGGATCACATACGCGCCGAGCGTGCCGTAGGCGACGGCGGCGGCCGCGGCGGAGGTCGCGTGGGAGCTGGGGAAGGAGTGCCGGCCGGCGGTGCGCACGAGGGGCGTGACATGCGCCGGACGCGGGCGGCGCACCACCCTTTTCACCCCCATGCTGACGAGGTGCGCGCCCGCGGTGAGCGCCGTGCCGCGCAACCAGGCGCCGCGTCGCCCTCCGTCCACGGCGGCCCCCGCGAGGCCCGCCGCCAGCCACAGCGCGCCGTGTTCGCCGGCCCAGGACAGGGCGCGCGCGGCGGTGGCGACGCGTGGGTCGCGGCCGCGGGCGTGGAACGCCGAAAGGATTCGGCGCTCCGTGCCCGACAGGCTTCGGCGCTCCACTCCCCGCGGGCTTCGTCGGTCCGTGCCACCGAGGCTTCGGTGGTCCATGTCGTCGTCGAGGCGGTCCATGTGGACTCACTGTTCACGTCCACATCGTCAGAACTACGAAAATATTGGGCGACATCCCATTAATCACCCATTTCGGGGAGGGGTGGAATGTTTCAGAACTACTCGCCCATATAGGGGCGCTACGGTCGCCGACATGCCTGCCGACACCGTCTCCGTCACGGGATGGGGCCGCACCGCCCCCACCACCGCCCGTCTGATCCGCCCACGGACGTACGAGGAGGCCGCGGCAGCCGTTCGGGGCTGTGGGGCCCGCGGAGGCATCCCGAGGGGCCTGGGGCGGGCGTACGGGGACGCGGCGCAGAACGCCGGGGGCACGGTGCTCGACATGACGGGCCTGGACCGCGTCCACGCGATCGACGCCGACGGCGGCACCGTGCTGTGCGACGCGGGGGTCTCCCTGCACCGGCTGATGGAAGTGCTGCTGCCGCTCGGCTGGTTCGTGCCGGTGACGCCGGGCACCCGCTATGTGACGGTCGGCGGCGCGATCGGCGCCGACATCCACGGCAAGAACCACCACGTCTCGGGGTCCTTCTCCCGCCACGTCCTGTCCTTGGAACTCCTCACCGCCGACGGCGAGATCCACACCGTCCGCCGCGGCACGCCGCTGTTCGACGCCACCACCGGCGGCATGGGCCTGACCGGCGTGATCCTGACCGCGACGGTCCAACTCCAGCCGGTGCAGACCTCATTGATGACGGTCGACACGGAGCGCGCACGGGACCTCGACGACCTGATGGCCCGCCTGGTCGCCACCGACGACCATTACCGCTACTCGGTCGCGTGGATCGACCTGCTGGCGCGCGGCGCGGCAACGGGCCGCGCGGTGCTCACGCGCGGCGACCACGCGCCCCTGGAGGCACTGCGCGAAGGCACGCGCGCGCGTAGAGAGCCGCTCGCCTTCCGCCCCTCCCGCCTGCCCGCCGCGCCCGCCTTCCTCCCGGAGGGGCTGCTGAGCCGCCGTACGGTCGGCTGGTTCAACGAGCTCTGGTACCGCAAGGCTCCACGCGCGCGTACCGGCGAACTGCAGAAGCTCTCCACGTTCTTCCACCCCCTGGACGGCGTCCCCCACTGGAACCGGATCTACGGCCCGAGCGGCTTCGTGCAGTACCAGTTCGTCGTCGGGCACGGCCAGGAGGACACCCTGCGCCGGATCGTGCGGCGCATCTCCGAGCACCGCTGCCCGTCCTTCCTGGCCGTCCTCAAGCGCTTCGGGGACGCCGACCCCGGCTGGCTCTCCTTCCCCGTCCCCGGCTGGACGCTGGCCCTGGACATCCCGGCCGGCCTGCCCGGCCTCGCCGCCCTCCTCGACGAGTTGGACGAGGAGGTGGCCGCGGCGGGCGGGCGCGTCTACCTCGCCAAGGACTCCCGGCTGCGGCCCGAACTGCTCGCCGCGATGTACCCCCGCCTGGACGACTTCCGCGCGCTGCGCGCGGAGCTCGACCCGCGCGGGGTGTTCGTGTCGGACCTGGCCCGCCGCCTCGGCCTTTAGCACCCGACCAGAACCCCGCATCGAATCTCTCGGACTCTCAGATCTCTCTAGGAGCTGTCGTGAAGGACGCCTTCGGCATCCCCCAGTCCCTGCTCGTCCTCGGCGGTACGTCCGAGATCGCGCTGGCCACCGCACGCCGCCTGATCGCGCGCCGCACCCGCACGGTCTGGCTGGCGGGCCGCCCGTCGCCCACCCTCGAGCAGTCCGCGGCCGATCTGCGCGGCCTGGGGGCCGACGTGCACACCGTGGCCTTCGACGCGCTCGACCCCGAGTCCCACGAGGCGGTGCTCGGCAAGGTGTTCGCGGAGGGCGACGTCGACATGGTGCTCCTCGCCTTCGGAGTCCTCGGCGACCAGGCGCGCGACGAACGTGAGCCACTGAACGCGGTACGCGTGGCCCAGACCAACTACACGGGCGCCGTGTCGGCGAGCCTGGTCAGCGCCGGCGCCCTCCAGTCCCAGGGACACGGCTCGCTCGTCGTCCTCTCCTCCGTCGCCGGTGAACGGGCCCGCCGCGCCAACTTCATCTACGGCTCCAGCAAGGCCGGCCTCGACGCCTTCACCCAGGGCCTGGGCGACGCACTGCACGGCACCGGCGTGCACGTCATGGTCGTACGCCCCGGATTCGTACGCTCGAAAATGACCGCCGGCCTGGACGAAGCCCCCCTCGCGACCACCCCGGAAGCGGTCGCCACGGCCATCGAACTGGGCCTGCGCCGACGCTCGGAGACGGTGTGGGTCCCGGGCGCACTCAGGGTGGTGATGTCGGCACTCCGGCATGCGCCGCGGGCGCTGTTCCGAAGGTTGCCGGTCTAGCGCAGGGACGCGGGGCTGTATCGATATGCGGCTCCGCCGCGCGGCGCGACCAGCCACGCCGCGCCCGTGGACGAACGACAACACATCGCGGCGCCCCCCCTCCCGGCACCTCTAGCGGAGCGTCTCGCGCTCCACATGCCCCGCCTGCGGCGGCACCACCGTGCCCCCGAAGGTGAAGTCCCTCAGTCTGCGCCACACGCCGTCGGCGCCCTGTTCGTAGAGGGCGAAGCCGGTGCAGGGCCACTCGGCCCGGTAGTCGGCGAGTTCCTCGAAGGCACGGTCCATCGACGCGTCGTCGATTCCGTGCGCGACCGTGACGTGCGGGTGGTAGGGGAACTGCAGTTCGCGTGCCACGGGCCCGGAGGCGTCGCGGACCTGCTTCTGCAGCCAGGTGCAGGCCTCGGCGCCGTCGACGACCTGCACGAAGACGACCGGCGAGAGAGGCCGGAAGGTACCGGTGCCGGACAGCCGCATCGGGAAGGCACGGCCGGCGGCCGCGACCTCCTCGAGATGGGCCTCGATCGCGGGCAGCAGCGAGGCGTCGACCTCTGTCGGCGGCAGCAGGGTGACATGCGTGGGGATGCCGTGAGCCGCGGCGTCGCCGAAGCCCGCGCGCCGCTCCTGGAGCAGGCTGCCGTGAGGCTCCGGGACCGCGATCGACACGCCGATCGTTACGGTCCCCACGTCGTCTCCTGTCGTCTGTTGGTGAGCGTGAGTGGCCGCCGTGGCAGCCACTCGGCTATCGACTGTACGGCTACGGCCGGGCTGCGGGCAGGCGCAACCGTAGTGATATGCAGCGCGGTAAGGGCTCAGTGCTTCGCGGGCAGGAAGCCCACCCTGTCGTACGCCTGGGAGAGCGTCTCCGCGGCGACGGCGCGCGCCTTCTCCGCGCCCTTGGCCAGGATCGAGTCCAGCGTCTCCGGATCGTCCAGATACTGCTGGGTGCGCTCCCGGAAGGGCGTCACGAACTCGACCATGACCTCGGCGAGGTCCGTCTTGAGCGCACCGTAGCCCTTGCCGTCGTACTTCTGCTCCAGTTCCGCGATTCCCGCCCCCGTGAGGGTCGAGTAGATGGTGAGCAGGTTGCTGACGCCCGGCTTGTTCTCGACGTCGTAGCGGATGACGGTCTCGGTGTCGGTGACCGCGCTCTTGACCTTCTTGGCGGTGGTCTTGGGCTCGTCGAGGAGGTTGATGAGGCCCTTCGGCGTCGACGCCGACTTGCTCATCTTGATCGACGGGTCCTGAAGGTCGTAGATCTTCGCCGTCTCCTTGAGGATGTACGGCTTCGGGACGGTGAAGGTCGGGCCGAAGCGGCCGTTGAAGCGCTCGGCGAGGTCGCGCGTGAGCTCGATGTGCTGGCGCTGGTCCTCGCCGACCGGGACCTCGTTGGCCTGGTACAGCAGGATGTCCGCGACCTGCAGGATCGGGTACGTGAACAGGCCGACGGAGGCCCGCTCGGCACCCTGCTTGGCGGACTTGTCCTTGAACTGGGTCATGCGGGACGCCTCGCCGAAGCCGGTGAAGCAGTTCATGACCCAGGCGAGCTGGGCGTGCTCGGGGACGTGGCTCTGGACGAAGAGCGTGCAGCGCTCGGGGTCGAGTCCGGCCGCGAGGAGCTGTGCGGCGGCCAGGCGGGTGTTGGCGCGCAGTTCCTTCGGGTCCTGCGGGACCGTGATCGCGTGCAGGTCGACGACCATGTAGAACGCGTCGTGGGTCTCCTGCAGCGCCACCCACTGGCGGACGGCGCCGAGGTAGTTGCCGAGGTGGAACGAGCCTGCGGTGGGCTGGATTCCGGAGAGCACGCGGGGTCGATCAGAGGCCATGCTCACCATTCTCTCAGGTGTCGGGGGCCGATCCGGAACCGCTCGGAAACAGATGTGACACAGCTGGGAACCGATCCGGTCCGAGCGGTGTACCAAGAGTGTGAAAACGCGGGAGGGGGGCCGCATCGACGATGAGGCCGCGGTGATCGCACGCGTACGCGCCGGGGAGCCGGAGGCGTACGCGCAGCTGGTGCGGGCCCATACGGGCATCGCGCTCAGGGCGGCCGCCGCGCTCGGGGCGGGTGCGGACGCGGAGGACGTGGTGCAGCAGGCCTTCGTCAAGGCGTACTGCTCGCTGGGCCGGTTCAAGGACGGCGCGGCGTTCAAGCCATGGCTGCTGTCCATCGTGGCCAATGAGACGAGGAACACAGTGCGCACGGCAGCCCGCCAGCGCACGCTCGCCGGGCGTGAGGCGGCCTTGGTGGAGGCGGAACCGCTGATACCGGAATCGGCGGACCCGGCGCTGGCCGCGCTGGAGATAGAGCGCCGTGCCGCGCTGCGGGCCGCCCTGGAAATGCTGAGCGAGGAGCACCGCCTGGTCGTCACCTACCGCTATCTCCTGGAGATGGACGAGTCCGAGACCGCCCAGGCGCTGGGCTGGCCCAGAGGCACGGTGAAATCCCGGCTGAACCGCGCGCTGCGGAAGCTGGGGCGCCTCCTGCCGGATTTTCAACCTCGGGAAGGGGGTGATGAGCATGAGTGACGGACGGAAGTCGTACGACGGTGAAGAGCCGGGAGCGTACGAGGGTGAAGGACGGCGTGCGCATGGGCGTGATGGCACCGGGGCAGGCGGAGGCGCCGATCGCACCGGTGGGCGCGCCGGCAGCGGTGGCGCCGGTGACCGCGGTCGGCGGGCGGACGCGGCCCGGCTGCCGGAGGAGCTGCGGGCGCTCGGGCGCTCCCTGGACGCGCCGGGTGCGGCGGACGGCGCCGAGACGATGGTCGAGCGGGTGCTGGGGCAGCTGCTCGCCGAGCACGTGCCGGTTCCGGTGGCCGAGCCGCCGGGCGCCGCCGAGCGGCTGCGGGCGGTGCGGCGGTGGACGCGGCTGCGGTGGCGCTCGCTGACGGCGGCGCTGTGCGGCCTGCTGACGGTGCTGGTGCTCACGCCCCCGGTACGGGCGGCGGTCCTCGACTGGTTCGACTTCGCCGGTGTCGAGGTGCGGTACGACCCGTCGGCGGTGCCCTCCCCCGGCGCCGAGGTGCCCGGCTGCGGCCGCTCGGTGTCGCTCGCGCAGGCCGAGCACCGGGCCGGGTTCGAGCCGCTGGTGCCTGCGGAGCTCGGCGTGCCGGACGCGGTCGCGGTGACGGGTGAGCCGCGAGGACGGTTCGTGGTGAGCCTGTGCTGGCGTGAGGACGGGCGCACGATACGGCTGGACGAGCGGCGGGCGAGCCTGGACATCGGCTTCGCCAAGACCGTGCGCGAACCGCCGGAATGGCTCGCGCTGAACACCGATCCCTCGGACAGCGGCACCCCCGACCCTGCCCTGTGGTTCGCCCGACCGCACCTGCTGACCTTCTGGCTGGTGGACACCGACGGCGAGCGCTACACCCGCGAGGAGCGGACGGCAGGGGCGACGCTGCTGTGGGCCCACAGGGCCGAGGGCGAGACGGTGACGCTGCGGCTGGAAGGGGTGGCGTCGAAGAAGCGGGCGCTGGAGATCGCGCGGTCGGTGGAGAGGGCGTCCGAGGAGTTCTCGAAGTAGTTGGTCCTGAGGTGGCGGGCCCGTGCGGGGCCGGGCCGGGTCGGGGCCGGTCCGGTCAGGCTGGTCCGGTCGGGCTGGTCCGGATAGGCGCCCGTCCGGATGGGGGGGGCGGTCCGGATGGGCGGCGGTCCGAATACGCGCCCGTCCGGCTGGGGGGCGGTCCGGACGAGAGCCGGTCCGGAAATAGTCGGGCCGGGGTGGGAACCCAGGCGGGTCGGGCGGTGTACCAGAAGTGACATTGCGGCTCGGAGACGGGCCGCACGGGGATTGCTCGGCTTGGGGGGTTCGGATGTGCGGACATGGGGTCGGCCGCTGGGGAGACCGATTGCGGGGGCAGGGGGCCGACTGCTCGGGAGGCCGGTCGCGCGGGCACTGGGCCGGTTGGAGGGGTGGGTGCCGTGAACTGGCGGCGCTGACAGGGGCGTTGGCGGCGGCTCTGGCCCTCCTGGTGTGGGGTGCGGCGCCCGCGTCGGCCGGAGGACCGACGAGCGTGCTCCTGGTCTCGCCGGAGAGCGTGGCGACGGCCTCGCTGTACTACTCCGACGAGGAGTACGGAGAGCTGGAGCGGTTGCTCGGCGCACCTGGCACGGGCACACGTGACAAGCCGCCCGAGGCCGGTCTGACGGCGGCCCGCCAGATCAACGTCACCTGGATGCTCCACGACGTGTCGCCCTGGCGCCTCGACCGGGTCTTCCCGGTCCACGACGGGCAGGACGTCTGGATTCACACGGCGGCGAACCTGGACCGGACGATGAACGGCACCTGGCACCGCGCCGATCACCCGACCCAGCTGCGCGCCCTGCTCAAGAAGCTGGGCCTGATGGGAAAGACCTCAGCCGGGGGAAGCTCAGCGATCTTCCCGCCGGCGTGGGAGGTGTACGGGACGGACGAGGGCGCGAAGGCCTCGGCCGACGCCGCGGACAAGGCGACCGAGGCGTCCCCGGCCCAAGCGCCTGGGGCGGGATCGGGGACGGGGGCAGGGGACGGCACCGACTGGTGGTGGGCCCTGCCGGGCGCGGCGGCCGGTGCGGTGCTTGCCCTGGTACTGCGCCCCTTCGCCGCCCGACTGCCACTGGACCGCCTGCGGGGTGAGCCGGGACCGAGGCAGGAGCTGCGCGACGTATGAGGGCGGACCAGGAGGGCGGCCCCTGCCGACAGGGACGGGTGAGGGCCGGCGTGGGGATCGATGGGGCTGATGAGACGTGGAGGGGGACCGATGGGAGCACGAGGCGGAGAGTGGGCCGGAGGGTTGGCCCGTGGGCGGACCGGCGGGTGGACCGGAGGGAGGAAGGTACGGCTCATGCTGCTCGGCCCGGTCTCGGCCGCGCTGGCCCTGTGCGGCGGCACGGTGACGACCGCGGCAGCCGCGCCGACGCAGGGCCGGGATGTCCCCGATGTGGCGATGGTCGTCGCGGGCGGCACGGGACGGACGACGGCGTTGCGCTCCGGCGAGCCCGCCTTCGCCCGCCTGTGGCAGCTGTTGCAGCCGACGTACGTCGGGACGGAGCGGGTGTCGGAGGAGTGGGCCGAGGGACGTCATCCGCCGATGCGGATCACCGTGTTCTGGGGGCTGACAGGGGTCGGCGGCTGGCCGCAGACGAACCGGCCTCCAGGAGGGGACGTGGCCGTCCGGCGGCAGGACCAGCTGTTCGTGACTGCGGACGGCACTCCCTGGGTGCGCTCGGATCTCGCGCCGGAAGTGGAGGACGACGACATCCGCTGGCATCGGGCGCCGCGCTCCGTCTTCGAGCGGCTGGACCTGGCGGCAGTGCTCGGTGAGACGGAGGACGGCCTGGCCGAGGCCGCTGCCGCGGGGGACCGGCCCGGCCCGGCGAGAGGTGATCCCGGGTGGGCGGTGGCAGGGCTGGCCGTCGGGTTCGCGACCGGCGTCGGCGGCACGCTGCTGATACGCCGCGCGGCGGCCCGGCCGGGAGCCGGACCGCCGCGGGAGGAACCACGACAGGAGTTGATCGACCTGGACCTGTGAGGCCCTTGGCGCGTCGTGCGGCCGTCAGCCGAGGTCGATCTCCGGGTACAGCGGGAAGCCGGCCACGAGGTCGGTGGCGCGGTGGGAGATCTCGTCGGCGACCTTCGGGTCGAGGACGTGAGCGGCCTTGGACGGGCCGCCCGACTTGGTCGTGCCGGGCTCGGTGGTGGTGAGGACGCGGTCGATGAGGGCGGCGACCTCGTCCATCTCGGCGGTGCCCAGGCCACGGGTGGTCAGGGCGGGGGTGCCGATGCGGATACCGGAGGTGTACCAGGCGCCGTTGGGGTCGGCCGGGATGGCGTTGCGGTTGGTGACGATGCCGGACTCGAGGAGCGCGGCCTCGGCCTGGCGGCCGGTGAGGCCGTAGGAGGAGGCGACGTCGATCAGGTTCAGGTGGTTGTCCGTGCCGCCGGTCACGAGGGTCGCGCCCCGGCGCATCAGGCCTTCCGCCAGCGCCCGGGAGTTGTCGACGATGCGCTGGGCGTAGTCGCGGAAGGACTCCTGGCGGGCCTCGGCGAGGGCGACGGCCTTGGCGGCCATGACGTGCGGGAGCGGGCCACCGAGGACCATCGGGCAGCCGCGGTCGACCTGGTCCTTGAGGGAGTCGTCGCACAGGACCATGCCGCCGCGCGGGCCGCGCAGCGACTTGTGGGTGGTGGTGGTGACGATCTGGGCGTGCGGGACCGGGTCGAAGTCGCCGGTGAGGACCTTGCCGGCGACGAGACCGGCGAAGTGGGCCATGTCGACCATGAGTGTGGCGCCGACCTCGTCGGCGATCTCGCGCATGATCCGGAAGTTCACGAGACGGGGGTAGGCGGAGTAGCCGGCGACGATGATCAGCGGCTTGAACTCACGGGCCGATACGCGCAGCGCCTCGTAGTCGATCAGGCCCGTGGCGGGGTCGGTGCCGTAGGAGCGCTGGTCGAACATCTTGCCGGAGATGTTGGGGCGGAAGCCGTGGGTGAGGTGGCCGCCGGCGTCCAGGGACATGCCGAGCATGCGCTGGTTGCCGAAGGCGTGGCGGAGCTCGGCCCAGTCGGCCTCGGCGAGGTCGTTGACCTGGCGGACGCCGGCCTTCTCCAGGGCGGGGGCCTCGACGCGGGCGGCGAGGACGGCCCAGAAGGCGACGAGGTTGGCGTCGATGCCGGAGTGGGGCTGGACGTAGGCGTGGCGGGCACCGAAGAGCTCGCGGGCGTGCTCGGCGGCGAGGGACTCGACGGTGTCGACGTTGCGACAGCCGGCGTAGAAGCGGCGGCCGACGGTGCCCTCGGCGTACTTGTCGCTGAACCAGTTGCCCATCGCCAGGAGGGTGGCCGGGGAGGCGTAGTTCTCGGAGGCGATCAGCTTGAGCATCTCGCGCTGGTCGGCGACCTCCTGGCCGATGGCATCGGCCACGCGCGGCTCGACGGCGCGGATCACGTCGAGGGCGGCACGGAAGGCGGTGGACTCGGTGGAGAGGGGCTCGGCTGACATGGGGACCTCCGGACGTCGTGTGCAGCGATCACGGTACGGCCCAGGCGCACGGCACTCGGTCTGGACTCGGTCCAGGGGCCGCTCCCCGATGGTTGGTCCATCCCAGCGCGCCAGTCACGGCCCGTCGATCAGCCTACCGGGCGCGCCGACGGCGCATGGTCCCGCGTCCACCATGCGAGCAACGATAGGAAGGGGCCGCAAAGCACTCGTACGGCCGGAAATGGACAGTGGCCACGAGCCTCGTGACGGGCGGAGCACGAGCCCTCGTGGTGGCGGAAACGGAGAGCCCCGTGGGTACGTCGAGCACCACCGAATCCCTGATCGCCGCGGTCGAGGCGCACAGCGCGCACACCTATCACCCGTTGCCGGTCGTGGTGGCGACGGCGGACGGGGCCTGGATGACGGATGTGGAGGGGCGGCGGTATCTGGATCTGCTGGCCGGGTATTCGGCGCTCAACTTCGGGCACGGCAACCGGCGGATCCTGGACGCGGCGAAGGCTCAGCTGGAGCGGGTGACGCTGACATCGCGGGCGTTTCACCACGACCGGTTCGCGGCGTTCTGCGAGCAGTTGGCCGAGCTGTGCGGGATGGAGATGGTGCTGCCGATGAACACGGGGGCGGAGGCGGTGGAGACGGCGGTGAAGACCGCCCGGAAGTGGGGGTACCGGGTCAAGGGCGTGCCGGGGGAGATGGCGAAGATCGTTGTGGCGGGCAACAACTTCCACGGCCGTACGACGACGATCATCAGCTTCTCCACCGACCCGGAGGCGCGGGCGGACTTCGGGCCGTACACGCCGGGCTTCGAGATCGTGCCGTACGGGGATCTGACGGCGATGCGGGAGGCGCTGACGGAGAACACGGTGGCCGTGCTGCTGGAGCCGATCCAGGGCGAGGCGGGGGTTGTCGTGCCGCCGGCCGGCTATCTGCCGGCGGTGCGGGAGCTGACGCGGGAGCGGAACGTGCTGTTCGTGGCGGACGAGATCCAGTCGGGGCTGGGGCGCACGGGGCGCACCTTCGCGTGCGAGCACGAGGGGGTGGTGCCGGATGTGTATGTGCTCGGCAAGGCGCTCGGGGGCGGGGTCGTGCCGGTGTCGGCGGTGGTGTCGTCGGCCGAGGTGCTCGGGGTGTTCCGGCCCGGGGAGCACGGGTCGACGTTCGGCGGGAATCCGCTGGCCTGTGCGGTGGCACTGGAGGTGATCGCGATGCTGCGGACGGGCGAGTTCCAGGCGCGGGCGGCGGAGCTCGGCGAGCATCTGCACCGGGAGCTGGGGCTGTTGGCCGGGACGGGTCGGGTGACGGCGGTGCGGGGGCGTGGGCTGTGGGCGGGGGTCGACATCGCCCGGGCGTTCGGGACCGGGCGGGAGGTGTCGGAGAAGCTGATGGACCGGGGTGTGCTGGTGAAGGACACCCAGGGGGCGACGGTCCGTATCGCGCCGCCCCTGGTGATCGGGAAGGAGGATCTGGACTGGGGGCTCGCCCAGTTGCGGGGAGTGCTGGGGGTGTGAGTCGGGCGTCGTCCGCCGCCCGGCTTCAGCGGTGTGCGGTGTGGTCGAGGATCGCGGTGGCGAGGGGCTTGTGGGTCTCGGGCGGGAGTGCGTGGCCCATGCCGGGGATCTCGACGACGTGGGCGCCGTTGATCGTCTGGGCGAGGTGGTGGGCGTGCGGGAGGGGGAAGACCGGTTCGGCGGGGGCTGAGACGACGAGGGTGGGAACCGTGGTCCGGGCGAGTTGTTCGGTACGGAGCATGCCCGAGTAGTCGGCGCGGCCATGGGCGTCGCCGGGCCGGTGATGGCCGGTGTGGGCGATGACCTTGTGGTCGAGGGTGCGGAAGTAGTCGGCGTCGAAGGGGATTTGGCCGCCGGACAGGAGCCGCCAGTGGGCGACCCGCCGGTCCAGTTCCGCCTCCAGGCCCTCGTCGGTCCACGGCTGGGACCACAGTTCCATGATGCGGGGGTCCACGCCGGGGAGTTCCTCCGCCGGGGTGCGGGTGCCGTCCGGGTGGCGGTACGGGGTGTCGCTGAGGGCGCCCGTGCCGATCAGGGTCGCGCTCAGCAGGCGGTCCGGATGGTCGGCGATCAGGAGCTGCGTGAGCATGCCGCCCAGCGACATGCCGACGACATGGGCACGTGCGACGCCGAGGCCGTCCAGGACCGCGAGGGCGTCGTCGGCGAGGGTGGTGAGGGGGTAGGGCCGCTCGTCGTAGGCCCAGGTGGAGCGGCCGGTGTCGCGGTGGTCGTAGCGGATCACGCGGTGCTGGGCGGCGAGGAGGCCGACCAGTTCGTCCGGCCAGCCGAGGCCGGAGGCCTGCGCGCCCATGATCAGGAGGAGCGGGGGCGCGTCGGGGGCGCCGTGGTCTTCCGCCCAGAGGCGGATGCCGGGTGCCGCGTTGATGGAGTGTTCCATGGAGCTCCCTCTGGTCTGCGATGGGGTGCCGGGCTTCCGTCGATGCGAGGAGAGGAGAGGAGAAGAGAAGGGAGAAGGAAGACGGGAGAGACGAGACGTATCGTATTGCATCGATGCCGCATGCGCCACGCAGTTTTCGGCGTACGGGCGTTACAGGATCACGTGCGGCAGGAAGCGGGCGTACTCGTCGGTGATCAGGCCGGACGACTCGCGGATGCCGAGGCCGGCCGACTCGTCCTCGACGACCCAGGCGCCGAGGACGACGTGGTTGCCGTCGAAGGCGGGGAGCGGGGCCAGCTGCTGGTAGCAGCAGGGTTCGTCGCGGACGACGGCCTCGGTGCCGGGTTCGTGGATCGTCACGCCCGCGCCCTCCCGGCCCAGCAGGGGCTTGGCGACGTAGCCCGTCGTGCTCGCCAGCTCCCTCGGTCCGTCGAGGTGGGCGGGGAGGAGGTTCGGGTGGTCCGGGTAGAGCTCCCAGAGGATGGCGAGGAGGGCCTTGTTGCTGAGGAGCATCTTCCAGGCGGGCTCGATCCACAGCGTCGTACCGGTGCCGCCGCCGTTGTCGAGGGTGTCGAGGACGTGGTCGGCGAAGCGGTCGGTGGTGAGCCACTCCCAGGGGTAGAGCTTGAAGCAGCTGCGGATGAAGCGGAGTTGGTTGTCGACGAAGCGGCCGGAGAGACGGTCCCAGCCGATCTCCTCCATGGAGATCCAGCTGGTGTCCAGGCCCGCCTGTTCCGCTGTCTCCTTCAGATAGGCGACCGTCATCATGTCCTCGCCGAGTTCGTCGGCCGAGGAGTAGGCGAAGTAGAGGGGACTGCCGGGCGGGAGCAGGGCGGACTGCTTCTTCCAGGCGGCGACGAGGCGTTCGTGGAGGGAGTTCCACTGGTCGGCGCCGGGGAAGCGCTCCTCCATCCAGAACCACTGGGGCGAGGCGGCCTCGACCAGCGAGGTGGGGGTGTCGGCGTTGTACTCCAGGAGTTTCGCCGGGCCGGTGCCGTCGTAGTGGAGGTCGAAGCGGCCGTAGACGGAGGGGAGTTCGGCGCGCCGGCGCCAGGCCTCGGCGACGGCGTCCGCGACGCGTGGGTCGGTGATGCCGAGGTCGGCGAAGCGGCGGGCGGCGACGATGTGTTCGGCCGCCGTCAGGCACATGCGGTGGAGTTCCTCGACGACCTCCTCCAGCGCCTCGACCTCCTCCAGGGAGAAGACGTAGTGGGCGCTCTCGTCCCAGTACGGGCGCAGGGAGTTGTCGGGGTAGCGGGTGAGGGGGTAGATGAGCCCCTGTTCCTCGACGGTCTGCTGCCAGCCGGGGCGGGGCTCGATCGTGCGGCGCTCCATCTGTACGGCTCCTGCTCAGCCGCCGCTGCTGCCCGAGCCCGAGCAGCCGAAGCCGCCGCGGTCGACGGCCTCGCTGCGGCTGAAGGTGCCGAAGTCGGCGCGGCCGTCGTCGGTGTCGGCGTCGTAGTACCAGGCGGCGTCGGAGCCGGTGGTCTTCTTCTTGCCGCTCCTGGCGTACGACGAGCCCGAACCGGTGCCGGACGTGCAGTTCTTGTCCGCGATGATCTTGTAGCCGTCGTAGGTGTAGCTGTCGCGGTCGACGCAGCGGCGGTCGGGTTCCGAGCCGCAGGAGGTCAGGGCCGCCGCTACGACTCCCATGCCGCCGAGCACGACCGTGCTAGAGCGCAGCCTGCGTCGTGTTTCCGCCATGCGTGTCTCCCCCGTTGAACCGGTTGCTGTCCGGCGGACAGCTTAGAGATCGGTGAGAGTGCGGCTGCCGGAGGGCCGCCCTTCTCCCGCTTCTCCACTGTCGCTTTGGGTGGTTCGGGGTGTTCTGTGCGCCGGTGCGGCGATCCTGCCCGTCCCCGCTTCGGCCGGAACGGCCCTCACTCCCGGACGGGGGCGGACCGAATACCGCCGTTGCGCGCCAAATATCGATCGCGCACATTTTCCGGCCGTCCGGCAATGAATTTCCGGAACCTCGCACGGCCGCCGAAAACACCCAAAGAACTATGTTCCGGACAGCGGGAAAATCTTCGTTGAATCTTTGAACGCCCGCCACGCGTTCTCCGTATTCCAGAGCGATGACCAGTAATCCCGTCACCGTCACCGTGGCCTATCACGTGGTGCCGGGCCGTGAGGCCGAGTTCCACTCCTGGGGGTGGGCCCTGCTGGGCGCGAGCGCACAGCAGTCGGGGTTCCTGGGGGGTGGCGTACTCGTCGACAAGGAGGCGGAGTGGCATGTGGTTTATCGCTTCGCCAGCGAGGGCGCGGCCCTGACCTGGGAGAACTCGAGCGCACGGGCGCAGTGGGACGCCCGGGGGGAGTCGCTCGGCCGGGAGGCGGGGCGCAGGAGGGTACCGGGCTCCAAGGCGTGGTTCGATGCCCAGACCCTGACGCCCGCACCGCCGGCGCCGCCGTCGAAATGGAAGTTGTGGTTCGTGAATATGAGTGCGGTTTTCCCGCCCGTACTCCTGTTCAATCTGATCGTACTGCCATATCTCGGCGGCCTCAATGCGCTTTTCCGGACGCTGCTCTTGTGTCTGTGCGTGACGGCACTTGTCACCTGGATTCTGATGCCGCGTCTTCAGCGCTTCTTCCGTAAATGGCTGTATCCACCGCTCCAGGCGCTGCGCGGTCGGCACAAACGGCGGACCGCATAGGCCCGAGAACCATCAGAGGGGGGTGGGTGGGTGAAAACCCTGCTCATCGACAATTACGACTCTTACACGTACAACCTGTTCCAGCTGATCGCCGAGGTCAATGGCGAGGAGCCGGTGGTGGTCCTCAACGACGCCCCCGCGGACGAGGTCCCGGATCTTGGCGCGTTCGACAACGTGATGGTGTCACCGGGCCCCGGACATCCGGGTGCGGTGCGGGACTTCGGCATCAGCGCCAGGGTGCTCGCCGCGTCCCCGGTTCCCGTGCTCGGCGTCTGCCTGGGCCACCAGGGCATCGCTCTCGGGGAGCGGGGCCACGTGTCGCCCGCCCCGGAGCCCCGGCACGGGCATCTCTCCGTGATCCGGCATGACGAACGGGACCTGTTCCAGGGGCTGCCGCAGAACTTCACCGCGGTCCGATATCACTCGCTGGCCGTGCGCGAGCCGCTGCCCGAGACCCTGGAGGCCACCGCCTGGGCCGAGGACGGCGTCCTGATGGGGCTGCGGCACCGCAGCCGGCCCCTGTGGGGGGTGCAGTTCCACCCCGAGTCCGTCCTCACCGACTACGGCCACCGCATGCTGGTGAACTTCCGCAACCTCACGGCCGAGCGGGCCCGCAAGCTCCGTACGAAGAACACCGCGATCCCCGCACCGGACGCGGCCGTCCCCCGCCCCGCAGCCACCGCACCCCACGCCGGCGCCCCCCGCCGGGCCGACACCCCGGCCGACACGGCCGCCCCCTCCGCCAAGGCCGCCCCGGCCACCGGGACCATCCCCCGCCCCCGCCGCCCCGGCCGTCCCGCCTACCGTCTGCACACCCGCCGCATCACCACCGCGGTCGACACGGAGGCCGCCTTCACGCGGATGTACGCCGGCTCTCCGCGCGCGTTCTGGCTGGACAGTTCGCTGGTCGAGGAGGGCCGGTCCCGCTTCTCGTTCTTCGGTGACGACAGCGGTCCGCTCGCCGAGTTCGTGCGCTACGACGTGGACAGCGGCCGATGCGAGATCGAGCGGGCGGGGCGGCCCCCGCGCAAGGTCAGGGCGAGCGTCTTCGACTATCTCAAGCGTCAGCTGACGAACCGCCATGTCGACGCCACCGGGCTGCCCTTCGACTTCACCGGCGGATATGTCGGCTACTTCGGCTACGAGATGAAGGCCGACTGCGGCTCGCCGAACCGTCACCGGTCCGAAATCCCGGACGCCTGCTGGCTGTTCGCCGACCGGCTGATCGCGGTGGACCACGAGGCGGGCTTCACCTACGCCGTCTGCCTGGCGGAGGACACCCCGCAGGCCGCCCGGGAGGCCGCCGAGTGGCTGGAGAGCGCGTTGGCGCAGCTCACCTGCGTGGCCTCGGGGCAGCCACCCCTGCCCGTGCCGGGCGAGGCCGATCCCGGCGCCGCCGAGCCCTGGCTGGTGCGCGACCGGGCGACGTATCTCGCGGACATCGACGCCTGCCGACGGGAGCTGCGGGCGGGCACCAGTTACGAGATCTGTCTGACCAACGCCGCCCGGTTACCCGCCCCGCCCGACGCCTATGACTTCTACCGGACGCTGCGCCGCGTCAACCCGGCGCCGTACGCGGCGTTCCTGAGGTTCGGGGACCTCGACGTGGCCGGCTCCTCCCCCGAGCGTTTCCTGCGGGTCGGCCGGGACGGTGTCGCCGAGGCCCGGCCCATCAAGGGCACCGCGCCCCGCGGCTCCGGGCCGGAGGAGGACGCCCGGCTCAGGGACGCGCTGGCGGCGGACGCCAAGACGCGTGCCGAGAACCTGATGATCGTCGACCTGCTCCGCAACGACCTGGGCCGGGTGTGCCGGACCGGGACGGTGCGTGTGTCCCGGCTCATGGCCACGGAGACGTACGCCACCGTGCACCAGCTCGTCTCCACCGTCGAGGGCCGGCTGCGCACCGGCACGGACGCGGTGGACTGCGTCCGCGCCTGCTTCCCCGGCGGTTCGATGACCGGCGCGCCGAAGCTGCGCACCATGGAGATCATCGACTCCCTGGAGACCGAGGCCCGCGGCGTGTACTCCGGCGCCCTCGGCTACCTGGGCTGCAGCGGCGGCGCGGACCTCAGCATCGTCATCCGTACGGCCGTGCTCGCCGACGGTCTGATGCAGTTGGGCGCGGGCGGCGCCATCGTCCTCGACTCCGATCCGGTTGCCGAGTACGACGAGATGCTGCTGAAGACGGCGGCCCCGATGCGGGCCCTGCACCAGTACACCGCTGACCGGGTACGGGAACAGCGGGAGCGAGCCGCGGTGCGGACGGCCACCGCGCTCCCGGTGGGCACGCGTCCGCAGCGGCCCTCCGCCGAGGAGCCCGCCCGATGACGACCTCACAGTCCACCACCCCGCGCTCCACCACACCGCCGTCCGCCGCCCCGCGATCCACGACCCCGCAGTCCCCCCTGCCCCCGGCCGAAGCCCGCGCCTCCGGGAATCTCGCCGCCCATCTCGCCGCGCTCGCCGAGCGGCGCGGGTGGACCGACCGGGCCGCCCTCCACCAGGGCCACCGGACCTGGACCCATGGCGAGGTGCACGACCTCGCGGCCCGCGCGGCGACCGTGCTCGCCGGCCACGGCGTACGCCCCGGCGACCGGGTGCTGCTCGCGCTGCCCGACTCCGTCGCCTGGGTGACGGCGTTCCTCGCCACCGCCCGCCTCGGGGCCGTCGCCGTGCTGGTCAACCCGGAACTCCCCGCCGCCGACCACGCGTTCATGGCCGAGGACACCGGGGCGGTGCTGTGCGTGACGGGACCGGGACCGGAGGACCGGGACGGGGACCGGGACCGGTTCGGTGGCCGGGCCCGCCTCGGCGCCGACCAGCTCATGGCACGCATCCCCGCCGCCGAGCCCGCCGCCGCACGACCGGTCCACGCGCACAGCCCCCTGTACGTCCAGTACACCTCCGGCACCACGGGCCGCCCCAAGGGCGTCGTGCACCGCCACGGCGACCCGAAGACGTACCACGACCTCATCGGCCGGCGCGTGCTGCGGATCACCCAGGACGACGTGACCCTGTCGGTGTCGAAGCTGTACTTCGCCTACGGCTTCGGCAACGCCTTCGTCTTCCCGCTGTTCTCCGGTTCGTCCGCCGTGCTGGTGGGCCGGCGTCCGACCCCGGCCGCCGTCGACGAGCTCGTCGCCCGGCACCGGGTGACCGTGCTGTACTCCGTGCCGTCGGCGTACGCCGCCCTGGTGGCCGACCGGGGCAGCGGGCACGAGGCCTGCTTCGCCTCGGTGCGGGCCGCGGTGACCTCCGGGGAGGGCATGCCGGAGGGGCTGGCGCGGCAGGTCACCGAGCTGCTCGGCGCGCCGGTGCTGGAGCAGATCGGCTCCACCGAGGCCGGTCACGCCTTCTGCGCCAACAGCTTCCAGCACAACCACCCGGGCACGGTCGGCCGTCCCGTCCCCGGCTTCGAGGTGGAACTGCGTGACCGTGCCGGGCACCCGGTGCCGGACGGCACGGAGGGCGAGATGTGGGTGCGCGGGCCGACGGTGACGCCCGGCTATCTGAACCGTCCCGAGGAGACGGCCCGCACCCTGGTGGGCGGCTGGCTGGCCACCCGCGACCGGGCGCGCCGCGAACCGGACGGCACCTACCGGCACCTGGGCCGCGCCGACGACATGGAGATGGTCGGCGGCATCACCGTCTCCCCGCTGGAGGTGGAGGCCGTGCTGCGGCGGCATCCGGCGGTGAAGGAAGTCGCGGTCGCCGCCCTCACCGACGCGCGCGGGGTGAGCCGGCTGCGCGCCTTCGTCGTGCCCGTACCGCCGGTGCGGGCCGGGCTGGAGGACGAACTCCTCGGCCTGGCGCATGAGCAGCTCGCGGCCTTCAAGGTCCCCCGAAGCGTCAGCTTCGTGGCTTCCCTGCCCCACACCGCGACCGGAAAGCTCCGCCGCCACCTGGTCCGCCAGGGCGCCTGGTGAACCCCATGGAAAGGCACGGAAAGGAACGCCCCATGCCACAGCAGCACCCCCTGCTCGCCGACCGCGGCTTCTATCTGGGACCGGTGTTCCGGCGGGCGGCCGACCGGCACGGAGCCGTCCGCGTCACCCTGGACCGGCCCCTGGACATCCGCCCCGGCCTCGGGGTCGACCTCGGCTATCCGGTACTGGCCGATGTCGTCGAGGAACTGGCCGGCCGCCTCTGGGAGGCCGGGGTACGGCCCTCGGAGCAGGTGGCCGTCCACAAGACGGACAACGTCGACATCGTCCTGCTGACCTGTGCCGTCTCCCGTATCGGCGCCGTCCCCGTGCTGTTGTCGCCCGCCCTGGCCGGTCCGGTGGTCGCGCAGCTCCTCGGCCGGCTCCGGCGGCCCTGGCTGATCACCGACAGAGCCAAGCTGGACGGCCCGTTGAAGGACGCCGGGGTGTCCGGGCTCGTCCGGCGGACGCTCTGCGTGGACGGCGTGGACGACGCGCCCGGAGCCGAGCCCTTGGAGAAGTACGCCGGCGCCGAGCCCGCCGCGCCCGTACGGCTGCACCCCCGCGAGCCGTCCCTGATCACCCACAGCTCGGGCACCACCGGCGTCCCCAAGCTCGCGGTGCATTGCGCCAACACCATGTGGAACCGCCTCGTACCGCAGAAGGCGATGGGCCGGCCCACCCGCGGGGAGACCGCGGCGCTGCACATGTCCTTCGTGCACTCGCGCTTCTACCACCTGCTCGGCGTCCTGCTGCACTTCGGCAGCCCGCTCGTGCTGATCACCGACCCGGAACCGGCCGCGGTGGCCCCGCTGCTGGTCCGCCATCGCCCCGGCATCGTCGAGACCCACCCCAACACGTTCGTCCTGTGGGAGGAGTTGGCCGACGCACCCGGCGCGCCCCTGTCCCGGGTCCGGTCGTACGGCTCCACATTCGACGCGATCCATCCGCGCACCGTACGGCGGCTGCTGGACGCGTCGCGGCGCCGTACTCCGTGGCTGATCCAGTTGTACGGGCAGAGCGAGACGGGCCCCGTGGCGTTCCAGTGGTTCACGCGGCGCAGTGCCGCCCGCGCGGACGGCCGGCGGGTCGGGATCGGCATCCCCGGCTTCACCCGCGTCCGCGTCACCGGCCCTGACGGCAGGCGCGTGGCGCCCGGCACGCCGGGCCGGATCGAGGCCCGCACCCGGGGCCGCATCCTCACCTATCTCGGCATGCGGGACCGCTACGACCGCCAGCTCACCGACGGCTGGTGGGAGATGGGCGACATGGGCTACCGGAGCCGCCTGGGCGCCCTGTACCTGATCGACCGGGAGATCGACCGGATCGACTCGGTGCACAGCAATCTGGAGGTCGAGGACATGCTGATGTCCCGCCTGGAGGAACTGCGCGAGGTCGTCATCGTGCCCGGCGCGGACCGCGAGCCGGTGCCGGTGGTGTGTGTCCGGGGCGAGCAGCCACTGGACCCGGAGCGCTGGCGGGAGGCCACCGCCGACCTGCCCGCGATGGCCGAGCCGCGGCAGTGGCGGTTCGAGGACCTGCCCATGACCGCCACGTGGAAGGTGAAGCGGGTGGAGATCACCCGCATGCTGGCCGAGACCGAGCCCGAAGGCGCCCCCGCGTGACCCCGGTCCTCGTCGTCGGCGCCGGCCCCGTGGGCCTGTCGGCGGCGCTCGGACTGCGCGCGCACGGCCTGCCCGTCGTCCTGCTGGAAGCGGACCCGAAGGACCGCGAACGGCCCGGCAGCCGCGCCCTGTTCGTGCACCGGGAGACCCTCGCCCTGCTCGACGGGATGCGGCCGGGGCTGGCCGAGGAGATCACGTCGTACGGCCGTACCTGGCACACCAGACGCACTCTCTACCGGGGCCGCGAGGTGTACTCCCGGACCTTCCCGCCGCCGTCCGGCAGGCCGCCCTTCACCAGCCTGCGCCAGGTGGACACCGAGCGCTTCCTGCGCGCGGCCTGCGAGCGGGCCGGGGTGGAGTTCGTCTGGAACGCCCGTGTCGCGGCCGTGCGCAGCACCGGGACCGGGGTCCGGCTGACGGGTGAGGACGGCCGGGTGTGGACCGGCGCGTACGCGATCGCCGCCGACGGCGCCCGTTCCTCGGTCCGGCGAGAACTGGGCATCCCGCTCGAGGGCGGTCGCGGTGAGGGCTTCCACGTCGTCGTCGACGTGGCCGACATCCCGGGCGCCGAGCTGCCGCTGGAGCGGGTCTTCCACTACGAGCACCCCGGGGTCGGTGGGCGCAGCGTGATGCGGGTGCCGTTCACCGGGGGCTTCCAGGTCGACCTGCAGTGCCGGGACGACGACCGGGAGGAGGCGTACGGGACCGAGGAGACCGTACGGCGCTGGCTGCCCGCGGTCGTGGGCGACGGGTACGCCGAGCGGATCCTGTGGGTGTCGACGTACCGTTTCCTGCGCAAGGTCGCGGCGTCGTTCACCGATCCGCACGGCCGTGTGCTGCTGGTCGGTGAGGCGGCGCATCTGTTCCCGCCGTTCGGGGCGCGCGGCATGAACAGCGGTGTCGCGGATGCGGCGGCTGCGGCGGAGGCGATCGCCGCGGGGACGGCGGAGGCGGTCGGAGAGTTCGCCGAAGTGCGGCGCACGGCGGCCCTGTTCAACAGCGCCGCCGCCGGGGCGGCGCTCGATCACCTGCGGCCGCGGCGCCGGGTCGTCCGGTTCGGACAGCGGGCGGCCGCGGCCCTGGCGCCCGTGCTGCCGTGGTGCGGGTCGTGGCTGGAGCACGCGCCGTACGGACCCCGGCACGGAGCGCCCGCCCTCGCGGGCCGCAAGTACTGAGGAGGAGCTGTTGGTGACACGACCGGCGGGTGCGGAAGAAGTGTTGGCGTGGTCGTCCGGCCGTGGCCTGACCACCGGCGCGGAGGCCGGCGGGCCGTTGCTCGTCGCGGACTCCTGGCTGGTGCGCGACGGCCGGGTGCGCGGCTTCGACCGGCACCGGGAGCGGTTCGTACGGGCCTGCGAGGAGTGCGGCGGGCCGCCGCTGCACCGGCTCGTGGAGTTCTGGCGGGACGTGGCCGCCGCGCTGCCGCGCACGGGTGAGTGGTTCCCCCGCGTGGAACTCGCCGCCGGTTCCCTGGAGTTGCGGCTGCTGCTGCGGCACGCTCCGCCGCTCGCGGCCGAGGTGCGGGTCTGGGCGACGGGGCAGCCCGACCCGCGTGCCGTCCCGCGCCGGAAGGGACCGGACCTGGAGAAGCTGGCCGGGGTCCGCCGGCGGGCGTTCGGCGAGGGCGCTCAGGAGGCGGTGCTGGTCGCGCCCTCCGGGGTGGCGCTGGAGTCGGCCACGGCCAGTGTCCTGTGGTGGGAGGACGACACCCTGTGCCTGCCCCCGCCCGGGCTGCCGGTGCTGCCCGGAGTGACCGTCGGTCTCATCCGGGAGCGCGCCCGGCGGCTGGGGATCGCCGTCGCCTCTCGCGAGCGGACCGTGCCGGAACTGGAGGGCCGGGAGGTCTGGCTCGTCAACGCCCTGCACGGAATTCGGCCCGTGACGGCCTGGACGGGACTGCCGATGCGTGCGGGAACAGCAGTGCGCGCACCGGACTGGCGGAAATGGCTCGACGACATCATGGAGCCGCTGCCGGCGGAGTGAATTCAACGGAACAGCAGGAGAGCAACACAGTACCGCCGGTCCGCATTTCTTGAGTGGACCGGCGGTACTATCGCTGCCTTTACCCGGCTAATTCCTCGGTGCCGGCTGATAGGCGCCCGGCACCATCCGTGTCGCGATCGCGATCCGGTTGTACGCGTTGATGACGGTGGCCGCCCAGATCAGCGCCGCGATCTGAGCCTCGTCGAAGACCGCGGCGGCCTCGGCGTAGACCTCGTCCGGGACGTGGCCGTCGATCACCAGCGTCACCGCCTCGGTCAACGCCAGTGCGGCACGCTCGCGTTCGGTGTAGAAGGGGGACTCCCGCCAGGCGTTCAGGGCGTAGACACGCTGTTCGGTCTCGCCCGCCGCGCGTGCGTCCTTGGTGTGCATGTCGAGACAGAACGCGCAGCCGTTGATCTGGGAGGCGCGGATCCGGATCAGTTCCAGAATCTGGGGCTCGACCTTTGCGTCCTGTGCCGCGGAAACGGCGGCGGCATGCAGGGAGCCCATTGCCGCGGACACGTCCGGGGTGTTTTTCTTGAGGGCCACGCGGGATATGGAGTCGCTTTCACTCATGGGCCGACTCTATCCATGGAACTGGATTCCCGTGCCGAATTCACTGCATTCGGTCCGGCATTCAGGGAAGTGCCGCGCACAGCGCGTCCAGTGCTCCCGACCACGCGTGGTCCGGCGGTGTCCCGTAGCCGACCACCAGGGCGTCCATCGGCTCGGCGACGGCGTCGGGGCGGCGGTAGCGGGTGAGGCCGTCCAGTGCCAGGCCCTGCCAGTGGGCCGCCTGGACCACCGACTGCTCGCTGCCGGGCGGGAGTTGGAGCACGGCGTGCAGTCCGGCCGCGATACCGGTGGCACGGACCTCCGGAGCGCGCTCGGCGAGGGCCGCGACCAGGGCGTCGCGACGGCGCCGGTAGCGCAGCCGGGCGGCGCGTACATGGCGGTCGTAGGCGCCGGAGGCGAGGAACTCCGCCAGGATCAGCTGGTCCAGCGCCCCACAGGTGTCGATGCCGCCCTTCGCCGCCGCGGTCTCCTCCACCAGCGGGGGCGGCAGCACCATCCAGGCCAGGCGCAGGCCGGGGGCGAGGGACTTGCTGGCGGTGCCGAGGTAGACGACCCGGTCGGGGTCCAGTCCCTGGAGCGCGCCGACGGGCTGGCGGTCGTAGCGGAACTCGCCGTCGTAGTCGTCCTCCAGGACCAGGCCGCCGGTGCGGCGTGCCCAGTCCACGACGGCCGCCCGGCGGTCGCGGTGCAGGGGGACGCCCATGGGGAACTGGTGGGCGGGGGTGAGCAGCACGGCGCGCTCCGCGGGGAGAGCCGCTGATGGATTCGGCCCCGCGCCCCTTCGGGGCGCTTCACCCCGCCCATCGCCCAACGCCCCCGGATCCGTGCCGAGTTCGTCGAAGGGCAGTGCGGTCGTGTGCAGGCCCGTCCCGTGCAGGATCTTCCAGTGCGCCTTCAGGCCGTACGACTCGACCGCCACCGCCTCTACGCCCCGCGCCCGCAGCACCGCGCCGAGGATCCTCAGGCCGTGCGAGATCCCGCCGCACACCACGATCCGTTCCGGGTCGGCGCGTACGCCCCGTACCCGGGAGAGGTAGCCGGCGAGGGCGCTGCGCAGTTCCGGGCGGCCTCGCGGGTCGCCGTAGCCGAGGGCGTCGTAGGGGGCGGAGGCCACGGCGCGGCGGGCTGCCCGGAGCCACTCCGTGCGGGGGAAGGACGCGAGGTCGGGGAAGCCGGGGCGCAGGTCGTACTCGGGGCGGCCGGCCTCGCGGCGCCGGGGTGCCGTACCGGTCGGCGGGATGACTGTCCTCTCGGCGACCCGGGTTCCCGAACCCTGGCGGGCCGTGAGCCAGCCCTCGGCGACCAGGTCCGCGTAGGCGTCCGCGACCGTGTTGCGGGCGATGCCCAGGTCGGCGGCGAGCACACGGGAGGACGGCAGGCGGGTACCGGCGGCCAGTCGGCCGGAGCGGACCGCGTCGCGCAGCGCGTCGGTCAGACCGCGTCGCAGACCCGGACCGCTCGGCTCCAGATGCAGGTCGACGCCCAAAGTGGCCCATGGTTTCGCCATGGAAATGGACCATACCCCTGGGCTGCCTCCCTCCTAGGGTCGAGGGCATGACCACGACGAACGACGCGACGACGAGTACGGAGTACGCCACCGAACAACCGGCCCGGATGCGCTGGGCCAAGCACGCCCCCGAGGTCTACAAGGCGATGGTCCGCCTGGACGCGGCCGCCAAGAAGGGTCTCGACCCCAGGTTGGTCGAGCTCGTGCGGCTGCGCGCGTCCGCGATCAATCACTGCGCGTTCTGTCTCGACATGCACACCAAGGACGCGCTCGCGGCCGGCGAGAGCGTCCAGCGCATCGTGCAGCTGAACGCGTGGGAGGAGTCGAAGCACTTCTACACGGAGAGGGAGCTCGCGGCGATCGAGCTCACGGAGGCCGTGACCGTCCTGACCGACGGCTTTGTACCCGACGAGGTGTACGAGAAGGCCGCGGGGCACTTCGACGAGGCCGAGCTGGCCCAGCTCATCGCCACGATCGCGGTGATCAACGCGTGGAACCGGTTCGGCGTGACCACCCGTGCGGTGCCGGGGCACTACAAGCCGGGCGACTTCGAGTGACGGCTCGTACGCAACTCCTGGACCGTGAGGTGGGCCAGGCCATGTCCGCCCTCAGCGCCGCCGCGAAGAAGGGCCTCGGCGACCCCGCGCTCGCGGAACTCATCATGATCCGGGCCTCTCAGCTCAACCACTGCGCCTTCTGCCTGGACATGCACCTCGGCATCGCACGCAAGCACGGGGTGAGCGAGCAACAGCTCGATCTGCTGGCCGCCTGGGAGGAGGCCGAGGACGTCTTCGACGAGCGGGAGCGGGCCGCGCTCGCGCTGACGGAGGCGGTGACCGTCCTGACCGACGGCTTTGTGCCCGACGAGGTGTACGACAGGGCCGCCAAGCACTTCGACGACGCCGAACTGGCCCATCTCCTCGGGCTGATCGTCGCCATCAACAACTGGAACCGTGTGATGGTCAGCCGCCGGATTCCACCAGGGGGATACACACCATGACCAAGACCGTGTCCAAGGTCGACGCCTTCCGCGCACTGCACCGCCGCCGCTCCCCGGGCGACCCGCTGGTCCTGCCCGGCCCGTGGGACGCCGCGAGCGCCCGCGTCTTCGTCGAGGCCGGGTTCCCGGCGCTCGCCACCCCGAGTGCGGGCGTCGCCGCCTCGCTCGGGTACGAGGACGGGCGGACCCCGGCCGACGAGATGTTCGCGGCGGTCGCGCGGATCGTCCGGGCCGTCGACGTGCCGGTGTCGGCGGACATCGAGGGCGGGTACGGGATCGCGCCGAAGGAGCTGGTGGAGCGGCTGCTGGAGACGGGCGCCGTGGGGTGCAACCTGGAGGACTCGGAGGACGGGGCGCTCAAGGACCCGCGGGCGCACGCCGACTGGCTCGCCGAGGTACGGCACGCCGCCGCCGACCGGCTCTTCGTCAACGCCCGGATCGACACCTTCAGCCGCCCACCCGGTGCCGCCGACCCCAAACAGGCCGCGGAACAGGCCATCGAGCGGGCCGCGTTGTACGTCGCCGCGGGCGCCGACTGCGTGTATCCGATCGGCGCCCCCGTCGACGTACTGCCGCTGCTGCGGTCCGGGATCCAGGGGCCGATCAATGTGCACGGCACCGTGACCGGGGACGGCCCCTCGCCCACCGAACTCGGTGAACTCGGGGCCACCCGGATCACGTTCGGGCCGGGGCTCCAGCGCAGGACCGCCGAGGCGCTGCGCGAGATCGCGGCCGGTCTCACGAAGTGAGCGTCAGGACAGCCACGCCTTCCACGTGGACTCGTGGCTGTCCACCCACTTCTTCGCCGCCTCCTCAGGCGACAGCTTCTCGTCGGCGATCATCAGGGAGACCTCGTTCTGGTCCTCGGTCGTCCACTTGAACTTCTTCAGCAGGGCCGCCGCCTCGCCGCCGGTCTTGGCGAAGTCCGTGTTGAGGTACTTCTGCAGCGGGGTGTGCGGATAGGCGCAGGCGACCTTCTTCGGGTCCGCGTCGCAGCCCTCCTTGTACGCCGGCAGCTTCACCTCGGTCATCGGGACCTTCTTGAACAGCCACTGCGGGGAGTACCAGTACGTCAGGAAGGGCTTCTTCTCCTTGGCGAACTGTTTGATCTGCGTGATCTGCGCGGCTTCGGAACCGGCGAACACCACCTGGTAGTTCAGGTCCAGGTTGTCCACCAGCGCCTTGTCGTTGGTGACGTAGGACGGCGAGCCGTCCATCAGCTGGCCCTTGCCGCCGCTCTCCGCGGTGCGCATCCGGTCGGCGTACTTGTTGAGGTTCTTCCAGTCGGTGACGTCCGGGTGCTGCTTGGCGAAGTACGTCGGGACGTACCAGCCGATGTGCCCGGTGACCCCGAGGTCGCCGCCGGGCACGATCGTCTTCTTGTCCTTGACGTAGCGCTGCTCCTCCTCGGGGTGGCCCCAGTCCTCCAGGAGCGCGTCGACGCGGCCCTGGCTGAGGGCGTCCCAGGCGGGGACCTCGTCGATCTGGACGGTGTCGACGCGGTAGCCGAGCTCGTGCTCCAGCAGGTACTGGGCGACGGCCACGTTGGCCTGGGCGCCGACCCAGGACTGGACGGAGAGGGTCACGGTCTTGGTGCCCTGCGCGTTGGCGAAGGGCGAGGCCTGCTTGGTCATGTCGGCGGCGCCGCAGCCGGTCAGCAGGGCCAGCGAGGACACGCCGGCCACTACGGCAGTCGTACGGGAAGCCGTACGGACGGTCGTACGGGCGGTCGCACTCGTACGTCGGGTACGAAATCGCATGTCACGCTCCCTTCTTCGCGCGGCGCTCGGTCGGCTGGGTCACCCGGTCCAGCATCAGGCCCAGGCAGACGATCGCCGCGCCGGCCACCAGACCGGTGGCGAGGTCGCCCTGCGCGAGACCGGCGACGACCTCGTAGCCGAGCGCGCCACCGCCGACCAGGCCGCCGATGATGACGACGGCGAGGACCAGGACCACGCCCTGGTTGACGGCGAGCAGCAACGCCGGGCGCGCGAGTGGGAGTTGGACCTGCCGCAGCTGCTGGGCGGGGGTCGCGCCGAGCGAGCGGGCCGACTCCAGGGCGGCCGGGTCGACCTGGCGCAGACCCTGGGTGGTGATGCGGACGACGGCGGGCAGGGCGTAGACGACCGCTGCCGCGACGGCCGGGGCACGGCCCACACCGAACAGGGCCACCACCGGGATCAGGTACACGAACTGCGGCATCGTCTGGAAGACGTCCAGGACGGGCCGGAGCATCCGCTCGACTCGGTCGCTGCGCGCCGCCGCGATGCCGGTCGCGAAGCCCAGGACCAGGGTGACGGCGACGGCCGCCAGCACCTGGGAGAGGGTGTCGAGCGACGGCGTCCACACGCCCAGGACGCCGATCGCGGCCATGGCGAGCACGGCGGTCAGCGCGGTGCGCCAGGTGCCGATCAGCCAGGCGAGGGCGGCGACGATCAGCAGCACCGACCACCAGGGCAGCCACTGCAGGGTGTCGCGTACGGGGTCGAGGACCCACGTGGTGAAGTGGGCCGCCCAGTCGGCGGTACCGCCGATGACGGGGACGCCGGAGTAGAGGTGGTCGGTCATCCAGTCGACGGCGCGGTTGACCGGCTCGGCGATGTTCACGGCCCAGGCGTCGGGCCAGTCGAGGCGTCCCGCGAGACGCCCGGCGACGGCTACGGCCACGGCGGCGACGAGGGCGTACACCCAGCGCGCCCGGCCGTTCGGCTGCGGCTCGTCACCGAGCGCCGCCCCCGCCGCGCCGGTCACCCGGTCCAGTACGACGGCGAGCAGCACGATCGGGATGCCGGCCGCGAGTGCCGCGCCCACGTCCACGGACCCCAGCGCCTGGTAGACGCGGTCACCGAGGCCGCCCGCGCCGATGACCGACGCGATGACCGCCATGGACAGGGCCATCATGATCGTCTGGTTGAGGCCCAGGAGGAGCTCCTTGCGGGCCAGCGGGATGCGGGCGGTCAGCAGGCGCTGCCGCGCGGTGGTGCCGAGCGACTCGACCGCCTCCAGCACCTCCTTGTCGGCGCCGCGCAGGCCGAGGGCGGTGAGGCGGGCCATCGGCGGCGCGGCGTAGACGACGGTGGCCAGGACGGCCGCGGGGACGCCCATGCCGAAGACCAGGACGACGGGGAGCAGGTAGGCGTACGCCGGGAGCACCTGCATGGTGTCCAGGACGGGGCGCAGGATCCGGTCCATACGGTCGGAGAGACCGGCGGCGAGTCCGAGCAGCGCGCCCACGACGACCGACGCGAGGACCGCCACGACCATGAGCGCGAGGGTCTGCATGGTCGGGATCCACATGCCGAGGAACCCGCAGGCCAGGAACGCGACCCCGGTGCCGGCGGCCAGCCTCCAGCCCGCGACCCGCCAGGCGATGAGGGACGCGGCGGCGGTGACGCCGGCCCAGCCGGCCGCGAGCAGCACCAGGTACACGGCGCGTACGGAGATCACGACCGCGTTGCTGATGTGCCCGAAGAAGTAGAGGAACAGCGGGTGGCTGTCCCGGTTGTCGATGATCCAGACGCTGGCCTTGGTGAGCGGCTCGGCGAAGTCGACGGTCAGCGCGACGGGCCAGCTGCCGCTCGCCCAGCGGGCGTTGGCCAACGGCACGAGGATCGCGGCGGCGACGGCGAGCAGCAGGAGCTTGCGCAGGACAGGGTGTTTGAGGATGCCGGGAACGGCGACGCGGGGGGCGGCGGCGGTGACGGTGGCCATCACGCCACCTCCTTGCTCATCTCTGCCCCCGCTACGGCACCCTGCCGCGCCCCCGCTGGGGAACTCGGCTCCGTCCCCGCCACAACGCCGAGAAGCCGTTCGTGGTCGACCACTCCCAGACACCGTGCCCCGTCCATGACCCGGGCCGGGGCCCCGGTACGCGCCACGGCCTCGATCGCCTCCGACACCGTCGCGTCCGGCGCCAGAGCCGGGCCGGTGCCCGCCTCGTCCGCCGACGCGGTCCGCATGGCCGTACGCACGGTCATGACCTGCTCGCGCGGGACGTCCCGGACGAACTCACGGACGTAGTCGTCGGCCGGCGAGCCCACGATCTCCTCCGGAGTGCCCAGCTGGACCACGGCGCCGTCGCGCATCAGGGCGATGCGGTCGCCCAGCTTGAGCGCCTCACTCAGGTCATGGGTGATGAAGACCATCGTGCGGCCCTCCTCGCGGTGCAGGCGGACGACCTCCTCCTGCATGTCCCGCCGGATCAGCGGGTCGAGTGCGCTGAACGGCTCGTCGAAGAGCAGCACCTCCGGGTCCACCGCCAGCGCCCGGGCGAGGCCGACGCGCTGGCGCTGGCCGCCGGACAGCTGGCCCGGCCTGCGGTGCTCCATGCCCTCCAGGCCGACCTTGGCCACCACCTCGGCGGCCCGCTCGCGGCGCTCCGCCTTGCCGACGCCCTGGATCTCCAGGCCGTAGGCCACGTTGTCCAGGACCGTGCGGTGCGGCAGCAGGCCGAAGTGCTGGAAGACCATCGCGGCGCGGTGCCGGCGCAGTTCGCGCAGGCGGGTCTTGTCCATGGCGCGGACGTCCTCGCCGTCGATGGCGATGGTGCCCGCCGTCGGCTCGATCAGCCGGGTCAGACAGCGCACCAGGGTGGACTTGCCGGAGCCGGACAGGCCCATGACGACGAAGACCTCGCCCTTGCGGACGTCGAAGGAGACGTCCCGGACCGCCGCCGTGCAGCCGGTGCGTGCGCGCAGTTCGGCGGGCGCGAGCGCGGTCAGCTCCGGGTCGGCGGGGACTCGGTGCGCCTTTGGGCCGAAGACCTTCCAGAGACCTTCGACAGAGAAGACAGGGGTACCAGGGGTGGCAGGGGTAGCAGGGGCAGTACTCATCACGCCTCACCTCCAAGCAGGTCGACGGCCTTCTCCCCGACCATGAGCACCCCGATCATCGGGTTCACGGCGGTCATCGTCGGGAAGACGGAGGCGTCGGCGATCCGGATGCCGTCCAGGCCCCGGATCCTCAACTGCGGGTCAACTACGGCCAGTTCGTCGTCGGCGGCGCCCATACGGCAGGTGCCCGCCGGGTGGTACACGGTGTGCGCGACCTTGCGGGCGTACTCGCTCAGCGCCTCGTCGCCCGTGACGTCCGGGCCGGGGCACACCTCGCGCTTGAGCCAGCTCGCCAGCGGTTCGGTCGCGGCGATCTCGCGGGCGATGCGGATGCCGTCGACGAGGGTGCGGCCGTCGTAGTCGTCCTCGTCGGTGAAGTAGCGGAAGTCGAGCGCGGGCTTCACGGACGGGTCGGCGCTGGTCAGGTACAGCCGGCCGCGGCTCTTCGGCTTGGGGATGTTCGGGGTCATGGACACCCCGAACTCCGGCCGCTCGTAGCCCAGTCGCTCCGGGTTGTCCGTGAACGGGATCTGGTAGAAGTGGAACATCAGGTCGGGGCCCTGGTGTTCGGGGTCGCGCCGCACGAACAGCCCGGCATCCGAGTCCATCGCGGAGTTCTCGGGGATCGGTCCGTGGGTCTCCCAGACGATCACCGACTCGGGGTGGTCGAGCAGGTTCTCGCCGACGCCCGGCAGGTCGTGGACCACGGGTATGCCCAGCTCGGTGAGGTCCTCCTTGGGACCGATGCCGGAGTGCAGCAGCAGGCGGGGCGTGTCGACGGCGCCGGCGCAGAGGACGACCTCGTTGCGGGCCCGTATGAGCAGTTCCTCGCCGTCCTTGGTGCGCACGTGCACGCCTTCGGCGCGGGTGCCGTTCAGCTCCAGCTTGTACGCCCAGGTCTCCAGCAGGATGGTGAGGTTCTCGCGCTCGTCCATCACCGGGTGCAGATACGCCACCGACGCCGAGGAACGCTTGTTGTTCTCGGGGTGGTAGGCGAGGTCGAAGAAGCCGACGCCCTCGGTGAAGGGCTGCTTGTTGAAGCCCTCGACGCGCGGGACGTCGAGCGCGCCCTGCGCCGCGTCGACGAAGTCCCGGGCGATGGCGTTCCGGTCCCGCTCGTCGACCGGGACGATGTTGTTCTTCAGCCGGGCGAAGTACGCCTCCATCGGCACCGCGCCCCAGCCCTTGGCACCGGCCGCCTCCCACTCGTCCCAGTCGGACGGCAGCGGCTTGAAGGCGATGAGGGTGTTGTGCGAGGAGCAGCCGCCGAGCACGCGGGCGCGGCTGTGCCGGATGTGCGAGTTGCCGCGGGGCTGCTCGGTGGTCGGGTAGTCGTAGTCCAGCTCGCCGCCGAGCAGGCCCATCCAGCGGCGCAGGGTCAGCACGTCGTCGCGACCGACGTCACTGGGGCCGCCCTCGATGACGGCGACGGTGACATCGGGGTTCTCGGTGAGGCGGGAGGCGATGACCGATCCGGCCGTGCCGCCGCCGATCACGACGTAGTCGTAGACGGGGGTGTTCTGGGACATGTGGGGGTAGCTCCAGGGGACTTGCGCAGTCTTACGGGGTCAGGGGGACCGGGTCTTACGGCAGAGGGCCGGAAGGTCAGCCTGAGAACCAGCGAACCGGCTTCGGCGCCAGGTTCTGGTACACGTGCTTGCTCTCGCGGTACTCGGCGAGTCCGGCGGGGCCGAGCTCACGGCCCACTCCGCTCTTGCCGAAGCCGCCCCACTCCGCCTGCGGGAGGTAGGGGTGGAAGTCGTTGATCCAGACGGTGCCGTGCCGTAGCCGGCCCGCGACCCGGCGCGCCCGCCCCGCGTCGGCGGTCCACACGGCGCCCGCGAGGCCGTACTCGGTGTCGTTGGCGAGGGCGATCGCCTCGTCCTCGGTGCGGAAGGTCTCCACGGTGAGGACCGGGCCGAAGACCTCCTCGCGTACGACGCGCATCTCGCGGTGGCAGTGGTCGAGGACGGTCGGCTCGTAGAAGTAGCCGTTCTCCGGTCGCTCGGGCGACGGCTCGGGGCGCTTGCCGCCGGAGCGCAGCACCGCGCCCTCCTTGAGCGCGGAGTCGACGTACGCCTCGACCTTCGCGCGCTGCTGCTCGGAGACGAGCGGTCCGCACTCGACGCCGTCGGCGGTGCCGCGGCCGAGCCGGATCTTGTCTGCCCTGCGGGCGAGTTCGGCCACGAAACGGTCCCGGACCGACTCCTCGACGATGAGGCGGCCGCCCGCCGAGCAGACCTGGCCGCTGTGGATGAACGCGGCGTTGAGGGCCTGGTCGACGGCGGTGTCGAAGGCCTCGTCGGTGGCGCAGGCGTCGGCGAAGACGACGTTGGGGTTCTTGCCGCCGAGTTCGAGGGCGACCTTCTTGACGCTGGGCGCGGCGGCCTGGGCGACCTTGGTGCCGCTGACCAGGCCGCCGGTGAAGGAGACGAGGTCGACGTCGGGGTGCTCGGCGAGCCGGGCGCCGACGGTGTGGCCGGGCCCGGTGACGATGTTGGCGACGCCGGCCGGCAGGCCTGCCTCGATCAGCAGCTCGATCAGGGCGATCGTCGTCAGCGGCGTGATCTCGCTCGGCTTGACGACGAAGGTGTTGCCGGCCGCGAGTGCGGGCGCGATCTTCCAACTGGCCTGGAGTAGGGGGTAGTTCCAGGGCGTGATCAGCGCGCACACGCCGACCGGCTCATGGACGACGACGCTGTGGATGTCGGGCGAACCCGCGTCGACGACCCGGCCCGGCGCCTCGGCGGCGACGAGGTCGGCGAAGTAGCGGAAGGCGTCGGCGACGCAGTCGATGTCGACCCGGCCCTCTTCGAGGGTCTTCCCGGCGTCGCGGCTCTCCAGCAGGCCGAGCCCCTCACGGTCGCGCACCAGCAGGTCGGCGACGCGGCGCAGCAGGGCGGCACGCTCGGCGACGGAGGTGCGGGGCCACTCCCCCTGGCCGCCGTCGAAGGCACGGTGGGCGGCCGCCACGGCCAGGTCGGTGTCCTTCTCGTCACCCTCCGCGACCACGGCGAAGGGCAGGGCGTCCGCGGGGTCGAGGATCTCGCGCGTCGCGCCGGTGACGGCTTCGCGCCACTCGCCGCCCGCGTGAATCGTCTGTCGCGCCTGTCGCGCCTGCTGTCCGGTCATGATCGGGGTTGCCTTCCGTTCCTGTTCGGTGCCCTGAGTCACACAGGTGTCACTCACGAGGACCGTCAGCACCTGCCCTGGCGTTCGCATTGCATGCGCGATCGATGGCCGAAAGTGTGCTGTGTCACTGAACATGCGGGCAAACAGGAACAAAAAGGACGCCGAAGGGGGTGCCGGAGGGGGTGCGCAAGGCGGTTCAGAAGTCGGCCGGCGGGTCCTCCCCCACCCGGCCGTCGATCGACTCGCGGATCATGTCGGCCTGCCCGACATGGCGGGCGTACTCCTCGACGAGGTCGATCAGGACGCGCCGCACGCTGGGCGTCCGGCCGTCGGGCCAGGTGTGGCGGACCGGCTGGTCCACGCCGCCCTCGGACAGCACCCGCCGCAGGTTCGCCCGGGAACGGGCCACCACCTTCTCCCACAGCGCGTACAGCTGCTCGGGCTTGTCCCGCCCCGCCGACCGCCACTCCCAGTCGGGGTCGGCGTCCCAGTCCACCGCGTCCCACGGCGCGGGCAGCTCCACTCCGAGCAGGCGCCGGGTGAGGTACTCGTCCTCGACGAGGGCCAGATGCTTGAGCAGCCCGCCCAGGGTGAGGGCGGAGGGCGCGAGCCGGGCACCCAGGCCGGCCGCGTCCAGCCCCTCGCACTTCCAGGCGAAGGTCCGGCGCTGCCGCTCCAGGGAGCCGATCAGGGTGTCGACCTCGGAGCCGGCGACGGGCGGCTCGATGAGGACCGGCCGTTCGGTGTCGTACGTCATGACGGGCACGCTACGGTCCATTCCGGTCGATTCACTTCCGGAATGCTTTCGGAATGTCAGGCAGTCGCAGGGAGCGCCCATGACCCGGCACGACGCAAGCCCCACCGCCCGCGCCCTCCTGCTCCTCGAAGTCCTCCAGAACAACCCCGGCATCACCGCCGACCGCATGGCCGCCCGCCTCGGCGTCTCCGAACGCGCCGCCCGGCGCTACATCGGCATCCTGCGCGAGGCCGGCATCCCGGTCGAGTCCACCCGGGGCCCGTACGGCGGCTACCGCCTCGGCCGGGGTCTGCGCCTGCCGCCGCTGATGTTCACGCCGACCGAGGCGCTCGGCCTGGTCATGGCCGCACTGGACGGCCACCACGACGCGGCCGACCCGGCCGGACCGGTGGGCAGCGCGCTCGGCAAGCTCCTGCGCGCCCTGCCCGAACCGGTGGCACACCCGGCCGAGGCGGTCCGCAGGGTCAGCGCCCGGGGCGGCCCCGGCGCCGCCTCGCGCCCCGACCCCGACATCACCGCCGCTCTCGTCCAGGCCGCGGCCGCACACCACCGTCTGCGCCTCGGCTACCGGCTGGGCTCGCGCGGCGAGCGCACCATGGAGGTCGATCCATGGGCGGTCGTCGTCCACCACGGCCGCTGGTATCTGCTCTGCTGGTCACACACGCGCGACGCCCGCCGCGCCCTGCGCGTGGACCGGGTCACCACCGTGACGGCACTCCCCGACACCTTCGAGCCGCCGACGAATCCTCGCCCCGTCGAGACCCTTGAGGAGCACCTCTCCCAGGGCTGGACCCATGAGGTGGAGATCGTGATCGAGGCGCCCGCCTCGCTCGTGGCCGCCTGGCTCCCCCGCAGCCTCGGCCACCCCGAGCCGATCGACGACGGCACCACACGCCTGCTCGCCACCACCGACGAACCGGAATGGTACGCCGAGCAGCTCACGGCGATCCGGGCCCCGTTCCGCATCGTCGGGTCACCGGAGCTGCGGGAGGCGGCCCGCGCGCTCGGCCGACGCCTCATGGAGGCAGCCGAAGGCATGGCCCCCGACGCAACCTTTGACTAAAGTCAAAGAAGTGTGGAGCCAGGAAGCATGGAGCCAGGGAGGAATCCAGTGAGCGACACGGAGCCGGTCCCGGCGCGGGATGTGACCGCCCTCCGCCGCTTCAACCGCTATTTCACGCGCCGTATCGGCGTCCTGGACGACCACTACCTCGGCCAGGACCGCCCGCTCGGCGAGGCCCGGCTGCTGTTCGAGATCTCCGAGTCCCCGGACGGCGCGTCCCTGCGTGAGCTCAGGAGCCGGCTCGGCCTGGACGCCGGGTATCTGAGCCGGATGGCCAAGGCGCTGGAGTCGCAGGGCATGGTCCGGCTGAGTGCGCACCCGCAGGACAACCGGCTGCGGATGATCGAGCTGACCCCGGCCGGGCGGGTGGAGGTGAAGGAGCAGAACCGGCGCGCGTACGCGGCCGCCGCCGGGCTCCTCGAAGGCCTCAGCGCACCGCAGCGCGCCGAACTGACCGAGGCGATGGCCACCGCACAGCGCCTGCTGCGCCTCGCGGCCATCACGGTCGACCTCGTCGACGGCGCCGCACCGGACGCCCGGGCCTGTCTGGACGCCTACGCCGACGACATCGACGAGCGGTTCCCCGAAGGGTTCGACAAGGACTCCCTCGTCCGGCCGCAGGAGGTGTCCGGCGACGCCGGCGCGTTCTTCGTGGCCTACGAGGAGGGCCGCCCCGTGGGCTGCGGGGCGCTACGCCGACTGGAGCCCGGCGTCGGCGAGATCCGCCACCTCTGGGTGCACCCCGACGCCCGCCGCCTCGGCCTCGCCCGCCGGCTCCTCGACGCCCTCGAACAGGAGGCCGGCGCCCGGCACTTGACCGTCGTACGCCTCGACACGCATGCCGCGCTCACCGAGGCGCGGGCGATGTACCGGGCGTGCGGATACACGGACATCCCGGCCTACGGCGACAACGTCTACGCGAGCCACTGGTTCGAGAAGCGGCTGTCGCCGAGCGCCTGACCGCACTTTGCCGGTCCGCCCCCGCTGCGAGGCGATCGGGAGTGGTGAACTCACTGTCCGATCAGGCGACTTGAGCCACACTATTGTCGTGTCCACCATTCTGGAATCAGAGTTCGACGACGGTACGCCCGTAAGGTTCCTGCTCGCCCCCGCACCCGCACCCGCGCGCGGCGACGACCTCCCCGAAGGCATGGGCAGAGCCGTCCCCGTCGCCACCGGCGGCCGGGCCGTCGCCAACTTCGCGACCGGTGCCCTGCGCGGCGCTCTGAAGCCGCTCGGGCCCCTCCTGCAAGAGGTGCACGCCGCCGTGAAGGACGTACCGGAGCCGCCCAGCGAGCTCAGTGTGACCTTCGGTGTGCAGGTCGGGCAGGACCTCAAGCTCGGAATCGTCGGCGGCAACGGGCAGGCGCACCTCACCGTCACCGCCAGTTGGAAGCCGGCGGCCGGTCCGGAGTAGCCGTGGGCTGGTTCAAGGAGATCAGCGCGGCACCCGGCGAGAAGTGGCGGCCGAGTGCCGTGTCCGTGCGCCGGACGGCCGACGGCAAGACGGCGGGCGCGGCGGTCGTGCTCGGCACCGACACGGTGCTGACCTGTGCGCATGTCGTCAACGACGCCCTGGGCCGGGCGCAGTTCGACCCCCGGCCGCCCGGCCTTGACGAGCTGTTCGTCGAAGTGAACGTCGAAGTCAAGGGGGCGCGGAAGACCGAGCGGTATCCAGCGAGGGTGGCGCACTGGATCCCCCCGCGCACCCGCGACGGGCAGGCCGTGCGGGACGGCGACCTGGAGTGGCTCGGCGATCTCGCGGTCCTGCGGATCGACGCTCCGCCACGCGGCGTGCCCGCGCCCGACCGTTGCATGGGCATGGTGCCCGGCCGGCGGGTGCGCGCCTGGCACGGCAGCGGGTACAGCGCGACCTTCGCCGATCTGGAGGTCGCCGCCCTCGACGACGGAATCGGCTATCTCGACGGCAAGAGCACGGGCATGGCGGTCGACCACGGCTACAGCGGCGGCCCGCTGTGGTCCGAGGAGGACGGGGCCGTCGTAGGACTCGTCGCCGCGCACTTCATGCCGTCGTGCGACGCACCGCCCGGCCCGCAGCACATGATCCGGCGCAGCTGGGGCATCCCCTGGCAGCGGGTCGAGACCGAGCTGCGGAATCTGGGGGTGGCGCCGGCCGACGAGGACACCGAGGCCGGGCAGTCCTACGACCCCGGCGATCCTCCCTTCGTCAAACTCGTGGAGACGATCAGGTACGCCCTGCCGACGTCGTCGTACTCCTTCGGCGACACCGCCCGCAAGCTGGCGGTCGAGTGCGGCCGCGAGCCGGGCAGCGCCGTGGCCCCGCCGTCGGTGGAGGAGTTCGCGGCCTTCCTGGTCAGCCATCCGCAGGCGGTGGCGGCGCTCACCCAGATCCTGCGGCCCACGAATCCCGCGGCGGCCGACCGCGTACTGGCCGCGGGACAGTTCTTCGAGTCCGCGCTGCTGCTCTCGCCGCGCGAACACCAGCAACTGCACCAGCTGCTGCGCAAGGTGGACCGGCCGGTGCTCGGGCGGCTCCCCGAGGTGGTGCGCGAGGCCGCGAAGCGGGTCGACGTCCGGTCCGACGGGGACACGCCGGACGCCCAGCTGCTCAGCCTGGAGAGGCTGGCGGGCGACGGCCACTCCGACGGCGGCGGGCCCCGGGTGCCGGCGCTGCTGCGGGTCGTCGAGTACGTCGCCGTGCTGTGCCCGGCGCCTCAGAAGGGGGTGCTGCGGCTGTGGTCGGACAGCGTGGCGGTGCGGCTCGGCATCCCCGCCGCGGCACTGCGGGAGCGGCGCTCGGACGCCGAGGACTGGGCCCGCATGGTGCGCGCGAGGACCGGACGGGTGCGGGTCCTGGTCCAGGTGACCCAGGCCGCCCGGGGCCGGCACCGGCTGCGCATCTGGTGCGACGAGGGCTCCGGGCCCCGGCAGGTGTCGGCCGACAGCTCCGCCGCGTACTCGGCGTCCGAAGCGGCGCGCGAACTGCTGCGCGTCCTGGAGTCCCTCACGCCTTCGGCCGCGGACGGCGGGCGGCCCCTGGTGGAGGTGCTCGTGGACAGCGACAACCTGAACCTGCCGGTCGACGAATGGGCGGCCCAGGCGCCCGGCGAGATCATCCCGGGCATGCTGGGCGCGGAGTTCCCGCTGGTCGTGCACTGTCCGGAACTCCTGCGCCGGCACGAGCGTTTCCTTCCCGACTGGCGGGAGCGGTGGAGACAGCTCGACTCCGGTCAGACGCTGGTCGTGTCGGACCCGGGCCAGGACCCGCACCAGGTGTACTACGAACTGATGGGCCGGCTCGACACGGTCCGGGTCTCCGTCGACGTGCCGCCGGGCCCGCGCGACCGGATCGTTCAGATCTGCCTCGCCGTGGGCATACCGGTGGTGGTGTGGGACCGCGGCCAGGACACGCCCTCGCACGCCGCCAAGCACATGGCGGAACTCGCCACCCGTGAACTGCCCGACGGGGTGCGGGTCTACCGGGCCAACGCCCGCGGGACCCGCGCCCCCGAGTTCCCCGGCCGCCCGGTCCTCGCCTGGGCGGACGCCGACCGCACGGTGCCCCGACTGCAACTGACCGACCCACAGGAGAGCGCATGACGTCCCCTTCCGAGGCCGACTGGCGCCTCTTCCGCGGCGACGGACTCCCGCGCCATGTGACGCTGCCCCCGGCCCCGCCGTGGCGCCGTTTCAGTCCGACGCCGGCCGTCCGCCCCGAACTGCCCTATCTGATCCAGCCGGAGCATGCCGACGTCGTCAACGCCGCCCTGCATCTGCGCCGCCCGCTGCTGGTCACCGGTCCGGCCGGCACCGGCAAGTCGTCGCTCGCCCGGGCCGTCGCGCACGAGCTGCGGCTGGGCGAGCTGCTGCGCTGGTCCATCAACAGCCGGTCGACCGTGCGGGAGGCGCTGTACCAGTACGACGCGATCGGCCGGCTGCGCGAGACGACGCTGAGCCGCGACCGGGGCGAACGCGAGCCGTCGATCGGGACGTTCATCCGGCTCGGCCCGCTGGGCACGGCCCTGGTGCCGTCGCCGACACCGCGTGCGCTGCTCATCGACGAGATGGACAAGGGCGACGTCGACCTGCCCAACGACCTGCTCACCGTCTTCGAGGAGGGCTACTTCGACATCCCGGAACTGACCCGGCTCCCCGAGGACATGGCGGACGTGGAGGTGCAGACCGCCGACCATCGCGGCACGGTGACGGTTCATCAAGGACGGGTCCAGTGCGCCGAGTTCCCGGTCGTCGTCATCACCAGCAACGGCGAACGCGAGTTCCCGCCCGCCTTCCTGCGCCGCTGCGTCCGCCTCGCCCTGCCCATACCGGACGAGGCCCGGCTGCGCGCCATCGTCACCGCCCACCTGGGCGAGGAGGCCCTGCGCGACGCGGACGACCTGATCGAGACGTTCCTGCGTCGCCGCGCCCCCGGCGAACTCGCCACGGACCAGCTGCTCAACGCCGTGTTCCTGCGCAACGGCGGGGTGAACCTCAACGCGGAAGAGCTGCTGGACGCCGTACTGCACCAGCTCACCGGGGCGCTGTGACCGAGGCCGGCGCAGGGGGGCGGCTCGGCGAGCTATTGCGGGTGCTGACGGCTTCCGGACACGAGCTGGACGCCGATCAGGTGCTCGACGTGCTGTGGCTGGCCCGGCGGGTGCCCGGCGGACCGGAGGCGCCCCTCGCCCGCCTCGCGCGCACGGCCCCGGCGCCGCCCGCGGAGCCGGCCGCTACCGAGCCGGAGGAGCCCGGCCCGGAGCACCCCGCGAAAGCGCCCCGGCCCGACGACCCGGACCTGCCCGACCTGACCTCGCACCCGCTGTACTCGGACGCCCGTCAGGAGCCCGAATCCGCGCCGGTTCCCGAGATACGGCTGCGCCAGGGCCCCGAGCCGGACAAGGCGCTGCCCGTCCGGATCCCCGAGGACAAGGCCCTCGCGGGCGAGCTCGAACTGGGGCGCGCGCTACGGCCGTTGCGGCGCCGCCTGGCCAGCCCGCACCGTTTGGAGATCGACGAGGAGCGCACCGCCGCCGAACTCGCCGAGACCCGGCTGCCCGACGTGGTGCAGCGGCCCGTGCAGGAGCGCTGGCTCCATCTGGTCCTGCTCGTCGACGACGGCCTGTCAATGCTGCTGTGGCACCGCCTCGCCGCCGAACTGCGCACCCTGCTCGAACGCCTGGGCGCCTTCGCCACCACCCGCGTCCTCGGCCTCGACACCCGCGGCGCCGACGAACCCCGGCTGCGCACCCGCCCGTTCCGGCCCGACAGCGCCCCCGTACCGCTGAGCACGGTGGGCGACCCGTCGGGCCGCACCCTGGTCCTCGTCATCAGTGACGGCATGGGCGCCGCCTGGCGCAGTGGCGTCCTGCACGGCCTGCTGTCCACCTGGGCCTCCCGCGGCCCCACCGCCCTGCTGCACACCCTGCCGCCCGACCTGTGGGAAGGCTCCGGCATCCACGCGGAACGCTGGCAGGCCACCACCCGGCGGATCGGCGGCGCCAACACGTCCTGGGAGATCGCCGACCCGGTACTGCCGCCCGGCCTGGCCACCTTCGACGGTGTGCCGGTGCCGGTCCTGGAGCCGACGGCCGCCGCCCTGCGGAACTGGGCCCACCTGCTCGCTTCGCCGGGCGCCACGGTACGGCTGCCGCTGCTGACCCGGCCGCGCCCGTCCGGCCCGGCCCCCACGCCCCGGGGCCCGAGCGGCGCCCAGCACTTCCGGGACGCGGCCACCCCGGAGGCATACCGGCTCGCCGCCCACCTGGCGGCCGTGTCACCGCTCACGGTGCCGGTGATGCGGCTCGTCCAGACGGCGGTTCCGTGGCAGGCGCGGACCTCCCATCTCGCGGAGGTCTTCCTCGGTGGGCTCATGCGGCCGCACCCCGCGCCCGTGCCGGGGCCGCTGCCCGCCAAGCACCAGGTGTTCGACTTCTCCGACACGTCGAGGTCGGTGCTCCTCGACGCCGTACCGCAGGCCGAACTCCTCAGGACCAGCCGCACGATCGGACTGCGTCTCGAACAACTCGCGGGCAACTCCCCCGACTTCCCGGCCTGGCTCGCCCACCCGGACGGCTCCGCCCGGCTCCCCGGCTCGCACCGGCCGTTCACGAGCGTGGAGCGCAAGCTGCTGGCACGGTTCGGGGTGTCGTTCGACTCCGGGGTGCACGGGCTGGAGCGGGGCCTGCGCGAGCAGAGCGCCACGTCGGGCGACGGCTGGGGGCGTCTGACGGACGACGACCCGCGGCAGCTGGGCCCCTACTGGCTGCGCGGCCGACGGCGCCTGCGGTGGGTGGTGGAGTACGACGGCGTCGACGAGGTCAACCGCACCAGAGCCATGGTGCGGACTCCGCGCCCCGATGTCTCCGCCGACCGTGCCGAGTTGATCGCGGTGGAGGTGGAGGCGTTGCGTCGGCTGGGCGGACAGTACGCGCCCGCCCTGCTCGGCAGCGGACTCGGGCGTACGCCGGTCTGGGTGGCATCGGCGCCGATCGAGGACGGCCCGGCACCCGCCCCGCCCCGTCTGGCGGAGCTCTTCAACCAGGCCCACGCGACGGGTGGCGCCCCCTTCGACAAGCTCACCGGGCTGCTCGTCGGCTGGCATCTGGCGAGCGCCCTGGCCCTGTGCCATCTCCACGGGATCGTGCCCTCGGACCTCAGTGCCGAGAACATCTTCGTGCTGCGGCGCTCGGTGGTCCTCGCCGACCTGTCCGACTGCGCCCTGGACGGCCAGTACGCCGGTATGGGCCCGGCGCCGACCCCCGAGGACAATGTGCGCGCGCTGGGCGACCTGCTCCAGCTGGTCAGCAGCAAGGCGGGCCGGGAACTGCACTGGCGGGTCCCCGGCCATCCCGAGGGCATGCACCTGTGGCAGGGGGACACCTGGGCGCGGCTGCGGCAGATCGTGCTGCGCTGCCTGGGCCCCGATCCGGCCGAGCGCCCCACGGCGGGCGAGGTCGCGGACGTCCTGGCGAAGTACATCGCCCAGTCCCGCGCCGAACGCACCGGCACTCCGACGTCCCCGGCCCAGCCCCAGGCCCGCACCCGGCCGTCGTCGCGCGTGCCGCTCGACCTGCCACCGGCCGCCGCCGTGCCCTCGGACCCCCGCTCCCTGCCCCTGCGCCCGCCCCGCTTCGGCGTCGCCCGCCGCGAACGGCAGGTCCGGCTGGAACGGCTGCGGACACCACTGCGCCACGCCCGGCGCATCACCCTGATCGGCGCCTACCACCACGGCGGCCGGGTCTACAGCGGGCGGGCCACCACGACGATGGTGCTGGGCTCGCTGCTCGCCGCCGTCCGGAGCGAGCCCGTCCTGGCCCTCGACGGAGCGGACGACGAGGGGGCACTCGACGCCTTCCTCACCGACCGGAACCCGGCCACCGTGCGCGACCTGGCCGACCTGCCGGCCGATCCGACGTACCAGGAGGTCCGCGCCCGCACCACCCGGCTGCCGTCGGGGCTGGAAGTCGCCGCGCACCCCGGGGGCCATGTCCCCCCGAACCTCATACACGCCCAGGCCTATCCGCACGTACTGGCGAGGACCGCGCCCTACTACTCGTTCGTCCTCACCGACTGGGCCCCGCAGCGCCTGGACCGGTCGGCCGACGCCGTCCTCGATCTGACCGACCGGCTGATCCTGTGCTGCGGCAACTCGGGCTGGTATCTCGACGCCGCGTGGCGGGTGCTGGACCGGCTGCGCGTCGACGGGCACCGGCAGTTGGCGGACCGGGCGATCGTCGTGGTGACCGAGGCCGAGCAACGTACGGGGCGTGCCGTGCCGGACGACCTTCCCGCCCGTTTCGACATCGGTGCCGACCAGGTGGTCGCCGTGCCTTACGACCGGTCGCTGTGGTCGCCGGGCTTCCGGCAGTTGGACCAGTTGCGGGCACCGGCGCTGAACGCGTTTCTGGACCTGGCGGCACTGGTCGTGGCGGGCTGAGCAGAGCGGCTGGGCGGGTGGCTGCGGGTGCGGGTGCGGGTGAACGCACTGATCCCCGGGCCGCTGCCGCGCGGCCCGGGGATCACAGGTGCGGGTCGGCTCAGATCAGGCCGAGGGAGCGGACCGCGTCGCGCTCCTCCTCGAGCTCCTTGACGGAGGCGTCGATACGGGTGCGGGAGAACTCGTTGATCTCCAGGCCCTGGACGATCTCGTACTTGCCGTCCTTGGTGGTGACGGGGAAGGAGGAGATGAGCCCCTCGGGAACGCCGTAGGAACCGTCGGACGGAATACCCATGGAGACCCAGTCGCCGTCGGCCGTGCCGTTGACCCAGGTGTGGACGTGGTCGATGGCGGCGTTGGCGGCGGAGGCGGCCGAGGAGGCGCCACGGGCCTCGATGATCGCCGCGCCGCGCTTGGCGACGGTCGGGATGAAGTCCTCGGCGAGCCACTTCTCGTCGCTCACGACCTCGGCGGCGTTCTTGCCAGCGATGGTGGCGTGGAAGATGTCCGGGTACTGGGTGGCCGAGTGGTTGCCCCAGATGGTGAGCCGCTTGATGTCGGCGACCGTCGAGCCCGTCTTCTTCGCGAGCTGGGTCAGCGCGCGGTTGTGGTCGAGGCGGGTCATCGCGGTGAACCGCTCGGCCGGTACGTCGGGCGCGGCGGCCTGCGCGATGAGCGCGTTGGTGTTGGCCGGGTTGCCGACGACCAGGACCTTGATGTCGTCCGCGGCGTGGGCGTTGATGGCCTGGCCCTGCGGCTTGAAGATGCCGCCGTTGGCCTCCAGGAGGTCACCGCGCTCCATGCCCTTGGTGCGGGGGCGGGCGCCGACGAGCAGCGCGACGTTGGCGCCGTCGAAGGCAACGTTCGGGTCGTCCGAGATGTCGATGCCCTGCAGGAGCGGGAACGCGCAGTCGTCGAGCTCCATGGCGGTGCCCTCGGCGGCCTTGAGCGCGGGCGTGATCTCCAGGAGGCGCAGCTTGACCGGCACGTCCGCGCCGAGCAGCTGGCCGGAGGCGATGCGGAAGAGCAGGGCGTAACCGATCTGGCCGGCCGCGCCGGTCACGGTGACGTTCACGGGAGTGCGGGTCATGGCGTTCTCCGTATGACAGCTGGCGGTGAGGGCATCCCTGCCCCGGGGTGCGGGACGTAGAGATGATCGATCTCTTGGCGTCAAGAGATCCACCCGTCAGGCTATCGCGCATCCGGGATCTCGCACGGCCGGGTCCGTGTGGCCCGCCCCACAGAATGACCATGACTGGGGCAAAGGGACGGTCCCTTACGGCAAAAGGGGGCGGCCGCCCGGTCCGGGAGAGGTGGAACCTGGGCGGCCGCCTGGTGGGGGTACCGGTTGCCGGACTCCCGTGGGGGTACGGTGCGCGTTCCCACTTTGCCGACGGCCATTCCTGCCCCACCGAATTCTTTTTCTCGCCCCCGCCGCCCCTACCCGTCCCATCCTGAAGGGGCTCCGCCCCTTCGACCCCGCTCCTCAAACGCCGGAGGGGCTGTTTCAGCCCGTCCGGCGCTTGAGGACGAGGCCCGTTCAGGGCCGAAGCGGGGGTCTGGGGGCGGCAGCCCCCAAGGACGGGACGGGTAGGGGCGGCGGGGGCGAAGAACCCGGACCTCAGCCCGGCGCCCGCTACTGCGTGCACCCCTCCTGCCCAGCGGCCAGCGTCACGCAGGCCGTTGCCTCGCCCGCGTCCTTCACGGCCACCATCGGCGTGTACGCGATCGTGTCCCCGGCGAGGGTGATCGATCCGGTCTGCTTCGTCTTGCCGACCGTCACCGCCACCTCGTCCCCCTGCGCGGCCTGCGTGATACGCCCCCATGCCGCACCGCAGGTCTCGCTGTAGCGCACCTCGACCACGGCCGTGCCGACGGTCGCCGTCTTGGCGGTCGTCACCAGGTCGCCGCTGCAGCCCATGCTCTCCGCGTCCTTGCCGGTGCAGGAGTCACCGCTGCACTTCACCCCGGCCGGCAGATCGGGATCGGTCGTCGCGGTCGGCGAGGGCGACTTGGCCGCGCCCTCGTTCTTGTCCCCGCTGCCGGGGTCGGTGAGGTAGAACACCGCCGCGATCACGACCAGCACACCGACGACGCCCGCGAGGAACATCGTCAGCCGCCGCTTGCCGCCACCGCCGCCGGCGGATCCACCCGCCGGCCGAGGTCTCTGCGGAGGCTCGCCGTACGGACTCGGCGCACCCGCCGGACCCGGCACCGCCCCGGACGCACCCGCCGTTTCCGACGGCGCCTCCCCCGCCGTACGGCCACCCGTCGGCGACGGACCCCGATACCCCGCCACACCCCAGGAGTTGCCCCCGGAGGAGGCGCCGTCGCGCACCGCCGAGTCCCGTACCTCCGGCGCCGTGGGCTGGGCCGGCACCGTGGGCGGCACGGTCGGTGCCACGCCCGCCGGTCCCGCCACCCCGGGCGTCGCCGTCGCGCTCCCGCTCTTGCGGGCGGTCTTGGCCGCCTTCGCACTCCCCTTGGCGTTCGCCGGCGGCGCCCCGAACTCGCTCAGCGCGGCGCGCGCCTGGGAGATCCGGATCGCCTCCATGGTCATGTCGTGGCGCATCTCCGAACGGCTCCACGCCCGTTCGGCGAGCTCCCACATCGTCGTCAGGTGAACGGGATTGGTACCCGTGACCTCGGCGAGCGCCACGATCGCGCCCTTCGGCGCGAGCAGCCGCCCGTTCAGATACCGCTCCCAGGACGTCTTGCTGTATCCCGTGCGGTCGGCCAGCGCCGCGATGCTCAGACCACTGCGGTCCACGAGCCTGCGCAGCTGGCTCGCGAACTCCCTGACCTGCGGATCGAGTTCATCCGGCAAGGCCCTCCAACGAGGCATTGCTTCCCCCCTCTTCCCCCCGGTTGGTGCTGGTGTTTCTCGCGTTTCCCCCGCGCGTGGTGCCCTCTGCCGAGTCCCCGTTCTGGCTACCCACAGGGATGCGCCGGACAAGGATCTCAGTTCCCGGGATGGGGGCGCACGGGAGCATTGGGACCGCGCCCAGTGTTCCACCGGATCACGACTCCAGCGGACACAACCCTGGCAGTAAGCCCTTGCAGATGACTCAGGACGCCCCGGGCCGTCCCAATCGACCACGCTAGCCCGGTAGTTGAACGGCTTCGTTGCAAATGCGCGAACTTGTCAACACATCGCCACATGGAACGCACATAAATGACCACCTGCGAAACATACGAAGCATTCAGACAAGTCCGGCACCCGCAGCCCCATCGAACTCAACCCAGCGCAAGCGCCCCGATCACCGCCGTCAGCACCAGCACCACGACGAGTACGACGGCCACAACCAGCAACCGACGGGACGGGCCCTCCGGCTCCTTCGGCGGCGCGTCCCACCACGGAAGGGTGGGATCGTCCTCGTACGCCTCGCACTCCTCGTACTCCCCGCGCTCCCCCTGCTCCCGCTGCTCCCCCTGCTCCCCCTGCTCCCGCTGCTCTCCCTGCTCTCCGCGCTCCCGCTGCCCCGGCTTCACCGGCACCGCCACAGCCCGCGGCCACACCTGCACCGCCAGCTCCCACCGCACCCCGAAGCGCTCCGCCTCCTCCTTGCCGACCCCTGCCACCCGGCACAGGGCGACGACCGCCTGCCGGGGCGGGGGCTGGGTGGCGTTGAGGTAACGCTGCCAGGAGGACTTGCTGTACGCCGTGCGCGCACCCAGCGCGACCAGGCTCAGGCCCGTACGGTCCTTGAGCTGCCGCAACTGCTCCACGAAGTGCCGCACCTCCGGCGGCAGATCGTCGGGCAGCGGCTGCCAGGCACCCATCGCTCACCTCCGAACCAGATCCGATCGGGTGACGACACGGAGGGGCGTCATGGTTCCCGACGGACCCGGAACAGCGACGGCGGCCCCTCCTTCCCCGGGGGAGAGGACGGGCCGCCGTCGTACGAAGTGCTTCAGTTCTCCACGCGCTTCAGTTCTCCACCGTGAAGTGCAGCGCGTCCTTCAGGAACGGGACCTGCAGCAGCGGATCCGGCTGCGCCATCAACGCCAGCAGCACGATCACGAGGCCCAGCACGCCGTACGTCACTATGTCCGTGAAGCGCGAGCGCACGGCGAGCATGCCGACGCTCGGCAGGAGCCAGCGCAGCACAGCGCCGGTCAGCAGCGCACCGCCGATCACCAGCGTGCCGGCCCGGAACACATCCAGCGCGGTGATCAGCAGGCCCACCCCGACCAGGCCGATGACCAGGAGGACCGGCCACTGCCGGGCGGGCGCCGGGGCGTCACCGGCCGCGGCGCGGCCGCCGCCCTCGGGGCGTGCCGTGTCCCTGGTGAACAGCGGGAAGCGTCGGGTGGTCCGCCGGGGCACACCGTCGGCGTCCGGCGCGCTCACCGGGTCCCGGACCTCGATCTCCTCCGCCTTGTCGGCGCCGCCCTCAGCCGACGACACTGCGCTCCGCCGCCTCGACCACGTTGACCAGCAGCTGTGCCCGGGTCATCGGGCCCACGCCACCGGGGTTCGGGGAGATCCAGCCGGCCACCTCGGCGACACCGGGGTGGACGTCGCCCACGATCTTGCCCTCGGCGTTGCGGGAGACACCGACGTCGAGGACGGCGGCGCCCGGCTTCACGTCCTCGGGGCGGACCAGGTGGGCGGAGCCCGCGGCCGCGACGATGATGTCCGCGCGGCGCAGGTGCGCGGCCAGGTCCCGTGTGCCGGTGTGGCACTGGGTCACGGTCGCGTTCTCGCTGCGCCGGGTCAGCAGCAGCGGCATCGGCCGGCCGATGGTCACACCGCGGCCGACGACCACGACTTCGGCGCCCTTGATCTCGACGCCGTACTGGCGGAGGAGGGTGAGGACGCCGTTCGGGGTGCAGGGCAGCGGGGCGGGCTCGTTGAGCACCAGACGGCCGAGGTTCATCGGGTGCAGTCCGTCGGCGTCCTTGGCCGGGTCCATCAGCTCCAGGATGCGGTTCTCGTCGATGCCCTTGGGCAGCGGCAGCTGGACGATGTAGCCGGTGCAGGCCGGGTCCTCGTTCAGCTCGCGGACGGCCGCCTCGATCTCCTCCTGCGTCGCGGTGGCCGGCAACTCGCGCTGGATGGAGGCGATGCCCACCTGGGCGCAGTCGCGGTGCTTGCCGGCGACGTACTTCTGGCTGCCGGGGTCGTCCCCGACCAGGATCGTGCCGAGGCCGGGCGTGATGCCCTTCTCCTTCAGCGCCGCCACGCGGGCGGTCAGATCGGACTTGATCGCGGCTGCGGTGGCCTTGCCATCGAGAATCTGGGCGGTCATGGGTCCCATCCTCGCGGATGACGCCCTCGGGGTTCCAATCCGGGTGCCACTGGGCCCCCGGAGCACCAGCCGCCGCGTATCCGCTCATGATCGGTGATGTTGCACTTGCACAACACATAGCGAATGCCGCTGGACAAATAAGCCAGCCCTAAAGAACGATGAACGGCGCAGTGCCGCGGGCAGTGCCGGGGGGACGGACCGCATCCACGTTGAACATTCCTCCGAACCACACCGCGTCGTCCCCGCACTAACGCGACAACGGAGGAAACACCGCCATGAGCTTCGGCGACCCGAACAACCCGTACGGGGCCCCGCAGGGTCAGCAGCCGGGCTACCCGCCCCAGCAGCCCCCGGCCCAGCCCGGCTACGGCTACCCGCAGGCCCCGCAGGGAGTCCCGCCGCAGCAGCAGGCTTACGGCTACCCGCAGCAGCAGCCCGGCTACCCGCAGGCGCCGGGTTACCCGCAGGCGCCGGGCTACGGCTACCCGCAGCAGCCGGGCTACGGCATGCCGCCGTCGTACGCGAACTGGGGCCAGCGCTTCCTCGGCACCCTGGTCGACATGCTCGTGTTCGTGGTGCCCTACATCCTCATCGGCGTCGGTGCGGCCAACGACATCATCGCCGTGGTGGGCATCGGCTACGTCATCATCTTCGGCCTCGCGATCTGGCAGCTGATCATGGAGGGCCGCACCGGCCAGACCCTCGGCAAGAAGGCGCTCGGCATCCGCCTGGTGAAGGAGGAGACCGGCCAGCCCCTGGGCGTCGGCATGGCGTTCGTGCGCCGGCTCGCCCACTTCCTGGACAGCATCGCGTGCTACCTCGGCTGGCTGTGGCCGGCGTGGGACGCCAAGCGGCAGACGTTCGCCGACAAGGTGTGCGGGTCCATCGTGATCCGCAACCAGTGAGCGGTGGACGCCTGAGCGTCTGAGCACGAGACGGCGAGCGATGTCTTCTCGCCAATAACAGCCGAGGGCCGTGTCTCACCCGTATGAGGGGGACACGGCCCCGCTGCGTCGCCCTACTCTGACGTGGGTAGCCGTCAGGCACGGGAGACGCACCTTGTACAGCATCATCGTGGTACCTCCGCCGACCACGGAGGACGAGACCGACCGCACCCGGGCCGCCCAGCTCCGGCTGGCTCCCGGCGAGCGGCTCAGCTTCGGGCGTTCCGCCTCCGACAACGACCTCACCATCGCGCACGACGGGGTGTCCCGCAGAGCCGGTGAGATCCGCGCGCAGGGCGCCTTCTGGATACTGAGCAACCTCAGCAGGGAACAGACGTACGTCGTGGAGAACCCGGAGGGCGCGGGCGAGCACATCAAGGTCGGGCCGGGGCGCCTTGACGCGCCGGTCCCCTTCGAGTTCTCGCGGATCGTGCTGCCGGCGGCCGGCGATCTGCTGGCGGTCGAGGTGTGGGCGCCGCGCCACGACTACCTCAGCTCCGACGGCGGCCTGGACGGCGCGACGACCGCCCCGGCCTTCTCGGTCGACCGCACCAAGCGGTACTTCGCGGTCCTGGCCGCCCTGTGCGAACCCCGGCTGCGCGGCGAACCGCACGCCCCGCCGCCCACGGTCGACCAGGTCGTGGACCGGCTGCGCCCCCACTGGCCGGCGGCGTCCCGTACGTCGGTTCAATGGAACATCGACTACCTCGCCGTGAAGCTGCGGCTCAAGCCCGGCCCGGAGACGGCGGACACCGGCCCGCGCCTCAACGGCAAGAAGGAGTCCCTGGTATCGCTGGCGCTGCGCTTCGATCTCGTCCGGGAGGACGACCTGATCGTGCTGCGAGAGCCCGCGTCCTCGACCGCCCCGGCGCCCGGCCGGACGGGCCGGTGACCGAGCCGTACGCCGTGCCGGTGCCGAAGGGGTACCGGGTGGGCGGGTGGGAGGTGCGGGAGCCGATCGCCACGGGGGCGTTCGGGAGCGTGTACGCGGGCAGGCGCGTCGGAGCCGGCCCGGGCCTGCCGGCCGAGGTGGCCCTGAAGTTCCTGCCCACCGGCACCGGAACCCCGCGCCAACTCACCCACCTGCGCGAACTCATCGACCGCGAGGTCGAGTTGCACCGCCGGCTGAAGCAGCCGCGGCTGATCCGGATGTACGAGACCCTCGTCGTCGACGACGCGGACCACCCGGCCCTCGACGGCGCCACGGTCCTCGTACTGGAGAAGGCGGAAGGGTCGCTGGCCGCGTTGCTGGCGCACACGCCGAGGCCGCAGGGCGGACCGGCGCTGCTCGCGCAGATCTGCGAGGGACTGTCGCAACTGCACCACGCCGGCTGGGTGCACGGGGACCTCAAACCGGCCAATGTGCTGCTGATGAAGGGCGGTTCGGCCCGGCTCGCCGACTTCAACATGGCGGCGGAGCTGGAGGGCACGCACGCGTATACGCCCGCGTTCTCGACCCCCGACTACACCCCGCCGGAACTCCTCTGGTCGGAGATCGGCGAGCGCGGCCGCCGTATCCGTCCGTCGGCCGACGTCTGGGCGTTCGGTGTCCTGACCCATCTGGTCCTCACCGGCTCCTTCCCGCTCCCCGGCGCCACCCCTACGACCCGCCGTGACGCGGCCGCCGCCTACGCCCGCGGCACCGACGAGCTGCGCCTGTCGCCCGAACTCCCGGACACCTGGCGGGAGATCGTCCGGGACTGCCTGACCCGTACGCACGCCGACCGCGTCGGCACCCAGGACCTGCTGCGGCGGGTGGAGGCCGCGGCAGGCACCGGCCGCTCACCGCGCCTGCCGCGCTCCCTCCTCCCCCGTCGCCGCTCCCGCCGTACGACGATGCCGGCCGCCGTGACCGCCGTGGTGGCGGTGTCCGCCCTCGGCTACGGCATCAGCACCTGGGCCGGCGCCGGGACCGAGGGGGCCGGCGCGTCGGGCGGCGAGACCACGAAGGTCACGGCCGCCACCTACGGCGCCTCCGAACTCCGTACGGACAAAGGCGTCCCGGTGGCCTACCGCCGCCTCATCGTCGACGCCGCCCACGACTGCGTCCAGCCGGAGGTCACGCCCGCGCTGATCGCCGCCCTGCTGAAGGCGGAGAGCGACTTCGACCCGAACCTCTCCGACCCGTCCGTGGGCGAGGAGGGCGAGTACGGCATCGCGCGCTGGACGCCGAGCATCCTGCGCTGGTACATCCGCGCCGACGGCGTCCCCGCGAAGGAGACCCCCAAGCCTCCCCTCTCCCCCGCCGAGTCGATCCCGGCCGTCGGCCGCTACCTCTGCTTCATGGAACCGCGCCTGAACCAGAGCGGCTTGTCCGGCGACCGCCAGGTGCTGCTGGCCGCCGCGTACCGGACCTCCACCAAGGTCGTGAACAACGCGGGCGGTGTTCCCCCGCAGTACCGCGACTACGCCACCCGCGTCGCCCACTACCTCAAGGAGTACACGCCGCCCGGCGAGAGGTGACCCTGAGAAGTCTGAGGTACCCCCGCCGTCGCGCGGACGGCACGGTGGAGTCATCCGCGGGGGACGGCACGACAAGGGCCTCCGGCTCACTCGGGGGAGAGCCGGAGAGCCCGCCGCCCGCCGCCGGCCACATCCCCCACGCACCACCCGACCAACGGCAGGGGGAACCCACTCATGAGGACCATCCGCAAGGCTCTCGCCGTCGGTGCCGCGACCGTCATGGCCGGCGCCGCCCTCACCCTCAGCACCGCGGGCAGCGCGCAGGCGGCGGCGCCGTGCTGGAAGGACGGCTCCATCTGGTACTGCAACAACGCCACCGGCGCGAACGTCTACAAGAGCACCAACACCGGCACCGTCGTCGGCCGCATGTACTCCAACCCCTCCTGGTTCACCTGCAAGTTCGACGGCGGGCAGAACCACGGCGGCCCGCACCCCACGCGCTGGGTGCGCACCCAGGCGGACAACGGCCAGTGGGGCTGGATGAGCGACAACGACATCTCCTCCGAGACCAACCCCCTGCCGTCCTGCTGACGCACTGACCGCACCGCCGACGGCCGCCCGCCCCGGTAACGGGCGGCCGTCGCCTTCGGGAAGGGTTCGGGCTCATCATCGTCCGAGGCGGCCAGGTGTCAGGACGCGTACTGCCCGGTCGACTTGGCGTCGCTGCGGAAGTAGAACTGGTAGTGGGTGTTGTCCTTCACGTCGGTGGCGATCACCGTCCAGGTGCCGGCCTCGGCGAGTTTGTAGTCGGCCTGGCAGTCCCGGCTGCCGCCGGAGAGATGGAAACAGACCTTCACGTAGCGGTTCGTGTTGGTCTTGATGTTGATGTCCGCACAGTTCGAGGTTGCCCTCAGGTAGTTGAACGTGGGGTAGTTCGGGTACCAGTGCGTGCCTGATGCCTTGTTGTAGTCATTGGCGTTTCCGTAGCAGCTCCGAGCACCTCGCTCCGCCGCACCGGCCGGACCTGCTGTGCCGGCGACGAGGCTTCCGGCGGCGACGACACCGACCACGGCGGCTGCCAACTGCTTGCCGATGTTCATGAGTGGCCCCTCCAAGAGTGTTGCGGCAGTGAACGCCTAACGCAACCACGGCATCCATGGCGAGGCATCCTGCAATGTTTCAGGTTCCCCGGACTCGTCGGCCCCGCGATCCTGAGGGCCCAGGCATGACAGACAACGGGGGGGTCCATGAACACGCGCAACCGACTCATCACGCTCGCCCTGACCAGTACGCTCGCCGCCGTCGGTCTCGTCGGCAGCACGGGCACCACGGCGGGCGCGGCGTCGGCCCGGTCCTGCTACGGCAACGCGTGGAGCTACAGCAAGCCGTCGGGGACGTACTTCCAGCCGCAGAGCACGACCTACTTCGCGACCGAGAACTGCGCCGACATCAACATCAAGACCGGCACGAGCCGCAAGGTGAAGGTCTGCTTCTACGCCAGCGGTGGCGGGCTCGACTACTGCCAGAGCAGCTACAAGACCACTACCGCGGGGGAGTGGAAGGTCATCGCCACCGACGTCATCGACGGCACCAAGTTCAAGTTCCAGTTCGACAGTCTGGCTGCCTCGTCGGGGCAGCGGGCGCACTGAGCCATCGACGACTTCGACAGCCCAATACCCCTGGAATCCTTTACCTTTCGCGCACGACACGCCGATTTTGCGAGCTCTTGAGAGATGTACGCCTTCTCCTCCTACTCTGGCCCGAGTTCCACTCGGGGGAGGAGACAGCGTGCACAGCATCATCGTCGTACCCATGCACAGCACGTGCCCGGACCAGCACATCCACCTGGATCCCGGCGAATCGCTGACCTTCGGCCGTACGGCACGACCGTACGGCCCGCACCTGACCATCGCGCACGAGGGCGTCTCCCGCGAGGCCGGGCAGATCACGGCGGCGGGCGCCTACTGGAGGCTCAGCAATCTGAGCGGCGCGCAGACCTACGTGGTGGAGAACCCGGAAGGCGCCGGCGAGCACATCAAGGTCCCGCCGGGCCGGCTCGACGCCCCGGTGCCCTTCGAGTTCGCCCGTGTCGTCCTGCCCGCCGGAAGCGAGCTGCTGAGCTTCGACGTCTGGGCACCGCGCCACGACTTCCTGGACCGCGCCGGCCCGAGGGACGGGGTGCCCACCACATGCGCCTTCCCGCTCGACCGCGGCAAACGGTACTTCCACGTCCTGGTCGCCCTGTGCGCCGGTCGTCTGCGCGGCGAACCGCACGCCCCGCTGCCCACCGCCGAGGAACTGGTCGAGCGGCTGCGTCCGCTCTGGCCGTCGGTCTCCCGCGCGTCGGTGGCGTGGAACATCGACTACCTGGCGGTCAAGCTACGCCTCAAACCCGCTCCCGACTCGACGCCGGGCGGCGGCCCCCGCCTCAACGGCAAGAAGGAGCGCCTGGTCTCCCTGGCCCTGCGCTTCGACCTCGTACGCGAGGACGACCTGGCCCTGCTGAACGGGGACCGGAGCCTCGTCCGATGAGCGGCGAGTCGTCAGCACACGCCGTGGACGTCCCGCGCGGCTACCGCATCGGCGCCTGGGAGGTGCGCGAGCCCATCGCGTCCGGGGGCTTCGGCAGTGTGTATGCCGCCCAGCGCGCCGAGCCCGCCGAGGGCCTGCCGACCGAGGTCGCACTGAAGTTCCTGCCCACAGGCACCCAAACGCCACGCCAACTGCACCACTTGCGGGAACTCGCCGAGCGGGAGACCGAGTTGCTGCGCCGATTGCAGCGTCCGCGCCTGATCCGGATGTACGAGGCCCTGACCGTGGACGACCCCGCCCGCCCCGGCCTCGACGGCGCCACGGTCCTCGTACTGGAACGCGCCGAGGGCTCCCTCGACCAGCTGCTCGACCAGTTGTCGGCGCGGCTGCGGGGCCGCCGGGGCGCGTCCGCCGGCCATGCCGTCGCCGTCCCGGGCGGACCCTCCCTGGTCGCCCAGATCTGCGAGGGAGTGGCCCACCTCCACCACGCGGGCTGGGTGCACGGCGACCTCAAGCCCGCCAACGTGCTGCTGATGGCGGACGGTTCGGCACGCCTCGCCGACTTCAACATGGCCGCCGAACTGGACGGCACCCACGCCTACTCCCCCGCGTTCACGACCTCCGACTACACCCCGCCCGAACTGCTGTGGGCCGAGGTCGGCGAACGCGGCCACCAGACCCGCCCCACCGCCGACATCTGGGCCTTCGGCATCATCGCCCACCTGGTGCTGACCGGAAGCCTGCCGTTCCCCGGGACGAATCCGACGGCCCGCCGGGAAGCGGTCCAGCGCTATGCCAAGGGCCGCGACGAGCTCCGCCTCTCGCCCGAACTCCCGGACGTGTGGCGACAGATCGTCACCGACTGCCTCGCCCCCACCCACGCCGACCGGGCCCCGCACACCGCGCAGGCCCTGCTGCGCCGGGTCGAGTCCGCGGCCGGGGCGGCACGCTCCCCGCGGCTGCCCCGGCTGAAGCCGAGGCGCGGCCCGCATCCGGCCATCCTCATCTCGCTCGCGGCGATCGCGGTGGTGTCGCTGGCCACCGCCGGCCTCCTCGCCCTGCGCGAACCGGCGCCGCAGGGGTACGCACGCTGCGACCAGGGAGACGTCTGCTTCTTCACGAAGCCGGACGGACAGGGCGAGATGTGCGCCTGGTACGAGCGCGACCACGACTGGATCGGCGGTGTCGTGATCTGTGACTGGGCGAAGACCACCCGGCCGAGGTCGGCCTTCAACAACGGCTACGTCGGGGATCCGCACCACGACGTCAAGCTCTTCCGCGAGGCCAAGTGGAAAGAGCCGTTCGGCTGCATCCAGGAGCTCCAGAAGGTCAACTTCCCAGACCCCGGCGGCCTGGTGATCCGCTCTCATGAATGGGTTCGCTCCTGCTGAACCGACGGTCGTCGTGCCGGTCCGCCCTACAACCACGAAGAACGACAACCAAGAAGAAGAACGGGGAGACACACATGAAGACAACCGCCCTGACCCGACGCCGCCAGAGGCCCGTGGCCCTCGCGGCCGGCGCCCTCGCGCTCGCACTCGGCTTCCAGCTCACCGCCACGGCCACGGCCACGGCGGCTCCGGTCACGGACCAGGTGACCGACGCGATCGCGGACGTGACCAAGCCCAGGTTCCAGATGCCGTTCGCCTGCGACACGCACTGGCGGATCGACACCTACGACAGCGGCCACAGCCCGGCGGTGGACATCGTGGTGAAGGACAACACGGGCTCGTCGGGCAAGGCGGTGTACCCCGGCTACCTGGGCACGGTGGCACGCACCTTCTGGGACCGGGGCGCCGGCAACGTCATCGTCATCAACCACGGCGCCGGCTGGTACACGGCGTACTACCACCTCAAGGAGAAGCACGACACGTACGTCCAGGTGGGCGACGTGGTCACCGCGAAGACCAGGATCGGCAGCATCGGCGCGACCGGCAGCAACAGCGGCAACTGGGCGCACCTGCACTACGAGCAGCGCTACAAGCTCACCGGCATCCCCACGGAGGCCGACCGCGAGCCCGTGCACTTCAACGGCACGGAGTACACGGGCACGGGCCAGACGTGGAAGGACGTCGTCAGCAAGAACTGTTAGGCGGCCGGGCGGCAACGGCGGTGACGGGCTTCCGAAGCCGCCGGGTGCCTGCTAAGGGTGGATGAGAGAGCGCGTGCCGAACGGGGGGATACGGGGGGATGCCATGCGCTACTGGGCGCTGTTCTGCGCGATCGCCGCTGCCGTCTCGATGCTGGTGGCGTTCCCCCGGGCACAGCGCGAGCGCCGGCTGAGCAGGCACGGCCGCACCGCGAGGGGGATCTGCCGGGGACACCTCAACCCCAAGGAGGAAGGCGGGCCGATGCGGGTCCGCTGTGGCATCCGGACGCACCCGGAGCAGAAGGGCGAGATCTGGGTCGTCGTCCGGACGCATGACCGCATCCCCCAGGTCGGCGACGAGTTCACCATCGTCTACGACCCCGCGGATCCCGTCCACGCGGAGAGTCTGGACGTGATCCGCGAGTCCCGCATGTGGGGCCACAGCGACATCGTCTGGCTGCCCATCTGGGCCGCGTTCTTCCTCCTCTACGGAGGTTGCATGGCGGCGGCCTCCGGCTGACCCGCCCGCTCAGAGGGATTCGATGAAGAGGGCCCAGGCTCGGGTGGGGAACACCAGGGCCGGGCCCTGGGGGTTCTTGGAGTCGCGGACGGGGGTGATGCCGGGGAGGTTGTCGGCTACTTCAACGCAGTCGCCGCCATCGGTGTTGCTGTAACTGCTCTTGCGCCAAGCGACAGAGTCCGGGTCAATCCCCTTGCTGCGCTTCATCTCTGTAGGTCCTCACTGCGTCTTCCATCAAGGCCAGGGACGCCTCGGGTGACAGCGCGACGGCCCTCAGCAGATCGTACTTACGACGGTACTCCTTCACATGGGCCGGATAGTCAACGATCTGTCCGGTGAAGTCGCCCTCGGTGTACACCAGCGGCGGGGCGTCGACGAAGGTCATGATCTTGGCCATGCCGTTCCTGAGCGGGTGCCAGGGAGTCGTTTCCGGAACGATCTGAAGAATGCCCTGCGTGGACCGGATCACGTCGAGGATGTGCTCCACCTGCTCGGCCATCGCCGCCGGGGGAAGCGGCGTTTCGCGGATGACCGACTCGCGCAGGATCCCCCAGTAGGTGGGCCGTTCCCCGCGTTTCCACAACTCCGCCCGCGCCATCCGTGCACGGACACGCTCCTCGACCACCTCCGGTGGCATCTCCGGCGCCTCGTACCGAATGAGACCCCGCATGTACGCTCCAGTCTGCAGAAGCCCCGGAACGACATTGGGCGCCCACTCCTCCAGCGTCTGTGCCTGCTTCTCCATGTCGGGGACGTCCGCGTAGTACCACGCGTGTCCCACCCGCCGCGCCTTGGCCGCGTCTTCACACCGCCGCTCGAAGAACCCGTCCGTGCCCAGCCGCAGATCCGCATGCCGGGCGAAGTCCATCGGCATCCCTCGCTCGCCCCGCTCGATCTGGCTGAGGAACGAGATCCCCCGGAAACTCCCCTCCACCAACTGCTCCAGGGTCAGCCCCGCTTGCTCCCTCTTGAAGCGCAACTCGGCGCCGTAGAAGCAGGGAACGCTCGTCGACGCGTCAGGGTCCTTCTTCGCGGGCACAACCCACCACCGCCGTTTCTCACTTGCTCGTGCACAGCCGAAACCCCTTTTACGGTACGCACCTTGACGCCACTCTGTGAGCGATCCAGCACAGAACGCACACGGAGGCGTACCCCCATGAACCCCCACCACGAAACCGACGCCTGCGTCGAAGACCTCCGCACCGCCCTGGAGGCGAACGGCATCACCCTCCCCTCCCTCGGTGTCGACCTGCCGACCTTCGCGAGCACCCTCCCCACACGCCCGCTCATCGCGCTCGGCAACTGCAACCAGGCCACCGCCCGCGCCCTGATCTCCGCCCTGCGCAAGGCGACCGAGCGGTGAAGCCCCTCACGCTCGAACTGCTCGCGCTCCCCAAGGCCGTCCCCGAGGCTCGCCGTGCCGTACGCGAACACCTGGACCGCCCTTGGCCCGAACTCCAGCTCTGTGTGAGCGAGTTACTGACGAACGTGATCGTCCACGTCGGTGAGGGCACCCCGGTGACCGTGCGTCTGGTCCACGGCCAGGACGGCCGTACCCGGGTAGAGGTCACCGACCCCGACCCGCACGCCTGGCTCATCGCACGCGACCCGGACGCGGACGACGAGACCGGCCGCGGCCTCCTGCTGCTCGACGCGATCGCACGGCGCTGGGGGGTATGGCTGACACCCGCCGGCAAGACCGTGTGGTGTGAACTGCACGCGGACTCCGCAAGCAGCCCATGACGAACGGGCGCTCCCCGCCAGGGAGGCGCCCGTTCAGCACCGGACCGAATGACCTTACGGATAGAGGGTGTAGACGTTGGCGGTGGCGCAGTTGCAGTCCTTGTGCTGCGAGGCCACGATCTTGTAGACCGGGCTGCGCTTCGTCGCCGTCGAGCTGCTGCTGCCCCAGGGGCCCCAGCTTCCCCCCTCCACCTTGATCCGCACCCAGGCGTGGCCCGCACAGTTCCCGCCGGACTTCTTGGTGCTGGCCTCGTGATCGCTGACCTTGGCGGTGTACGTGGTGTCGCGGGCGCAGTCCCTCACCCAAACCTCGCTGTCATCAGCCGTTGCCGGTGCGGCCGCGAACATCGCCATGCTCATCGCCGCGACAGCCGTGGCCGCCCCGTACTTGACATTGGTCAGTCTCATGGGTCCTCCCCGTTTTCTGTGAACGAGCGGGGCATTGGCAACTGCAAGCCCCAGCCGCAGTCTGGAGGACGCCCGTCTCCTGCCGTACCTACAACTTTCCAGGTTCCCCCCGGCCGCCGGCCCCGCTCACCATGGCCACGCCACCACGGCAAGGAAAGGAAACGGGGGAAGACATGAAGCTCTTCCGCGGATCCCGCACGACGGCGGCTGCCGTCGCCGGTCTCACGCTGCTGTCCGGTCTCGGCCTCGGCGTAGCCACGGCGGCGCCGGCCGCCGCGTACGCGGGCTACTGCAACGACGGCTACGCGTCGGTGTACAGGAAGCTCGTCGGCGACAACACCTACACGGCGTACCTGCCCGGCTACAAGGCCGACATGAACTGCACGATGGACAGCGGAGCGCAGAGCAAATCCGTCGCCATGCTCCAGCGCTCTCTGAACGTGTGTTACGGCGACGACCTGGACTTCAGCCTGAAGGTCGACGGTGTCTTCGGTACCAACACCAAGAACGCCCTCGCAGCCGCTCAGCGCGATGAGCACATCACGGGCGACGGCATCTACGGCAAGGACAGCCGCACCCACCTGAAGTGGGAGTTCACCCACAACACCACGACTCGCTGCGCCCGGATCCAACCATGAAGGAGCTCCTCATGCTGCGCACAAAGGCCGCCCTCGCAGCCGGCGCGACACTGCTGGCCGGACTCGGACTGGCCGGTGTCACCGCCGCTCCGGCCAACGCCGCCACCTACTGGTGCAACAAGACGATGGGCAATTTCATCGGCGGCGGAAACGGCCACGAGCTGGCCCAGATCCCCGCCTACAACACCACCTTCGACTGCATCACCGGCGAGGGGGCTTCCGGCTCCCACGTGACGGCGATCCAGAACGCACTGCGGCACTGCCACAAGCGGACCAAAGTGGAGGTCGACGGCCACTTCGGGCCGATCACCGAGGCGGAGCTGATGAAGGTTCAGACCGATCTGCGCCTGAAAGACGACGGCGTGTACGGCCCGAATACCCGCGACAAGCTGAAGTGGCGCAGCAGCAATGGCCACTGCGCCACCCTCCCGTAATGAAGTCCACCCGCACGTCCCGCGTCCGCGCAGGCCTCCTGGCCACGGCCGTAACCGGCGCTCTCGCCATCAGCGCCACGCCGACCTCCGCCAACGTGTCCGACGGATAAGTCTCGGGCGCATACCAGTTCCAGGACGACTTCGGCGACGAGGGAACCCTGTCCACCAGCTCCCACGCGCACTCGAACGCCACCGCCCTGTGGCAGTGGATTCCGTGGGCGGAGGGCGTCGAGAAGAGCAACGGCGACGCCTTCCGCTACGCCGACATCGACGGCATCGTCGGCAACGAGACCTTCGGCGCGGTCGACGGAAACATCGAGTACGTATCCACCGACTACGACAGCTCCACCTACCGAACGAAGCTGCGCTACGCGGGCAAGCCCGCGTCCTACACGTCCGCCAGCTGCTGACACCTGCCGACGCGCACGACGCCCACATGTCAAACGGTAGTCTCTCGACGGTCAACAGACGTGACGCAAAGGCACGTTGAGCAAGGCAGGACCGTCGGGGGACTCATGACAGACCAGCCACTATCGCAAGCAGGCGCGACCCCGTTGCGCCCCACCGACCCCGGCCGCATCGGCCCCTACGCCCCCCTCGGCCTCCTCGGCAGCGGCGGCATGGGCCGCGTCTACCTCGCCCGCCCCGCCGACAACTCCCCCGGCCTGGCCGCCGTAAAGGTGATCCGCCCGGAGTACGCCGAGGACCCGAGGTTCCGGCGGCGCTTCGAGCGGGAGGCCTCCCTGCACGCCCGCGTGCACACCCCGCGTGCGCCGCAGTTGCTCGGCACCGGGTTCGACGACACGCTGCTGTGGATGGCCACGCAGTACGTACCCGGCCTCAACCTCGCCGACGCCGTGCGCGACTGCGGCACGCTGACGCCGGCCGGCGTGTGGCGGCTGGTGGCGGACCTCGGGCAGGCCCTGTCGGCGATGGCCGCCGCCGATGTCGTACACCGGGATCTCAAGCCGTCCAACGTGATCCTGTCCCCGCAGGGCGCGCACGTCATCGACTTCGGCATCGCGCAGGCCGCCGACAGCAGCGCGATCACCTCGACCGGGAGCAGGGTCGGCACTCCCGCCTTCATGGCACCCGAATACCTGCGCGAGGGGCGGTGCGACACCGCCTCCGACGTCTTCTCGCTCGCGGGCAGCCTGATCTACGCCGCCACCGGGCACGCCCCGTTCGGGGACGGCACCGGCGTCGACGTGATGCACCGGGTGGCCTTCGAGGAGCCCAAGCAGGAGATCATGGCGGAACTCGCCGCCGTGGACGCCGCGTTGGCCGGCCTGCTGTCCTCCTGCCTCGCCAAGGACCCGGCCGGACGCCCCACCCCACGGCAACTCACCGAGGCCGCCACAGCTTCCGGTCACGGCCGCGCAGCCGTCTGGCACGAGCCGCTGAACGCCCGGCTGATCGCCCGAGGGCAGGCCTGCGACGCGCTGGAAAGCGTCGCCGTCCAGGAGACCGTCCACTTGCGCGCGCCGGACCACGCGGCGTTCCCGGCCCCCGACCCCACCTTCGGGCCGCCCACACCGCCCGAGCCGTACGCCACCACCACGCCGGTCCCGCACCCCGAGGACGGCGGCGGCCGGAGGAAGCGGAAGGCGTACCTCGCCGTCGCCGCGGGCCTCGCCGTGTGCGCCGTCGCCGCGGGCGCCTTCTTCCTCACCCGCCCGTCCCTCGACGAAACGGCCTCCGCCGCACCGGCGGCAGCCGGCAGCACCGCCCCCGACGGCACGCGGACCTCCCGCCTCCCCAGCTCCTCCGCCTCTCCCTCCGGCGACAAAGAGAAGGAGGAGGGGAAAGAGAACGGGAAGGGAAAGGGGAAGCAGACCAGCCAGGCGCAGGCCGGGACGTCACAGAGCCCGAACGCACCCGAAGGCGGCGCAGGCGCGACGCAGTCCATTCCCGCCGCCGAAGCCTCCCCCACATCGGACGGCGACGACAGCGGCGGCAGCGGTGGCGGCACCGCCCCGACCGCCGCCCCCACCAAGACCGCCACCACACCCGCCACTCCGCCCTGGAACTCCCAGTGCACGTACTACTCCGGCACCGAGCTCACCGACTACGGCGACAAGGGCCAACGCGTCGTCCAGGTGCAGTGCATGCTCAGCAAGCGCGGCTACAACGTCGGCAGCGCGGGCGTGGACGGCGAGTTCGGCAGGGACACCGAGTCCGCGGTCAAGCAGTTCCAGAGCGCCAAGGGACTTGAGGTGGACGGCCAGGTGGGGCCCAACACCTGGGCAGCGCTGCGCAGTTCGACGTAGCGCCGCCCAGGTCGATGTTCCGTCAGTGGAAGAAGTGCCGCGTCCCCGTGAAGTACATCGTCACGCCCGCCTTCTTCGCGGCCTCGACCACCAGCTCGTCACGGACCGAACCGCCGGGCTGGACAACGGCCTTGACCCCGGCCTCGGTCAGGATCTCCAGGCCGTCGGGGAAGGGGAAGAAGGCGTCGGAGGCGGCGTACGAACCCTGCGCGCGCTCGGCGCCGGCCCGCTCGACGGCCAGCTTCGCGGAGTCGACGCGGTTGACCTGACCCATGCCGACGCCGACCGACGCGCCGTCCTTGGCGAGCAGGATGGCGTTGGACTTGACGGCCCGGCAGGCCTTCCAGGCGAAGGCGAGCTGCGAGAGCTCCTCGGCGCTGAGCGCCTCGCCCGTCGCGAGGGTCCAGTTGGCGGGGTCGTCGCCGTCGGCCTGGAGGCGGTCGGTGACCTGGAGGAGGGCGCCGCCGTCGATGGGCTTGACCTCGACGGGGTACTCGGGGCGACCGGGGGCGCGCAGCACGCGGATGTTCTTCTTCTTGGCGAGGGCCTCCACGGCCCCCTCCTCGTAGTCCGGCGCGACGATGACCTCGGTGAAGATCTCGGCGACCTGCTCGGCCATCTCCTTGGACACCGGACGGTTGACCGCGATCACGCCGCCGAACGCCGACAGCGGGTCGCAGGCGTGCGCCTTGCGGTGGGCCTCGGCGACATCGGCGCCGATCGCGATGCCGCACGGGTTGGCGTGCTTGATGATCGCGACGGCCGGCTCGTCGTGGTCGTACGCGGCACGGCGGGCGGCGTCCGTGTCCGTGTAGTTGTTGAAGGACATCTCCTTGCCGTGCAGCTGCTCGGCCTGCGCGAGGCCGCCGGTGCCCGCGGTGTAGAGGGCGGCGGGCTGGTGCGGGTTCTCGCCGTAGCGCAGGGTGTGGGCGCGCTCCAGGCTGGTGGCGAGGAAGCTCGGGAACTGGGAGTCGTCGGCCGGGGCGTAGGCGGAGGCGAACCAGGAGGAGACCGCGATGTCGTACTCGGCCGTGTGCCGGAAGGCCTCCGCGGCGAGCCGCTTGCGGGTGGCGAGGTCGAAGCCGCCGTCGTGGACCGCCGCCAGGACGTCGGCGTAGCGCGCCGGGCTGGTGACGACCGCCACGGACGGGTGGTTCTTGGCGGCGGCGCGCACCATCGACGGACCGCCGATGTCGATCTGCTCCACGCACTCGTCGGGAGAGGCCCCGGACGCGACGGTCTCGCGGAACGGGTAGAGGTTGACGACGACGAGGTCGAACGGCTCGACACCCAGCTCGGCCAGCTGCCGCCGGTGGTCCTCCAGGCGCAGGTCGGCGAGGATGCCCGCGTGCACGCGCGGGTGCAGCGTCTTGACGCGGCCGTCCAGGCACTCGGGGAAGCCGGTGAGCTCCTCGACCTTGGTGACGGGGACGCCCGCCGCGGCGATCTTCGCGGCCGTGGAACCGGTGGAGACGAGCTCGACACCGGCCTCGTGCAGCCCGCGCGCGAGGTCTTCCAGCCCGGTCTTGTCATAGACGCTGACGAGCGCCCGGCGAAGGGGCCGCTTGTTGCTCTCGGCGGTGGCGGTCACTGGATAACTACCTTTCGTCCCTCAATGCGATAGCCGTTGCGGGCGAGCCGCCCCACGACCTCGACGAGCAGCCTTCGCTCGACTTCCTTGATGCGCTCGTGCAGAGCGCTCTCGTCGTCCTCGTCCCGGACCTCCACCACGCCCTGCGCGATGATCGGCCCGGTGTCGACGCCGTCGTCGACGAAGTGGACGGTGCAGCCGGTGACCCTGGCGCCGTACGCGAGGGCGTCGCGGACGCCGTGGGCGCCGGGAAAACTGGGGAGAAGGGCCGGGTGGGTGTTCACGAACCGCCCGCCGAAGCGCGCGAGGAACTCCTTGCCCACGATCTTCATGAACCCGGCGGAGACGACGAGGTCGGGCTCGTAGGCGGCGACGGCCTCGGCGAGAGCCGCGTCCCACTCCTCCCGGCTGCCGTGGTCCTTGACCTTGCACACGAAGGTCGGCAGCCCGGCGCGCTCGGCCCGCGCGAGCCCCTCGATGTTCTCGCGGTCGGCACCGACGGCCACGATCTCGGCGCCGTACGCCTCGGGACCGACGGCGGCGATCTCGTCGAGGAGCGCCTGCAGATTGGTGCCGGATCCGGAGACCAGCACGACGAGGCGCTTGGCACGCTCGGCCACGGGCTTGGCGGCCACAGTGGGGGCCCTTTCTCGGGGGTGCGTTCTTCGTGCGGCCGGTGCTTTGTATATGTGATTTGTATATTCGTACGAATGCATCACGCCCCGGGATACGGGGAAGTCTACGAAGCGGCCGACCGTCAGCAACGATACCGGCACTACGGGCAGCCCCCACGGGACGGGGGCGTGGCCGGAAGGTAGCGTCTGGGGGAGCTGGCCCGGGAACGCGGTGGTGGTGCGGTGCGTTCACGAAGTGACAGCTCATGTCGGATCAGTCGTTCACCAAGATCAGTCGTTCACAAGATCAGTCGTTCACCAAGGGGAAGACGCTCACTTGATGTCGGACCGCAGCCTGCGACTCCTCACCCTCCCTCCGCAGTCCGCGCAGGGAGGGAAGCGTGGCGCCGTCCTGCTGCGAGAGCGGCCCGCCTCGCCTCCCGACGCGCCCTCGGGCAAGACGCCCGGCGACGAACAGAGCGGCGGCACCCAGGCCGACAACCCCTTCGCCCCGCCGCCGGAGGGCACGCCGGACCGCCCGTGGCAGCCGCGGCGCCCTTCGGGCGAGGACGGCGCGCAGGGGTCGGGCGAGGGCGGCGGGCACTCGCCGTGGGGCAGCCAGTGGAGCGACCGCCAGCCCGGCCGCTCCCCCGACGGCTTCGGAGAGCGTCCCCGCGGCGGCCCCGAGGGCCCCGGAAACGGCGGCCCGGGCTCGGGCATGCGCTGGGACCCCACCGACCCCGCCCAGCGCCGCGCTCGCTACGCCCTGCTCAGCGGTATGTGGGCCTTCTTCTTCGCCCTCTTCAGCTGGCCGTATGTCGCCCTGATGCTCGGCGCGCTGGCCCTCTACTGGGGCATCACCAGCCTCCGCACCAAGCCCCGCACCCCCGACCCGGACACCCCGGCCCCCCGGCCGGGCGGCCGCCCCCAGACGACGGCGGCGGTGAGCGGCCTGGTCACAGCGTCCCTCGCCATGGCGGTGGTCGCCGCCGGGTTCACGGCGCAGGTGGTCTACAGCGACTACTACACCTGCACCAATGACGCGCTGACGAACGAGGCGAAGCAGGCGTGCAATGAGCTTCTGCCGAAGGAGCTGCGGGGAGTTCTGGGGACGACGGACTGAGGGATTCGGGAGCGGGTTCGGGAGCGGGCTCGGGTTCGGGATCGGGTCCCGCTCCGGAGTGGGCTCAGGAGTGCGCTCAGGAGGCGGGCTGCGGTGGATCCGATGCCTCCGGTGACCGTTCCGGTGACTGCTTCGCCGGCGGCTCCGGGGACGGCTCGGCGGGCGGGTAGTCGTACGGCTCGAAAGTCGTGTCGTGGTCGTACTCCACGTGCGGGATCTCCTGGTCGGAGCCCTCGTACGGGGCGTCCTCGTCGTACTGCGCGGACCGGGCGTTGTGGTCCTTGCCCTGATGCGGGAGGGGCTGGTCCGGCGCCGGTCCCGGTGCCGGTGCCGTGAGCGGGGCGTCCTGGCCGTAAGCCTTGTGCCGCGTCTTCGAGTCCGCGTTTGAATCTGCCTTCGAGCCCGTCTTCGAGCCCGCGTGCGAGCCAGTCGTCGCGCCCGTCTTCGAGTCCGTCGGCGCCCCCTCGCGCTCCCCCGGCTCCGCCGCCCGTGACAACCACCCGCCGACCAGCGGCAGCCGCTCCCGGAACCGGCGTCCGCCCGCATCCGAGCCGGTCTCCTTCGAGCCGCTGTCCTGCGAGCCACGCTCCCCCGACGCCTCCACCCGCGGCTTGCCGATCCGCGCCCCCTGCGTCTCGCTCACCCGCTCCGCCCGGCGCATCGCCCCGGCCCGGCACCGCCACGCCCGCGCCAGCACCGCCACGGGAACCGCCACCACCGCGACCCACGCCAGCGTCGCCGCCCCCGCCTGCCACCACACCGGCCCGAAGTCCGCGAGCATCCCGACCCCCAGCGGCCCGCCCGACTGACCGGCCAGCACGGCGACCACCACCGCGCAGAGCACGGCAGCCAGCACCGCGACCGCGGCAGTCCGACCACCCGACCAAACCTCGGCAGCCACGTGCCCGGCCGGAGACGGGGCCGTGGCGGATGCCCGCCCACCCTGGGTCCGGGCCCCCTCGGCGGCCCGACCGCCCAGCGTCCCCACCCCCGCGGATCCAACTCCCCCGCCTCGCACCGCCGCCCCCGCCACAAACCACCCGACCACCACCCCCGCCACCACAGGCAACGCCCCGACCGCCCACTGCACCGGCCCCGCACCCCCGCCATCCGGCACCGCCTCCAGCAACGGAAGCGGTGGCAGCAAGGGCGCGGGAGCGGAGGACGCCGGCGCCACCACATGCCCCGCCCCGAGCACGAAACCCGGTCCCAGCGCGTACGCCGCCGCCCACACCGCCGCGTTCGGCACGAGCGCCAGGCACAGCAGCAGCACCGCGAACCGCCCGGACCACCCCTCCGTCAGCTGCAGAAAGGACGCCTGCGTCGCCCTGCCGTGCCACACCAGCGACCCGCCCACCAGCAAGGCCCCGCCCCCGACAAGGGCAGCCGCCCCGGCCGTGGCCGCGCGCGCCGCGGCACCGAAACGGGCACGGGCCCGCACCCCGGGCACCAGCCGCCGTACCCATCTCGGCAACCCGGCCAGCACCCGCTCCACCACCTCGGGAGGCCGCCCGCACGCCGTCCACACCCCCGCCCCCGCCGCCACCATCACGACCGCCGGCACCCACAGCCCGGTCCACCACCACGCCGGCCGCAGCTCACCCCCGGCCGCGTACACCGCGGCCGCCGCCCCGATCCCGAGGTACCCGAGCACGACACCCGCCCACGCCGTGCGCCCCGCCACCAGCGGCACCCCCTCGCCCCCGTCCGCCGCCGTGTCCCGCGCCGCCCGGTGCACCAGCAGCACCGGCAGGACGAACAACAGCAACGGTGTGACCCCCACGGGCGCGGGCACGCCGGAGAGGGTGTCGGTGCGGACCAGTTCGGCGCCGTGCGCCAGCAACCACAGCACGGCGGCGATCCGCAGCGCGCCCCCCGGCCCGCTGTCCGGATACGGCGAACTGACCCAGAGCACCATCACCAGTACGGCGAACACACCCAGCCCCAGCCCCGCCGCCACCGCGCCGGACATAAGGCTGGCGCCCAGCCCGGGCGTTCGGCCGCGCAGCCGCGTGAGCAGGGACGACGGGGGCGAGGGGGGCGTTCTGCGAGCGGTCATGTCGATCACGCCCGCCATGCTCCCAACGACACGCGCTTTTCCGTCGTAACAGGCGAAGCTCCGATGTGTCGCTCAATATATGTTTATCTACCTTTTCCCACGAAAGGGCGTGCTGTGACGCAGAGCCCCGCATTCCGGCTCCCCCCGCCCGAGGAACGCCGACGCCTGCGCGAGGCCAGTTCATTGACGCAGGATCAGGTCGCGGCACGGGTGGGCGTCAGCTGCGAGACGGTACGCGCGTGGGAGATCGGCCGCCGGACGCCGCGGGGCGGGAGGAGGGAGGCGTACGCGGAACTGCTCAGCTCCCTGGCGGAGGAGACGGAGGGTCAGGAGACGGGGGATCAGGAGCCCCCGGCGGCAGCCGAGGTGACGGAGTGTCCTCTGACCCCCGCCCAGGCCTTCGACGCGCTCTACGCCTTCTGCGCCCCCGCCCTCGTACGGCAGACATACCTGCTCACCGGGCGCCGCGAACTCGCCCGCGAATCGGTCGAATGGGCCTTCCAACTGGCCTGGCAGCGCTGGCCGGAGGTGGCCCGCGACCCGGACCCGGCGGGCTGGGTGCGGGCGACGGCGTACGACTGCGCCCTCTCCCCCTGGCACCGGTTCCGCCCCCGATACCGGCACCCCGAACCCCCGCCGCCGGACGCGTCCGACCGTGCCCTGCTGGACGTGCTCCTCGAACTCCCGGCACCCCAGCGCCGCACGCTTCTCCTCTACGACGGCGTGGGCCTCGACCTGCCCGAAACGGCGGCGGAGACGGAGGCGAGCACCCCGGCGACCGCGAACCGCCTCCTCCACGCCCGCGCCGCGGTCGCCGCCCGTCTGCCGGGCCTGTCCGACCCCGTCGAACTCAACCGGCGCCTGGCCGAACTGGCCTCCGCGGAGCGCCTGCGCGCGGCCAAGCCGATGACGGTACGCGAGGGCAGCGAACGCCGGGCCCGCTTCTGGACGCGGGCGGCGATCGCGTTCACCGTGGCGCTCATCGGCACGACGGCGCTCACACTGCGGACGGCTCCGACACAGTACGAGCCGCCGGTGCCGCCGGGGCAGACGGTGCTGGGTGTGCCGCCGAAGGTGGCGCCGGGGCCGTTGTCGGAGAGGGAGATCGAGCTGCGGGCCAAGTTGAGGTCGGAGGAGCAGAACGGACCGGAACGGTTGGCGCCGCAGACGGGGTGAGCGCTGCGGCAACCTGCCGTTGCGGGCTACGGCCGTCCCCCGCCTGCGGGTCCATCGTGGCTGGTCGCGCAGTTCCCCGCGCCCCTGGGGCGCTGCAGTCACGGCGTGCACAGCCTCAAAAGAAGGCGGCACCCCTCCAGCGCGGGCGAGCGAAACGCCGGTGGGCCCGCCCCCACGCAGGGAACGGGCCCACCAACGTCAGCTAAGCGCCCTTGAAGGGTCAGCCGCCCAGGATCTCGCGAGCAAGCTTCGCCGTCTCGGTCGGCGTCTTGCCGACCTTGACGCCCGCGGCCTCCAGGGCCTCCTTCTTCGCCTGCGCCGTACCGGACGAACCGGAGACGATGGCACCCGCGTGGCCCATGGTCTTGCCCTCGGGCGCGGTGAAGCCCGCGACGTAGCCGACGACCGGCTTGGTCACGTTGTCCTTGATGAAGGCCGCGGCCCGCTCCTCGGCGTCGCCGCCGATCTCACCGATCATGACGATCAGGTCGGTCTCGGGGTCGGCCTGGAACGCGGCGAGCGCGTCGATGTGCGTGGTGCCGATGATCGGGTCACCACCGATACCGACGGCGGTCGAGAAGCCGATGTCACGCAGCTCGTACATCATCTGGTACGTCAGCGTGCCGGACTTCGACACCAGGCCGATGCGGCCCGGCTTGGTGATGTCGCCCGGGATGATGCCGACGTTCGACTGACCCGGCGTGATGATGCCGGGGCAGTTCGGGCCGATGATGCGGGTCTTGTTGCCCTTCTTGCCGGCGTACGCCCAGAACGCGGCCGTGTCGTGCACGGCGATGCCCTCGGTGATCACGACGGCCAGCGGGATCTCGGCGTCGATGGCCTCGACGACCGCGTCCTTGGTGAACTTCTCCGGCACGAAGATGACGGAGACGTTGGCGCCGGTCTTCTCGATGGCCTCCTTGACGGTGCCGAAGACCGGTACCTCGGTGCCGTCGAAGTCCACGGAGGTGCCCGCCTTGCGCGGGTTCACGCCGCCCACGACCTCGGTGCCGTCACCGAGCATGAGCTTGGTGTGCTTCATGCCGGTGGAGCCGGTCATGCCCTGGACGATGACCTTGCTGTCCTTGTTGAGCCAGATAGCCATGGTGTGTTGTGTCCTCGTCCTGAGTGCTTACTTGGCGGCGTGGGCCAGCTCGGCGGCCTTGTCGGCCGCGCCGTCCATGGTGTCGACGCGCTGGACCAGCGGGTGGTTGGCGTCGGTGAGGATCTGCCGACCGAGCTCGGCGTTGTTGCCGTCGAGACGGACGACGAGGGGCTTGCTGACGTTCTCGCCGCGGTCCTCGAGGAGCTTCAGGGCCTGGACGATGCCGTTGGCGACCTCGTCACAGGCGGTGATGCCGCCGAAGACGTTGACGAAGACGGACTTGACGTCCGGGTCGCCGAGGATGATCTCCAGACCGTTGGCCATGACCTGGGCGGAGGCGCCACCGCCGATGTCCAGGAAGTTGGCCGGCTTGACGTTGCCGTGCTTCTCACCGGCGTACGCGACGACGTCCAGGGTGCTCATGACGAGACCCGCGCCGTTGCCGATGATGCCGACCTCGCCCTCGAGCTTGACGTAGTTGAGGCCCTTCGCCTTGGCGGCGGCCTCGAGCGGGTTGGCCGCGTCCTTGTCGTGGAGCTCCTCGTACTCGGGGTGGCGGAACTCGGCGTTCTCGTCGAGCGACACCTTGCCGTCGAGGGCGATGACGTCACCGGAGGCGACCTTCGCGAGCGGGTTGACCTCGACGAGGAGGGCGTCCGACTTGATGAAGGTGTCCCACAGCTTGATCAGGACGTTGGCGACCTTGTCCGCGACCTCGGCCGGGAACTTGGCGGCCTCGACGATCTCGCGGGCCTTGGCCTCGTCCACGCCGTCGATGGCGTCGATCGCGATCTTGGCGACGGCCTCCGGACGGGTGGCCGCCACTTCCTCGATCTCCATGCCGCCCTCGACGGAGGCGATGGAGAGGAAGGTGCGGTTGGCACGGTCGAGGAGGAAGGAGACGTAGTACTCCTCCAGGATCTCCGGGGCCGTCTCGGCGATCATCACCTTGTGGACCGTGTGGCCCTTGATGTCCATGCCGAGGATGTCCGTCGCGCGGGCGACGGCCTCGTCCGCGTTCGCGGCGAGCTTGACGCCACCGGCCTTGCCACGGCCGCCGACCTTCACCTGTGCCTTGACGACGGACTTGCCACCGAGGCGCTCAGTGGCTGCGCGGGCCGCCTCAGGCGTGTCGATGACTTCACCGGCCAGCACCGGTACATCGTGCTTGGCGAAGAGGTCCCTCGCCTGGTACTCGAACAGGTCCACGCGCTTCCGTCCCTATCAGTGATCTCGCGGTTCGTTGGATGCGTGGGCGTGCCGCGAAGGGCAACGTGACGGTCCGCATGTGTCACAAGGGAGGCGCACACGGTGTCCGAGCGCGCGGCATGTCCGTCTCGCAGGTTATCGCTGGTTGCGGGGGGCCTCTAAATCGCGGGTCACACCTGAGCGGTGATACCTGTCACATGATGCCGCGATCAGCAAAGATCTCTGGCACGGCGTGCCGAGTGTGAGGTTCCGGTAGCACACCGGTAGCGCACGCCAGCGCAAAGAGAAGCGCAAAGAGAAAGGACCCCACCGGGCTGGGGTTGACCCGGTGAGGTCCCTTGAGCAGCCCGAAGGGGCACGAATGGGCCGCCCCTGTGGGCTCCGGGCCGAGTGATCCCCACCCCAATGAGGATCACTCGGCCCTTCCACGGGGTTCCGGTCGGATCGGCCGACGGTGTTCGGCCGTCCGGGTCCGTCCGCCCCGAGGAGTCGGTCGGCTCGGGTCACCTGGGTGACCCGGGTGCCACGGGGATCAGATGCCGTACGGGCTGCCGTAGTGCAGGTCCTGTGCCGCGTGGGCGGCCCGGGTGTCCTGCGCGTAGCCCGGGGTGACCGCGTGGGCCACGCCCTGCACGCCGGCGACGGCGTTGCCCGCCAGCGGGCCGGCCGAGCCCTGGACCGTGCCGGTCAGGTCCCCGGCGAAGGGCCCGAACTGGCCGGCGACGCCGTGGGCGAAGGGGTCGGCCTCGCCGACGACACCGCCCGCGAACGGCTGCACGTCGCCCGCCACGCCGTACGCGAACGTCGTGGCGCTGCCACCGACGCCCTGCGCGACCGGCTGGACGGTGTCCATGACCGTGTCGACGACGGGCTGGACGGCGCCGGTGACGCCGTACGCGAACGGCTGCACGTGCTCGGTGACGCCCTCGGCGAAGGGCCCGGCCTGCTCGGCCACCCCGTGCGCGAAGGGGTCGACCTCGCCGACGACACCGCCCGCGAACGGCCGGACGTCGCCGGCCACGCCGTACGCCAGCGCGCCCGCGTCCCGGACGGCCTGCTCGGCGACCGGCGCGACACCGTGCACGGCGGTGCCGGCGACCGGCGGCAGGACGGCACCGGTGCCGTCGGCGGTGACCTGGCCGGCCAGACCGGTGGCGTACGGGGGCACGTCCGCGGTGACGCCCCGTACGACCGGCTGCACGTCGGAGACGGCGTCGTAGGCGATGGGCTGTACGTCGGCGACGGTGCCGTACGCGAAGTGCTGTACGTCGCCCACCGCGCCGTGGGCCACCGGCTGCACGCCCTGGACGACCCCGCCGGCGACCGGCTGAACCCCCTGAACGGCACCGGCGGCCACCGGCTGGACGCCGGCGACGGCCTGGCCGGCCACGGGCTGCACGTCGGCGACGACGCCGTACGCCAGCGCCGTCGCGGCGTCGACCGTGTGCCCGGCGGTCCGGGCGACCCCGGCGACTGCGCCCTGGGCAACCGGCACGACGCCGTCCACCGCTTGGCCGACGACCGGGGTGACCCCGGCCACCGCACCGGCGGCCACCGGCTGGACGCCGGCCACCGCGTTCCCGGCGACGGGGGTCACCCCGGCCACGGCGTGGGTTGCGGTGGGGGCGACACCGGCGACGGCGTGCTGGGCGGCCGGGGCGACGCCCTCGGCGGCGTGACCGGCAACCGGGAACACGCCGTTGACGGCCTCGGTGGCGAGCGGCGGGACGACCGCGTCGGCGGTCTGCTCGACGACCGGGGTGACCGTGCCGGGGACGGTGCTGACCGTGCCGACGACCCGCTGCTCGACGCCGCCGACCGTGCCGGTGACGTGGCTGGGGACGGCGGAGACGGAGGCCTCGGCGGCCGTCCTGACGGCGGTGGCCGTGCCGGTGGCGGTGGACTTGGCGGTCGTTGCCGCGCCCGCGGTCCTGCTGTCGGCGTAGGCGACGGCGGCCTGTCCGGCGCCCTGCGCACCCGCTGCGGTGCGGCCCGCGCCCGCGACGGCGTACTCCGCCTTCGTCCGTACGACACCCTCGACGCCCTGCGCCTGCGAACGGGCCGCCGCCTGCGTGCCCTGCAGCTTCGTCTGGGCTGCGGCGAGCGCCTTCTCCAGTTCGGGGGCGAAGGCGGCGAGGGGGCCGAAGAGGTAGTCGATGGAGCTGGGGACGTCCGGGGCGCCCGGCGCGTCCTGGGCGGCGTTCCGGATGTCGGTGACGGCATCGGCGGCGCCCGCGGAGAGGTGGGCCTCGGCGTGCGCGGCCGCCTTGTCCGCGCGGGCGGCCTTGGCGCCCTGGATGACCTGGGCGGCCCCCTTCGCCTTGGTGGCCTGGCTTGCGGACGGGACGGTGACCTTGGCGTCGACGTAACGGCGGGCCTGCTCGGCGGCGCTCGCGGGCGCCGTCCGGGCCGTACCGGCGGTGTCGTCGACCGTGTCGGTGACTGTGTCGGTGACCGTGCGGGTGGCGCCGTCGGTGACGCCGGAGACGGTGTCGGTCACGTCGGAGACGACGCCGTTGACGGTGCCGGTGACGGCGCCGAGCAGGCCGGGGTCGTCGGCGGTGTCGGCCGCGGCGGTCGCGTCGGTGGTGGTGTCCGGTACGGAGAGGGTGGAGGCGGGCAGTTCGTCCGCGCTGGCGGCGGCCGAACCGAGCGCCCAGGCGCCGGTGACACCGGCGGCTATGACGATCGAACGGCGGATGTTCTTGTTCATGCGTGCGTCGGATCCCTAGATCTTGGGGCTCCGAAGGTCCCGGAGGAACGGAGTGGTGAAGCGCTCCGGGGCTTCGGACGGTTGGGGACATTGCGGTGCCGGTTGCGGTCGCGGTCCGGGGAGTTGAGGACCAGCGGGACCGGGTACGGCTCCAGCGGATTCCGTCCGGGGGATGTCGGGGGGACATCCGGAAGTTGGGGGGTGTCCGGACGGGCGGGCAGACCTGTTTCCGCCCCCGCGCGGCAGGTCTACGGCGGGGAGGGCCGGCCTACTGGCCTATGCGGGGGAAACCGGAATGTCCCGGTGCCTGTCCTGGATCTCGTCCGCGTCGACGCGGGCGGCGGCGCCGGGCACCAGCCGCAGCGGAGCCCGCTGGCTCAGCGAGACGGCGTGCGCGTCACCGTGCCGCGACGTACCGCTGTCGCCCGCCGAACGGTTGCCCAGCACACCGCCCGGGTGATCGACCGGCGCCGGTCGGGCGGGGGCGTAGCCGGAGGTCGCGTCGCGGTGCGCGCCGTCGGCGACCGGGGCATGGGACGCGGTGACCTCAGCAACGAACCGGGGGCCGAAGACGACGCTCGCCGCTTCCTTGCCGGTACGCCGCCCCTCACCGTCGCGCCCTTCACCCGACCCGGGCGCCGGGGACCCCGACTGCGGCGTCCCGGTGACGGGCGCGGGCAACGTCTGTCCGGGCGCCGCGGGCAGAGCGGGAAGGTTGGTGCCGGGGAGGTGGGTGCCGGGAAGTTCCGTGCCGGGAAGCCCTGGCAGGCCGGGGAATTCCAGCCCCGGACTGCTCGGCCACGCGGGCGATTCGGGCGCGGTCGGCAGGGCGGGCAGCGCGGGCAGGTCGGGGAGGTCGGGGAGGTCGGGCAGCGACCCCAGCGGCGGCACCTTCGCCTGCACGCCGGCCAGCCGCTCGGTCAGGCCTTCGGTCACTGTCCGCACGACGTCGCCGGCCGGCCGGCCCAGGGGTGCCTGGTCCTGAGGCGCCGGATGCCGGGGAGCTGCCGGCTTGGCCGGAGCGGTCGGCTCATCGCGAACGCCGGACTTGGCCGGTACGGCCACCAGGCCCTCGACGGCACTCTCCGTCGCCGACCGGAGATCGGCGGAGGATGCGGACAAGGTTGACGAGGCGGACGAGGCCGACGAGGTTGACGCCGCAGACGAGGTTGACGACCCGGACGACGCAGGTGACGCGGATGAGACGGACCCAGTGCTCACCGACACCCCGTCAGCCGCATACGCCCGCTCTCCGCAGAGGAACCCAAGCACGAACAGACCGCCCACCAACAGCACCGCCTGCAGCGCACGCCGCCCGGCCGCCATGCGCACGACGCGCAGAGCGGCACCCGGCAGAGCGGCTGGCCAGGTCAAGGGGCGACGGTCCTCCCGTGCGACGGAGCGAAGTACGCGTGGGGTGCAGCGAAGTACGCGTGATGATCAGCGAGTCGATGCGACGCGGTACGGACGAGCGGAGCGCGGCGCACCGCTGAACAGGTGTCCGATACTCGCATGGCTCTCCCGCGGTTGCGCAAGCCCCCCGTGCCCGATGCGCCTCATGTCCCTTTTGCTGGCCCAAGTCGGACGTCACCAGGTCGACAAATCACCAGCCGTTCCGCGCCCTTGCGCCCCCTCACGCCGCCGCATCACGCCCCCGCATCACACCGCCTCCTCACACCATGTCCGGCACTGGAATCGGCCGCTTCTCGATGGCCGCCGCCATCACGTCCGGGAACAGGTCGGGCGTACAGGCGAAAGCCGGTGCGCCCAGCGCCGCGAGCGCGGCAGCGTGCTCCCGGTCGTAGGCGGGCGCTCCCTCGTCCGACAGCGCCAACAGCGCCACGAACTGCACCCCCGACGCCTTCATCGCGGCGACCCGCTTGAGCATCTCGTTCCGTATCCCTCCCTCGTACAGGTCGCTGATCAGCACCACCACCGTCTCCGCGGGCCGGGTGATCTGCGACTGGCAGTACGCGAGCGCCCGGTTGATGTCCGTGCCGCCGCCGAGCTGGGTGCCGAACAGGACGTCGACCGGATCGTCGAGCTGATCGGTGAGGTCGACGACGGATGTGTCGAAGACGACGAGCCGCGTGCTGATGGACCGCATGGAGGCCAGCACGGCCCCGAAGACCGAGGCGTACACGACGGACGCCGCCATCGACCCCGACTGGTCGATGCAGAGGACGACCTCCTTCTTCACGGACTGCGACGCCCGCCCGTACCCGATGAGCCGCTCCGGCACGACCGTCCGGTACTCCGGCAGGTAGTGCTTGAGGTTGGCCGCGATCGTCCGGTTCCAGTCGATGTCGTGGTGACGTGGCCGATTGATACGGGCGCTGCGGTCGAGCGCGCCGGTGAGCGTGGCCCGGGTACGGGTGGCGAGCCGCTTCTCCAGGTCCTGGACCACCTTGCGCACGACGGCCCTTGCCGTCTCCTTCGTGGTCTCCGGCATCGCCTTGTTGAGCGACAGCAACGTGCCGACGAGATGCACGTCCGCCTCCACGGCCTCCAGCATCTCCGGCTCCAGCAGCAGGGTGTTCAGCCCCAGCCGGTCGATGGCGTCCCGCTGCATGACCTGGACTACGGACGACGGGAAGTACGTCCGGATGTCCCCGAGCCATCGCGCCACGGACGGCGCCGACGCCCCGAGCCCCGCCGAACGGTCTCTCCCCGACTGCGCCTTGTCCCCCTTGCCGTACAGGGCGGACAGCGCCCCGTCCATCGCGGCGTCCCGCCCGGAGAGCGCACACCCGGTGCCGTCGGCGTCGTCCCCGCCCAGCACCATCCGCCACCGCCGCAGCCGCTCCCGGGCCGGATCCATCGCCTCGCTCGTCATCGGCACGCTCCGATGCGAGGCCGCTCCCACAACGGGATCACCGGAATCACCGGCGCAGTCGTCGTCGACGGCCCGCCTTGGACCGGAGATGGATGCGCCTGCCTGCCGGCCCCCACCACTCCGCCCCGCTCCCTCGGCTCCGTCACACAGTCAGTCGTCATCCCGTCGCCCCCACAAGGTCGTCTTTGCCGGAATCGTTCCCGCCCAGGTCGTTCTCACCACGGTCGTTCTCACCGACGTCGCCCTCCCCGACGTCGCCCTCCTCAATATCGCTCTCCCCGGTGTCGCTCTCACCGAGCTCGTTCTCGACGCTCTCCCCCACGCGGTCCAGCCCCAGCAGCAACCGCACCACCGGCACCACGGCGTCCGCCCGCTCCAGGTCGAGCTCGGCGGCGAAGCCGGGTATCCCGGAGCCACGGGCCCCCGCACTCCCCCGCTGCCCCGGCCCGCGCCGAACCAGCTCGCCCAAGGTCCGCCGTACTCCCGGCTCATACGCCGAGAAGGTGCGCCTCAGCAGCGGCAGCACGTCCGTGAACGCCTCCGCCGGCACTCCCGTCAGCCACGCATCGACCAACCCGAGCAGCCGTTCGTCATGGACGAGCAGCATCCCGCCACCGGAACCGCCCCCGACGAACCCCTCGATCCACGCGGCCGCGTCCCCCGGCGGCGTCCCCCGCGACAACGCGAGCCCCATCAGCCGCGCCGCCTCGTCCTGCGCCAACTCCCCGTCATCCAGCAGCAGTCGTACGGCACGCCCCCGGACGACACCGGGCACGGTGTCCCGCACGGACAGCACCCGAAGCACCCTGTGCCACCGCTCGCGCAGGTCGCCGTGGACCGCAACGGCGGCCTTTCCCTGGGCACCCCGATCCGATGCGGACACCTCACCCAGCGCGCCCCCACCCGACGCGGATGCCCCGCTTCCCGCGACCGGCCCCGACGCCACCGCGTCGCCCAGCAACCCCACCGCCCCGTGCACGGCGTCCACATGGCGCCGCATCTCCTCGGCCGCGTCCGCGTCCAGGGCGGCGCAGGCCGGGGGCAGGCCGACGAAGACGCGCTCGGCGAGCCCCGCGGCGACCTCCGTGAGCGCTCCGGTGTCCGTGCCGCGCACATCGCCGTACCGCAGGGAGCGAACCAGCGCGGGCAGGGCCTGGGCGAGATGGCCGACGTCCGCGTCGAGGGCGGCACGGTCCGCGAGGATCCGCATCACCGCGGGCAGCGCGTCCGGCAGTTCGGCCAGCAGGCAGCGCTCGGCGAGGGCGGTGACGTCCGCCAGGCCCTGCGCGGCGACGGCGTCCGCCTCCGCCTTGGCGGTCGCCGCGGCGAACACGGTGGTCCCCCACACCCCCGCCTCCGCGACCCGCACGGACAGCTCGGGCTCCCACCGCAGCCGCCACGTCTCCCGGAACGTCCCCGTACTGCCCCGCGACGCGGCCGGCTCCCCCCACGCCACGCCGAGCAGCCGCAGTCGGTGCAGCAGCCTGCTGCGCTCGGCGTCGTTCTCCCTGCGCAGGTCGAGCTCCAACTCCCGTTCCAACGCCTCCGGCTTGAGCCGCAGCCGACGCTGCATCCGGTCGAGGTCCCGCTGCAACGGCACCGCCGGCGCCGACCGCGGCACCTCCCCCAGCACGTCCCCCACCACGAGCCGGTCCTGCACCAGCGCCAACGGCACGTCCGAGCCCTCGCACATCACCGCCCGCACCGCGTCGGTCGTCTCACTCAGCCCCGGCAACGGCCGCCCCCGCATCACCGCGAGCGTCTCCGCCAGCCGCACCGCCTCGATGACATGCGCCGACGACACGATCCGGTCCTCGTCCCGCAGCAGCCCGGCGACCTTGGTCATCCACCGCTCGACCGGCCGGTCCGGCGCGCCGAAGAGATGCCCGTACCATCCGGGCGAGTCGATCCCTGCCCCGTACCCGCTGACCCGAGCCAACCGGCGATACGTCCACGGCACCCATGTCATGTCCGCCTTGACCTTGGGCAACCCCTTCAGCAGCGCCTTGTCGGCGGCCACGGTGCTCTTCCGCCGCAGCGCGGGCACATGCCACGCCCCGCACACCACGGCCACCGCGTCTCCGAACTCGCGCTGAGCAGCCCGCACTTGAAGGCGCATATACGCCTCCCGCACGAGATCCCGCTCATGCCCCCCGCTGCCGTACGCCTCCCGCAACGCCCCCATGGCCTCTTCGAGCCCGAGAAACGGCGCGAACGCGTCCCCGTCCCCCGCTCCCCGGTGTTCGACGACGTCCTCCCACCACCGCTCGGGATCGTCGTAGCCGGCGACATCGGCGAGCACGGCGAGGGGGTCGACCCGGACATCGGCACGAGGCTCGCCACCGGCGTCAGCCACCCCGCCCTCCTGGCCGCCGCCCTCGGTCCCCGGCTGGGCGTCGGCGCCCGGCTCCGCGTCCCGACCCTCGCCGGCCCCCGCATCGAGCGGGGTCTCGTCCTGCCTGCCCCACGCCAGCGTGTGCGTGGCCGGCAGGTCGATGAAGCGGGCCGGGACCTGGTGCTCCAGGGCCCAGCGGATCGCGACCCACTCCGGGGAGAACTCGGCCAGCGGCCAGAAAGCCGAGCGGCCGGGCTCGTCCACGGCATGAGCAAGGAGCGCGACGGGCGGTCGCATGTCCTCGTCGGCGGCGAGCGGGATCAGGGCGTCTGCCTCCGGCGGCCCCTCGATCAACAGGACCCGCGGCCGGGCCGCGTCCAGCGCCGCCCGCACGGCCCGCGCCGAGCCCGGCCCGTGGTGCCGCACGCCGAGCAGCAACGGTCCCGGCGGCTTCGATGCCGAAGCGGGTGCAGCCGAGGTGTCCGAGCACGCCGCCGGCAAGCCGCCCGCCCCCGGGGCGCTCGCCTCCAAGCCCCCGCTCCCCACCTCGTCAACGCCTGTCACACCGTCCCCCTCGCCTCCACTGCCACCACATGTCCTCACCGGACGCCCTCCCGACCCCTCAGTGCCACACGGTCACAGGACCGCCATCACCACACCGCCGGACACCAACTCATCCCCGCAACCGCGACCTGCGCCTCTCAGCACCACTCCGGCCGCGCACCGCACCACGTGCCCCAATCCACCCCACAGCACCTGACCGAGCCGCCCCACACCACGGCGTCCGAACCGCCCACACCACAGCCCCCAACGAAACCCCGCATCACCACCCCCAAGCCGCCCCCAGCGGGACACCGGCCACGCCCTCACAGGCGCCCACCTGGCGTCGTCCCCCCGCCTCACCACACCGACCCCACCGGCCCCTCAGCCACGGATCCGCCCGCCACCGAACTCCCCACCACCGATCCGCCCGCCGTTGACCCACCCGCCTTCGATCCGCCCTCCTTTGATCCCCCACCAGGCCGCCCCCACCCAAGGTCGTCGTTCACGCACTCACCTCCCGGCACGCCCGGTAGAAGTCCGTCCAGCCGTCCCGCTCACGCACGACCGCCTCCAGGTACTCCTGCCAGATGGTCCGGTCCGCCGCCGGATCGCGGACGACGGCGCCGAGAATGCCCGCGGCCACGTCGCCGGATCGCAGCACGCCGTCGCCGAAGTGGGCGGCCAGTGCCAGACCGTTGGTGACGACGGAGATCGCCTCCGCCGTCGACAGCGTGCCGCTCGGCGACTTCAGCTTCGTGCGGCCGTCGGACGTCACCCCGTCCCGCAGCTCGCGGAAGACCGTCACGACGCGGCGGATCTCGTCGATGCCGTCGGGCGCGGCCGGCAGGTCGAGGGAGCGGCCGATCTGGTCGACCCGACGGGAGACGATGTCCACCTCGGCCTCCACGCTCTCCGGCAACGGCAGCACCACCGTGTTGAAGCGGCGGCGCAGGGCGCTGGAGAGGTCGTTGACGCCACGGTCGCGGTCGTTGGCCGTGGCGATGAGGTTGAAACCGCGGACCGCCTGCACCTCCTGCCCCAGCTCAGGTATCGGCAGCGTCTTCTCCGACAGAATCGTGATCAACGTGTCCTGCACATCCGCGGGAATCCGGGTCAGCTCCTCCACCCGCGCCGTCATCCCCTCCGCCATGGCCCGCATGACGGGGCTGGGCACAAGGGCGTCACGGCTCGGCCCGTGCGCGAGCAGCTGCGCATAGTTCCAGCCGTAGCGGATCGCCTCCTCCGGCGTGCCCGCCGTGCCCTGGACCAGCAACGTCGAGTCACCGCTGACCGCCGCGGCCAGGTGCTCGGAGACCCAGGTCTTGGCGGTGCCGGGCACGCCGAGCAGGAGCAGGGCGCGGTCCGTGGCGAGCGTGGTGACGGCGACCTCGACCAGGCGACGCGGGCCCACGTACTTCGGTGTGATCACCGTGCCGTCCGGCAGCGTGCCGCCGAGCAGATACGTGGCCACCGCCCACGGCGACAGCTTCCAGCGCGCCGGGCGCGGACGGTCGTCCTGCGCGGCCAGCGCGGCGAGTTCATGGGCGAAGGAGTCCTCGGCGTGCGGCCGCAACGCCTCGGCCGGTTCCGTCTCCCCTGCTGCGACGGATGTCGGTTCTACGGACACAGGCATGGCAAAGTCCCCCTCCAGCTCGGCCGGTTCAGCCGTTTCGGATCTGGCATCCACGTTGCACCACGCCACTGACAATGCGTTCCGACCTGCACAAACGCGCTCGCAAGCCCGTTCCAGGGATCTCGGCCCCGGCCGATTGTCAGTGGTGGGATCTACCTTCGATGGCATGACTCAGCAGGGGGTGCGCTGGACCGCGGACCAGGTGCTGGCACTGGCGCCTGACACCGCGTCACGCAAAGCGGGAAGCAAACTCGGCGCGGCGGGGCCGTGGTCCGAGGCGGGGAGTTCCGACGAGGGGACGGTGTGGGGGCTGTGCAAGGGCAGTGGCAGCAAGCCGTATCAGACGGTCATCGACATCGCGGACGCATCCGGGCCCGCGTACAAGTGCAGTTGCCCGAGCCGGAAGTTCCCGTGCAAGCACGCGCTCGGGCTGCTGCTCCTCTGGGCGGGCGGGGAAAGGGCGGTGTCGCCGGGGCAGCCGCCGGACTGGGCGGAGCAGTGGATAAAGGGGAGAAGGCAGCGCACCGAAGAGAAGCGGACAGCGGGCGCGTCCGGTTCCGCCTCCGGGTCCGGTGATCCGGAGGCAGCACGGCGCAGGGCGGAGCGCCGGGCCATGCGGGTCACCGCGGGCGCGACAGAGCTGGAGCAGCGCCTGGCGGACCTGCTGCGCGGCGGCCTGGCCGGCGCGGAACAGACGGGGTACGGCCCGTGGGAGGAGACGGCGGCCCGCATGGTCGACGCCCAGGCCCCCGGACTGGCCGCGCGGGTGCGGGACCTGGGGGCGATCCCCGCGTCCGGTCCGGGCTGGCCGGTACGCCTGCTGGAGGAGTGCGCCCTTCTGCACCTCCTCGACCAAGGCTGGCTCGGCCGTGAGCGGCTGCCCGACGGCCTGGCGGCCACGGTCCGCTCCCGCATCGGCCTGCCCGCCTCGGCGGACAGCCCGCCGGTGCGGGACCGCTGGCTGGTCCTCGCCCAGTACGACACGTCGGACACCAAACTGACGACGCGCCGGATATGGCTGTACGGCGCCGACTCGCACCGCACCGCACTGCTCCTCTCCTATGGCGCCGCCGGCCGTGCCCCGGAGCTGGCGCTGCCGGTGGGGCTCGCCCTGGAGGCGGAGGTGGCCGCGTACCCGGGCGCCGGGCAGCTGCGGGCGGCTCTGGGCGAGCAGTTCGCACCGCCCGCTCCGACGGCGATACGGCCGCCGGGTGTGACGACGACCGAGGCGACCGCCCGTTACGGCGAGGCGCTCCGCGACGACCCGTGGCTGGACTCCGTCCCGGTGACCCTGGACCGGGTCATACCGACCCCGGACGACGGCTCGTGGCAGCTGGCGGATGCCGACGCGGACACGGCACTGCCGCTCACTCCTGCCGCCCGCGCCCGCCCCGGCCTGTGGCGCCTGGTCGCGCTGTCGGGCGGCGCGCCGGTCAAGGTGTTCGGCGAGTGCGGCCACCGTGGCTTCACCCCGTTGACGGCCTGGCCGGAGGGGGCGGGAGATGCGGTGCAACTGTGCTGAGCGGCGCGTCTCGCGCAGACCGTGAGACGAACCGAGCGACGCCCGCCGACCCGGCCCCCGCCGCCCTCGCCGTACGTCCCACCCGTCAGGCCGGCCCCAGTCGCGCGTAAACCCCGCCCCCCTCCATGGCAGCCAGCACCCACCACCCAGGAAGACCGGAAGGAACCGCATGAACAGCCCCTCCGTCCCCTTGGATTCGCCCGCACCGGGAACCGTGGACTCACCCTCGCCCGGCGCCTGGGAGGAACTCGTCACCGCGGCGCTGCTCGGCACGGACCGGCGTACACCCCCGGGCTGCGCACCGGGCCGGGAGGCGCCGGCGGGGCTGCTGGACGCGGCGGCCGTGGAGACCGTACGGCGGCGGGCGGGACTGCGGCCGGCGCGAGCGGCGCAGCGTCCGCAGCCGGCCCCCGAGGACCCACGGCCGAAGCTGCCCCCGGCGGCGGCGCGCAGGCTGGCGATGCTGCTGGCCGACCGCCCCGGCGCGACGGGCGGCGGCCGCAGAGGCACGGCACCGGACCTCATGGAGCTGCTGCCCCAGTGGCTCGCGACGGCGAACGACCGCGGTTTCGCTCCACCCCCTCAGTCGCTGCCCGCGTTGCTGGACGCGGCGCGGGGGCGCACGGATCTACGGCCGGCGGCGCTGACGTTCGCGGGCCCGAGGGCGGTGTGGCTGGCCCGGCTGAACCCGGACTGGCGGTTCGCCCTGCGGGCGGCACCCGGCGGGGGCGCGGCACTGCCGCACCTCGAGGACTCGGCCAGGATCCAACGGCTGTGGCAGGAGGGGTTGTTCGCCGAGCGGGTCTCCCTTCTCTCCGCGATACGCGCCCGTGAGCCCGCCGCCGCCCGCGAGCTGCTGACCGCGACATGGGCCACGGAGCGGGCAGAGGACCGGCTGATGTTCCTCGACTCGCTGCGGACCGGGCTGGGCCCGCAGGACGAGCCGTTCCTGGAGCAGGCGCTGACCGACCGGAGCCGCAATGTCCGGGCGACGGCGGCCGAGCTGCTCTCGGCACTGCCGGGTTCGGCGCTCGCCGCGCGGATGGCGGTGCGCGCCGGGGCGTGCGTGGCGCTGGACCACACGGGAAAGACGCCGGCGATCAGTGTCGAGGCGCCGCACGAGTGCGACGCGGGCATGGAGCGCGACGGGGTCGTGGCCAAGGCTCCGGCCGGGCGGGGTGAACGGTCGTGGTGGTTCGGCCAGTTGGTGGAGGCGGCGCCGCTCGGCACGTGGCCGGGGCGGCTCGGCGGGCGCACACCTCAGGAGATCGTGGCGCTGCCGGTGACGGACGACTGGCAGGGCGAGCTGCACGCGGCGTGGTGCCGGGCGGCGGTACGGCAGCGGGACGGCGAGTGGGCGAGGGCGCTGCTCGGGTCGCCCTCGGCTCCGGAAGCGGGCGGTCCGGGAGCGGTGTCGTTGGCCGAGCGCGCGAAGCTCCTCGGCACGCTGGGTTCCGCCGAGCGGGCCGAGTGGGTCGCCGGATTCATCGCGACGCATGGTCTGTCCGAGGCGTTTCAGCTGCTCGGGGTGTGTGCGGTGCCGTGGGCCGCGCCGCTCGGGCGGTCGGTGGTCGACGCGCTCAACATCGCGCGGGACGCGGGGAGTTATCCATGGAGTTTCAGCGGAGTGATGGGCCTGGCCGAGCGCTGCCTCGACCCGGCCGAGGCAAGCCGCCTCGACGGCCTGCAGGCGGTGCCGGACGAGTCGGAGGACGCGTCGCCGGGAGCCGGAGGGTACTGGGCGGAGGCGTTCCAGCGGCTGGCCACGACGTTGCGGCTGCGGGCGGCCATGATCGAGGAGCTGGAACCACTCGGCCCGTCCGGCACGTGAGGACGAGGCCGGTTCAGGGCCGAAGCGGGAGTCTGGGGGCGGCAGCCCTCAGAGACGGTCACCCCCACCGGCCCGCACCGGAAGTCGGCTCAACCGCCGGAGGCAGCCGGCTGACGTACGTTCGCCCGCACCCAGTCCACGATCGACTGCGTCGTGGCCCCGGGCGTGAAGATCTCCGCGACGCCCTTCTCCTTCAGCGGGGCGATGTCCGCCTCGGGGATGATGCCGCCGCCGAAGACCAGGATGTCCTCCGCGTCGCGCTCCTTGAGGAGTTCGATCACGGCGGCGAAGAGGGTGTTGTGGGCGCCGGAGAGGATGGACAGGCCGATCGCGTCGGCGTCCTCCTGGATCGCGGTGTCGACGATCTGCTCCGGAGTCTGATGAAGGCCGGTGTAGATGACCTCCATACCGGCGTCGCGCAGTGCCCGCGCGATGACCTTGGCCCCCCGATCGTGGCCGTCGAGTCCCGGCTTGGCCACCACCACGCGGATCGGACCGGCTGCCACACCCATCACTGCCTCCATGAAGCGACTACATCCATCCGTACCGACAAGTACCGCTCATGTATGAGTTATGCCGCACAAACAACACATCCCATACATGGTGCGCGTATGGCACTTTTCCGCTGCTCACCGCACCGGACGCGCCACGACGGCACGGATGCCCCGGGCCACGCTGCCCGAGGAAGTGAACGAACGTTATCTCCAGCATCCCGCAACCGGCAGTTTCGCGGTGCAGACCGAGGGGGAAATCACACGGTGGGACACGTTCGCCGCGCACCGTTCCATATCTCTGCGGCACACGGGCCGCAGCAGCCTGCGGTACCCGCGTCGCAGCGGAACCACGCGCAACGGGAGCCGCAACGAGGTCGCCGCACCACCGCGCCGCAGACCGCGCGCCGTGGCGGCGCGGCGCATCGACGGTCGCACGAAGGGCACGCAGGGCAGGTAAGGCACGACAGCGGGGGGCCTCGTCGTCACACCGGCAGGGAGCCCCGCCAGGTCTTCGGCGCACCCTGGCCGACAGGACTGGCTCTCGCCACGCGCCTCGCTCACCCCCCGCGATCTCCTCATGCCCCGCCGGCCACCTCCGCCGCGACTTCCCACGAGGGCACACGGGGGCCGAAGCCGTCCTCCTGCGTGCCGCAAGGAGGTCGGCCATGAAGGTCACCGGGGCAGCACTCCCCTTTCTTCCGCTCTGCCAGCGCCTGCTCCCGAGCAGACTCGCCGGCCTCTCCCTGGCTCTGCTGAAGGCGACCGCGCTGGAGATCGCGATCCTCGCCGGACACCTGCTCCTGTACCCCTCCGGCATCACCCAGGAGCGCCGGACCACCCCCGCACTCCCCACACGGGACACCGCCCAGCTGCCGACGGAGACCAAACCCCCCGTCGTCCTGCTGCACGGCTTCATAGACAACCGCTCGGTCTTCGTCCTGCTGCGCCGCAGCCTCGCCCAGCACGGCAGGCACCAGGTCGAGTCGCTCAACTACTCCCCCCTGACCTGCGACATCCGCACCGCCGCCGAACTGCTCGGCCGGCATATAGAGGGGATCTGCGAGCGCACCGGCAGCAGGCAGGTCGACATCGTCGGGCACAGCCTCGGCGGGCTGATAGCGCGTTACTACGTGCAGTGTCTCGGCGGCGACCGCAGGGTCCGCACGCTCGTCACGCTCGGCACGCCGCACTCCGGCACCCGCGTCGTCCCCCTGGCGAACGCGCATCCCATCGTGCGTCAAATGCGCCCCGGCTCACCGGTCCTCGAGGAACTGACCAGGCCCGCGCCCGGCTGCCGCACCCACTTCGTGAGCTTCTGGAGCGACCTCGACCATCTGATGGACCCGCTGGAGACGGCCTGCATCGACCACCCGGACCTGATGGCACAGAACGTCCGCGTGACCGGCATCGGCCACCTCGCCCTGCCCGTGCACCCCGCCGTGGCGACCGGAATACGGCAGGCCCTCGACACCGCACAGCCAGGAGCGGAAACCGCGGCACAGGCCGACGGCCTGACGGTGGCGTGACCGCCGCCCCTCGACAGCTCCCGCGACACGGCGCCCGCGACGACCCCGACAACAGCCCCCAACACCCGACTCACACTCGGCTCACAGCCCCAGGACAGCCCACCGACATCGAACAATCTTCGAACACAAGGCCAAACTCGCGCCCACAGTCCGCCAAAACACGGCCGAATGCCCGTTTCCTTCGCGCGCGAAACCTGCCGAAGATTGTCGTGCCCGCGTACCGCCGGGTACAGTCGCCGCACTGCTCTGGCAGCCCCTGTTGTCGAGGCGAGAGAGAAGTTGGTGAACGATCGTCACCCGTCGGGGACCATGACCTCCCCGGCTGCGGCTTCCGATGCCACCTCGGCGCACTACGCGTCGTACGGCGCCCAGGAAGCCCACTACGGTGACTCCACCAGCTACGGCACCTACGACGCCACTCAATTCAGCGCCGCCGACCACGCCCCCGCCGCCCCGACCTTTGACGCGGACCCCCTGTTCGGCAGCCTTCCCGGCGAGAACACGGGCGCGTACGACACCACGCAGTGGTCCACGGGCAACCACCACACCGTGAACTACGACGCCTACGCGGCCCAGCACCACGCCGCCTACGACACCGGCGCGTACGACACCACGGCCTGGACGGCCGAACACGAGCGGCTCCCCTTCGTCCCGCAGCAGGCCACCGGCCACGACACCTCCGGCCACTGGGACGCGAGCAACTGGCTCCAGCCCGACCAGTCCGGCGCCCCGGCCGACCAGACCCAGCAGTGGGAATGGGGCACGCAGGCCTTCGACACCGGGGCGTACGACGCCACGCAGTGGAACTCCGACGGCGACACCGGCACCACCGGGCACGCAGCCGACGAATACGAGCAGTCAGCAGAATCCTTCGATCAGCAGGCGACCGCGCACTTCGAGCAGATCGACCACGCGGCCCCCGCGCCGTACGACGACCCCGCCTCGTACGGCGATCCCGCCCAGCATGACGCCGAGTTGAGCGCCACCGGTGACCTCCCCGCCGCGGCCCCGCTCCTCGACGGCCAGGAGGAGTCCACTCCGGCCCCCTCCCCACGCGCCGCCTCCCGCAGCGGCTCCCGCTCCCGCCGCCGTACGCCCCCCAAGCGCTCCGCGCTGCTGACGGTCGCCGTGCCCTCGGCGTGTGTGATGGGCGTCGCGGGGATCGCCGCCGCCTCCGTCGGCACCCTGACGACCGACGACCAGGACACGGCGACGACGGCCTCGGACAGCCAGGCCGTGAAGCCGTCCACCGCGAACAACAAGCTGGACACCCAGCTCGAGAGCCTCTCCGCAGGCGCCGACGACTTCGCCGACCGGGCCAGCCGTACGCAGGAGCGCATCGACCTCAAGGCCCAGCAGGTGGCCGAGAAGAAGAAGGCGGCGGAGGAGGCGGCCCGCAAGGAGCGGCTGCGCCCCAAGTTCGCCCTTCCGGTGGCGCAGCACGGCCTCAGCGCCTACTACGGCCAGGCCGGCATCAACTGGATGTCCGTGCACACCGGCATCGACTTCCCCGTCTCGTACGGCACGACGGTGATGGCCGCGACCGACGGCACCGTCCGGACGCAGTGGAACAGCGCCTACGGCAACATGATGATCGTGACCGCGAAGGACGGCACGGAGACGTGGTACTGCCACCTCTCCAGCTACCGTGTCGCCTCCGGTACGACGGTGAAGGCCGGCGACCCGATCGCGTACTCCGGCAACTCCGGCAACTCGACCGGCCCGCACCTGCACTTCGAGGTACGGCCGGGTGGCGGTTCAGCCATAGACCCGCTTCCCTGGCTGCGCAGCCACGGAATCAACCCGACGTAAGCGACCCGACAACTTCCCCGTGCGCCCCCGCCCTGCAGCGGGGGCGCACACTTGTCGGTGCTAGAGCTTCTCCACCGGCGCGTACCGCAACAGCAACCGCTTCGGCTTGGTGTCCCCGAAGTCGATCGTCGCCTCGGCGTTCCCACCCGTGCCCTTGACCGCCATCACGGTGCCGAGCCCGAACTGGTCGTGCGTGACCCGGTCCCCGACCGCCAGCTGGGCGACCGGCTTCTCCGAGGTACGGCGCGTGGCGAAACCGGATGCGCCCGAGGCCGCGGAGCGCGAGCGGGACGAGGACAGCGAGGCGGCCACACCGGAGGCCGGGCCGGAGGAAACCGGCGCGGACGCGCCCGTGCGCTTCCAGTCCACGTGCTGCGCCGGGATCTCCTCCAGGAAGCGGGACGGCGGGTTGTACGACGGCTGCCCCCACGCGCTCCGCATCGACGACCGCGTCAGATAAAGCCGTTCACGCGCGCGCGTGATGCCCACGTAGGCGAGTCGCCGCTCCTCCTCCAGCTCCTTGGCCTGGCCGAGGGCACGCATGTGCGGAAAGACGCCGTCCTCCATGCCGGTGAGGAAGACGACCGGGAACTCCAGGCCCTTGGCGGTGTGCAAGGTCATCAGGGTGATGACGCCGGAGCCGTCCTCGTCCTCATCGGGAATCTGGTCGGAGTCGGCGACCAGGGCAACCCGCTCCAGGAAGGCGGCGAGCCCACCGGACGCCTCTCCTTCCTCCGACTCCTGCTCGAACTCCAGTGCCACAGCGGCAAGTTCCTGGAGGTTCTCGATCCGGGTCTCGTCCTGCGGGTCGGTGGAGGCCTGCAACTCGGCGAGGTAGCCGGTGCGTTCGAGCACCGCCTCCAGGATGGTCGCCGGTCCCGCGCCGGACTCGACGATCGTACGGAGCTCCTCCATCAGCGTGTTGAACCGCTTGACGGCATTGGTCGACCGCGCGGCCATGCCGTACGCCTCGTCCACGCGCCGCAGCGCCTGCGGAAAGCTGATCTTCTCCCTCTGTGAAAGGGCATCGATCATTGCCTCGGCACGGTCACCGATGCCCCGCTTGGGCACGTTCAGAATCCGCCGCAGCGGCACGGAGTCCTCGGGATTGGCCAGCACCCGCAGGTAGGCCAGGACGTCCCGGACCTCCTTGCGCTCGTAGAACCGAACCCCGCCGACGACCTTGTAGGGCAGCCCGACGCGGATGAAGACTTCCTCGAAGACACGGGACTGGGCGTTCGTACGGTAGAAGACGGCGACGTCGCCGGCCTTCGCGTCCCCCGCATCGGTCAGTCGGTCTATCTCGTCGGCGACGAACTGTGCCTCGTCGTGCTCGGTGTCGGCGACATAGCCGGTGATACGCGCGCCCGCGCCCGCGTTGGTCCACAGGTTCTTGGGGCGGCGCGACTCGTTGCGCTCGATGACCGCGTTGGCGGCGGTCAGGATCGTCTGTGTGGAACGGTAGTTCTGCTCCAGCAGGATGGTCGTCGCGTCCGGGTAGTCCTCCTCGAACTGGAGGATGTTACGGATGGTCGCGCCGCGGAAGGCGTAGATCGACTGGTCGGCGTCACCCACCACACACAGCTCGGCGGGCGGGATGTCGTCCTCGCTGGGCGGTACGTCGACCGGGTGCTCGCTGGTCCCGACGAGCTCGCGCACGAGGGCGTACTGCGCGTGGTTGGTGTCCTGGTACTCGTCCACCAGCACATGGCGGAAGCGCCGGCGGTAGTGCTCGGCGACGTCCGGGAAGGCGCGCAGCAGGTTGACCGTCGTCATGATCAGGTCGTCGAAGTCGAGGGCGTTGGCCTCCCGCAACCGCGACTGGTACATGGCGTAGGCCTGGGCGAGGGTCTTCTCGAAACCGTCCGTCGCCTGAGCGGCGAAGTCCTCCTCGTCGATCAGCTCGTTCTTCAGATTGCTGATCTTGGCGCTGAAGGACTTGGGCGGAAACCTCTTCGGGTCAAGATCCAGATCCCGGCAGACGAGCGCCATGAGCCGCTTGCTGTCGGCGGCGTCGTAGATCGAGAAAGAAGACGTGAACCCGAGCTTCTTGCTCTCTCTCCGCAGGATGCGCACGCACGCACTGTGGAAGGTCATCACCCACATCGCGTTCGCGCGCGGGCCGACGAGCTGCTCGACGCGCTCCTTCATCTCGCCCGCGGCCTTGTTGGTGAAGGTGATCGCGAGGATCTGCCCCGGGTGCACATTCCGCTCGGCGAGCAGGTGGGCGATGCGATGGGTGAGCACCCGCGTCTTGCCGGACCCGGCGCCGGCCACGATGAGCAGCGGGCCGCCGGCGTGGACGACGGCCGCACGCTGGTTCTCGTTCAGCCCCTCCAGCAGCGCGGCCGCGTCGATGGCCGGGCGCGGGGCGCCGTCGCGGTAGTAGGCGTCCCGGTCCGGGGGCACGTCGAACTTCCCGCCGAACAGATCGTCCGGAACCGGCTCCGGAGTGTGATCGTCCTCGGGCGGCGGCGGGAGTTCTTCCTCGTGGCCGCGTGGGGCCTGGAGGTCCGCCAGGAAGCTGTCGTCAAAGAGGCTGCTCATCGCTCTCCGAGTCTAGGGCGCCCCACTGACAGCCCGCGGCCACCCCGAGAACATCGCCTGTTTCAACACCGGATGATCTTCCAGATCCACCCCCTCCCCCGCCCCCTCACCCTCCTCACCCTTCCCGTCACGGTCCGCAATCGACCGAAAACCCGCACCCCGCCCGCCGAGAGTCCCGACACCCCATAAGCCCGGAACCACCCAAACTCAACGCTCCACCCAAAAATCGCAAATCCCTACACACCCACCCACATCCACCACAGTCCGCAACGCCCTGACTCAAGGTCACGAAAATGTATCGGGCATATCGAACATCAACCTTCACAGGGGCCACACGAGTTGGCTACCGTGCCGGACAGGCCGTACGACCCCCTCCGGCGAACGTCGCCGGGCCGCGCGGCCTCCGCCGAGTCCGGTACGCCGCCGCGCTGCCGGAGCCGGGGACCCACCGAACTTGGGGTGAATCGGCCCGATCCCGCCCAGGGACAGGCCGTAGGGCAACCCTTCCGGACCACCCGCCCGAACCCGACAGCTAACTCGGTAGGCGGAGTACGGAAGGAGTCGCCTCCCTTGGCGTCGCACCGCAAGTCGCGTCCCGCGGGTACGCGCGTAGCAGGCATACGGACCCCCGCCCTCGCCACGGCGGCCCTCACCTCCGTGGCCCTGCTGTCCCAGACGGCCAACGCGAGCCCCTCGGCAGACGACAAGCCGAGCCTCGAAGAGGTCGAGAAGAAGGTCGACGACCTCTACCGCCAGGCGGAGTCGGCCACCGAGAAGTACAACGCGGCCAAGGAGAAGACCGCGAAGCAGCGCAAGCGCGTCGACACCCTCCTCGACGACGTCGCCCAGCGCACCCAGAAGCTCAACGACGCACGCGAGGAACTCGGTCGCAACGCCGCCGCCCAGTACCGCACCGGCGCCACCGCCCCCGACACGGCCACCTTCCTCCTCGCGGACACCCCGCAGGACTACTTCGACCAGACCCAGCTGATGGACCGTATGACCGGCCGTCAGAAGGAAGCGGTCGACGACTACTTCACGCAGCAGTCCGCGACGATGAAGAAGCGCCAGGAGGCCACCCAGAGCCTCGAGACGCTCACCGAGTCGCAGAACGACCTGCAGACCGCCAAGACCACCGTCCAAAGGAAGCTCGCCGACGCACGCGAACTCCTCTCGAAGCTGACGGCGGAAGAAAAGGCACGCCTAGCCGCGATCGAGAAGCGCAAGCAGGAGGAGGCCGCACGTAAGGCCGCAGAGCTGGCCCGGCAGCAAGCAGAGGCGGAGCGTCAACGCCAGGAGGCCGCCCAGCAGCAGGAGAGCACCGAGCAGCCGTCCGACTCGAGCACCTCGGACTCGTCCGCGTCGGACTCCTCGTACGCCACCAAGGCCGAGAAGGCCCTCGCCTTCGCCCGCTCCCAGATAGGCAAGCCGTACGTCTGGGGCGCGACCGGCCCCGACTCCTACGACTGCTCCGGCCTCACCCAGGCCGCCTGGAAGGCCGCCGGCGTGGACATCCCCCGCGTCACCTACGACCAGGTCAACGCCGGCACCACGGTCTCCCTCTCCAACGCCCAGCCCGGCGACCTGATCTTCTTCTACGACGACGTCACCCACGTGGGCATCTACATCGGCAACGGCATGATGATCCACGCCCCGAAGCCCGGCGCTTACGTCCGCGAGGAGTCGATCTACTACGACGGGGAGTCGTCGATCCACAGCGTGGTCCGCCCGGCCTGACGCCGCACGCGCGCGTGGCGCACTTTCCGACCCGCACGCGCGCGTGGCGCACTTCCGACACGCGCGCGTGAGAGCCACCGGCGCACGGCGCCGCACTCGCGTACGGCGGGAAGGGGACGTGCCGGGGGGTGTCCGCCCGCAGAGTCGGGCGTCAAGACACGGCACCTCCCGCCCAACGCCAACCGCCCGACCGAGGACGGACACCCCCCGGCACGGCCCCGACCCACCACGCAACCCAAGGCGCTACCCGCACCCCCCACCGAACCGGCACAGGCGCCGCAGGCACCCGACGCGCACCCCCACCCACACAGGCCGCCGCCGTCGCCACCATGGACGTCCCGTAGCTCAAGCCCCGGCGAGGCACTGCGTGGCTCGCGGTGACGGCATGGCTGGCGGCCACCGCAGCCGCCCTACGGGCCTACACCGCACACGCCCCCGGACCGCCCCCCGACTCCAACATCACGTCCACAACACAGCGATGAAGACGTTCGCCGTGGTCAGCAGCCCCACCACTCCGAACAGACTCTTGTCCACCGTCTCGTCGTCCCGCTTCACATAGACGAGTCCGAGGATCACGATCAGCAGCGCCAGCTTCACGCCGATCTTGATGTTGTTGACGGACTGATCGTCCGCCTGATTGAGGCCGACGAGGATCACCCCGGTGACCAGCATGGTCAGCGCGCCGTGCAGCATCGCGGGGACGAACCGGGCGGTGCCCTGGCCCATCGCCTTCATCTGGGTGAAGAAACCACCGAGCAGCGCGGCGATCCCGATGATGTGCAGGCCGACGAAGAAATGGATGAGTACGTCCATGGAGCCGGAGCCTAATGAGCGCCGGACAACCACCCGACACCGCCCCACTCGACGTACTCCACGCACCTCCACCCACCCCACACCCACGCCCACACCCGCCGCCCTACCGATCTTGCATATATGCGGGCGGCCCATAACACCCCGTCACCCCCACGACCCCGGAAACCGCCACATCGGTCACCACACTGCGTGAACACGACGCCCCCAGGCCGGGATCACGCTCACTTACGGTCATCCCGCGATCCGCTCCCGGCACTTCCGTACAACGCGTTACCGACCCGACACAGCGAGGTTTAGCGTCCTCCACCAGGTGACCGGCTCCCCACCGCCGCCCGGGCCAGGGGCGGCAGTCGGACACCACCGCCGAGGAAGTCCGGCGGCGACCCGCTCCCCCTGTGTGGGCCGTCGCCGGACGCGCAACCCGCCCCCCGGCACCCCCCGGCGTCCTACGGCCGCTCCCCCAGGCGCCCGTACGGGACGAGGCGGTCGTAGGCGGTCGTACGAAAGGACGTGCAGTCCACGTGGCAGCGCACCGCAAGCCCCGTCAGCGCTCGGCCGGCGGCAACACGGCCCGCACGGCATGGACGATCGCCCTGGCGGGCGCGGCGACGGGGTTCGACGGGACCGGACACGCCGAGCCGCAGCTGACACCGGAGCAGGTCAAGGCGAAGGTGGACAAGCTGTACCAGGAGGCGGAGGTCGCCACCGAGAAGTACAACGGCGCGAAGGAGAAGGCGGACACGGCCGAACGGCGGATCAGGACACTGCAGGACGAGGCCGCGCGCAAGACGGAGAAGCTCAACTCGGCGCGGGAGGCACTGGGTTCGATAGCGGCCGCGCAGTACCGCGACGGCGGCCTCGACCCGTCCCTCCAGCTCGCGCTCTCCGCCAACCCCGACCGGTACCTCGACGGAGCGGAGTTCGCCGAACGCGCCGGCCACCGTCAGGCGGCGTCCGTCGCGAGCGTCCGTGAGCAACTCCGCGAGATCGAGCAGCTGCGCGGAGCCGCACGCGTCGAGCTGACCTCCCTGAAGACCCGCCAGGCCGAACTGCGACGCCACAAGAACACGATCACCGGCAAGCTGGACAAGGCCCGAAGCCTGCTCGCCCGACTGACCGCCGAGGAGCGGGCCCGGCTCGGGGCGGGCGCAGCCGGCGCACCCCGCGCCGCACGCTCCTCGACGGGCACCCGCGACGCCCTGACGGCCCCCGGCCCCGCTACCGCGCAGGCGCCCAACTCCCGTGCGGCAGCCGCGATTTCCTACGCTCACACCAAGATCGGCAGCCCTTACGTCTGGGGCGCGACCGGCCCGGACGCCTTCGACTGCTCCGGCCTCACTCAGGCCGCGTACCGCTCGGCCGGCATCTCCCTACCCCGCACGACCTACGCCCAGATCGACGCCGGCCGCCGCGTCTCCCGCGCCGAACTGCTCCCGGGTGACCTGGTGTTCTTCTACTCCAGCATCAGCCACGTGGGTCTCTACATCGGCAACGGCCAGATGATCCACGCCCCGAACCCGTCCGCACCGGTCCGGGTGGCCCCGCTCGACGAGATGCCGTTCGCGGGGGCCACGCGGGTGGTGTGAGCCAGTGAGCCGGGACCGGGAGCGCTGCCCGGGCCCGGACTCACACCAGGCGCCGCGCCGTCGCCCACCGCGTCAGCTCATGCCGATTCGACAACTGGAGCTTCCTCAGCACCGCCGAGACATGGGACTCGACCGTCTTGACGGAGATGAAGAGCTGCTTGGCGATCTCCTTGTACGCGTATCCCCGCGCAATCAGCCGCAGCACCTCCCGCTCTCGCTGGGTGAGCCGGTCGAGGTCCTCGTCGACCGGCGGCGCGTCCGTCGACGCGAAGGCGTCCAGCACGAACCCGGCAAGGCGCGGCGAGAAGACCGCGTCTCCCTCCTGGACCCGGAAGATGGAGTCGACCAGATCCGTGCCGGTGATCGTCTTCGTGACGTATCCGCGCGCACCCCCCCGGATCACCCCGATCACATCCTCCGCCGCGTCCGAGACGGACAGCGCGAGGAAGCGGACGGGCTGCTCGGCGGCCGCCATCAAAGGGGCGCAGCGACGCAGGACTTCGACCCCGCCGCCACCCGGCAGGTGTACGTCGAGGAGGACGACCTCGGGTCGGGTCGCGGTGATGACCGTGACCGCCTGGTCGACGTCCGCGGCCTCGCCGACGACTTCGACGCCGGTCTGCTCGGTGCGGCCGATCTCGGCCTGGACTCCCGTACGGAACATGCGGTGGTCGTCGACGAGGACCACGCGCACGTGCCGCTCGCCCGCGCTCCCGCCGGTCGACTCCACAGGCTCGTTCGCCTCGGTCGGGTCGCTCATGACGTCTTCTCCGCCCTCTCCATCTCCAGCTCGACCTCTGTACCGCCGCCGGGCACCGCCCTCAGCCGGGCCGTACCGCCGTTGCGCTCCATGCGGCCGATGATCGATTCTCTGACGCCCATGCGGTCGGCGGGTATCGAGTCGAGGTCGAAGCCCGGACCGCGGTCCCGGACGGACACGAAGACGGTCTTCCCCTCCACCTCGGCGTAGACCTGCACGGCGCCGCCCTCGCCACCGTACTTCGCGGCGTTCACCATCGCCTCGCGCGCGGCCTGCATCTGTGCGCCGATTTTCTCGTCGAGCGGGCAGTCGCCGACCACCACGACCTCTATGGGGACGCCGTGTTTGTCCTCCACCTCCGCGGCGTTGCGCCGGACCGCGTCGGCGAGGTGGGTGGGTTCGTCGGCCTCGTCCTTGCCGGTGCCCTCGGGCTTGTACAGCCAGGTGCGCAGGTCGCGCTCCTGGGCGCGGGCGAGGCGGCGGACCTCGTTCGCGTTCTCCGCGTTGCGCTGGATCAGGGTCAGGGTGTGCAGCACCGAGTCGTGGACGTGCGCGGCGACCTCGGCGCGCTCCTGGGCACGGATGCGCATCAGGCGTTCCTCGGAGAGGTCCTGGGTCATCCGGACCAGGTACGGGCCCGCGAGGAGCGTTATACCGACGAGGACCGCCAGGGCCGCCTGCAGGACGGAGCCGAGGTGGTCGGCGGAGCCCTGCAGGACGAAGATGCCGGAGACGCCGGCCGTGACCAGGACGACGCCGCCCGCGGCGCGCAGCAGCGTCAGGGTGCGCCGATGCCGCCCGACCTCCATCCAGCGGGCCCGTCGGGCGTTGTCCGCCTGGCGCCAGACCAGGGCGACGCCCGCGCCGACCAGCACGGCGGGCAGGAGGTAGGCCTTGGCGCCGCTGCCCAGGTCCACGCTGCCGACGAAGACCATCGCCACCACGACCATGAGGAGCAGCGCGACGATCTGCCCCTTGTCCGGCTTGCGGGCGACGAGTCTGCGGCGGCCGTCGGCCGCGGTCTCGGTGGCGAAGGGAGAGGGCCGCTGCGCGTCGACACCTCCGACGCCGAGCGGCACGAAGAACCAGAACGCGGCATACAGCAGCGCGCCGAGGCCGTCCGCCATGAACAGGCCGACGAAGACGAGTCGCACCCAGATGACGGGCAGGCCGAGATGTCCGGCGAGCCCCCGCGCCACGCCCCCGAGCCAGCGTCCGTCACTGCTGCGGTAGAGCTTGCGCGGCGGCCGCGGTTCGACGAGTGGCGCTGCTGCGGCTTCCGGCATGCCATCGATGTTCACACGGCCGGAGCAGCAGGGCATCAGGGTCGACCCCCGAGACTCCCCTGATCTTCGAACCCCTCCACCTCGAACGCTTCCCCCGCACCTCCCTCAGGGCCGATATCAGGGTCCGACCAGGGTCATGCCGACTCCCGCCACGCCGACCCGCCCGTCACCATGGACACATGACAGATCACCAGCCCGCCGCGGACTCCGTGCCCGAGCCGGACGCCGTGCCCACCGCGGGCGCCCCGTCCGGCCCGGCACCCGCGAGCGCCGTGGGTGAGGAACCGCGCGCGCACACGGGCGCAGAAGCAACAGCGTCCGCCGAAGCGGGTGCACTCGACCCGCCGCGCAAGTTCCGCCGCGACCGGCGGTACAAGATGCTGGCCGGTGTGTGCGCGGGGCTCGGCCGGCAGTGCGACATGGACCCGGTGATCTTCCGAATCACGCTCGCCGTGCTCTCCGCGACCGGCGGCATCGGCCTCATCTTCTACGGGTTCGCCTGGCTCTTCGTCCCGTACGACGACGAGGACGAGAACGAGGTGCGCAAGCTGCTGACCGGCCGCGTCGACGGCCATGCGCTGACGGCCGTGCTGTTCGCGCTGGTCGGCTGCGGCGTGTTCCTGACGCTGCTGAAGAACGGCGGTGTGCTGGCCTTCGCCGTCGTCCTCTCCCTCCTCGTGGCGGGCGCCGGCTACTGGTCGCGGCACCGCGCCACTCCCGACCCCGACCCGCTCGCCGCCCAGGCCGTCGCCGACGCCCCACCCGAGGCCCAGGCTCCGCCGGTCCCCTCCGCCTACCCCTCCTGGTGGCGCGACCCCATCGTCAAGGACGGCACGCACGACGGCGGCACGGGCTATCTCTGGGGCCCTCGCGACTCCCGCGACCGCGACATCGCGGCGGCCGTCAACATCAGCCTCGGCACCACCTGGAGCAGCCGCCAGGACATACGTGCCAGGCGCCCCCACCAGCCGAAGCCGCGCGGCCCCCGTGGGATCGGCGGCTGGGTATTCCTGCTGGCCCTGCTCGCGGGCGCTCTCGGCACCAGCGCGACGTGGGAGAACCACGCGCTCGGCACCAGCCTGCAGACCGGCCTGTCCTGCGCGCTGCTCGTCTTCGGCGTGGGCATAGCGGTCAGCGCGTTCCTGGGCCGGACAGGAGCGGGCTCCATATTCCTGGCGATCATCACAGCAGGTCTCCTGGCCGCCTCGGCCGCGCTGCCCAAGGACATCAGCACGCACTGGATCGAGCGGAACTGGCGACCGGCGGCCGTGGCGGACGTACAGCCGCAGTACGACCTCGGCAGCGGCGTCGGCACCCTGGACCTGTCCCGGTTGGAGCTCACCGAGGACCAGACGGTGACGACGAGGGCAGACGTGGGCGTGGGCCGACTGAAAGTGATCGTCCCCAAGGACGTGACCGTGGAGCTGAGCATCGATGTGGGGGTGGGAGACATCCAACTGCCGGGCGACGACGAGCAGGACGTGGACGTGGCACCGGGCAAGCACAAGGAGCTGACCCTGACACCGGCCACGGGCACCAAGGATGCGGGCACGCTGGACCTCGAGCTCAGCGTCGGCGCGGGACAGGCGGAGGTGAGCCGTGCTACGTCATGAGTTCCAGCCCGGCAGGCTGGTCGCCGGCACCTTCCTGACCCTCGCGGGCATCATCTACGCCGGTGACGCGGGCGACGCCTGGGAGACACCGTGGTTCGTGGTGATCCCGCTGGTCGTGGGCGGCCTGTGCCTGGCAGGCGCGACAGCGGTCCTGACACGGGCGATACGCAGACGCCATCGCTCACCCCAGAGCCCCAACCCGACACCCCCGGACCCCCAATCGACCCCACACCACTGACATCGACCGACAACCCCGCCAACGACGGCTACCGGTAACCCCCCGCCCGCCGCCGTCGCCGCGCACGAAGTGCGGCGTCCAGCGAAAACATGGGGGCACCCGCGAGCACGAGCGGCAGCCAGGCCATCAAATAGGCCAGGTCATTGCCGTAGTAGTACGGATCGGAGGCCCAGCTCACCGTCAACCACAGACTCAGCGAGATGAGCGCACCGCCGAGCGCCGCCGCACGGGCGAGCAGCCCGACCAGCGTGGCGATACCGACGGCCACCTCACCGATGGCGATGGCATAGCCGAAGGCGACAGGGTTCTCCAGGGCCATGTCGACCATGGCCGGAATGGCCGAGGAATCACGAACAGCCCGCATCATGTCGCCGATCGAGCCCGAGCCGGCGTCCTTCATGAAGGCGCTGTCGGTGAGTTTGTCCAGGCCGGCATAGATGAAGGTGACGCCGAGAAAGACGCGGAGTGGCAGTAGCGCGTACCGGCCGGCGGCATCCCGCCAGCTCCGGCCGCCGTCGAGGTAAGGGGTGTGCGTGTCCGTGTGCCTACCGTGAGTCATCACCCATAGCCGCCTCTCACCCGCCGTGCCGTGACCCCTCAAAAGACGATACGTACGCAACAACGACCCGGCTCAATCCTGTCCCGACCGCCTTTTCCGACTTGGCCCATCCGAGGTTGTGTTTTCGGCCCCCATGTCCGTTCCGGGGACGGGGTGACTGCGTCGGCTGGCCCGAGTCACAGGTGCCCGTTCGCTGTACGGGTTGCCCGGCGTGAGTGCTGAGCGAGGGGGTCGCGCAGCCCGGCGCTGAAGGGGTACCGCCCGCGCCCACCCGTGCCGCCCCAGCGGCACGACTGCCCGCGGCTGGGGACGGACGGCCCGCGGCTGGGGACGGCCCACGGCTGGGGCGGGACGGCCCGCAGTCGCGTACGGCGGCAAGGGGACGTGCCGGGGGGTGTCCGCCCGCAGAGTCCGGTGTCAACAAACGGCACCTCTCGCCCAACGCCCACCACCGGACCGAGGACGGACACCCCCCGGCACGGCCCCGACCCACAACCCACCCAAAGGCGCTACCCACACCCCCACCGAACCGGCACAGGCGCCGCAGGCACCCGACACGCACCCCCACCGAACAGCAACAGGCCGCCGCAGGCACCCCCGGCCCAACCGCCGGAGGCACCCCCCTCAGTCAGTCACATCAATCCCATACCGATTAGTCTCCACCCCCGCCGCAGTAACCACCTGCACCTCCACCCGCCCCGGCTCCACATCCGCCGGCACAGGCACCCTCAGCACCGCATCCGTCGGATTGCTGAACCCCCCACTCACCGGCACCAACGGCACATGCACATGCACCGCCCCGATCCGCACCACCATCCGCGACAACCGGTCGGCCCCCTGCGCCCCGGGCGGCACGAACCCAGCCCCCCGGATCTCGATGTCGTCCCCGGTACGGATCGGCGCGTCCAAGTCACCCGCCTCCCGCGCCCGCACCACCGAGAGGATCACCGGCCGACCCCCCTCCGCATATTTCCCGGCCAGATACGTCGCCGCCGAGATCAGCACCACCACCGCCAACCCCCACGGCAGATCGGGCAGCTGATCCGGCCGCCGCCCCAACCGCACCGCCGCGAACAGCAACGCAACCCCGCCGATCACGACGTACTGGATGTCCGCGAACGTCCCCCGCCCCGCGTCATCCGTCAGCAGATCCGCCGCCCGAGGCCGATCCGCCCGCACCTTCTGCAGCCGCTGCCCGAGCACCCGCACCCCGACCACCCGCCGCACCAGTACCGCGATCGCACACACCACGGCGAGCACGGTCACCACACCGGCAGCCCGCCCGAGCTCGAGACCGGCGATCAGCGCATCGCGCTCCTCATGCCCGGAGGCCCCTGCCAACCGTCCCACGAGCACCAACACGGCGTAGACCACGAACAACACCCACGCCCCGGCCACCGCACGCGACGTGGACAGCCGGTTGTCCTCACCGATGACCGGTGCCAGCGCCCCGCCCCGCGCCCGGTGGAACCAGGACGCCGCGGTCAGCGCCCCGGCCGTCACCAGCGCCGCCAGCAAACCGGCCGTGCGCGCCGAAGTCCACCCCGCCCCGATCGCCGTGAACGCCTGCACCAGCAGGAGCACCACGACCAGAACCCAGACCACCGACGCCGTTAGCCACCACAGTCGCGCCAGCCACGCCTCGCCCTCGGCCCGCCCTCGCTCGGCGACCTGTTCCGCCGACTGCGTCAGTTCCTCGGAAACCCACTGCCGGGAGGCCGAGGCCGAGTGAGCCACCGCGGCCGGCAGCCCCCGCCCGGACGCGAACTCGTCCCGTTTCCGCAGGAATTCGGCGACAGCCCGCCGATGCCCCGCACGCGCCCCGTGCGGACAGCCCCCACAGGTGCAGCCGCCCCCATGCGCGCCCGCAGCCGCGCCGCCCTGCCCAGCCTCCTGCACCGCCACGCCCGATGCCCGCCTTCCGTACAACGCTCACGACCTGGTGCCCCAGCAACCAGAGGACCAGATGACCACATGGCCTTATAGCCTCACGGCCCCACGACCGGCAGCCGGATCTCACATACCGGCCATCACAGATTGCGGCCACCGTCCGCACCACCGACAACTCCCCTACGACGACAGCGAATTGTGCCGCACACCCCCCGCTCCCCTCCCGCAGGCCCGGTCGGCGCGGGTGATGAGAGGGCCGTCGTGTTGACCCGACTGCGAGAATTTGCCCATGGCCGAGATCATCCAGCGCGACGGGACCTGGGCCTTCGACGGCACAACGGTCCGGATCACGCCGGGACTCCACCGCTCCGTGCCGCTGTTCCGGCAGACGTACGGGGAGATCGCCGTACCCCTCGAAGCCGTCGCGAGCATCGTCTTCGAGCCCGAACGCAAACGCGGACGGCTGCGCATGCGGCTGCGTGAGGGCGCGGACCCGCTGCTCCAGGCGACCGGCGGCCGGCTCCCCGACCCGGCGGATCCGTACCGGCTGACGGTGGAAGTCGACCGCGCGGGGGTCGCCGAGTACGTCGCCGAGGAGATCCGGCACGCCCTGCTGCTGGACCAGATCCCCAAGGAACCGACCAGGACCTACCTCCTCCCCGGCCCGCCCGTACCCGTCTCCGTGCGCTCCTCCGACGGCACGGTCTCCTTCGACGGCACCCAGGTGCGCATCGACTGGTCCGACACCTCCGACCGGGTCAAACGGGCCACCGGCCCGCGCATCATCGACGTCGGCGACCTCGTCCAGGTCGAGTGGCTGCCCAACTCCGGCTACGAGGACGGCTTCCTGCGCTTCGTGACCCGAGAGACGGTGTTCTCCAAACTCCCGCCCGAGAAGGACCCGTACGCCCTGGACCTGTGGGGCAGCACCCGCCGCGACCTGCTCACGGCCCTGATCGCCACCGCGGTCACCGCCCGCCTGCCACACCCGTCCACCCGGCCCGCCCTCGACTCCACCGACCGCGCCCAGGTGACGGCGTCGATCCCGCCCCCGGCCGACCACCACGACGTGCTGCTGCGCCGCCTGCGGGAGTTGGGCGAGCTGCACCGGGACGGCGTGCTCACGGACGAGGAGTTCGCGATGACGAAAGCGGTCGTACTCCGGAGTTTCTGATCACGGCGTCCGGACCCTCAGCTCAGCAGATCCGGCTCGCTCCGGCTGACCTCCTGCCAGAGCGGCTGGTAGTTGATCCACGCCACCAGATCCCCGCCCAACTGCTCCCGCGTGGCCACCGCCTGCCGATGCTCGATGAGTACCGGACGTCCCGCGGCCTTCGCGGTCAGCTGCACCTGGCAGGACCGCTCCATCGACAGGAACCACCAGGCCGCCGCGTCGACCGAGTCACCGACGGTCAGCAAGCCGTGGTTGCGCAGGACGAGCGCCTTGTGTGAGCCGAGTGCGGCCGCGATCCGTCGGCCCTCCAAGGCGTCGACGGCGACCCCCGAGTAGGCGTCGTAGAGCGCGTGATCCTCGTAGAAGGCGCAGCTCTCCTGGGTGATCGGGTCCAGCAGTTCCCCGAGCGCCGCGAGCGCCCGCCCGTGCACCGAGTGGCAGTGGGCGACGGCGACGACGTCCGGGCGGGCGGCGTGGACCTGGGAGTGCACGGTGAAGGCCGCCTGGTTGACGTGGTAGCGGCCCTCGATCACCTGTCCCTCGGAGTTGGCGAGCACCAGGTCGCTGACGGTGACGTGCCTGAACGGCATCCCGAACGGGTTGACCCAGAAGCAGTCGCTGAACTCGGGATCGCGCGCGGTGATGTGCCCCGAGACCCCGTCCTCGAACCCGAGCCGCCCGAAGATCCGCAGCGCGCCCGCGAGCCGTTCCTTGCGGTGCCGGCGCTCGTCCTCGACCGACTCGTGCATCGGCGGCATCGCGAACCGCAACTGGTCGGTGGGCAGCGGCGAGGGCGGAATCGGCCCGAGGGGCGTCCCGTGCATGTGTCCTCCAGCACTGGGTTGCTTACGGGGCGGAAGTTACCGCCGGTCAGCACAGGAGAACAGAGATGTTCTGTAAAGATCCGGCCCTCGTCACGCCCCCGTCACGGCCTCCTCACGCCCCCGGGGCCGCGGAAACCGGACAGCGGATGTCGGGTATCGGCGCCACACTCGCCGTATGACAGCGAACTGGGCAACCTTCAGCGCGGCGGAACCGGAGCTCGCCCGCACCGCCGAGGAGCGCTTCGGCGCCTTCACCCACCACGTCCTCGCCACCCTCCGCAAGGACGGCTCCCCGCGCACCACCGGCCTGGAGGTCCGCTTCCTCGACGGCGAGCTGTGGCTCGGCATGATGCCGAACTCCCGCAAGGCCCTCGACCTGCGCCGCGACCCGCGCTTCGCGCTCCAGGCGAACCCCGGCCAGGGGCAGTCCATGGGCGGCGGCGACGTACGGATCGCCGGGCGGGCGATCGAGGTCGAGGACCCGGAGCTGAAGGCCGCGTACGGCGAAGAGGTGGAACCGCCGGAGCCGTTCCACCTCTTCCGAACCGAGCTGACCGAGGTCGTACGGACCTATGTCGAGGACGACAAGTACCTCGTGGTCCAGATCTGGCAGCCCGGGGAGCCCTTGCGCACGATCAAGCGCACCTAGGGCCCGCCCCACTCGCCTGTAGCGCCTGGCCCGGGGCCTGGCCCGTGGGGCCTACTCCCACTCGATCGTCCCCGGCGGCTTCGACGTCACGTCGAGGACGACACGGTTGACGTCCCGCACCTCGTTGGTGATTCGGGTCGAGATCCGCGCCAGGACCTCGTACGGCAGTCGCGACCAGTCGGCGGTCATCGCGTCCTCGGACGAGACGGGCCGCAGCACGATCGGGTGGCCGTACGTCCGCCCGTCACCCTGCACACCCACGCTGCGCACGTCCGCGAGCAGGACCACCGGGCACTGCCAGATGTCCCGGTCGAGACCGGCCGCCGTGAGCTCCTCGCGGGCGATGGCGTCGGCCTCGCGGAGGAGGTCGAGACGCTCCTTCGTCACCTCGCCGACGATGCGGATGCCGAGGCCCGGGCCCGGGAACGGCTGGCGCTGGACGATCTCGTCCGGCAGGCCGAGCTCCTGGCCGACCATGCGGACCTCGTCCTTGAACAGCTTGCGCAGCGGTTCGATCAGCTTGAACTCGAGGTCTTCCGGCAGGCCGCCGACGTTGTGGTGCGACTTGATGTTGGCGGTGCCGGTGCCGCCACCGGACTCGACCACGTCGGGGTACAGCGTGCCCTGGACGAGGAACTCCACCGCCGGGCCCTCGTCCGCGATGATCTCGGCCTGCGCCTGCTCGAAGACCCGGATGAACTCCCGGCCGATGATCTTCCGCTTCTCCTCGGGGTCCGAGACACCCTTCAGAGCGGTCAGGAACCGCTCCTCCGCGTCCACGACCTTCAGCTGTACGCCGGTCGCGGCCACGAAGTCCTTCTCGACCTGCTCGGTCTCGCCCTTGCGCATCAGGCCGTGGTCGACATACACACACGTCAGCTGGGAGCCGATGGCCTTCTGGACCAGCGCCGCCGCCACGGCGGAGTCCACGCCGCCGGACAGACCGCAGATGGCGCGCTTGTCGCCGACCTGCTCGCGGATGGCGGCGACCTGTTCCTCGATGACGTTGCCGGTGGTCCAGTTCGGGGTCAGGCCCGCGCCCCGGTACAGGAAGTGCTCCAGCACCTGCTGGCCGTGCGTGGAGTGCATGACCTCGGGGTGGTACTGGACGCCGTACAGCTTCGCCTCGTCGTTCTCGAAGGCGGCGACCGGGACGACGTCCGTGGAGGCCGTCACGGAGAAGCCCTCGGGGGCGGCGGAGCAGGCGTCGCCGTGCGACATCCACACGTGCTGTTCGGCCGGGGTGCCCTCGAAGAGGGTGGAGGACGACTTCGACACGTGGAGATCCGTGCGGCCGTACTCGCGGGCGCCGGTGTTGTCGACGGTCCCGCCCAGGCTCTGCGCCATGAGCTGGAAGCCGTAGCACATGCCGAAGACGGGGACGCCGGCCTCGAAGAGCGCGCGGTCGATACGAGGGGCGCCCTCCTCGTACACGGACGAGGGGCCGCCGGAGAGGATGATCGCCGCCGGGTTCTTGGCGAGCATCTCGGCGACCGGCATGGTGCTCGGCACGATCTCGCTGTAGACCCGGGCCTCGCGGACGCGACGGGCGATGAGCTGGGCGTACTGCGCACCGAAGTCGACGACCAGAACGGTGTCGGGGGCGGCTGCGGGGTTCGCTGATGACACGGGTTGCCTTCCGGCGGTGAGCGAGGTGTGTGTGAGGCCGAGTCTACCGGGCTCGGCGGGAGCCCCTCTGGGCCGAAGGCCGTCTCAGGATGCGAACCGCCTTGGACGCCTCCGGGCGGCAGGGCATACTGACCCCATGCTCACGCACCCGACCTTCCTCTTTACCTATGGCACCCGGCCCGCCGGCTGCCATGGTCGTGCTGCTTGAGCAACTGACAAGCGACTTCCCAGGCGCCCCGGGCCGACAAGGTCCGGGGCGTCTGGCGTTTCCGGGTCCTGTCGCTCCGGGGCGGCCCGCCCATCCAGCGAGGAGCCTCCGAGATGACCACCACCTCCACCACCCCCGCAGAAAAGACCGGCGCCCACACCGCCGAGGCCGCCGGCGTGATCACCGGCGCCCGTGAACGCATCGACGCGCTCGACGACCGGATCATCGGCCTGATCCAGGAACGGATGGCCGTCTCGGCCGTCATCCAGGAGGCGCGGATCACCTCCGGCGGGCGGCGGGTGAACCTCTCCCGCGAGATGGAGGTCCTCAACCACTACAGCGAGGCGCTGGGCAAGCCGGGCACGGCGCTCGCCATGACGCTCCTCGAACTGTGCCGCGGTCGCATCTGAGTTCGGGCCCCCTCTCACCCGTACGGCCCGTGACGCCCCCCGGATGCCTTCGTTGGTACCGGTGTCCGTGCCAGCCAGGGGCGGGCCCGAAAGAACCACGCGTGGCTCGCTGGAGTGATGAGGCGTACGGATCGTGCCGTGCGCCGTGGGACCTCGCTCCAGGTAAGTGACCGGACGGCAGGGGACAGCAGCCCGGTCACCCAAGAGAACGGTCGGCTCCGGGGACGCCCGGGGCCGGCCGGCGGAAGTGCCGGAACGGAGTACAAGGACGGGTCGAGCGGTTGCGGTGGCCGAACCCATCCAGCACGATGCGAGAAAGCTCCGAGTCCCATCGTGGACCCGGACCACAGGACCAGCGGCGCAACCCCCCGGCGCCGCTCCCCAGGCACCGACGCTGCCCTGACGTCGGTGCTGACGAAAGAAGGGCCCCGCGGCTCCGCCCTGCGGGGCCCTTCTCATGTCTCATCTCGTGTCTCAGGTGCGCGAGACGGTGCCGCACTCGTCCTCGGCCCGGTCCAGCCGCCTGCTGCGGTCGTACGGGTCGACCACCTCGCCGGAGGGCTCGGGACTGGCGTGCAGATCGGCCTGGAACAGCGGCTGGATGAGACCGTCACCGTCCCGGCAGTTGTCGTTGGAGATCTCGCCGTCGAGGTCGTACACCCATATGTGCCCTTCGGTTCCCTGGAATCTGGCGGGATCCGAGACGTCCACCTCGACGACCCGGCGGACGATCGTACGGGTGACCTCGTTTCCACCACCGGCCCTGGCCAGCGGGTAGACGAAGGTGTAGTCGGCCCGGATTCGCGCCTGGCCGGCGGCGTCCCCGGGTTCGACGGTCATACGGCCGCGGACCCGGACCTCGGTGCCCACGAGTTCGACCTTGTCGGGGTCGAAGCGGGTGAAGGTCCACGTGGGGTCGTTCTTCACCGTGGGGTGGCGCAGGGCGGACCGCAGGTCGGACAGGTAGTCCTGCTGCAGCGGGTCGACCAGCGCCAGTGCCTTCTTCGGTTCGGCGCCGAACAGCACGTCGCGGTCGAGATTCGCGTCGACCAGGAAGTCCTTGGTCAGCCCCAGCGCCGTCGTGATCCGCGCGGCGGAGACTCCGCCGACGGCTTTCGACGCCTTCGGCACCTCGATGGCGTCCGCTCCCGCGGCCCAGCGTTCGGCCGGGGAGCCCGCGAAGGGCCGCTTCCGCGTCGGCAGACCGGCGGCGTCGGCGGGCGCACCGCTCGGCCGGCTCGTCTCCGGGGCCAGCGGCGACGCCGAAGCGGGCGCCCCGGCCTCGTCCTGCGAACCGCCGGGCAGCCAGGACAGCGCGGCCGAGGGCTTGAGGGCGATCACGGCCACCGCGACGGCGAGCAGCACGCCGAGGGCGCTCCAGAGCTTCCGCCGGCGCGAGCTCCGGCCGTTCATCTCCTGCCAGGCCGGCCCGGTACGCCATCCTTCGGGCTGTCGGGGCCCGGCGGGCGCCTTCTTCCTTCCCCAGCGGCGTCCGGCGCGCGGCTGCCGGGCCTCCGCCTCGTCCAGCGCGCGCAGCCGTTCGGTCACCATCCGTGCCCGCGCGGACGGCTCCTTCGGGGCGGCGGCGTGATCGCGCTCGGCGTCCTGGACGAACTTCTCCCACGCCTCGTCCGATATGGACGAGCCCCCGGGCAAGGGCGAGGAGCCACCGGAGTCACGGTCGGACGTGGATTTCGGTCTGGGCCCTTCGGACGGCTTGTCGGTCACGGCGGTATGCGCTTCCTCTCAGCGGGCTGTCGGCCGGCTGAGCGTACGTCAGCTCCGGGCAGCGGAGCAGAGCTTGTCCCTATGTGATGCAGACCACATAAGAAACCTGTTAGTGCGGGCACAACCATTCACAGCCGTCGCCGATCAAACCCTGCGTATCAAGGGCCACACCCGCGCCCCACACGCGGAGGCCTCCCTGCCATGCGCGTGTTGCGAGGTCGCAGCACTCCGGACTTTCGAGGTCTTCATGAAGCTTCGCCGTGCCCTGGCCGCCGCGGCCACGACAGCTGTCATCGCGCCGATCGCGCTGCTGTCCGCGCCGGCCGCGTTCGCCACGGACGAGACCCCGACGCCGACGGCGTCGGAGACCACGTCGGCTCCCGAGCAGCCGACGCCCACCGAGGACGAGGTCACGCCGACCACCGAAGAGCCGGCGCCCACCGAGGACGAGACCACCCCGGCCACCGAAGAGCCGGCGCCCACCGAGGACGAGACCACCCCGGCCACCGAAGAGCCGACGCCCACCGAAGAGCCCACCGCCTCCACCTCCGCCTCCCCGTCGCCGAGCCCCAGCGAGAGCACCCCGGAGGAGGTCGACTACTGCGAGGACGCCGACGACGAGTCGGTCGGCCTCAGCGAGGACCTGCACAGCGGTCTGTCGGGCCTGCCCGAGACGATCGTCGCCGGCAGCGGCTGGACCAACTTCTCGTTCAACGTCTCCAACTCCGGGGACCAGGACATCAAGAACATCAAGCCGCTGATCGGCGTCGCGGCGCTCGGCTGGGACGAGGTGGACTACTCCGGCCAGATCAAGGTCCAGGTCTTCGACAAGGAGACCGGCAGCTGGCAGACGCTCGCGGACGCCGCCGGTGAGGGCGCGACCTTCACCGCGTTCGCGCTCGACGCCGGCCAGTCGACCTCGTTCAAGCTGCGGCTGAGCGTCAGCGGCAAGGTGCCGGACTCCATCGGCATCACCGGCGGCTTCGCCACGTACTCGGACGCCGACGGCTGCTGGATCGCCGACGACCCGAACGGCTGGATCTACTTCTTCGACATCCTCGCCGCGGGCTCCGACCCGGGTGACCCGGACGACGCCAAGCCGCAGACGGGTGGCCAGGCCCCGATCTCCAACGTCGACGAGGTCGACGTCGACGGGTCGCTCGCCGAGACCGGTTCCAGCTCCAACCTCCCGATCATCGGCACCATCGGTGGCGTCGCGATCGTCGCCGGTGCCGGCGTCATGTTCGCGATGAAGCGTCGCCGGAGCGGTGCCGAGGCGTAGGTCTCACCAAGCTCCACCTGAAGCTCTACGCAAGACAGAGAAGGACCTGCGCTCGGAGGGGGGTGCAGGTCCTTCTCTGTTTTCGTCCGCCGCTTTACGTCTGTCGCTGCCTGCTACTTCTTCGGCGGCACCGCCGGCATCCCCAGGAACGGCAGCTTCAGCGCCCCGAACGCCTCCGCCGGCACCGCCGGGGACTGCGGCTCGACCGGCTTCAGGCGTTCGTACGCCGCCCCCTGCGCCGGACGCGGATCCGCCTCTCCCTTGTTCGGCCAGTACGACATGGCCCGCTCGGCCTGTGCGGTGATCGTCAGGGAGGGGTTCACGCCCAGGTTGGCCGAGACCGCCGCTCCGTCGACGACCGAGATGCCGGGGTGGCCGTACAGGCGGTGGTACGGGTCGATCACGCCGGTCTCGGGTGAGTCGCCGATCGGGCAGCCGCCGAGGAAGTGGGCGGTGAGCGGGGTGCCCATCAGCTCGCCGACGTTGGAGCCGGCGAAGCCGTTGATGTCGGCCGCGATCGCCGACGCGGCCTCCGAAGCCGCCCTGATCTGCTTGGGGTTGGGCGAGCCATGGCCCTGGCGTGCGGTCAGCAGGCCCTTGCCCACGCCGTCCGGCTTCAGGTACGTCGTCAGCGAGTTGTCCAGCGACTGCATCACCAGGCCGATGATGGTCCGCTCCGACCAGCGGCGGTTGGAGAGGGAGCGCAGGACCAGGAGCGGGTGCCGGGCCGCGTTGCGGACCCAGGCGGCGACACGCGACGAGCCCTCCGCGTACGGCACCTGCAGGATCGACAGGCCGCCCATCGAGTTGGAGCCCTTGCCGTAGCGGACCGGCTCGATGTGGGTGTTGGCGTCCGGGTGGATGGACGACGTGATGGCGACTCCGCGGGTGAAGTCGACCTTCGGTTCGCCCGTCGCCCTGCGGTAACGCCGGTTGTCGGTCTGCGCGCCGACCAGGGCCTCGGAGTTGGTGCGGGTCAGCTCGCCGAGCTTGGGCGAGAGGTACGGCAGTTGGCCGCCCGCCTTCATGCGGTGCAGCAGGGTCTGGGTGCCGTACGTGCCGGCCGCCAGCACCACCCGGCGGGCCTTGAACAGCCTGCCCTCGCCCTTCTTCCCGCGGTCGGTCGGCAGGGTCGCCACCGCGTAACCGCCCTGCGAGTCGTCCGTGATCGACACGACCGTCGTCAGGGGGTGGACGACCGCGCCCGCCTTCTCGGCCAGGTAGAGGTAGTTCTCGTTGAGGGTGTTCTTCGCGCCGTGGCGGCAGCCCGTCATGCACTCGCCGCACTCCGTGCACGCCTTGCGCGCCGGGCCCGCCCCGCCGAAGTACGGGTCGGACACCTCCTGGCCCGGCTTGGCGCGTGCCGCTCCCTCGGCGTCCTTGCCGTCCCCGAAGAAGACGCCGACCGGCGCCATGTGGAAGCTGTCGCCGACGCCCATCCGCTCGGCGGCCGCCTTCAGGTGGACGTCGGAGGGGGTCATCGTCGGGTTGAGCCGTACGCCGAGCATGCGCTGGGCCTGGTCGTAGTACGGCTTCAGCTCGTCCTGCCAGTCGGTGATGTCACGCCACTGGGAGTCGTCGAAGAATGCCTTCGGCGGTACGTAGAGGGTGTTGGCGTAGTTGAGGGAGCCGCCGCCGACGCCTGCGCCCGCGAGGACCATGACGTTGCCCAGCAGGTGGATGCGCTGGATGCCGTACATGCCGAGCTTGGGGGCCCAGAGGTAGTTCTTCAGGTCCCAGGAGTTCTTGGGGAGGCTCTCGCGGGTCCAGCGGCGGCCGGCTTCCAGTACGCCTACGCGGTAGCCCTTCTCGGTCAGGCGGAGCGCGGTGACGGAGCCGCCGAACCCCGATCCGACCACGATGACGTCGTAGTCGTACCCGTCCTCGTCCCGGGTCTGGACAGACTTCTCCTGTGACACGTGCTCTCCTCGTTGAGAACGGGTGCTGTCTAGCGGAAGCGGAACGCCTTCATCAGCCGCAGGCTCCTGCTCATGAACTGTGCGTACTTCTCGTCGTCCATCCCCAGCGACGGCGCCATCGGCAGCAGCCGCTGCTGGGCGACCGTCTGGGCCTCCGTGTACTTGAGGATGCCCTCGGAGCCGTGGCGGCGGCCTAGGCCGGAGTCCTTCATGCCGCCCATGGGCGACTGGACGCTGCCGTAGGCGGGGGCGTAGCCCTCGTTGACGTTGACCGTGCCGGTGCGCAGACGGGCGGCGACCGCGCGGCCGCGGCTGCCGTCCTTCGTCCAGACGGAGGAGTTGAGGCCGTACGGCGTGGAGTTGGCGTGCGCGATCGCCTCGTCCTCGGTCTTGAAGCGGTAGATGGAGACGACCGGGCCGAAGGTCTCCTCGGTGCAGACGGTCATCTCCGGCTCGACACCGTCGAGGATCGTCGGCTCGAAGAAGTACGGGCCGATGTCGGGGCGGGCGGTGCCGCCGGCGACGAGCTTCGCGCCCTTGGCTACGGCTTCGTCGACGTGCCGGGTGACGGTCTCCAGCTGGCGCTCGCCGACCAGGGAGCCCATGTCGGCGCCGTAGGCAAGGGACTTGCCCAGCCGCATCGCCTTGGTGCGGGCGGCGAAGCGCTCTACGAAGGCGTCCGCGATCGACTCGTGGACGTACAACCGCTCGATGGATATGCACAGTTGGCCCGCGGAGGAGAAGCAGGCGCGGACGGCGCCCGCGGCGGCCTTCTCGACGTCGGCGTCCTCCAGGACCAGCATGGCGTTCTTGCCGCCGAGTTCGAGCGAGACGCCGACCAGGCGGGCGGCGGCGCCCTGGGCGACCTGGCGGCCGGTGCGGGTGGAGCCGGTGAAGGAGACGTAGTCGGCGTGCTTGACGACCTCGGGGCCGACGACCGGGCCCTCGCCGAGGACGACCTGGAAGGCGTCGGCGGGCAGACCGGCCTCGATGAGCAGGTCACGGGCCCACAGGGCGGTGAGGCAGGTCTCGGTGTCGGGCTTCATGACGACCGCGTTGCCCGCGACGAACGCCGGGAGCGCGTCGCCGACGGACAGTTCCAGGGGGTAGTTCCAGGGGGCGATCTGGCCGACGACGCCGCGCGGGTGGCGCAGTTCGGTGACGCGGGTGAGCGTGGGCATGGCGCCCGCGTGCCGCTTCGGCCTGAGGTAGGAGGGTGCCTTACGACCGTAATGGCGGGCCGCGACGGCTACGGCCTGCACCTCCTCGTGGGCGTGCAGACGGGCCTTGCCGGTCTCCAGCTGGATGAGGTCGAGGACCTCGGCCTGGCGTTCGAGCAGCAGGTCGTGGAAGCGGAGCAGGACGGCGGCACGCTGCCGTACGGGGACCTGCGCCCAGACCGCCTGCGCCGTGCGGGCCGCCTCGAAGGCCTTCCGCACGTCCTCGGGCGTGGATTCGGGCAGGTCGGCCAGCTTCTCGCCGGTGAACGGCGTGTGGTTGGCGGTACGACCGGAGCCGACCACGCCCTTGGTGAGCTGGGCGACCAGCTCGGGGGTGACCACGTCGGCGGCGGTGCGGGCGCCCTCCGGGGTGGGGGCGAGGGGGTTGGTGCCGGTCTTGGCCGGGGCCTGCGCGTCCGTCATGAGGCGCAGAGTATGCCGGAGCGGAGGCTTTGTGTACCCGTCGGTAACGCGGATTCACCGAGTGCTCACACGACGCCAGTGTCCACTGGCAACAAACGCGCTGATCAGGGCGTTGCCGAGTCGGTGTCGAGTCAGTGCCGAGTCACTCGATCTCGAGTCGGTCACGGGCACCCTTGAAGACCGCGGTGCCCTCCTTCTCGTCGGGGCTGCCCTTGGGCATGTCGACGCGGAGTTCGTACATGCGGCTGCCGGCGGTGAGGATCAGCAGCTGCATGACCCGGGTGGGGTTCTCCTCCATGTCGTACGTGGTGTCCACGAGGACGGCATCGAAGCCGTCGAAGCTCGTGCTCGTGTCATTGGTGAGCGCATCGCCGTTGTAGCTGTCCCAGGTGGCGTGCGCCTCCTGGGCCTGGGCCTTCAGGGAACCGGGTGCCTTGTCCCACTGGCTCAGCCGGACCTGGATGCCGTCGTTCTCGTAGATCACGATGCGTGGCTGATAGCTCGCGCTGCCCTGCCGGGCGAACTCCTTGTACCGACTCGGGACCGAGAGTACGGCGCCCATGTCCTTCTCCCGGTGCGTGGTCCAGGTGCCGGCGGTGGGAGTGGGGGCGGGGGTCGTTGCCGTGGCCGGCGGGGCCGAGGTGCGGACGGGGTTCATCTCCTTGCGGTCGTCGCCCTTGTCGACGAGGAAGGAGGACGTCGTCAACCAGGTGCCGCCGACGAGGAGGACACCCAGGACCGCGACGGGAATCGGGCGAAGGAGGAAGCGGCCCCTGCGCTTCGAAGTCGCGTCCGTGGACTCGGAGGTCGGCTCCTGGCTCACATCGGCCGTCGGCTCGGGCCCCGGCTCACGCTCACCCGCCGGTCGCCCCGCCGTACCGCCCAGCCGTACCGTCCCGGAGTCCTCCGCGAACTCCCGTAGCTCCGAAGCATCCTGCGGCTCAGCCCCGGCCGAACCTCCGGAGGGATCCGGCACCGGCCACCCCTCCGCCACCGCCTCCAGCACCGCCCCGGCCTCCTCCGCGCCGGGCCGCGCCTCGGGATCCTTAGCCAGCAGCCGTACGATCAGTGACCCCAGCGGGCCCGCCTGCTTGGGCTCGGGCGGATCGGCGGAGAGGATCGCGGCGAGCGTGGACTCCAGGGTCGTACGGCGAAACGGCGACCAGCCCTCCACGGCGGCGTACAGGAGCACGCCCAGCGACCACAGGTCGGAGGCGGGGCCGGCGCTGCGGCCGGACATCCGCTCGGGGGCGATGAACTCCAGGGACCCGATGAACTCACCGCTGACCGTGAGGGATTCCTCGCCCTGGATATGGGCGATGCCGAAGTCGGTGAGGACGACGCGGCGATGCGGGCCGAGCAGCACGTTGGCGGGCTTGACGTCCCGGTGGACGATGCCGACGGTGTGCGCGGCGCGCAGGGCGCCGAGGACGGCGACGCCGATGCGGGCGGCCTCGGCCGCCTCGACCGGGCCGCGCTGGAGGGCCTCGTGCAGGGACTCGCCGCGGATCAACTCCATGACGATCCAGGGCAGTCCGTCCTCGACGACGACGTCGTGGATGGCGACGGCGGCCGGGTGGTCGACGCGGGCGGCGGCGCGGGCCTCACGGTAGAGCCGGTGGGCGGCGCGCTGATGGGCCGCGTCCTCGGGGTCGCCGGGCAACCTCGGCTGCTTGACGGCGACTTCGCGCTCCACCAGTTCGTCGAGCGCCCGCCAGACGGTGCCCATCCCACCGGAGCCGATGCGCTCGACCAGCCGGTAACGCCCGCCGATCACGCGCTCCTTGTGGCCGGTGCCGCCCCCGTCGTTGGTCATGTTCCATGCCTACCTTGCGGGACCGGCCGTTGGCCAGTTCAGAGCTTGTCGATCTCCAGGTTGTCGATGGCCGTCTGCGCCACCTCGCGTCCTCGGTCCGTGAAATCGCCCTTGCCGGGATAGCTGACGGTGAGCTTGTACATGTCCCCGGCCGACGTCTTGTAGTAGAAGATCCTCATCTCGCGCGGGCGCGGGTTCTGGGTGTCGGTGGTGGTGTAGACGATCGTGTTCTCGGCGGACTTGTGGCCCTGGTACGTGGTCTGCTTGGGGTCCGTGTTCGGATTCGCCGGCATGCTCGCCTCGTAGTAGCCGTTCTCCTTGTAGTCGCCGTCGTCCTCGTACATCTCGGCGGCCGCGGAACCGGCGATCGTGTTGCTGGTGTCCTCGGCCTTCTTGTCGAGCCTCAGGCCGATCGAGATCGCACCGCTCTCGTCGGTGTACGTCACCCAGTGGTCGTCGTCCGTGTCCTCGGGCACACCCCGCTTGTAGCCCTCGGGCACCGCCAGCGAGGCGGCGAGGGCTGTCTCCTCGCGGATCTTCCAGTGGTCCGGCAACGGCCCCGCGAACGGATCGGCGATCACCAGATACGCCGCCACCGCGGCCGCGACGACGGCCGCGCCGAGCCCGAGCAGCGCCTTGCGCCCCAGCCGGACGCCGCCCTTGATGCCCTTGACGTCCTCGGGGATCCGCACGACCTGCGTGGCGGGGACCGGCGCCGGCGGGTTGGCCACCTGTTCCAGCAGCGCCCGCGTCTGCGCGGCGTTCGGGCGGCGCGCCGGGTCCTTCTGAAGCAGGCCGTTGATGGCATCGGCGAGCGGGCCCTGGGCCGAGGCGGGCGGTGCGGGCGTGGCGTTGAGGACCGACTGGAGGGTGGCCGGGGTGTTGCTGCGGCGGAACGGCGAGACGCCCTCCGACGCCGCGTACAGGACGACACCCAGGGACCACAGGTCGCTCGCCGGGCCCGGCCGCTGGCCCAGCACCCGCTCCGGTGCGATGTACTCGGGCGAGCCTACGAAGCCGCCGGTGTCGGTCAGATTGGTCTCGCCCTCGATCTGGGCGATGCCGAAGTCGGTGAGGACGACGCGGTCGTGGCGGCCGAGCAGGACGTTGTCCGGTTTCACGTCCCGGTGCAGGATGCCCGCCGCGTGCGCGGCCTCCAGCGCGCCGAGCACTTCGAGGCCGATTCTCGCCGTATCCCGGGCACCGAGCGTGCCCTCCTGCAACGCGGCGCCCAGCGAACGGCCCTGCACCAGCTCCATCACGATCCAGGGGCGGCCGTCCACGACGGCGACGTCGTGCACGTTCACGACCGCCGGATGATCGAGCCGGGCCGCGGCGCGTGCCTCGCGGCGCATCCGCTCGAAAGCGTTCGCGCGTTCGCGCTCGGGAAGATGATCCGGTACGCGAGGCTCCTTCACGGCGACCTCGCGGTCCACTGTCTCGTCCTTGGCCCGCCAGACCGTGCCCATGCCGCCGTGCCCGAGCTTGGCGAGCAGCCGGTATCGGTCCGCGATCAGCCTGCCGGTGCCGGGGTCGGGGGCGGTGGGCTGGGCGGGTTGAGCGGAGGTGGGGGCAGGGGCTGGCCGCACGGGAACCGCGGGCTGTGATGCCGGCGCGCCCTGCTGCGGTACGACCCGAGTGGGTGCCGCGTATGGATTGTCCGGGTGCGGCACGGGCGCGGGCGGGTTCGTCTGCGGCGGTTGCAGTTCGAAACTCGTCGGCTCGTCGGACCGGTTAGGGACTCCCCCGTTGCTGCTCATGGCTCCATCAATATCGCGGCAAGCGCTTCGGCATCCAGCGGGAATGCTTTCCGGTCACAGAGCCGTGACTCAGGTCGCCACTTATCTCCCCTTTATTCGGAGTTGGTGGGCGAAGGAGTCGGAGTACTCGATGAGGGAGAGGTACTGGGTGCGGGAGAGGTACTGGGTGAGGGAGACGCGCTCGGTGAGGGAGGCGTACTCGGTGGGGGAGGCGTACTCGGTGAGGGAGAGGTACTGGACGGCCTCACCGATACCTTGGGCGCCGAACTGGTCGGCACCACACCCCCGTCCCCGCCCCCGTCCGCCAGCAGCGCCGCCGCCGACACCCCCGCCACCGCCATCGCGGCGACCAGCATCGCGGCGGCCAGCACGCTGCGCGTGGAGTACCGGCGCTGCGCGCCGTCGAACCGTTTCGGCGCAGGCGCCAGCCCGGTCTCCAGAAACTCCCGCAGCATCCGCTCCGCCCCCGCCGCGTCCAGCCGCAGCCCAGGATCCCGCTCCAGCAGCCCCTGGACGACGGGCAGGATCGGCCCCGCCTGCGCGGGCGGACGGATCTCGTCGGACACGACGGCGAGCACGATGCCGCTCAACGAGTCGCGCCGGAACGGCGATTCGCCGCTCAGGGCCGCACACAGCAGCGCACCCACCGACCACAGGTCGGCGGCGGGACCGGTCCTGGCCCCGGACATCCGCTCGGGCGCGGTGTACTCCGGCGAGCCGACGAAGGACCCGGACTCGGTGAGCGTGGACGTGCCGGCCATCTGTGCGATGCCGAAGTCGGTGAGGACGACGCGGTCGGTGCCGTTCTCGATGAGCACGTTGGCCGGCGTGATGTCGCGGTGCAGGACCCCGGCGGCGTGCGCCGTGCGCAGCGCGCTCAGCAGGTCGACGCCGATCCGGGCGGCCTCGTAGGCGTCGACGGGCCCGTGTGCCGCGATGCGGTCGGCGAGGGAGTCGCCGTCGATCAACTCCATGACGATGTACGGACGTTCGTCGTCCTCGAGGATGTCGTGGACGACGATGACGTGCGGGTGGCTCAACTGCGCCACCACCTGGGCCTCGCGCAGTGTGCGCTCGCGCTGTCGCCGGGCCTCGGCCGCGGAGAGCGTCTCGTCGAGGGGGATCTCCTTGACGGCCACCTGCCGTCCGAGCAGTTGGTCGGTCGCCCGCCATACGACGCCCATGCCGCCGCGACCGAGCTTCGCCTCGATGCGGTAACGCCCCGCGATCACACGGAAGTTGGCGCCCTCGGTCCCCATGCGCCCCATCATGCCGCACCGGACGGATCGACTCCGGGGCGCCGATCGGCCAACTATGCAAAGCCGCAAAGCCTCCGCAACGCGGCAAAGAGCCTCAGGAGCCGCCCGGCCGCCAGCCCTTCAGTACCGCGGTGAACTGTGTGCGCGTGGCCGCCCAGTCCGCCGCCGGCGAGGACATGTAGATCGCGTACTCCGTGCCGTCCCGGTCGATGTACGCCTGGTCGATGGCGCGGCGCGGCCCGGGGAAGGCTGTGTCCTCGGCCCGCGCGGTCCACGTGTACTCCCACAGGGAGCCCTCGCGGTCGCGGTAGAGGTTCTCCTCCAGGGACACCGTCCGGTACGCGACCAGCCGCCGCCCCACCTGCTCCTCCAGGTCGCGCTGGTGGTCGTAGGCATTCGCGAAGTCCGGCGAGGTGTCGACGGCGATGCGGACGAAGTGCTCGCCGCCGTCGGGCGTGTAGTCGACCTGTCGGAGGCCGCCGATCTCCCTGCCGACCTCGTCCCGCTTCCAGCCCTTGGGCAGGTACAGGCTGAACCCGAGGGGGTCGTCGACCTGCTCCCACGACGCGGGCACACCGCCCTCCGGGCCTTGGGCCTCGGTCGGCGAGGCGCTCGGCGAGGTCGAAGTCGAGGTCGAGGTCGAGGCGGACGTGCCGTCAACGCTCTGCGGCCACCATTGCCGCAGCACCACCGCGGTGCCCCCGCCGACGATCGCGGCGAACGCGACAAGGAGGGCGAGCGTGCGCAGCCGACGGCGCGGCCGGTGCGGCCCGGCGGTCACGGCGCCGGCGCCCGAGATGTCGTACGGCTGGCCGCCTGTCGTCGGGCCGTTCATCGGGGGGTACGGCGTGCCGGTCGGCGTCCGGCCGGTCATCGGCGGGTACGGCGTACCCGTCGGCGTCCGGCCGGTCAACGGGGGATACGGCGTACCGGTCGCCGCCTCCGCCCCGGTGCCCGCAGCTGCCCCGGAGCCCGCCGCCGTCCCGCTGTGCGCGCCCCCCGCGCGCGCCTCCGGCTCGTACCGGGTGTGCTGCGTCGGCACGTACGCCTGCGCCGTGCTCGGCCGCCGTCCTTCCGCCGCCTCGGCCAGCATCTGCTCGGCCTCGGCCGCGTCGGGCCGGGTGGCCGGATCCTTGCGCAGCAGGGCGGTGATCACGGGCCCGAGCGGGCCGGCGTGCTGCGGCTCGGCGGGCTCCTCGTCGACCACCGCCTGCATGGTGCTCAGCGGCGAGGTGCGGCGGAACGGCGAACGCCCCTCCACCGCCGTGTACAGCGTCGCGCCGAGCGCCCACAAGTCGGAGGAGGCGCCCGGGTCGTGGCCGCGGATACGCTCGGGGGCGAGGTAGTCGACCGAGCCGACGACCTCTCCGGTGCGGGTGATGGTGGTGTCGCCCTCGATCTGGGCGATGCCGAAGTCGGTCAGCAGTACGCGGCCGTCGTCCTCGGAGAGCAGGACGTTGCCGGGCTTGACGTCGCGGTGCAGGACTCCGGCGGCGTGCGCGGCGCGCAACGCCCGCAGCACCCACAGTCCGATACGGGCGGCCTCGGTCGGCTCGACACGTCCGCTCTCCTTGACCGCGTCGGCCAGCGAGTACCCCTCGACCAGCTCCATCACGATCCACGGCCGGCCGTCGTGCTCCAGGACGTCGTGCACGGTGACGACGGCGGAGTGGTTGATGCGCGCGGCGGCCCGTGCCTCGGCGCGCGTGCGCACGAGCAGCCGCTCCAGGTCGCTCTCGGAGACGTAGAGCGCTGCGGTCAGCTCCTTGATCGCGACGGCCCGGTGCAGCACCTCGTCATGCGCACGCCAGACTCGGCCCATACCGCCGCTGCCGATCGCGTCGGCGAGCCGGTAGCGCCCCGAAACGAGCTGGCCCTGCATCTGATTCACGTTGCCCCGCAATGCTCTTGACAGGGTCAGATTAGGGACCGGCGGAGGGGACGGGAACCGCGGGGGTACCAAGGAGACCGCACTGTGATGGTTCTCGCTTTCGCGAGCGGGACGCAACCATCACACAGGGTCGACAGGCGGGTTCAGCAGGTGACCTGGTTCAGCCGGTGACCTGGTAAGTCGCCGACGCCTGCTCGAACAGCCGCGTCACCTCGTCCCGCTCGGCGTCCGGCCCGCGCAACTGCACCACGTGGTACCGCCCGCCGATCAGGATCGCGACGTTCCGCACGAACAGCTCACGCCCCTGGTCGTCGGTCCAGGTGAACTGCCCCTCGGCCATGGTCCGCTCGCCGACCCGGATCGTCTTCAGCCCGCCGGACGAGGCCCAGCTGGAGTCCCGGTACGGCTGCAACTCACGCTCGTGCTCCCGCTGGTACACCATCGGGTCGCTGCCGTACTCGTCCGCGGTGTCCCGGCCGGGTACGACGATGAGGTCGAAGTCGCCGTGCGAGTACACGACCTGCCCTCGCCCGTTCTCCGGGGTGCGGTCCCATCCGTTGGCCACCGCGATCTGGAAGCCGGCCGCGTCCTCGCGCAGGGTGAAACCGTCGGGGACCTCGGGGCCGGAGGTCTGCGTCTCGTCGGAACCAGCCGACTTCGAGGGGCTGTTGCCGGACCCGGGGGTGGTCTGGTCGGGCCTCGGCTCACTGCTCGCCTCGGCGGACTGCTCGGGCGCCGCCTGAGTGGCCCCGGCGGCTCCGGTGCGATCGGCGTCCGCGGTACCGCCGTTGCCGCTGTCGGCCTTCGGCATGAACAGCATGGCGTACGCGATCGCCGCGGCCATACCGAGCAGGACGAGCAGCAGCAACGTACGCCCCAGCCTGCGGGGCGAGGCGCTCTCCTGCTTGGCCCGCTTGTGCCGCCCGTGATGCGCGGGCAGCCCGGCCCGCCGCCGGCGCACCAGCTCGCCCCGGCGCCGTACGATCGGCAGCCGGTTCGGGTCGGCCGGCGGAGCGGCGACGACATGCGCGCCTGCCTCCGGCTCGGGCGCGGACCGCACCAGCGAGCGCAGCCAGCCCCGCAGCTCCTCGAAGTCCAGGCGCTCGATGGGGTCCTGACGCAGCAGCGACTCCACGACCGGCCTGAGCGGCCCGCACTCCTCGGCGTAGGCGGGCGGCTCCGCGCACACCAGCTGCACCAGATCGGCCGTCGACTCCTCCGGATACGGCGCATGCCCCTGCACGGCCCGGAAGAGCAGTGCCCCCAGCGCCCACAGGTCGGTCGCGGGCCCGATCGGCGCGGCGAGCTGCCAGTTCTCGTGCACGGGCCCGGCCTGCTCCGGCGCCCACCGCTCGGTCACGGGCCCGACCACGGCCATCCGCGCCTGCCGGGCTCGCTCCGCGGCGAGCGCGCTGGTGGGGCCTCGGGTGGGGCCCCGATGGCCGGGGGTGTCTGCTACGAGCTCGTTCCAGCGGGTCGGGGCGGGGACGGCCGGGGGTGGGGCAGGGGTGCCTGTGGTGGGGGTGGGGCCGGGCGCGGAGTGCCCCTGGGTGGGGACCCCGCCCTGGGTGGGGAGGAAGCCGCCGGTGCCGGGCTGGGCGCCCTGGCCCGCCGGAGGCAGGGCCGTGCGCTCGGGGCTCTCTTCCGTCGGTGCGCCGCCGAGCCCGATGCGCGGCGCGGCGCCGTGCCAGGGAGTGGCCTGCACGCCGTACGGGTCGGCGATCTGGCCCGAGGGCGTGGTGATGCCGTTGCCGGAGGGGTACGGCTGCTGCGCCGCGCCGTTCGTCCGGGACGCGGGGTCGCCTTCGGGCGCCGAGCGGGCGCCGGGCAACGCGACGCGTCCGTTCTGCTGGCCCTCCTGCACCCGGGCCGCGGCACGGGCGCCCGCCCGATACGCGGCGATCGCCCCGGCCCGCGCGGCCCTGACGTCCCCGCCGGTCTCCAAGGCACCGCTCGCCGCCGCCGAGTCCCTTGTCCCGTGGCCGGCGTCGGCGCCGGGCACCGGCAGCCCCCCGGCCGCACGCGCTTCGATGGCGGCACGCCGAGCGGCCTCGGGATCCGTACCACCGACGCCGGACCCATCGCCCCCGGCCGCCGCCGCGGGTCGACCGGGCGCCCCGGGGCCACCCGCACCACCGAACGTCGCGGCCCCGCCGCCCCCGTCACCGTCCTCGACCGGCACCGGGTCGTACCCGCACAGCGCCTCCTCCGCGGCGCCGACGGCGAGTCCGGTCAGCATCACCCGGCCGTCGTCGCACACGAGCACCGTACGGGCGGTGATGTTCCGGTGGACCCAACCATGCGCGTGCAGCACCCGCAACGCCATGAGGACGTCGGAGGCGACCTCGGCCGCCCGATACGGCGTCAGCGGCTGCTCGGCGAGCAACGCGGCCAGCGGACGCGCGGCCACGAACTCACTCACTATCCACAGCGAACCGCCCTCGGCGAACACGTCGAAGACCTGGTCCAGCCGCGGATGGTCGGGGATCCGTGCCGCGGCCTGCGCCGCCTCGACCGCCCGCCGTACGGCGGGATCACTCGGCCGGCGCGTACTCGACCGCCCCGAGGGCCGTCGCCCCGTCCCCCGCTCCCGCGCGTCCCGGGCGGTGAACCCGTCGGGCAGCCCCTCCGCATCGAGCACCTCCGCCTCGACGACCTCCGGCAACGGCACCTGCCGGACGAGGACTTCCTGCCCGCTGTAGGTGTCGAAGGCCCGGGACTCGGTGAGTTCGTACTCGTCGGAGGGCGGCAGCGGCAGGCGGTAGCGGTCGGCGAGTACCCGACCCGCGTAGTCGTCCACGTTGCCTCCCCCGGCCGCCCGGCTGGTCAATTCCGCTCGTGTTGCGTCCCGTTCCGGACGCGCGACTGGATGCGTACGGTCCGCAAGCATTCACGATACGTGCCGTAGGCAACCCGCAAAGAGGGGTTGCCGTATCTCACCGTTCGCCCCTGTCCGTCGCGGCCCCGAACCGAGAGCCGCTCAGATCACGACTTCGGCTTGAACGTGTCCGTGAACGTCCGCCATGTGTCCTTGCGTAGGTCGCTGCCCCAATTGCTGGCCTTCGCGGTGTACATCAACGCATATCCGAGATCGTCGTTCACCACGAACCCACGGTCGATCGTCCGGTACTTGGTACCGCCCTCGGTATAGGTGAACTCCCAGTCGGCCGTGTTCCAGCCGCGGTAGTCCACCGCCTCTATGCGAATCCTCTTGTACTGGGAGCGCACCATGTACTGCTCCTGGTTCTTCCAGTCCGTCACCGGGTCACCCTTCGGGGCGGACGTCCAGGCGACGAGCAGCTTCTGCCCGTCCGGCCCGGTGAACCGGTCCCCCGCCGACCCCGTGGACTGGAACTTCCACCCCTTGGGCAGCCCGATCGAGTACCCCTGGCCCCCCTTGTGGGTCTCCGCGGCCCCGCTGTCGCTCCCGGATCCCGCCTCGGCACCGCTCCCGCCGGTCGCGCTCACCCCAGCACTCGGCTTGCTTCCGGTCTCCTTGCCGGATCCCGACCCCGCACCGGAGTCCGCGGACTCGGTCGCCTCACCGTCCGTGTGAGTGCCGCCTCTCTCGTCCTCCTTGGTGTCGGCACTCGCACCCGCGCTGGCCGAGGCCTTGGGCTTGCCACCACTCGCGGACGCCTTCGACCCGTCGCCGTCCCCGTCGAACACGAAGGCCAGCACCACTCCGATCACGGCCAGCACCACGACCACCGCGATGATCACCAGCGTCCGCTTCGGCACCACATCGGTCAGCGGAGCCCGCGGCACGGGCCGCGGCGGCAGATCCGGCGGCGGCACCACGGGCCACCCCGAACTCCGGGCGCCGCTCTTCTCGTTCACCGTCCGGGCATCCCGCTGTCCGGCACCGGAACCGGCGCTGCTGTCGGCCCCGGCAGCCGCTCCATCCTTGGCACCGGAAGCCCGGCCCGACTCCCCCGCCGTCGCGGATGTCGTCGCCGACGCCCCGGCCCCGCCCACGCCCGTGGACGAACCGCCGGCCGCTCCACCACCGGGCTCCGAGACAGTCGTCTCACTCCCGGACTTGGTACGAGCGGCGGCCGCCGCCCCTGCCGCCCCCGCACTCACCGCGGCCTTCCGCACGGAACGCAGCGCCCCGCGCAACCGCTCCCCGGCCTCCTCGCCCCGCTTGCCCCCGGAACCGGACCCAGACCCCGCGCCCGAACGGCCCTTGTCCGCAGGCCCGTCCGGCTGCGGCGGCAACGGCACGACCCGCGTCACGTCCAGCGCCGGCTCCGGCTCGTCCTTGGGCTCGGGCGCGTGAATGACGGCGTTGAGCATCGCCCGCGCACCGGCGTCGTCGAGCCGCTTGGCGGGGTCCTTGGTGAGCAGGCCGTAGATGACGTCCTTCAGCGGCCCCGCGTTCTTCGGCTCCTCCAACGGCTCGGTCATCACCGCAGTGAGCGTCGCGATCGCGGAGCCCTTGTCGTACGGCGGCACACCCTCGACCGACGCGTACAGCAGTCCGCCCAGCGACCACAGGTCGGCCGCCGGGCCCGGCTTGTGACCGCGGGCCCGTTCCGGAGAGATGTAGGAGGGCGCGCCGACGAGCATGCCGGTCGAGGTGATGGACGGGTCGCCCTCGACCTGGGCGATGCCGAAGTCGGTGAGCACGACCCGGTCGGAGTCTGACTCGAGCAGGACGTTCGACGGCTTCACGTCGCGGTGCAGGATGCCCTCGCGGTGCGCGGACCGCAGCACGTCGAGGATCGCCAGGCCGACCTCGGCCGCACGCTTCGGCTCGAGCAGGCCGTCCTCGCGGATGACCTCGGCGAGCGACTTGCCCTCGACGAGTTCCATCACGATCCACGGCCGGTCGTCCTCTTCAACCACGTCGAACACCGTCACCGCACTGTTGTTGCGGATCCGCGCGATCGCCTTGGCCTCACGCAACGTGCGCGTGATCAGTCGCCGCTTCTCCTCCTCGTCGATGTTCGACGGGAACCGCAACTCCTTGACGGCGACCGTCCGCCCCAGGGTCTCGTCCTCGGCACGCCACACCGTGCCCATACCGCCGCGGCCGAGCACATCGCCCAGCCGATACCGCCCCGCCAGGAGACGCTCGCGGTTGTCCTGACGAGTGTCCTGACGAGATGTCCCCGCCCGCTCCGCCTCCGACATGCGTCCCCTCATACAACCCGCCCTGACAGAGGCTCCATTGTCTCTCACCCGACAAGTGCCCAACGCCCAGGGTGCCCGTCGCACCACCACGCCATCGCAAGGCACGAACCTCTCGGCCCCGATGCACCCGAGCCCAGCTGAATCGAACATTCCGCCGCCCGGCATGATGAGCCGCCACAAGGAAAGGAACCCGCATGGCGCGACCGACGATGCCGCCGTTTCGGACGCTACTGGGCATTCCTGTGTCCCTCTCCCTCCTCGGGCTGGTGTCCGTGGCACTCCTCGGTCTGGCCCCCATCGCCTCCTCGGCGCCCCCGGTATGGGCGACGGGCACCCTCCTTCCGCTGCTCGTCACCAAGGGCAAGGCACCCACCGCGGCCCTGCTGGCCCGCGAGGAGACCGGCACCCGCTACGCCCAGGCCGGCCAGGGCATCGCCCCCACCGACCACTTCCGCGCCGGCAGCATCACGAAGTCCTTCCTCGCGACGGTCGTCCTTCAACTGGCCGCCGAACGACGGCTGTCCCTTGCCGACACGGTGGAGCAGCATCTGCCGGGCCTAGTACGCGGGTCGGGCAACGACGGGCGCGCGCTGACCCTTCGTTCCCTGCTGACCCACACCAGCGGTCTGTACGACTTCACCGCCGACACCGGGGGCACCGTCCCCGTCACGCCGCTTCAGGCCGTACGCATCGCACTCGCCCACCCCCCTGCCGATCGAGGCAGCTTCTCCTACTCGAACACCAACTACGTCCTGCTCGGCTTGGTCATCGAACAGGTCACCGGCCGCTCCTACGCCGCCGAGGCCGAGCGCCGCATCATCGCTCCGCTGGGTCTGACCGGCACCTCCTTTCCTGGATCCCGCACCTCTCTTCCCCTGCCGCACGGCCGCGCCTACGCCGCCGACGGGACCGACGTCACCGAACTCGACCCGCGGGTGGCCGGCGCCGCGGGCGAGCTGGTGACGACGCTCGCCGATCTCGATCGCTTCTACGCCGCACTGCTCGGCGGCCGGCTGCTGCCCCCGCACTGGCTGCGCGAGATGCTCGACACCCGTGCCGCGCATGGCTCGTACGGCATGGGGCTCCTTCCCATGAAACTGCCGTGCGGCACCGTCGTGTGGGGGCACACCGGGCGCATCGCCGGCAGCTACGTGCGCTCCGCGGCCACCGTCGGCGGTCGTCGCGTCCTCACACTCCGGGTGAACACGACGGCGATCGCAGATCCCGGTCTCGAACCCCGGCTGCTCGCCGCCGAGTTCTGCCCTCGCACCTGGTAGAACGGCCGAGGTTCGAGCAGAGATCCCAGCTTCAGCCACCCGTTCGAGTGATAAGCGGTGCACTACAACGGCACGATGTCCGGCGCCCCCAACCGCGCCGCGTCCGCCGTCAGATCGTCCGGCTGCCGCTGCGACTCCCGCTCGGCCTCCACCCGCTTCCGGTAGTGCTCGATCTCGCGCTCGATGTGGCCCTCGTCCCAGCCCAGCACCGGCGCCATCAGCTCGGCCGCCTCGCGGGCGCACCGCGTCCCGCGATCGAACGTCTCGATCGAGATGCGCGTCCGCCGCGTCAGCACGTCGTCCAGATGCCGCGCCCCCTCGTGCGAGGCGGCGTAGACGATCTCGGCGCGCAGATAGTCGTCGGCGGACTGCAGGGGTTCGCCCAGCGTGGGATCGGCGGCGATGAGTTCGAGCACCTCCTCCGCCAGCGAACCGAACCGGTTCAACAGGTGCTCCACCCGCACCACGTGAAGCCCTGTCCGCACGGCGATCCGCGCCCGCGCGTTCCACAACGCCCGGTACCCCTCGGCGCCCAGGAGCGGAATGTCCTCCGTCACGCACTCGGCGACCCGCATGTCGAGACCGTGCACGGCGGCGTCCACCGCGTCCTTGGCCATCACCCGGTACGTCGTGTACTTGCCGCCGGCCACGACGACGAGCCCGGGCACGGGGTGCGCCACGGTGTGCTCGCGCGACAGCTTGCTGGTGGCGTCCGACTCGCCGGCGAGCAGGGGCCGCAGTCCCGCGTACACGCCCTCCACGTCGTCCCTTGTCAGCGGTACCGCGAGCACCGAGTTCACGTGTTCCAGCAGGTAGTCGATGTCCGCGCTGGACGCGGCCGGATGGGCCTTGTCGAGGTCCCAGTCGGTGTCGGTCGTACCGACGATCCAGTGCCGTCCCCAGGGGATCACGAACAGCACGGACTTCTCGGTGCGCAGGATCAGCCCCGTCGTGGAGTGGATGCGGTCCTTGGGGACGACCAGGTGGATGCCCTTGGAGGCGCGTACGTGGAACTGCCCGCGCTCCCCCACCATCGACTGGGTGTCGTCGGTCCACACCCCGGTCGCGTTGACGATCTGCTTGGCGCGGATCTCGTACTCCCCGCCCGCCTCGACGTCCTGCACCCGGGCGCCGACGACGCGTTCGCCCTCACGCAGGAACCCGGTCACGCGCGCGCGGTTGGCGACTTGCGCGCCGTAGGCCGCCGCCGTGCGCACGAGGGTGGCCACATAGCGGGCGTCGTCCATCTGGGCGTCGTAGTACTGCAGCGCCCCGACCAGCGCGTCCTTCTTCAGGGCCGGGGCGACGCGCAGGGCGTGACGGCGGCTCAGGTGGCGGTGCATGGGCAGGCCGCGCCCGTGGCCGCGGGCCATCGACATGGCGTCGTAGAGCGCGACGCCCGAACCGGCGTACAGGCGCTCCCAGCCCTTGTGCTGCAGGGGGTACAGGAACGGCACCGGCTTCACCAGATGCGGGGCGAGCCGCTCCAGCAGCAGGCCGCGTTCCTTCAAGGCCTCCCGTACGAGCACGAAGTCGAGCATCTCCAGATAGCGCAGGCCGCCGTGGATCAGTTTGCTGGACCTGCTCGATGTGCCCGACGCCCAGTCACGTGCCTCGACCAGGCCGGTGGACAGTCCGCGAGTGGCCGCGTCCAGGGCGGTGCCCGCGCCCACGACGCCACCGCCCACGACCAGTAGGTCCAGCTCACGCTCGGCCATGGATGCCAGTGACTCGGCGCGCTCCGCCGGCCCCAGTGTCGCTGTCCTCACCGCTGCCTCCCGCTCATCGGTCGCGTAGGCCGCACCCGTCGGGCGAAGCCCGCTTCGTACCCCCCATGCCCAAATTCTGACCGGGTTGCCCGACTTCAGCCACCACTCGCCCCCAGCCTGTGGACAACACTCACGGAAACGCCAACGTCCAATCCCGCAAATCGGTCATATTTACTCCTAGTCTGACATTGCGCTCCCTCGTCCTGTCCACAGGGCTTGCGCACCCGCCCCGCTTCGGTTATTGGGAAGGACGGCCCACGCCATGCCCGCAGATCTCGCCGTCATCGGACTCGGCTTGTACGGCCTGCCCCTGGCCCAGGCTGCCGTCGCCGCCGGCATCCGCACGCTCGGTTACCGGACCGGGCCCGAGGCCGGCTCCCTCAGCCCCGCCGAGCTGCGCCGGATGCTCGCGGGGGGATTCCAGCACGCCACCAGCCCCGCCGAGCTCGGCCGCGTGCGCACCGCCGTGATCTGCGCGCCGACGCCGCGCGGCGCGGACGGCGCGCTCGACCTGAGCCAGGTGGAGGCGGCCGCCCGCACCCTGGCCGCACGACTGCGCCCGCACAGCACCGTCATCCTGGAGTCGCCCGTGCCCCCGGGCACCACCGAGAACGTCCTGCGCCCCCTCCTCGAAGAGGGCTCGGGGCTGCGCGCCGGCCGCGACTTCCACCTGGCCTACTCCCCCACCCGCGTCGACCCCGGCAACCGCGACTTCACGCCCGCCAACACCCCCAAGGTGATCGGCGGCCTCACGCCCGCGTGCACCGAGTCGGCCGCGGCCTTCTACGGCCGGCTCACCGACAAGGTGGTACGCGCGCGTGGACCGCGCGAGGCGGAGACCGTGCAGGTGCTGGAGACCAACTTCCGGCACGTCAACATCGCCCTCGTCAACGAAATGGCTGTCCTCTGCCATGACTTGGGCGTCGACCTGTGGGACGTCATCCGCTGTGCGGAGACCAAGCCGTTCGGCTTCCAGGCCTTCCGCCCGGGCCCCGGCGTCGGCGGACACGCCGTCCCACAGGAGCTCACCGCCCCCGCGGGCCGCACCCTGCGGATGGTCGAACTGGCCCAGCAGGTCAACAGCCAGATGCCCCGTTACGTCGTCCAGCGCTCCGCGACCCTCCTCAACGAGCACGGCAAGTCCGCGCGCGGCGCCCGCATCCTCCTTCTCGGCGTCACCTACAAGCCCGACCTCGCCGACCAGCAGTCCACGCCCGCCCAGGAGGTCGCGATCCGCCTGATGGAGCTGGGCGCCTCCGTGAGCTACCACGACCCGCACATCGCGTCCTGGAGCATCCTGGACCGCCCGGTCCCGCGCGCGGACTCCCTCTACGATGCCGCCGCCGACGCCGACCTGACGATCCTGCTCCAGCAGCACCGCACCTACGACCTCCAGGGCCTGTCGGTGAAGGCCCAGCTGCTGCTGGACACCCGGGGGGCGACGCCGATGGGGGCGGCACACCGGCTCTGACGACGGCGACCACCGATCCTCCCCCGAAAACACTGGCGAACCGGGGCGGGCTGCCTGTTACTCTTCGGCGTCTCATCGCACACCGTGCGCAGTCACACCGCTCATTCAAGGTCCCGTGGGGGGACCACAGTCCCGTGGGGGGATTCCTGTCATGACCCAGTCAGTGCCGCCACAGCCCACCGACGGCAACCCGTTCGCCCAGAAGTCGGACGCCGTGCCCCCGGCGCCGCCCGCGCCTACGCCTGCGCGGGGCAACATCGCCCTCGGTATCGTCGCCGCCGTCGTCGCGGCCCTGGTCACCGCCGGCATCTACGGCGGCATCGTCGGCGCCACCGAGTACGAGATCGGCTACGCCGCCGTCGGCGTCGGCTTCGTCATCGGCTTCGCCGCCGGCAAGGTCGGCGGCGCCAACCCGGCACTGCCCGTGATGAGCGCGATCCTCTCCCTGGGCGCCGTCTACCTCGGCCAGCTCATCGGCATCGCGGCGATCGGCGCCGAGGAGCTCGGCGTCTCCGTGACCACGGTCCTCACCGACCACCTGGACGTGGTGACCGAGGTCTGGAGCGAGGAGGCGGACGCGCTGAGCTTCGTCTTCCTCGGCATCGGCGCGTTCGCCGCGTTCTCCGGCGCGAAGAAGGCCGCGGCCTGAGCCGTCCCGCGCACACGCGTCACGCACGCGTAGGGGCCCGGAACACCTCTCGGTGGTCCGGGCCCCTTCCGTTCGAGCCGGGCGCGGCGTCAGCGCTGGTGCTGCGAGTCCGCCACCGTCACCTCGACGCGCTGGAACTCCTTGAGCTCGCTGTAGCCGGTCGTGGCCATGGCGCGGCGCAGGGCGCCGAAGAAGTTCATCGAGCCGTCCGGGGTGTGGGACGGGCCCGTCAGCACCTCCTCGATGGTGCCGACCGTGCCGAGGTCGACCTTCTTGCCGCGCGGCAGCTCCTCGTTGACGGCCTCCATGCCCCAGTGGTGGCCCTTGCCCGGCGCGTCGGTCGCGCGCGCGAGCGGGGAGCCCATCATGACCGCGTCGGCGCCGCAGGCGATCGCCTTGGGCAGGTCGCCGGACCAGCCGACGCCGCCGTCCGCGATCACGTGCACGTACCGGCCGCCGGACTCGTCCATGTAGTCACGGCGGGCCGCCGCCACGTCCGCGACCGCCGTCGCCATCGGGACCCGGATGCCCAGGACGTTGCGCGTGGTGTGCGCGGCGCCGCCGCCGAAGCCGACCAGGACGCCCGCCGCGCCGGTGCGCATCAGGTGCAGGGCCGCGGTGTAGGTGGCGCAGCCGCCGACGATCACCGGGACGTCGAGCTCGTAGATGAACTGCTTCAGGTTCAGCGGCTCGTGCGCACCGGAGACGTGCTCCGCCGAGACCGTCGTACCGCGGATGACGAAGATGTCCACGCCCGCGTCGACGACCGCCTTGGAGAACTGGGCCGTGCGCTGCGGCGAGAGCGCGGCGGCCGTGACCACGCCCGAGTCGCGCACCTCCTTGATGCGCTGCCCGATCAGCTCTTCCTTGATGGGGGCGGCGTAGATCTCCTGAAGACGGCGCGTGGCGGCCTCCGTGGGCAGCCCGGCGATCTCGTCGAGCAGCGGCTGCGGGTCCTCGTACCGCGTCCACAGGCCCTCGAGGTTCAGCACGCCGAGGCCGCCGAGCTCGCCGATGCGGATCGCGGTGGCCGGGGAGACGACCGAGTCCATGGGGGCGGCCAGGAAGGGCAGCTCGAAGCGGTAGGCGTCGATCTGCCAGGCGATCGAGACCTCCTTCGGGTCCCGCGTACGACGGCTCGGGACGACGGCGATGTCGTCGAAGGCGTACGCCCTGCGGCCGCGCTTGCCGCGCCCGATCTCGATCTCAGTCACGTCTGTGGCCTTTCCCTGATGCGTTTCAGCGTCTTCCAGTATCGCCGACGGGTACGACAGCGCCGCCCAGCGGTACGACGAGGGCGGCCCCGGAAGCTCCGGGCCCGCCCTCGATACGCCTCACGCGCGCGTGGCCGTCACTTACGGCTGTAGTTCGGCGCCTCGACCGTCATCTGGATGTCGTGCGGGTGGCTCTCCTTGAGACCGGCGGAGGTGATCCGCACGAAGCGGCCCTTGGTCTCCATCTCGCCGATGGTCGCCGCGCCCACATAGCCCATGGTCTGGCGCAGCCCGCCGACGAGCTGGTGCAGCACGTTGGCCAGCGGGCCGCGGTAGGGCACCTGGCCCTCGATGCCCTCGGGCACGAGCTTGTCGTCGGAGGCGACCTCGGCCTGGAAGTAGCGGTCCTTCGAGTACGACCGGCCCTGGCCGCGGGACTGCATGGCGCCCAGCGAGCCCATGCCGCGGTACGACTTGAACTGCTTGCCGTTGATGAACAGCAGCTCGCCCGGGGACTCCTCACAGCCCGCGAGCAGCGAGCCCAGCATCACGGTGTCGGCGCCGGCGGCGAGCGCCTTGCCGATGTCGCCGGAGTACTGCAGGCCGCCGTCGCCGATCAGCGGGATGCCCGCGGGGCGGGCGGCGAGGGAGGCCTCGTAGATGGCGGTGACCTGCGGGACACCGATGCCGGCGACCACGCGGGTGGTGCAGATGGAGCCCGGTCCGACACCGACCTTGATGCCGTCGACACCGGCGTCGATCAGGGCCTGGGCGCCGTCACGGGTGGCGACGTTGCCGCCGATCACGTCGATGCCCACGCTCGACTTGATCTTCGACATCCAGCTGAGGGCGTTGCTGCTGTGGCCGTGGGAGGTGTCGACGACCAGGAAGTCCACACCGGCCTCGGCGAGCGCCTGGGCGCGCTCCAGGGCCTCGGGGCTGGCGCCGACGGCGGCACCGACGAGGAGACGGCCCTCGGGGTCCTTGGCGGCGTTGGGGTACTTCTCCGCCTTGACGAAGTCCTTGACCGTGATCAGGCCCTTGAGGACGCCCGCCTCGTCGACCAGGGGAAGCTTCTCGATCTTGTGTCGGCGCAGCAGCTCCATCGCGTCGCTGCCGGAGATGCCGACCTGGCCGGTGACCAGCGGCATCGGCGTCATGACCTCGCGCACCTGACGGCTGCGGTCCGACTCGAAGGCCATGTCCCGGTTGGTGACGATGCCGAGCAGCTTGCCGGCCGGGTCGGTGACCGGGACGCCGCTGATGCGGAACTTGGCGCACAGGGCGTCGGCCTCGGCGAGGGTCGCCTCCGGGTGCACCGTGATCGGGTCGGTGACCATGCCGGACTCGGACCGCTTCACCAGGTCGACCTGGTTGACCTGGTCCTCGACGGAGAGGTTGCGGTGCAGCACGCCGACGCCGCCCAGCCGGGCCATCGCGATGGCCATGCGGGACTCGGTCACCTTGTCCATGGCCGCCGAGAGCAGCGGGACGTTCACCTGGACATTGCGGGAGATGCGGGACGAGGTGTCGACCGCGTTGGGGAGCACCTCGGATGCACCCGGCAGCAGCAGCACGTCGTCGTAGGTCAGCCCGAGTGTCGCGAATTTCTCGGGCACTCCGTCGACGTTGGCAGTCATGACACCTTCCCCAAATGGCCTTGATCGGTGCGGATGTCCATGCTAACGGGAAGCATGGCTGACTCATTCCACGGTTCTGGGTGGCTTCAGGCTTCGTATGTTCGTACGGAACCGCGGAGAAGCCTGTTCATTTGGGGCGCGCTCAAGGGGAGCACTACTGCTCGGCCAGCGCCCGCAACCTGCTCAGCGCCCGGTGCTGGGCCACCCGTACTGCGCCGGGTGACATTCCCAACATCTGACCCGTCTCTTCCGCGGTCAACCCCACCGCGATCCTCAGCAGCAGCAGCTCCCGCTGGTTTTCGGGCAGGTTGGCCAGCAGCTTCTTGGCCCACTCGGCGTCGCTGCTCAGCAGCGCCCGCTCCTCCGGGCCCAGGGAGTCGTCCGGGCGTTCCGGCATCTCGTCGGACGGCACGGCCGTCGAGCCGGGGTGGCGCATGGCCGCCCGCTGCAGGTCCGCCACCTTGTGCGCGGCGATGGCGAAGACGAACGCCTCGAAGGGGCGGCCGGTGTCCTTGTAGCGCGGCAGCGCGAGGAGGACCGCGACGCAGACCTCTTGGGCGAGGTCCTCGACGAAGTGGCGGGCGTCGCCCGGAAGGCGGGACAGCCTGGTGCGGCAGTAGCGCAGGGCCAGGGGGTGGACGTGCGCGAGCAGATCGTGCGTGGCCTGCTCGTCCCCGTCCACGGCGCGATGGACGAGTGCACCGATCGCCCCTGGGGCACAAGCCGCCTCGTCGTCGCGCATCGGTCCATGGTGCCTTGCGGCCGTACGGTCCGCGGCATCACGCCCGATGTTGTGCACTGAAGCGTTATGAGCAGGTGCGCCGGCACTCATCCCCTGCGCCCTCCCCTTCCGCTCGACCGACTCGTCCCCGAGAGACTCCACATCTCAAGGATGCGGCATCCGCGCCGAAACGAGCAGCGGGCACCCGGCAGGCCGCTTTGCCACCACCGCTCACCTTGGGGTAAACACGCCGACCCACGCTGTGAAAAGCAGCCCCGCCCACCAGTTGGCAGGCGGGGACTCCCGTGCCCCCGCTGAGGCCCACCTACCGGACCAGGCCCCACCGGAAGCCGAGCGCCACCGCGTGCGCCCGGTCCGAGGCGCCGAGCTTCTTGAACAGGCGTCGGGCGTGCGTCTTGACGGTGTCCTCGGAGAGGAACAGCTCGCGGCCGATCTCGGCGTTGGAACGGCCGTGGCTCATGCCCTCGAGGACCTGGATCTCACGCGCGGTGAGCGTCGGCGCGGCGCCCATCTCGGCGGAACGCAGCCGACGTGGGGCGAGCCGCCAGGTGGGGTCGGCGAGGGCCTGCGTGACGGTGGCGCGCAACTCTGCGCGCGAGGCGTCCTTGTGCAGATAGCCGCGGGCACCGGCGGCGACCGCGAGAGCCACGCCGTCCAGGTCCTCGGCGACGGTGAGCATGATGATGCGCGCACCTGGGTCGGCGGACAGCAGCCGCCGGACGGTCTCGACGCCGCCCAAGCCGGGCATGCGTACGTCCATCAGAATCAGGTCCGAGCGGTCGGCGCCCCAGCGGCGGAGGACTTCCTCGCCGTTGGCCGCCGTCGTCACGCGCTCGACGCCGGGCACGGTCGCGACCGCACGGCGAAGCGCCTCTCGGGCAAGCGGGGAGTCGTCGCAGACGAGGACGGATGTCATGGCCGCCCTCCGCAGCTGATGCACGTCACCTTGAGCCTCCAGGCTGGTACGAAATCGTCACCTGTGCGGTCGACCGTCTCGGACGCCTGCCCGAGCGCTTGTTCCTTCAACCGCCTCCGCCCTCTCAACGACGGTCACTCGAAAGAGTTACGGGGCCATATGCCGTCTTCGGCACTCTACGTGAGGGGGTGGACACGGGGCAGACATGCACGACGGACCCTCAACCTTTCATCACAACCCATGCCCCATTCAGCCCTTTTTCTTCCCATTTATTGGCGTCTGAGGCTAGATTCGCAATGAGTCATATTTTCATCTCCTTAGATCGTAGATGTACGGTCGTGGACACCGTATCCGCCCAGAACGGCTACAAGGGGTCACGCAATGGCAGATTTCTCCCGCCTTCCCGGACCGAACGCGGACCTATGGGACTGGCAGCTCCTGGCTGCCTGTCGCGGGGTGGACAGCTCGCTCTTCTTTCATCCGGAGGGTGAGCGCGGTGCGGCCCGGAGCGCTCGTGAGAACTCGGCCAAGGAGGTCTGCATGAGGTGCCCGGTGCGCGCGCAGTGCGCAGCGCACGCGCTGGCCGTGCGCGAGCCGTACGGCGTGTGGGGCGGCTTGACCGAGGACGAGCGTGAGGAGCTCATGGGGCGGGCGCGCAACCGGCTGGTCTCGGCGTCGACGACCAGCGGAGAGGCTGGCCCGCACAACTGAAGGAACGTTTCTCCAAGAAGGGCACACACGCGCGTGCCCGTGCTTTCGCCGTGCCCTTGCCCTTCGCTAGCGGGCAGCGGCCCGCGTCAGCTGTTCGAGCGTCGCCGCCACCGCCGGCACCTGCGCGAGGTCGGGCAGGGTGAGCGCGACGATCTCCCGCCGCACCGCCGGCTCCAGCGCCACCATGCGCGCGCCTCGCGGCCGTACGGACTCGACGGCGAGCTGGGGCAGGACGGCCACGCCGAGGCCGGCCCCCACGAGGCCGACGACCGCCGGGTAGTCGTCGGTGGCGAAGTCGATACGGGGCGTGAAGCCCGCGCTCTCGCACACCTCGACCAACTGGCCCCGACAGCGCGGGCATCCGGCGATCCACGGCTCGGCCGCGAGCTCCCCGATGGCGACGGACCCCGAGGGCGCGGTGCGCGCGAGCCGGTGCCGTTCGGGTACGAGCGCGACTAGACGATCTGTCAGCAGGGGGCGTACGACCAGGTCGTCCCACTCCCCTTCCGGGACGCCCGCGGCGCCCTCGTACCGGAAGGCGAGGGCCACGTCGCAGTCGCCCTCGCGCAGCATCTCGACGGACTGCGGCGGCTCGGCCTCCTCCAGCGAGACGCGGGTGCCGGGGTGCGCGGCGCGCAGGGCGGCGAGGGCGGTGGGGACGAGGGTGGAGCTGCCGCTGGGGAAGGAGACGAGGCGGACGCGCCCGGCCCGCAGCCCGGCGATGGCGGCGACCTCCTCCTCGGCGGCGGTGAGTCCCGCCAGGATCCCGGCGGCGTGCCGCACCAGTGCCTCACCGGCCTGGGTCAGCCGCATCTCGCGCCCGCTGCGGATCAGCAGGGGTGTGCCGACGGACGCCTCCAGGGCCTTCATCTGCTGGCTGACGGCGGGCTGGGTGCAGCCCAGTTCACGCCCCGCCGCGGAGAAGGAACCGGTGGCGGCGACGGCGCGCAGCACACGGAGATGACGGGCCTCGATCACCCATCGAGCATAAGTGATCCTTGGGCATGGCGCCGAATAATGCATGGACGCTTTGGCCAGGCCTGGCCTACCGTGCCGCCATGAAGCTGCTGTCTGTGAACCTGGGCCGTTCGAAGGCCGTGCCGTACACGGATAACCCCGAAGGCGTGACCGGCATCGACAAGCAGCCGGTGACGGGGCCGGTACGGGTGGCTGCGCCCGGGCCGAAGGGCATCGGAGGGAGCGGGCTGGCCGGCGACGCGGTGTGCAAGAAGCAGCACCACGGCGGCAACGACCAGGCCGTGTACGCGGTGGCGCGCGAGGACCTCGACGACTGGGAGCGCGAGCTGGGGCGGTCGCTGACGAACGGCGGGTTCGGCGAGAACCTCACGACCTCCGGTCTGGACGTGTCCGGCGCGCTGATCGGCGAGCGCTGGCGGATCGGGTCCGAGGTGGTGCTGGAGGTCACGTGCGGGCGGATTCCCTGCGTCACCTTCCAGGGCCACCTGGGTGAGAAGCAGTGGGTGAAGCGGTTCACGGCGAAGGGTGCGCCGGGCGCCTATCTGCGGGTGATCGAGCCGGGCGAGGTCCGGGCCGGCGATGCGCTGGAGATCATCCACCGTCCGGATCACGACGTGACGGTGGCGCTGCAGTTCCGGGCGGTCACGACGGAGCGGAAGCTGCTGCCGCGGCTGCTGGCCGCGGGTGAGGCGCTGCATCCGGAGTCGTTGGAGGCGGCGCGTAAGTACGTGGCGAAGTACGGGGTCTGACGGGACGTCGGCCGACGGCTGATGCGGCGGTCACCCGGCGGTCGCCCGGCGGTCGCCCAGGCGCGGCAGGGCTCCTAGGGGGAAACCCCGTACGAGCGGCGGGGGTTGACTCGGGGTGGTCCGGGGGACGACCCGGATGTTCGGCGGGCCGCGGTCGAGGACGCTCGAAGCATGTCTCGCTTCAAGCGCGTCCTCCTCGTTCTAGGGTCCGTCGTCACGGTCCTCGTGATGGCGGTCGGCGGGCTGTTCACCTGGCTGTGGACCGGCGCCGACGTCAGCACGGTCGGCAAGGCGTCCTTGGACAACGCGCTGGCGATACCGCCCCTGGCCGAGTCGTCCGTGGACAAGGACGGCACCCGCGTCTTCGACCTGCGTATGCGCGCCGGCGAAACGGAGTTCGAGGCCGGCCTGAAGACCCCGACCTGGGGCTTCAACGGCTCCTACCTCGGCCCGACACTCCGCGCGACCCGTGGTGAGAAGGTCCGCGTACGCATAGCGAACGGGCTCGACGAGGCGTCCGGCGTGCACTGGCACGGCATGCACCTGCCGGCGCGGATGGACGGCGGCCCGCACCAGATGATCGCCCCCGGCGGCACCTGGACTCCCCACTGGACCGTGGACCAGCCCGCCGCGACGCTCTGGTACCACCCGCACCCGCATGGGTCGACCGAACGGCATGTCCGCAAGGGTCTGGCCGGCATGTTCATCCTCGACGACGAGCGGTCCACGAAGCTCGCCCTGCCGAAGCGGTATGGCGTCGACGACCTGCCCGTCATCGTGCAGGACGTGCGCTTCGACGGCGCGGAGCTCGACGGCGACCGCAGGATCATGCAGAACGTGGGCTTCCTCGGCGACCGGACGATGGTCAACGGCACGCTGCGTCCCTACCGGGCGGTCGGCGACGAGCTCATACGGCTGCGGCTGCTCAACGCCTCGACGGCACGCACGTACGCCTTCGGATTCCCGGACGACCGCGCCTTCTCGCTGATAGCGACGGACGGAGGTCTGCTGGAGCGGCCCGAGTCGATGGACCGTGTCCAGCTGTCGCCGGGCGAACGGGCCGAGATCGTCGTACGGATGCGGGCGGGTGAGCGTGTGATGCTGCGCAGCTTTCCGCAAGACAACTACGGGGACGGCTGGCAGCGAAGGTTCGGTGGGGGCGACGACTCCTTCGACGTCCTGGAGCTGCGGGCGGCCCGAGAGCTGCGGCCCTCGCCCGGCATACCCACCGCACTGGGCGAGTTGGAGACACCCGACGGCGCCGATGCGGTGCGGGGCAGGCACTTCGATCTGAAGCGGTCCGGTATCAACGGGCGATCGATGGACCTGGGCCGCGTCGACGAGACGGTCACGCGTGGAACGACGGAGGTGTGGACGGTCCGCAACAGCAACGGCATGCCGCACAACTTCCATGTGCACGACGTCCAGTTCCGAGTGCTGGAGGTGAACGGCGAGACACCGCCGCCGGCGCTGCGCGGGCCGAAGGACACGGTGTTCCTGCCCAACGGGACGGCCATGAAGCTGGCGCTGCGCTTCACCGGGCCGGCGGATCCGGACACGCCGTACATGTACCACTGCCATCTGCTGTATCACGAGGACGAGGGGATGATGGGCCAGTTCGTGGTGGCGGAGAAGGGGCAGCGGGCGGGAGCTCCGTCGAGGGGACGCGGGGCACTCGGTCACTCAGGGCACCAGCATGGCTGAGCAGGGAGGGGAAACGCGCAGTCCAGGTCACTAATCTTGCGCCATGACAACGGCATTGATTACGGGATCGACCGCGGGCATCGGCGCCGCGTTCGCGCGGCGGCTGGCGGCTGACGGGCATGACCTCGTCCTGGTGGCCCGGGACACCAAGAGGCTGCGGGAGCAGGCGACGGAGCTGCACGACCGGCACGGCATCGAGGCGGAGGTGTTGACGGCCGACCTGGCACAGGACGCAGGCATCGAGGCCGTCGCCGCCCGCCTCGGCGACCGCAGGAACCCCGTCGACCTGCTGATCAACAACGCCGGCTTCGGCAACAAGGGCCGCTATCTCGACGTCTCCATGGCCGACGAGCTGATGATGCTCAAGGTGCACTGCGAGGCGGTACTGCGGCTGACCTCGGCGGCAGCGGCGGCGATGCGGGAGCGGGGGCGCGGGGGTGTCGTCAACGTCGCGTCGGTCGCGGCCTTCGTGCCGCGCGGGACGTACGGCGCGTCCAAGGCGTGGGTCGTGCAGTTCACGCAGGGGGCGGCGCGGGATCTGGCCGGGAGCGGGGTGCGGTTGATGGCGCTGTGCCCGGGGTTCGTGCGGACGGAGTTCCATCAGCGGGCGGGGATGGGGACGGACAACATTCCGGGGTGGATGTGGCTGGATGCGGACAAGGTCGCGGCCGCGGCGCTGGAGGATCTGGCGCGGGGGAAGTCCCTGTCCATTCCGGATCCTCGCTACAAGGTGCTGATGGGCGCGACGAAGCTGGTGCCTCGGGGGCTGCTCGGGGGGATCAGTTCGAAGACGGGGCGGAAGTACGGGCCGCAGTGAGTCGCTTCGGCATTCGGTCATGAGCTTCCGTCAGCCCTTGACCGCACCGATCGCGATACCTGCCGTGGCTGGGTCGAGGAGCAGCAGCTCGGGAAGGCAGAGTGGCCACCAGCCATGGTGGAGAGCCTGTGCCACGGAGACGTGGGGGCGCGCAGAACTCGTGCTCCGCGCGATGGCCAGGTATGCCCGGGCCGCCTCTCGGCCGATCCTGATGCGCTCGGCCATGGCCTCGGCTCGCGTGTACTCGCCCTGCGACGCATAGGCCTCCACCAGATCGGCTTGCGCCGCTGCCTGGGCTGACGGTCCGAGAGTACTGTCGACGAGGTCTTCGGCACGGTCGAAGTCCCCGACTGCGACCATGGCGCGAGCGATGTCACGGACGCCGTTCGGGTCGGTGACCAGCACTCTGCCGATGGCGGCTTCGGCCTGCCCCAGCTGAGTTCGAGCGTCCGCTACGTCGTCCGCCCTGACCAGGGCACGGACCAGGCTCGCGGCGGTTCGGGCCGACGGCGCGCCCCTGGCCAGTTCCTTGGCCTCGGCGAGGTAAGCCCTGGCCTCGCCATGCCGCCCCGCGGCCTGCAACGCGCCCGCGATCTCCGACAGAGCCCAGGCATCGTGATGCGCTTCCGCGTGGCCCCGGGCGAGGCCGGCGGCCCTTTCGAACTCCCCGTCGGCCGCCAGCGCAACGGCTGCAAGACCAGGAAGTCGGCTGCGGCCAAGCTTCAAGGGCGTTCGCGCCGCCCTCTCTGCCTCCTCGAATCTACCGAGACCGGACATCACCTTCGCGATCTCTGCCCAGATGCGTTCCTGGCACCGGGCGCTGTCCGCTCGCTTCGCCAACTCTTCGGCGCGCGACAGAAGACCTGCCTGCGCCAGCGCCCGAGCAAGAGAGATCTCCAGTTCCTCACGCCACGACGTACCGTGCGTCGTCCGGCCCACCACCGCCGCAAGGTCGTCCTCCGCGCCTTCCAAGAGGGACTGCGCCGCCTCGACAAACCCCGCTGCGGCCAACGACTGGGCAACCGCCGCCGTATCACGAAGCCTCGCCGGGGTGCTCACGGACCTGCGAGCCAGCTCTTCGGCACTCACCAGAACCTCGCGAGCTCGCTCGACCGAGCCGCTCGACGCCAGTTCGACGGAAATGCGAATCAGTGGGTCGATAGAGCCGTCGTCCATGACCAGAATGCGACCGATTCTCAGAGCTTCTTCCGACTGTCCTGCGCGGACCATGGCCAGGGAGATGGCGAGGAGAGCCCTGGAGAGCATGCGGTCCGCCGTGATGAGCCGAGCCATGCCGAACGCCTGATCCACACTGCCCTCATGGCAGAGCGCCGCGACTGCGGCAGCCGCACCTGTGGATAGGTAGTCCCCGTCGGGCAATAATCGGAGCAGTTCCTTGGCCTGATCCAAATGCCCGGACCGAGCGCTTTCTCCCACCATTCTTGAGATCAGTTCGAAGCGCCAGTCGTCCAGGGTCACCTCCTTCACCAGGTCGAGTGCGGCGGCCAGCTCGCCTGCCGATGCCAGCGCGGGTGCCAGGCGCTCCACCGAGACGGTCACCTCACTCGACAGAGCCTCCTGGATCAGGATGTCGGCGCCGTCACCGTCCGTCAGACGGCGTCGCACGGAGGCCAGCCTGGCAAGCGCCTCTCTTCTCACCACCGGATCAACCGCGCCACGGGCCACTGCCTCCGCTTCGGAGTGGCTGCCGCGCTCGGCCAGTGCGACCGCCGCATGGATCGGAACCTCTCTGGAGATTCCCAGGGCCGACGCCATCCTTTCGACACGATCGGCCTCGCCCGCTTCCACCAGCCCGGCGATGATGCGCCGCGCCGACTCCCGGCCCACGCGGGGATGGGACAGGGTCGCGGCCAATTCCTCCGCCCGTGCAAACTGTCGTGCTCGCACCAGCGCCAGCACGATGCGCACCAAGATGGCCTCTCGAGTGGCCTCATCGCCTGCCTGACGAGCCACTTCCTCGGCCTCCCCCAGCACTCGCGCCGCTTCGGGTCCGACGAGACTCTCGCCCACTTCTGCCAGGGCGAGCGCACGCTCCCGTCTGTCCGGGAAACTCCGTGCGAGCATCTCGCCTCTGGTCTCCTCACCGACCCGCACCCACGCCGCCGCCATGGCCGGAGTCACCTTCGAGATTCGCTCCTCAAGGGCGTTCCGGCGGATCGACAACCGGAGCATGTCCCGCAGCCGCCGGCCGCCTTCCTCGATGATCATCTCGCTCGCCACTCTGATCTCGGCGAGAGCAAGGGCATCGTTCCCGGAGGCGTGAAGAAGACGTTCGTGCCGGTCTCGGTCGACAGCGCAGAGAATTACCCGCTCAATGTCTCCCCGCGCATGCAGCATCTGGAAATAGCCACGCAACAAGTAGGCAGGGGTTTCGGGCGGCCAGCACTTCTCCCGGTATTCGTCGCACCAGACGTGCAGCCGTTGGCGATACAGGTCGACATCATGAGGTCCGAGCATCTCCTCTGCCCGCTCCTGGAGTTCCTCATGGGCAAGGAGAAAGAGGCCGGCCTTCGAAGTGTCGAGCGAAGGAGCATCACGTCTCGCGAAGGTTCTTCCAGCCCGGTTCCGAAGCAGGTCGTGCACTTCATAGAGTCGCTCCCCGGAAAGGTGGCCCAGATCGGACGCCGTCAAGCCGCCCTCAGCTGCGACAACGAAGCCGAGCAAATCACGGCACAGATGTCCCTCGGCCAGGAATCCCTTCAGCTCTCGCTCTGCTTCGGCACGAATGGCCTGGGCACGAGGCGAAGGCTGGAGGCTCCGTATGTGCCGCGCATCTCGCAGCGGATGGTCGTGCGCCACGTCACTGGGGAGCGGTGGATTGAGACGGCCGGAGACGATGACCCGGGCACCGAACTCCAGGCGACTCGGCAGGAGACTCGCGATGCTGCGGGCCTCGGGGCCCGTGGTCACGCCACGGTCTTCATCCAGACCGTCGACGAGGAGAACCAGCCTTTCACCCCGCTCATGGCAAACGCGGGCCGCCTGGTCGTACAGCCGCAGCAAGTGTCCATCGCGCGTCGCTTCCGTCAGATGTGCGGGCAGGCTGTCCCCGGCCAGTTCGGTCAGTTGCTCGAGCACTACATCGCCGTAGGCCACCGCGTCGTTCTGCGAACGTAGTCGGGCGGTGATGAAGAACGGCACGATCCGCACCCCCTCAGGAGGATGGAGTGCGAACCACGCCATGAGCGCGGTCTTGCCCGCCCACGCCCCCGCCCGCCACCAGGCGTAGGCAGGGCCGGACTTGGCGGTGCAGAAGGCGGCGAGGTCGGTCAACTCCCTGCCGCGGCCGATGAGTTCCCGCGGCGCGATGCGGCGCACCTGCTCCCAGTAGGCCGAGCGCACCGGCCGGGCCAGTACGACCTGGTTGTTGTCGCCCGTGACGGCCACACCGATGTCGCCGCCCGCTGCGACAGACTGCCTCCCCCGCGCCTGCATGTGCGCCATGGTCCCAGATCGTCGCCGTCCGATCCCTGGAAGCGGCGAACACTCGAGGAGAGCGAGCACCCAAAGAGCAATAAAATATGCATATCAACCGTACCGGACCCGAAGGGTCGGGAGGCGCCCCTATGACCTTCGTACAGCTCATCGACTGCAGGACCAGCCGCTTCGACGAGATGAACCGGCTGATGGACAGGTGGGTCGAGCAGACCAAGGGGAAGCGGACGGCGACGCACGACATCATCGGGAAGGACCGGTCGGACGCGTCGCACTTCATCGAGATCGTGGAGTTCGCCTCGTACGAGGAGGCGATGCGGAACTCCAATCTCCCCGAGACCGATCGGATCTTCCAGGAGATGGTCGCGCTCTGTGACGAGACGCCGACGTTCACCGATCTCGACGTCGTGCGGGACGAGCAGCTGAACGTCCTGGCCGCGCAGGCCTTCTTCAAGGCCATGGGCAGGATGGCGCCGGCGGCGATCGGTGAGCATTTCACGGACGACTACGTGGATCACGATCCGTCGTATCCGCAGCCCGTGCAGGGGGTCGAGGGAGTGCGCGAGCAGTACGCGGGGTGGCGTGCCGCCTTCGACTTCACGTTCCGGATCGACGATCAGCTGGCCCAGGGCGACCAGGTGTGCACGCGGTGGACCTGGACCGCGCGGCACAAGGGCGAGTTCCTGGGGATCCCGGCGACCGGACAGGAGGTCAGCATGCAGGGCATGACCTGGCAGCGGTTCCGGGACGGCAAGATCTGCGAGGGCCACTGGCTCTACGACCGGGCGGGACTGCTGGAGCAGTTGGGGGTACTCGGTCAGTGACGCCCGCGAAGGGAGAAGCCCCCCGTTGCCGCAGCAACGGGGGGCTTCTTCAGGTGGTGCGTGCCTCAGTGGGCGTGGCCGTGGCCGTGACCAGCGGCGGCCGGCTCCTCCTCTTCCTTCTTCTCGACGACCAGGGTCTCGGTCGTGAGGAGGAGGGAGGCGATGGAGGCGGCGTTCTCCAGGGCGGAGCGGGTGACCTTGACCGGGTCGATGACGCCGGCCTTGACCAGGTCGCCGTACTCGCCGGTGGCGGCGTTGAAGCCCTGGCCCTTCTCGAGCTCGGCGACCTTGGAGGTGATGACGTAGCCCTCCAGGCCGGCGTTCTCCGCGATCCAGCGCAGCGGCTCGACGACGGCACGGCGGACGACGGCCACACCGGTGGCCTCGTCGCCGGTCTTGCCGAGGCCGCCCTCGAGCACCTTGGCGGCGTGGACCAGCGCGGAGCCACCACCGGAGACGATGCCCTCCTCGACCGCGGCGCGGGTCGCGGAGATGGCGTCCTCCAGACGGTGCTTCTTCTCCTTCAGCTCCACCTCGGTGGCGGCGCCGACCTTGATCACGCACACGCCGCCGGCCAGCTTCGCGAGGCGTTCCTGGAGCTTCTCGCGGTCCCAGTCGGAGTCGGTGTTCTCGATCTCGGCCTTGATCTGGGCGACGCGGCCCTGGACGTCCTCGGAGTTGCCGGCGCCGTCGACGAGGGTCGTGTCGTCCTTGGTGACCGTGACGCGGCGGGCGGAGCCCAGCACCTCGAGGCCGACCTGGTCGAGCTTGAGGCCGACCTCCTCGGAGATGACCGTGGCGCCGGTGAGGACCGCCATGTCCTGCAGCATCGCCTTGCGGCGGTCACCGAAGCCCGGGGCCTTGACGGCGACCGCGTTGAAGGTGCCGCGGATCTTGTTGACGACCAGGGTCGACAGGGCCTCGCCCTCGACGTCCTCGGCGATGATCAGCAGCGGCTTCGAGGCGCCCGCCTGGATGACCTTCTCCAGCAGCGGCAGCAGGTCCGCGATGGAGGAGATCTTGCCCTGGTTGATGAGGATGTACGGGTCCTCCAGGACGGCCTCCATGCGCTCCTGGTCCGTCACGAAGTACGGCGACAGGTAGCCCTTGTCGAAGGCCATGCCCTCGGTGAAGTCCAGCTCCAGACCGAAGGTGTTGGACTCCTCGACGGTGATGACACCGTCCTTGCCGACCTTGTCCATCGCCTCGGCGATGAGCTCGCCGACCTGCGTGTCCTGGGCGGACAGACCGGCGACGGCGGCGATGTCGGACTTCTCGTCGATCGGGCGGGCGGTCGCCAGCAGCTCGTCGGAGACCGCGGCGACGGCGGCGTCGATGCCCTTCTTCAGCAGCGCCGGGGAGGCACCCGCGGCGACGTTCTTCAGGCCCTCGCGCACCAGCGCCTGGGCGAGCACGGTGGCGGTGGTCGTACCGTCACCCGCGATGTCGTTGGTCTTGGTCGCCACCTCCTTCACCAGCTGGGCGCCGAGGTTCTCGTACGGGTCCTCGACCTCGACCTCACGGGCGATGGTGACGCCGTCGTTGGTGATGGTGGGCGCGCCGAACTTCTTGTCGATGACGACGTTGCGGCCCTTGGGGCCGATCGTCACCTTGACCGTGTCGGCCAGCTTGTTGACGCCGCGCTCGAGGGCGCGACGGGCGTCCTCGTCGAACTTCAGGATCTTCGCCATGGGAGCGGTTCAGCCCTCTCGGAAAACGTGGGTGAAACGAACTGCGCCCCCGACGCCCGGCTGATTAGTGGTCGCGGGGGCCAAGGGCGCAGCTCACAAGCAATGTGCTTCGGTGAGGAAGCGGGTGAATTACTTCTCGATGATCGCGAGCACGTCGCGAGCCGAGAGGACGAGGTACTCCTCGCCGTTGTACTTCACCTCGGTGCCGCCGTACTTGCTGTACAGCACGATGTCGCCGGTCTTGACGTCGAGCGGCAGACGCTCGCCGTTCTCGAAGCGGCCCGGGCCCACGGCCAGGACGACGCCCTCCTGGGGCTTCTCCTTGGCGGTGTCCGGAATGACCAGGCCAGAGGCGGTGGTCTGCTCGGCGTCGAGCGGCTGGACCACGATGCGGTCCTCGAGCGGCTTGATGGCAACCTTGGAGCTGGTGGTCGTCACGATCCGACCTCCCCCTTCGGAGATCTCACGGGGTTAACTGTCTGAGGTGGCGACCAGGTGGATCCGTCGTCGCGGGTGCCGGACCTGCCCGTCGCGTAGTTGGCACTCTCCAGTGGGGAGTGCCAGAGCCGAGACTATGACCGTGATTAGCACTCGGTCAAGCGGACTGCTAATTCGCTGCGCTGGTTGAGCCGGGTTCCTTGTCGCCGGCATTGCCGTGAGCGCTCCTGAGGCTGCCGCCCCCAGACGGGCTGGGATGCCTGGACGGCGCCGAGAAGTTCGCCGGACGCAATCCTCCGAACAGCCCACCGCCAGACGTAGTCCTCAAGCCGGCCCACCGTCAGACGTAGTCCTCCAGTCGGCCCACCGTCAGCCCCCGCCCCTGGATCTCCCGCAGCAGCCTCGTCGTGCGCTCCCTCAGGCTCAGGCCGGTCGGTTCGCCCGAAGGGACGGAGACGATGTCGCCGGGGCGCAGCCGGGCCGGGCCCTGCGCGTACGTCAGTTCGCCGTCGCCCTCCATCGCCGCCCGCCACAGCACCACCGCCCGCACACCGCAGTCGGCCGCCGCGCGGAGCGTGGTGGTGTCGTACGTGCCGTAGGGCGGCCGGAAGAGCTGGGGCCGGATGCCGAAGCGGGCCCGGAGTTTGTTCTGCTGGCCGCAGATCTCGGCGCGCTGGCCGGCGTACGGCAGGCCGCGCAGGGCGGCGTGGTCGAGGGTGTGGTTCTGCATCGACGCGCCCACCGAGCGCAGGCGCGCGAAGTGGCCGTAGCCCGGGCCGACCACGCTGTCCGTGAGGAACATGCTGACGGGCAGCCGTAGCTCGCGGACCATGTCGACGAAGCGGGGGTCCTTCTCGGCGCCGTCGTCGTAGGTGAGGAACACGACCTGGTCGTGGGTGCGGATGCGGTCCACGACGGGCAGCAGCCCGCCCGCGGACGGCCCATCACCCCCGGGCAGCCAATGCCGCCGGGCGGGTGGGGACGGGGGTGCGGGCAGCGGGGCGGTGAGGCCCCATCGGCGGTACGGCTGTGCTGTGGTCGTCGGGCCCTTAGCCGAACGCGCCTCTTGCGCCGCCCTCTCGGCCGACCGCCCGCCGGGCTCGACCGACCCCATCGGCCGGGCGCAACCGGCGAGCACCGCGGCTGCCAGGGCGACGGCTGTCAGAGCACGTACCACCGCCGGAACTCGTACGACTGTGACGACTGTGAGGGCGCGTACGGCCGTGGGAGCCGCCGGCTCGGGCGCCGGCACCGCTGCCGGCGCCCGCCTCACAGGTAGTCCTCCAGCCGGGCCACCGCGTACCCCTCGGCCGTCACTTTGTTCAGGAATCGGCGGATCATGTCGGGCATTGTGCCCTTCCAGTCGTCCCGGCCCCGGAAGTGGCTGAGGACGATGTCGCCCGGGCGGATCTTCCGGTCCCACTCGCGGTAGTCCCAGTGGTCGACGAAGACCTCCTCGTTCCACAGCGGGACGTACTCGATGCCGCAGGACTTCGCGGCGCGCAGGCTGTTTCTGTTGTAGTTGCCGAAGGGCGGGCGGAAGAGCAGCGGGCGCTTGCCGTAGCGCTTCTCGATCACCTCCTGCATGCCGCAGATCTCATGCCGTTGGCGGTGGTAGGAGAGGGCGGGGAGGTAGGGGTGGTGGAGGGTGTGGTTGTTCAGGACCACGCCGGCGCGCTGCATCCGCTTGAAGTAGCCGTAGTCCTCCTTGATCAGGTAGTCGCTGAGGAAGGCGGTGTACGGCACCTGCAGCTCGCTCATCATCCGCAGGAACGCCGGGTCCTTCTCGGCGCCGTCGTCGATGGTGAGGAAGACGACCCGCTGCTTGGTGGGGACGGTCGTGAAGACCGGCGGGAGGCCGAGTTCCTCGTGGCCGTCGACCTCGAAGCCGTCGCGGGTGGTGATCTCCGGTTTCTTGGTGGGTGGCGGCGGGGGCGTGAGCGGCACTCGCGCCAGGCGCCAGCGCCTCGCGGCGGCGACCCGGGCGGCGTGGGCGGCCTGGGCGGACCGGAACTTCTTGGTCCGGGGGGCTTCGGCGTTCGGGTCCGGGGTTTCGACCGGGGGCGGCGCCTTGAGGGGCTGCCGGCTCGGCGTGGGGCGTACGGCCTCATGTCCGCCTCCGCCTCCGCCGCCCTGCCCGCCTCCCCCGCCCTGGGCACACCCCGAGGCGATGGCGGCGACGGTGAGCGCGGCGATTCCGCCGCGGATCCGCGAACGCCCCGCCGTCCCATGACGACACCCCGCGGCTACCCCATTGCGGCGACTTTTGTCATTTTGTCGTACTACTCGCATGGAGCCGGATCCTCGCAGGCACCCGCCCCGAAGATCGGCCGACACCGCCGCCGGAGGCGGACCATCCACCGACTGGCCGACAATGACCCGGTGAACGACCTCGCCTCCTTCTCCCGCCTCCTCACCCCCGAGGGCAGCGCCCTCCTCGACGCCGTACGCGACACCGATCCCGCCGACGAACTCGCCGTCGCCACCCGGATGCGCCGCGAGCACCCCGCCGAGCTGGTGTCGGCGGCGCTCGGACAGGCACGGTTGCGGCAGCGGGCGGTGGCGAAGTTCGGGGCGGTGGACGCGGGGCGGATGTTCTTCACGCCGAACGGCGTCGAGCAGTCGACGCGGGCGAGTGTCGCCACGTATCGGGCCGGGCGGATGAAGGAGCTGGGGGTGGGGTCGGTCGCCGATCTGTGTTGCGGGATCGGAGGTGACGCGATCGCGTTGGCGCGGGCCGGGATCCGGGTGCTGGCGGTGGACCGGGATCCGGTGACGGTGGCGGCGGCCCGGGCCAATGCGGAGGGTCTCGGTCTTGCCGACCTCATCGAGGTGCGGGAGGCCGACGTCACCGAGGTGGACACGGCCGGCTACGACGCCGTGTTCGTCGACCCCGGCCGCCGGGGCGGTCGCGGCAGGATCTTCGACCCCGAAGCGTATTCGCCCCCGCTGTCATGGGCCGTCGAGACCGCCGGCCGGGCTCCCCACGCCGCATTGAAGATCGCGCCCGGCATTCCGCACGAGGCCGTTCCGGGCGAGGCCGAGGCGGAGTGGATCTCGGACGGCGGGGAGGTGAAGGAGGCGGTGCTGTGGTTCGGCACGGAGCCCGGGGCCATCCGGGCCACACTGCTGCCGGGGCCGCGTTCGCTGCTCTCCCGAGGGCTGCCCGACCCCGAGGTGCGGCCCGTCGGGCGGTACTTGTACGAGCCCGACGGTGCCGTCATCCGGGCGCATCTGGTCGCCGAAGTGGCGGACCAACTGAACGGTGGGCTGGTCGACGCGACCATCGCGTACATCACTGCGGACGAGCTGCACGCGACGCCGTATGCCACGGCGTACGAGATCACCGACCAACTCCCCTTCAACGTCAAGAAGTTGAAGGCGCTGCTGCGCGAGCGGGAGGTCGGCACGCTGACCGTGAAGAAGCGCGGGTCGGCCGTCGAGCCGGAGGAGCTGCGGAAGAAGGTCAAGCCGCAGGGGCCCAACTCGGCGACCGTGATTCTCACGCGGGTGGCGGGGGCGCCGACGATGCTCGTCGGGCGGCCGGCCTAGTCGGGTCGAGGGAGCGGGACGAGTCGAGGCTCACGTTCGCCCTACGAGACCTCCGTCGCCCGGCGCAGCAGCATCTCCCGCTCCCGCTCGTTCCGTGCGAGCTCCGCCGCCCGCTCGAACTCCGCCCGCGCCTCCGCCGTACGGCCGAGGCGCAGCAGCAGGTCGCCGCGCACGCTCGGCAGCAAGTGGTAGTCCCGCAGGGCGGGTTCGGTGGCGATCGCGTCGACGATCTCCAGAGCGGGTTCCGGGCCGTCCGCCATCGACACGGCGACCGCGCGGTTCAACTCGACCACGGGGGAAGGGGATCGGGCGGACAGCAGGCCGTACAGGGTGGCGATGGTCTTCCAGTCCGTCTCCTCGTACGTGTACGCGTGCGCGTGGCAGGCGGCGATCGCGGCCTGGAGGGCGTACGGGCCCGGCGCACCCGTGGCGGTGGCACGGGCACGGCCCAGCGCCTTGATGCCGCGCGCGATGAGCATGCGGTTCCAGCGGCGGCGGTTCTGGTCCTTGAGGAGGATCGGTTCGCCGGACGGGCCGGTGCGGGCTGCCGCGCGGGACGTCTGGAATTCCAGGAGGGCGGTCAGGCCGTGCACCTCCGGTTCCTTCGGCATCAGTCCCGAGAGCACGCGGGCCAGCCGCAGCGCGTCCTCACACAGGGCCGGGCGCAGCCAGTCGTCGCCGGCCGTGGCGGCGTAGCCCTCATTGAAGATCAGGTAGATGACGTCGAGGACGGAGCCGAGGCGGGCCTCGCGGTCGGGGCCGTACGGGACCTCGAAGGCGACGTTCTTCGTGGCGAGCGTGCGCTTGGCGCGCACGATGCGCTGGGCGATCGTCGGCTCCGGGACGAGGAACGCGCGGGCGATCTCCGGCGTCGTCAGGCCACCGAGGAGGCGGAGAGTGAGGGCGATGCGGGCCTCGGGAGACAGCACGGGGTGGCAGGCGGTGAAGACGAGCCTGAGCAGGTCGTCGTCGATGTCGTCGGGGTCGGCCGGCTCCTCGGGCGGGGCCGTCGTCTCCAGGTCCCGCCCGATCTCCGCCAGCTTGCGGGCGTAGTTCTCGCGGCGGCGGATCAGGTCCACGGCGCGGTGCCGGGCGGCGGCCATGAGCCAGGCGCCCGGGTTGTCGGGGACGCCGTCGCGGGGCCACTGCTCCAGGGCGGCGACGAGAGCGTCCTGGGCGAGTTCCTCGGCGATGCCGACGTCGCGGACGATGCGGGCGACGCCGGCGATGATGCGCGGGGACTCGATGCGGAAGACGGTTTCGACGGTGCCGCGCGGGTCGGCGGTGGGCTGCGGGGTCACAGCCCACCATGCAACACCCGTACGGTCGTGGATCCAAGGAGGGCAGGTCAGCCCTCGGCGATCTCCCGCACCTCGCAGGTGACCTGCCATTCCTCCCCGTGGACCTTCAGGAACCGCGAGGCCCACTCCAGCGCCTCGGCCTTGTCCTTGCACTGCATGATCGCGTAGCCGCCGATGACCTCCTTGGACTCGGTGAAGGGCCCGTCGGTGACGGACGTCTTCGCGCCGTCCCAGTGCACGCGGGTGCCCTGTGCCGACGGGGTGAGCCCTGCCGTGTCGAGCATCACGCCGGCCTTGGTGATCTCCTCCAGCAGTTCCCCCATGCGCTGCATCAGCTCAGGACTGGGGCCCTCGGCGGGCGCGGTGGACTCGTCGATCCGGACGAGGGACAGGTAACGCGGCATGGTGACTCCTCAGGGTTCGGTGACCGGTTCCTTCCCGGCCTCTCACCCCTGCGTCGAACGGGAGACACCCGGATCGACACGCTCGCCGGAATTCTTCGAATCTTTTTCTCCGGCGGGCGTTTCCGCAGGCCGAGCCCTCACCCCGTGCAGCGCACCGGCGGCCAGGGCGGCCACGGCGAGCAGCCCCGCCGCCACCCAGTACGCCGCCGCGTACCCGTCGACGAGCCCCTCGGCCCCCTCCGCCCCGTCCCCGCCGGCACTCGCCGCCACCGTCACCAGCACCCCGAGCCCCACCGCCCCGCCGACCTGCCGCGCGCTGTTGAGCAGCCCGGACGCCATCCCGGTCTCCTCCGGCGCGACCCCTTCCGTGGCGGCCGTGCCCAGCGGTACGAAGCACATGCCGATGCCGACCGAGGCGACCGCCGACGGGCCGAGGACGGAGAGCAGGAACCCGCCGTCCACCGCCACCGCCGCCGCGAACCACGCGATCCCGGCCGCCCCGAGCAGCCCGCCGACCAGCAGCAGCACCCCGGCCCCGACCCGCCCGACCGTGCGCGCGGCGATCACCGACCCGGCCACGACCCCGACACAGAACGGCAGGAAGGCGCTCCCGGCGGCGGTGGGGCCGTAGCCCAGCACCTGCTGCATGTAGAGGGAGGTGAAGTAGAAGGCGGCGAACTGGCCTGCCGACATCAGCAGCGCGAAGACGTTCGCCGCGAGCACCGGCCTTCGGGTCAGGAGCCCGAGCCTGAGCAGCGGCTGCCGTACGCGGGTCTCCACCACGGCGAAGACCGCCAGCAGGACGACGCCCGCGCCGAGCACCCCGCCGGTCCGCCATGCCGTCCAGCCGTGGGGCTCGGTCCGCACGAGCCCGAGGACGAGCAGCGAGGTTCCGGCGGTGACGAGGAGCGCGCCGAGGGCGTCGAGCCGCGGCCGGCTCCCGCTCGCCCGCCGGTCGTCGGCGGGTACACCGGGCCGTACGACGGCCAGTACGGCGAGCACGACGGGCACGTTGACCAGCATGACCGCCCGCCAGCCGAACCAGTCGGTGAGCAGCCCGCCGGCGAGCACCCCGACGGCCCCGCCGGCCGCACCGGCCGCACCCCACAGTCCGAGGGCGCGTGAACGGGCGGCCCCCGCCGGGAAGTTGACGGTGATCAGCGCCAGCGCGACCGGCGACAACAGGGCCGCGCCCACCCCCTGCACCGCCCGGGCCGCGATCAACTGCCCCGGCGCCTGGGCGAGTCCGCCGACGAGGCTCGCGAGCCCGAAGACGACGAAGCCGACCACGAGCACCCGCCGCCGTCCGGCGATGTCGGCGAGCCGTCCGCCGAGCATGAGCAGCCCGCCGAAGGTGAGCGCATAGGCGTTGACGACCCAGGCCAGCGACCCGGCGTCGAAGCCGAGGCCGGTGCCGATGTCCGGGAGGGCGACGTTGACGACGGACATGTCGAGGGAGACGAGGAACTGCACGGTGAGCAGCACCGGCAGTAACCAACGGGCGCCCGGCTTCTGGGAGTTGAGGGTATCCACCATGCCGAGCAGATTAATATACGCGTACATAAATTAGCCAGGGTCCGAGCGAGCCTCCCAGCTCCGGCCGAAGACCGACCGACACCACCGCGAGACAATGCCTCCCGTGGCAGCAGAGACAGCGAACTCGCAGAGTCGTAAACGCGGCCGTCCGCCCCGCATAGCGGCGGAGCAGATCGTCGACGCGGCCCGGCGGCTCCTCCAGGAGGAGGGCGTCGAGGCGGTCAGCATGCGCCGGGTGGCGAAGGAGGTCGGCGCCACGCCGATGGCGCTCTACAACCACGTACGCGACAAGGACGAGCTGCTCCTGCTCACCCTGCGGGGCATGGCGGCGACGTTCCCGCGCCCGCCGCTCCCCGCCGACCCCCGCGAGCGCATCCTCACGACCGCCGTCCACATGCACGCGATCCTCAGCGAGGTGGTCTGGGTCATCGACGTACTGAGCCTCGGCGACCTCACCGACAAGGACGCGCTGTGGATGCCCGAGGAGATCATCGACGCGGCCATCGCCTGCGGCCTGACCCCCACCCAGGCCCTGCACGCCTACCGCACCATCTGGTACGTCGTCTACGGCGCCCTGGTCTTCCAGCGAGCCGACGCCCGCCGGGCCGCCGACCCCGAACGCCGGCCGTTCTTCCCGACCTTCCTCGCCAAGGAGGACGCGGTGGCGCTGCCGCGTATGGCCGAGATGGCGGCGAACTGGGAGGAGATCAAGGGGCGTTACGACATCGCCGAGCAGCTGGAGGCCGTGGTGGACGGGCTGCTGCGGAAGGGGCGCTGACCCGCTTCAGCCGGCCCACCCCAGCCGACCTGCCCCACAGGTCATGGACGCCTACCGCAACGACTCCCACAACTCGCTCGCCTCCGGCTCCTGCGCCACCACCCGGTTCGCGTCCGACGCCGCCGTGACCACCGGCATCGTCACCGTCTTCACCTCGCCCGCCGGCAAGCCCTGCAGGCTCTTGCCGAGGGACATCAACTCGCTCAGCGAGTCAAGGCCGGTGTCGGTCGTCAGGCTGCCCGTCACCGCGTCGGCGACCTTGTAGAGCTTGGTGGGGTCGGTGAGGAGGTCGGTCGAGGAGATCTGTGCCAGCAGCGCCTTCACCAGCTTCTGCTGCAGGCCTATGCGGCCGAGGTCGCTGCCGTCGCCTATGCCGTGCCGGGTGCGCGCCAGGGCGAGGGCCGTCTTGCCGTCGAGGTGGTGGGTGCCCGCTTCCAGCGTCAGGTGGCTGTCCTCGTCGTCGATGTCCTCGTCCGTCGTCACGGTCACGCCACCGAGGGCGTCCACCAGCTTCGCGAAGCCCGAGAAGTCGATCTCGATGTAGTGGTCCATGCGGACGTCCGTGAGCGACTCGACCGTCTTGACCGCGCACACCGGCCCGCCCACCGCGTACGCGCTGTTGAACATCGCGCTGTGCGCCCGCTTCGTCGAACCGCCCGACGGCAGCGGGCAGGACGGTCGTGTGACCAGCGTGTCGCGCGGAATGCTCACCACCGTGGCCGAGGTCCGGCCCGCGTCGACGTGCACCACCATCGCGGTGTCCGAGCGGGCGCCGGTGCTGCTGCCGCCGCCCAACGCCTGGTTCTCGTCGCCGCTGCGTGAGTCCGAGCCCAGGACCAGGATGTTCAGCGCCTGCGTCGGCAGCTCGGACGCCGAGGCGGAGACCGACGGCGTCGCCACCGGCTTCGCCGGGCGGTTGTCGCCGAGGGCGTTGTTGATGTCGACGCTCTTGATGTTGCCGTTCAGGTGCCAGTAGGCCCAGCCCGCGGAGGTCGCGCCCAGCACCAGGGCGCCCGCGAGGACGAGGCCGGCGGTCTTCAGCACCCTCGACCGCCGGCCCGCGCGTCTGCCGTCGTCCCCGTTCCCGCCTCGTCCACTCACAGGGAGGAACGTAAGTCCGAATTATTACGGGCAGGAACGTCAGACCGGGTTTTCTTCGGAAAATCTCAGACTTCTCAGCCCAGCGTCACCGTGGGCACCGGATTGCTCCCGCTCCACGATCCGTTGAACCCGAAGGTCACCGAACCACCGTCGGGAACCGTCCCGTTGTACGAGGCGTTGGAACAGGTGACCATCGCCCCCGACTGCGTGCAGCTCGCGTTCCAGGCCTGCGTGAGCCGTTGCCCCGCGCCGAAGGTCCAGCTCACCTTCCAGGACGCCCGCGCCGCCCCCGAGCAGGCGATCCTGACCTGCCCGGTGAAGCCGGTGTTCCACTGGCTGGGCACGCTGTAGGTCGCCGTGCAGGCGTCCGTGGGAGGCGGCGTGGTCGTGCCGCCGCCCAGCGACTCGGCGATCGCGGAGTACGCCGGTTTCGGCGCGTAGTTCTCGTCGTACGGCGTCGCCGCGCCCTGCCCCGGGAAGGTGCTCGGGATCCAGGAGTCGGAGTCGGTGAAGCCCCAGACGGTGACGCCGACGCACCGGGACACCGCGAGGCAGGCGTTCATGACGGCCTTGTAGTCGGCGGCCTGCTGCGTCAGCTTGGCGCTGTCCGACGGCAGTTGCATACGGATGTCCAGCTCGGTGATCGCCACGTCGACGCCGAGGTCGGCGAACCGCTGGATGTTCTGCTGCATGGTGGACGGCACCTGGCCGAGGATCAGGTGGGCCTGGAGGCCGACGCCGTCGATCGGGACGCCGCGCTCCTTCAGCGACTTGACCAGGTTGTACAGGGCGGTGCTCTTCGCGTTGACGCCTTCGACGTTGTAGTCGTTGATGTACAGCTTGGCGCTCGGGTCGGCGGCGCGGGCCGCGGTCAGGGCCTGGGCGATGTAGTCGGCACCGAGGCCGTTGTACCAGAGAGTCTGGCGATAGGTGCCGTCCTCGTTGAACGGCTCGTTCACTACGTCCCAGGTCGCCAGCCTGCCCTTGTAGCGGCCGACCTCCAGTGCGATGTGATCGTTCATCAGCTCGCTCAGCTCGGCCGACGTCCAGCTGCCGTTCGTCAGCCAGCTCGGGTTCTGGCTGTGCCAGACCAGGGTGTGGCCGCGCACCTGCTGTCCGTGCGCCTCGGCGAAGGCGACGATCTGGTCGGCCTCGGCCCAGTCGAAGTTGCCGCGCGTCGGCTCGACCGAGCCCCATTTCATGGCGTTGCCGGGGGTCAGCGCGTTGAACTCCCGGCCCGCGATGTCGCCGTAGGTGCCGGTGAGCTTGGAGCCGGTGACGGCCGTACCCATGACCTTGCCCTTGGCGGCGGCGAGGTCGCGCAGGGGTGGGTCGGCAGCGTGCGCCGGGGTGGCGCCGAGCGTCAGCAGGACGACGGCGGCCCCGCTGACGAGGGCGGCAAGACGTGCACGTAACGATCTGGAGGTTCTCATGGCGGGGCGCCTCCGAAAGTTTCGGTCGTACAACCGATTGACTTCGGAGGAGTGTGAAGGCGCCCGCCCCACCCGTCAATACGTCAACTTCCGGCCACAGGCGTCGCGGTGCTGCTGCGCACCACCAGGCTGGTCGCCAGCTCCACCCGCGTCGCCGCCGGTGTCCCCTCCTCCCGGGCGAGGTCGAGGACCAGCTTCGCCGCCGCCTCCGCCATCTCCGTCAGCGGCTGTCGTACGGTCGTCAGCGGCGGCCCCACCCAGCGTGCGATCGGCAGGTCGTCGAAGCCGACCACGCTCAGGTCCTCCGGAATCCGCAGCCCCAGCTCGCGCGCGGCCTCGTACAGCCCGAGCGCCTGGAGGTCGTTCCCGGCGAAGACGGCCGTCGGCCGGTCGGGGCGGCGCAGCAGCTCAAGGCCCTGCCGGTAGCCGGTCTCGTGGTGGAAGTCGCCGGGCCGGATCAGGTCCTGGTCGACCGGGAGCCCGGCCGTCTCCAGGGCGGCCCGATAGCCGTCGATGCGGGCGCGGCTGCACATCATCCGGGACGGTCCGGTGATCGCGCCGATCCTGCGGTGGCCCAGCTCGACCAGGTGCCGGGTGGCGGCGAGTCCGCCCTGCCAGTTGGTCGCCCCGATGGACGGCACGTCGGCGCCCGGGTCGCCCGCCGGGTCCATCACCACGAACGGGATCGACCGGCTGGTGAGCAGGGCGCGCTGGGACTCGTCGAGGCCGGACAGCACGAGGATCACGCCGTGCGGGCGCCGGGCGGCGACCTGGTCGGCCCAGGTGCGGCCGGGGGTGAGCCGCCCGGCGCTCTCGCTCAGCACGACGCTCAGCCCGGCGTCCCTGGCGACGTTCTCCACGCCCCGGATGACCTCCATCGCCCACGCGCTCTCCAGCTCGTGGAAGACCAGGTCGATCAGGGGCGACCGGCTCGCCTCGGCCCGCCGTCGACGGTAGCCGTGGGCGCGCAGCAGTTCCTCGACCCGGCTGCGGGTGGCCGGAGCGACGTCGGCTCGTCCGTTGAGGACCTTCGAAACAGTCGGCGCGGACACGCCGGCCTCGCGGGCGATCTCGGCGAGCGTCGCGGTCTGCGTGGACCGCCCGGCCGACGGTGATGTCGTCCGGGTTTCACGTGTTGTCGTCCGGCTTTCGGCGGGCTCCGGGGGTGTCATGGCGGCGATCGTATCCCTGCGCGCCCTCTTGACGAACCCTTCTCACCACCCCTAGGTTCCCGGAACATTCGAGGTGAATAACGAAACATTCGCGAGAGGGCCGTCCCGTCACCGCCCCGACAGGAGTTTCCAGCCATCGCCCGGACAGGAGATTCATGACCACCGCCCCCTGGCGCGACCCCGCCCTGCCCGCCGCCGCCCGCGTCGACGACCTCCTCTCCCGGATGACCCTTCAGGAGAAGACCGCCCAGCTGTACGGCGTGTGGGTGGGGGCCGCCACGGACGGCGACGGCGTCGCCCCGCACCAGCACGACATGACCGCCGGCTCCGCCGAGGAAGAATGGGACGAGCTGATCGCCCTCGGCCTCGGCCAGCTCACCCGCTCCTTCGGCACCGCCCCCGTGGACCCGGCGCTGGGCGCGCGAGCACTGGCCCGCGCCCAGCGCCGTATCGCCGCCGCCGGCCGCTTCGGCATCCCCGCGGTCGCGCACGAGGAGTGCCTGGCCGGCTTCACGGCCTGGCAGGCCACCGCCTACCCGGTGCCGCTGGCGTGGGGGGCGTCCTTCGACCCGCCGCTCGTCGAGGAGATGGGTCGGCGCATCGGCGAGGACCTGCGCTCGGTCGGCGTCCACCAGGGTCTGGCGCCCGTCCTGGACGTCGTCCGCGATCCGCGCTGGGGCCGGGTCGAGGAGACCGTCGGCGAGGACCCGTACCTGGTCGGCACGGTCGGCGCGGCGTATGTGCGGGGCCTGGAGTCGGCCGGGGTCGTCGCGACGCTCAAGCACTTCGCCGGGTACGCGTCCTCGGCGGGCGCCCGCAACCTCGCGCCCGTACGCGCGGGCATCCGCGAGTTCGCGGACGTCACCCTGCCGCCGTTCGAGATGGCGCTGCGCGAGGGCGGGGCACGCTCGGTGATGGCGGCGTACAACGAGACGGACGGGGTACCGGCCTCCGCCGACCCGGCGCTGCTGAGCGAACTCCTGCGCGAGCAATGGGGTTTCACGGGCACCGTGGTCTCCGACTACTTCGGCATCGCGTTCCTGGAGACCCTGCACCGCGTGGCGGGTTCACCGGCCGAGGCGGCGCACGCGGCGCTGGCAGCCGGCATCGACGTGGAGCTGCCGACCCTGAAGTGCTACGGCAAGCCGCTGGTGGACGCCGTTCGGGCGGGCGAGGTCCCGGAGGAACTGGTGGACCGCGCGGCCCGCCGGGTCCTGCTCCAGAAGTGCGAACTGGGCCTCCTGGACGAGGACTGGACCCCGGAGCCGACGACGGCACCCCTCGACCTGGACTCCCCCGCGAACCGCGCCCTGGCCCGCCGAGTGGCCGAGGAGTCGGTGGTCCTGCTGGACAACCCCGACGGCGTCCTCCCCCTCCCCCCGGACGCCCGTATCGCGGTCGTGGGCCCGCGCGCGGCGGACGCCCTGGCGATGCTGGGCTGCTACTCCTTCCCCTCCCACGTCCTCACGCACCACCCCGAGGTGCCGATGGGCATCGAGATCCCGACGGTCCTGGAGGCCCTGCGCGCCGAACTCCCCGACGCCAAGGTGACGTTCACCGAGGGTTGCGGCGTCCTGGACCCCGACCCGGCGGGCTTCGAGGAGGCGGTGGCGCGGGCCTCGGAGGCGGATGTGTGCCTGGCGGTGCTGGGCGACCGGGCGGGGCTGTTCGGGCGGGGCACCTCGGGCGAGGGCTGCGATGTGACGGACCTCCGGCTGCCGGGTGTGCAGGGAGATCTGCTGGACGCGCTCGTGGCCACGGGCGTCCCGGTGGTGCTGGTCCTGCTCACCGGCCGCCCGTACGCGCTGGGCCACTGGCACGGGCGTCTGGCCGCGGTGGTCCAGGCGTTCTTCCCGGGCGAGGAGGGCGGTCCGGCGGTGGCGGGAGTGCTGTCGGGCCGGATCAACCCGTCGGGCCGGCTGCCGGTGAGCATGCCGAGGGTGCCCGGGGGCCAGCCGTGGACGTATCTCCAGCCGCCGCTGGGGCTGGCGGGCGAGGTCAGCAACCTGGATCCGACGCCGCTGTACGCGTTCGGGCACGGGCGCTCGTACACGTCGTTCGCGTGGGAGTCCGTGGATCCGGGAGAGACGGAGATCAGCACGGACGGGTCGTACGACGTGTCCGTGACCGTCCGCAACACGGGCGAGCGCGCGGGCGCGGAGGTGGTCCAGCTGTATCTGCACGATCCGGTGGCCTCCGTGACCCGGCCCGACGTCCGTCTGATCGGCTATCAGCGCGTGGAGTTGGCGGCCGGCGAGGCAGCGCGGGTGACCTTCCGCTTCCACACGGATCTGTCGGCGTTCACCGACCGTTCAGGCCGGAGGGTGGTCGAGCCGGGCGCCCTCGAACTACGTGTGGCCGCGTCCAGCGCGGACGTACGCCACACGGCACGGCTGAACCTCACGGGCCCTGTCCGGGTCCTCGGCCCCGACCGGCTGCTGCGGTGCGGGACGGAGGTGTCGGGGGTGGCGTGACCTCCGCGCCGAGAGCGCCAGGGGGACCGTGGCGGGTGTCGTCCGCGGGTTCTCGCCGCCGAGTACCGGCGGTCTGCGCTTCGTCACGATCCTGTTCGCCCTCCTGCTCGTGTCGACACTCTTGAAGGCGACCAGGATCAAGGGGTTCAGCGACGTGCGGCACTTCGAGGCCGCTGTCAGCTCACGCCCACCGACTCGAACCGCCACCGGTGCACAGCCCGCATGACCAAGTCCGCGTCCGGCTCGGGCAGTTCGGGGAGCCCGGCGTCGTAGGCCGCGTCCCACCACGTGATCACCAGCACCCGGTCCTGGGGAGCGCGGAAGGTCTCACGGCGCAGGGGCTCGGCGTCGAGCTCCTGCGCCCGCGCCCAGGCGAGCAGTTCCTCCCCCCGCCCGGGCACCGCCCGCGCCTCCCACATCAGCGTGACCGTCACGAGTAGAGGTTCTCCTTGCTGACCTCGTGCACATGGTCGTGGCCGTGATGGTGGCCCTGTCCCCCGCCCTGACCGTCACCCTGGTCACCGAAATTCCCCGGCACATGAGGATCCGTCACCGGCAGCGAAGAGTCCGCCGACAGGTCCCAGCTGGACGCGGGCCGGTTGCGCGCCACCATCTCCGCACCCAGCGCCGCCACCATCGCCCCGTTGTCCGTGCACAGCTTCGGCCGGGGCACCCGCAGCCGGATCCCGGCCGCCTCGCACCGCTCCTGGGCCAGCGCCCGCAGCCGGGAGTTGGCCGCCACGCCACCGCCGATCATCAGGTGGTCGACGCCCTCGTCCTTGCAGGCGCGGACGGCCTTGCGGGTCAGCACGTCCACGACCGCCTCCTGGAAGGAGGCCGCGACATCCCGCACCGGAACCTCCTCGCCCGCGGCCCGCTTGGCCTCGATCCAGCGGGCGACCGCCGTCTTGAGGCCGGAGAAGGAGAAGTCGTACGCCGGGTCGCGCGGCCCGGTCAGACCGCGCGGGAAGGCGATCGCCGCCGGGTCGCCCTCGCGTGCGTACCGGTCGATGACCGGCCCGCCCGGGAAACCCAGGTTCAGCACGCGGGCGATCTTGTCGAAGGCCTCGCCCGCCGCGTCGTCGATGGTCGCGCCCATCGGGCGGACATCGGAGGTGATGTCCGAGGACAGCAGCAAGGAGCTGTGCCCGCCGGACACCAGCAGCGCCATCGTCGGCTCCGGCAGCGCCCCGTGCTCCAGCTGGTCCACGCAGATGTGGGAGGCGAGGTGGTTGACGCCGTAGAGCGGCTTGCCCAGCGCGTACGCGTACGCCTTCGCCGCCGAGACGCCCACCAGCAGCGCGCCCGCGAGACCCGGGCCGGCGGTGACGGCGATGCCGTCCAGATCCCGCGCGCTGACCCCCGCTTCCTTCAGCGCACGGTCGATCGTCGGGACCATCGCCTCCAGGTGCGCCCGGGAGGCGACCTCCGGCACGACGCCGCCGAAGCGGGCGTGCTCGTCGACGCTGGAGGCGATGGCGTCGGCGAGCAGGGTGGTCCCGCGGACGATGCCGACGCCGGTCTCGTCGCAGGAGGTCTCGATGCCGAGTACGAGCGGCTCGTCGCGTGAGTCAGCCATTGATCTCGGTTCCTTGTACGGAAGTTGAACCCGCGGCGGAGCCGCCGTTGGGTTTCGTGGTCAGTCTCATCACCAGGGCGTCCACGTTCCCCGGCTGGTAGTAGCCGCGCCGGAAGCCGATGGCCTCGAAGCCGAAGCGCTCGTAGAGCTTCTGCGCGCGGACGTTGTCCACGCGGCACTCCAGCATCACTTCGGCGCACTCGAAGGCGGTGGCGGCCCGCAGCAGCTCGGTCAGGAGACGGCCGCCGAGGCCCGTCCCCCAGTAGTCCCGGGCGACGGCGATGGTCTGGATGTCGGCCAGGTCCCCGGCGGACGCGAGTCCGGCGTATCCCACGAGCCGTCCGCCCTCCTCGGCGACGACGTAGTGCCGCGTCGCCTCGGGCCCGCGCGAGTGGGCCAGCTCGGACCAGAACATGCCCCGGGACCAGGCGTCCTCGGGGAAGAGGTCCTTCTCCAGGCCCAGCACCAGGTCGATGTCCCACCAGCGCATCTCGCGCAGCACAGGAGTCACGGGCGGCCCGGCCTGCGGTCCGGTCGGCTGTCCTGTCACTTGGGGGTGACCACCTTGTAGTTCTTGGGAACCTGGGCGTCGGGCCGGCGCAGGTACAGCGGTCTGGGCGCGGGCAGTTCCTCGCCCGCCGCCAGCTTCTCGGCGGCCAGCCCCGCGAGGGCCGCCGCCGACACGTGCTCGGGCTCGTGGGCGCTGGGGAAGGTGTCGGGGTACAGCAGCGCGCCCGCGCCGACCGCGGGCAGCCCGGCGACCTGGTCGGCGATGTCGGCGGGCCGGTCGACGGCCGGGTCGGTCAGCCGCGTACGGGAGTCGGCGTAGCGCGCCCAGTAGACCTCCTTGCGCCGGGCGTCGGTCGCCACGACGAAGGGGCCCTTCTCGATGTCGGCGGCGTACGCGAGACCGTCGAGCGTGCACACACCGTGCACGGGGACGCCGAGGGCGATCCCGAAGGTGTCGGCGGTCATCAGGCCGACGCGCAGCCCGGTGTACGGGCCGGGGCCGATGCCTACGACGATGCCGGTGACGGCGTCGAGCCGCACGCCGGCCTCGGCGAGGACGCGGTCGACGGCCGGCAGCAGCAGCTCACCGTGTCGGCGCGCGTCCACCTGGCTCGACGAGGCGATGACGTCCGTACCGTCGTGCAGCGCGACGGTGACGGCGGGGGTGGCGGTATCCAGAGCGAGCAAGAGCACGCAAACAGCCTACGGCGCTCTCGCCCCAGGAAGCGCCGCCCCGGCGGCACGCCCGACGGCTGCTACGGTCGGGCTGGATCATGACGTACGACGCGAACGACCGAGGTGGGCGACGGTGGCAACCAGCAGCTCCGGATTCGTGGCGGGGCTCACCACGGCCGCCCTCGCGACCGTCGGCTTCCTCGCCTACCAGGCCTCGGCGAGCGTCCCGGCCGACCTGGCCAGGCCCGGGGCGAGCAGCTCACCCGAAGTGAGTGCCGCCAAGGGGCCCCGCGACGGCGAGGAACCCGGCGCGCTGCCCGCCGGGTCGGGTACGGGTGTGCGGGTCGTGTACGCGCTGGACGACGACCGGGTGTGGCTGGTCGGCGAGGGCGACACGGTCAAGCGCACGTTCCGCGTCACCGCCGGATCGGTCGACCCGGCACCGGGCGTCTACTCGGTCACGTCCCGCTCCAACGCGGTCACCGGCACCGACGGCACCGCCATCGAGCACGTCGTCCGCTTCAGCGAAGTGGACGACGTCACCATCGGCTTCAGCGCGGCCGTCGACGGCTCGACCCCCCAGCCCGACCCGACCGTGAAAACGGGCGGCATCCGCCAGTCCCGCGCGGACGGAGCCGCGATGTGGGACTTCGCAACAATCGGCCGAACGGTAGCGGTGATCCCCTGAGGCAGGGCGGGCGAACCGCCCTGAAGGCGCGGGAGCGCCCTTCAGGGGCGCGGGGCTGTATGGATATGAGGCTCCGCCGCGTGGGCGCGACCAGCCACGACGGCGCAGCACACGACCGACGACACAGCGCGGCACTTTCCCCCGGCGCGACCAGCGGAGCTACGCCGCTTTGCGATGCCCCTGATCAGCCGGCGCCCGCGCCCCCTCCGGCTCGGGCACCCGCGGCGGGGTCGAGATCACGTTCGCAGCCGCTCCGGCCGCCAGCAGATCACGCATGGACACCCCCGCGACCACCTGCGGCCGCTGCTGGACCTTGTTCTCCGATGCCGACATGGGACGCCTCCTGGGGCCGGGGGCGGACGTAGTTAGGTACACCTAACTACGGACTGGATACCATGTGACCACGCGCAAGACCGCGAACGCAATATCTTGCCGACGTCTTGTCGGAATGTTCATTCGGCGCATTCACCGCACCCGGCCCGCCCGCCACCCGCTCACGCGGACAGCACGCTCAGATCCACCGCCGCCCAGCGCTCGCCGAGCCCCGTCACGGTGACGTGCCGAACCTCGTCGGTCGTGTCCCCGACGGCCCGGTGGATCACGACCTGCAGCCGTTCCTCGGTCAGCTCCTCGACCTTGCCCTCGCCCCACTCCACGACGATCACCGACTCGGGCAGCGAGACATCGAGGTCGAGGTCCTCCATCTCGTCCAGGCCGCCGGACAGCCGGTAGGCGTCCACGTGGACGAGCGGCGGACCGTCGGCGAGGGAGGGGTGCACGCGGGCGATCACGAAGGTCGGGGACGTGACCGCTCCCCGCACCCCCATCCCCTCGCCGAGCCCCCGGGTCAGCGTCGTCTTGCCCGCGCCGAGCTCCCCGCTGAGCATCAGGAGGTCGCCGGCGCGCAGCAGCTTGGCGAGGCGGCGGCCCAGTTCCCGCATCTGGTCGGGAGAAGTGACGGTCAGCTCGAGGTCACCCGCGTTGTGCGGTGCTGCTGGTGCTTCCATAGCCACTTACGGTAGCCCCTGCGGGCACGGCACCCGAGCGGGTGAGCAGGTCGGCCAGGCGGTCGGTGACCACCTCGGGGTGCTCCAGCATCACCAGGTGCCCGGCGTCCGGGACCAGCACCAGCTCGGCGTCCGGCAGCAGATCGGCGATCGCCTCGCTGTGCTCACTGGGCGTGACGAGGTCGCCCACACCGGCGAGGACGAGCACGGGCATCTCCGTGAAGAGGGCGAGCGCCGCGGTCTTGTCGTGGTCGGTGAAGGCCGGGTAGAACTCCGCGACCACGTCGATCGGCGTCCCCTCGATCATCCGCTCGGCGAACCGGGCGACGGCCGGGTCGACGTCCCGCGACGAGAACGAGTACCGCTTGATGATCCCCGCGAACAGGTCGGCGGTGGCCCGGCGCCCCTTCTCCACCAGCTCGGCCCGCTGCCCCAGCGCCTTGAGCACGCCCGGCAACACCCGGCGTACCGCATTCACACCGGCGACGGGCAGTCCGAAGTTGACCTCGCCGAGCCGCCCGGACGACGTACCGACGAAGGCGGTGGCGACGACCCGGTCGCGGATCAGCTCCGGGTACTGGTCGGCCAGCGCCATCACCGTCATCCCGCCCATGGAGTGGCCGACCAGCACGATCGGCCCCTCGGGCACGGCGGCGTCGATGACGGCCTTCAGGTCGCGCCCGAGCTGCTCGATGTCGACCGGCACCCCGTCCTCGACCTGGGCCACACCCCGCCCGGACCGGCCGTGGCTGCGCTGGTCCCAGTGCACGGTGCGGACGACGCCCCTGAGCGCGGCGCGCTGGAAGTGCCAGGAGTCCTGGCTGAGGCAGTAGCCGTGGCTGAAGACGACGGTGACGGGGGCGGGGGACTTGCGCCCGAAGAGCCGTCGTCGGCGCGGGGTGAGGGCGGGAGCGGCCTCGGGGTCGAGGTCGTCGACCTCGTAGTACAGCTCGGTGCCGTCGTCGGCGTACGCCTTGCCGGGCATGCCGCGCAGCGAGCCGTACGGCCCCGCCGAGTCGAGGGCGAGGCGGGCCTTCTGCCGCATGCCCCGGCCCACCGTCATCCGCTCTATGGCGACGCCCGCGGCCGCGCCCGCCGCGATCACGCCTATCGCCGCACCGGCGATGCCTGTGGCCCTGCGCCAGTTCGCGGCCGCCCCCGTGGCGGAGGCGACGGCCGCGACGACCTCCGCGCTGCTCTCGCTCACGTACCGCTCCTCTTCGCTGGGTCGGGTGGTGCCGGTGTGACGTAGGTGCTGGATGGTGCGGGTGTTGTCCGAAGGGCTGTTCCGCTACGGGTTACCCGTCTTGTTCCTCATTCACCTAGATGCATTCGGATAGACGCATCACATGGACGCATCAGGTGGCCGCATCAGGTGACCGCATCACATGGACGCATTTCTATAGACGCGTGGAACGCGCGTTCCGATCCGGGTGACGATTTCGTAGGCGATGGTTCCCGCGGCCTGTGCCCAGTCCTCGGCGGTGGGCTCACCGCGGTCCCCGGGTCCGAACAGCACGGCCTGCGCGCCCGGCTCGGGCTCGTCCCCGCCCAGATCGACGACGAACTGGTCCATCGCGATGCGTCCGGCGACCGTCCGCCATTTGCCACCGACCAGGACGGGCCCGGCGCCCGAGGCGTGCCGCGGGATGCCGTCGGCGTAGCCGAGGGGGACGAGGCCGAGGGTGGTCTCGCCCGGGGTGATGTAGTGATGCCCGTAGCTGACGCCGTGGCCCCCCGGCACGTGCTTCACCAGCGCGAGGGACGCCGAAAGGGTCATCACGGGCCGCAGCCCGAAGTCGGCGGGGCTGCCCAGCTCGGGGCTGGGCGAGATGCCGTAGGTCGCGATGCCGGTGCGCACCAGGTCGAAGTGGCTGTCGGGGACGGTGAGCGTGGCGGGTGAGTTGGCGATGTGCCGCACCTCGGGGCGCACGCCCTGTGCCTCGGCGTAGGCGACCATCTCCCGGAACCGGGAGAGCTGGGCGGTGATGGACGGATGGCCCGGTTCGTCGGCGCAGGCGAAGTGCGACCAGAGCCCGGTGATCCGGACCAGCCCCTCGGCCTCGGCCCGCAGGGCGTCACGCACGAGCTCGGCCCAGTCGTCCCCGGGCTGGCAGCCGCCCCGCCCGAGCCCGGTGTCGGCCTTGAGCTGCACGCGCGCGGGGGCGCCGGCCTGCCGGGCGGCGTCGGTGACCTCCCGCAGGGCCCACATCCCGCTCACGGAGACGTCGAGGTCGGCCTCGATGGCCTCGCGCCAGGGTCCGCCCGGCGTCCACAGCCAGCACATGATCCGTACGTCGTCCAGCCCGGCGGCCCGCAGCACGAGGGCCTCCTCGGGCGTGGCCGTACCGAGCCAGGCGGCGCCCGCCTCGACGGCCGCGCGGGCACACCGCACCGCCCCGTGGCCGTACGCGTCCGACTTCACGACGGCCATCAGGGCCGCGCCCGGCGCGTGGGCGCGCAGGGTCCGCACATTGGCCCGCAGGGCGGCCAGATCGATCTCGGCGCGGGCACGCAGGGGCGCGGTCCGCAGGGCTGCTGTTTCTGTCATCGCGCCCCCAGTGTCTCAGAGGGGTCCGACAACACCGCCGAGCCGGGACCCCCACCCGTGGCCACCGGTCCCGGCCGGCGGACTTACGCCTCCTGCCGGTGCCCCCACACGTACACCCGGTCGTTCTGCTTCAGCACGCGCCACAGCCGCCGGGCCTCGTCCAGGCGCATGTTGACGCAGCCCATCGAGCCGACGGGGCTGAAGATGTTGCCGTAGACGCCGTGGAAGGCCTGGCCCCCGTTGAAGAACTGGGAGTAGGGCATGCGGCTCTTGTACAGCGACGACACGTGGTTCTTGTGCCGCCAGTAGACCGTGTGCCACCCGGTGCGCGTCCCGTACCCCTCCCGTCCGCTCCGGATGGGCGCGGGCCCGAACACGACCTTCTTGCCGTGCTGCACCCAGGTCAGCTGCCGGTCGAGGTCGACACAGGCGACCCGGTACGCCCGCACCGGGCACTTCTTGGCGGCGTTCGGGTTCTTCCGGGCGTCGACGAGCTGCATGGTGGACCAGGTCAGAGGCCCGGCGAAGCCGATGGCGGGCTTGATGCCGTGCTTTTTCTGAAAGGCGCGGATGGTCCGGCAGTCGGCGGCCGACTGCTCCCCGTCCACCGGCAGCTTCAGCCACCGCTCGACCTGCCGCTGCCGCGGGCCCGTCTCCTCGCTGCACTTCACGCCCCCGAGGGCGTCGATGGGATCGACGTACTCCACGCTGTCGTACGCCTCCCGCGGCGCGTCCTCCGGCTCGACGGCGTCCTCCTCGGCGGTGGGCGTGTACACCTCCGGCGCCAGCGCCTGGTCGGGCGTGTCCGTCTGCCAGAGCGGGGGGAGGCCCAGGGGCATTCCGGGCACGAGGTCGTGCGGCGGTCCGGAGTCCGAGGGGACGGGGTCGGCCTGTGCTGCGGAGTCCGGGGGCACGAGCTCGGCCTGCGGCTCGGAGTCCGGGGAGACGGGGTCGGCCTGCGGCTCGGCGTTCCGGGAATCGGGGCCGGTCTGCGGCTCGGCGTCCCGGGAGACAGAGCCGGCCTGTGGCTCGGGATCCTGCGGCACCGGTTCGGTCTGCGGTCCGGAATCCTGCGGCGCGAGTTCGGCCTGCGGTCCGGAGTCCGGGGGGACGGGGTCGGCCGAGGCGCTGCCCACGGGCAGCAGGGTGGCCGCCGCGAGCACTACGGCCAGGCTCCGACATGCGATACGTCCGCTGATCATGCGCACAGGGAAGCGTGAGGGCCTGCCGGGCGGCAGGTGCCGCGCGGCGGCGTCACCCTAACGAGGAGCGGGAGCCCGGCATCGGCGAACGGGACGCCGATCGTAGGGTGCTCGGCATGAGCATCATCGGGGTCGGTATCGACGTGGCCGAGATCGACAGATTCGAGGCGGCGCTGCAACGCACGCCCGGGCTGGCCGATCGGCTGTTCCTGGAGAGCGAGTTGCTGCTGCCCAGCGGCGAACGCCGGGGCATCGCCTCGCTCGCCGCCCGCTTCGCCGCGAAGGAGGCCCTCGCCAAGGCACTGGGCGCACCCTCGGGCCTGCTCTGGACGGACGCCGAGGTCTTCGTCGAGGACAGCGGCCGGCCGCGCCTGCGGGTGACGGGAACGGTGGCGGCACGGGCGGCCGAACTGGGCGTGCGGTCCTGGCACGTGTCGCTGAGCCATGACGCCGGAGTGGCGTCGGCGGTGGTGGTGGCGGAGGGCTGAGCCACCGGCACGGGCCGAGCCTCCGCCACCACGCACGCGGCGGTCAGCAGATCGACTGGCTGGTGTTCACACGGGTGATGTTCCGGAACGTGGTGTTCTCACCGCAAGGGCTCTCCCTGATGGCCGAGTTGGTCACGGTCAGGTTCTGGACGGTGATGTCCCGGTTGTTCGGGAACTCGGACCGCGCCGCCAACCGAAGCTCACCACCCCCCGTGATCGTGCCGCTCTGGGCGGCGAGGCTGACGTTGTAGCAGTTCTCGATCAGGACCGAGTTGTTGCCGGTGTTGGAGAGGGTGACCCGGTCGATGACGGCCCCGCCGCTCTCGGACACGCAGAACACACCACGCCCGCCGCCACGCGCGACGACCTCGCCCACCCGGATGTTGGTCGGGTACGAACTCCCCACCCGCCCGTTCCGGTTGGCCATGCGGAAGGCGGCGTACCCGGTGCCCGTCCCCGCGTTCTCGGCGTCGACCTTGGTGACGGTGGCATTGATCGTCTGGTTGAGCAGCAGACCCGACTCGCCCACGTTGCGCGCGGTCACCGTCCCGATGGTGATGCCGTCGACGCCGTACGTCTCCACAGCGTGGCTGGAGGCCCCGGAGACATACACGTTGTCGATCCGGACGTTCCGCGTCCACTGGCTGGTGTCCCCGCGGTTGTCGATCCGCACGCCCAGTCCGCGGGACAGACGCATGTCGATCTGCCCGAGCACCACGTTCTGAACATTCCGCATGAAGACGCCGTACAGCGGGCTGCCGGTGAGGTTCAGGTGCTGGACCTCGACGTCCCGGGTGCCGCGCGAGTAGACGGGCGCCTGGTCGCCGGAACCGCTGCCGGTGACGTTGATGGTGCCGCAGACGTCGAGCACGGTGTAGCTGGGCAGGGAGATGCGCGACCCGGCGGACATGGCTCCCGAACCCCGCACCACCACCCGCTCCTTGGCGGTACGCCCGGCGGTCAGGCTGTTGACGGCCGCCTGGACGGCGGCCCGCATGTCACCGCCCGTATAGACGGTGCTGCCGCCGCGCCGCGCGGTCCAGGTGCTGCCGCTGAGGACGGCCTCGGCCTGGTAGGAGCCGTCGCCGCAGGCGGCGGCCGCGGCGGGGGTGGGGGCGGTGAGGGTGCCGACGGCGGTGAGGAGGGCGGTGGCACCGGCGGCGGCGAGGAGGGCGGCTCTGCGTCCCATGAGGGGCTTCCTCTCAATAGAACCGATCTCATCGAATCCGTTCGACTGAATCGATTCATCCTGTGGGGGCCGGTGAGTTTGGCAAAGGCACGGCAAAGCGTCAATGGATGCGACGAGCCTTGCCGGGTACGGGAGACTCGGTCGCATGCGGAGTGCGTACAGCGTGGAGACGGTAAGGGCGGCCGAACGGGAGCTGATGGCACGGCTTCCGGACGGGGCACTGATGCAACGGGCGGCGGCCGGACTCGCCGCCGCCTGCGCGGATCTGCTGGGCCGGGTGTACGGCAGCCGGATCGTCCTGCTGGTCGGCAGCGGCGACAACGGCGGCGACGCCTTGTACGCCGGGGCCCGACTGGCCAGGCGCGGGGCGGGAGTTACGGCAATCCTGCTGACGCCCGAGCGGGCGCATGCCGGGGGGCTGGAGGCGCTGCGCCGGGCAGGGGGGAGGACGACCGGTGTCGATGCCGCCGAGGATGTGATCGAGCGCGCGCATCTGGTCGTCGACGGGATCGTCGGGATCGGCGGCAAGGGCGGGCTGCGTCCGGAGGCGGCCCCGCTGGCCGGCGCGGTGGCCCGGTCGAGGGCGGCCGTGGTCGCCGTGGACCTGCCGAGTGGCGTGGACGTCGACACGGGCGAGGTACGCGGCACGGCGCTGCGGGCCGACCTCACCGTCACCTTCGGTACGCACAAGCCGGGGCTGCTGATCGATCCGGCGCGGGAGTACGCCGGGGTGGTGCGGCTGGTGGACATCGGTCTGGCGCTGCCGAACGACGCGGTGGAGCTGGAGGCGCTGCAACACGCCGACGTGGCACGGCTGTTGCCGCTGCCGGCGGCGGAGACGGACAAGTACCGCCGGGGGGTCGTCGGCATCGCTGCGGGATCGGCGAGGTATCCGGGCGCGGCCGTACTGGCCGTGGCGGGGGCGTTGCGGGGCGGGGCGGGCGCCGTACGGTACGTCGGTCCCGCCGGGGACGCGGTGATCGCGCGGTTCCCCGAGACGCTGGTGTCGGACCGGGGGCCGAAGAAGGCCGGGCGCGTGCAGGCCTGGGTCGTCGGCCCCGGCGCGGGGGACGACGCGGCGACGGTGGCGGAGGTGCTGGCGACGGACGTCCCGGTACTGATCGACGCGGACGGGCTGCGGCTGGCGGACGCGGAGGCGGTACGGGGCCGTACGGCACCGACCCTGATGACCCCGCACGCCGGGGAGGCGGCGGCACTGCTCGGGGTGGCACGGGAGGAGGTCGAGGGGGCTCGGCTGGCTTCGGTACGGGAGTTGGCGGGGCGGTACGCGGCGACGGTGCTGTTGAAGGGGTCGACGACGCTGGTGGCGGACGCCGGCGGTAGGGGGGCCGTGCGCGTCAACCCGACCGGAACCGGCTGGCTGGCCACTGCCGGGAGCGGTGACGTGCTGTCCGGATTGGCGGGATCGCTGCTGGCGGCGGGGCTCACGACGGTGGACGCTGCGAGCGTGGCGGCGTATCTCCATGGCCTCTCGGCGAGATTCGCGGCGGACGGGGCGCCGGTGGGGGCGCATGACGTGGCCGAGGGGATTCCGGGAGCTTGGCGGGATGTACGGGGCTGACAAGACGTTGACGCGGCGGCGGCCTGTCTCACCGGGCGCCGCCCCATGAGGGCGATCGTGGTCGGAGCCGGCATCGGCGGACTGGCCGCGACACTGAGCCTGCGCCGCGCGGGCGTCGACGTGACCCTGGTCGAGCAGACGGCGCGCTTCACCGAGGTGGGCGCCGGAATCCAGCTCGCCCCCAACGCCACGCGGGAGTTACGCCGGCTGGACGTGCTGGACGCGGTCGCCGCCCTGGCCGCCCGCCCCGCCCACGTCAGCTTCCACACCTGGTCGGACGGCTCGGAGATCTGCCGCTACGCGCTGGGCCGCGAGGCGGAGGAGGAGTTCGGGGCGCCGTATCTGGTGGTCCACCGGGCGGACCTGCACGGCGCCTTGGCCGCCGCGGTGCCGCGGGAGGCGGTACGCCTGAACACGACGGTCGTCGCGGTCGGCCAGGACGACGGCTACGCCCAGGTGATGACGGCGACCGGCGAACGTCTGACCGCGGACCTCGTGGTCGCGGCGGACGGCATCCGGTCCACCGCCCGCCAGTGGCTCTTCGGCAAGGACGAGGCGGTGTTCTCGGGAACGGCGGCCTACCGGGCCCTGCTTCCGGCCGGCGACGTGGCCGGCTTGGGCCTCCCTCCACTCGCCGTCTGGCTCGGCCCGGACCGCCACTTCGTGCACTACTGGGTGCGGCGCGGTGAACTGCTCAACGTGGTGGCCGTGTTCAGCACGGCGGAACTGGCCCAGGAGTCGTGGACGGCGAAGGCAGATCCCGGAGAACAACTGCGCGAGTTCGCCGGCTGGGACCCCCGCGTCCTGAGCGTCCTCGAACGCGCGGGCCAGGTCTTCCGCTACGGCATCTTCACTCGCACCCCGCTGGAGCGCTGGAGCCTGGGCCGCGTGACCCTGCTCGGCGACAGCGCCCACGCGATGGTCCCGTTCCAGGCGCAGGGGGCGGCCCAGGCGATCCTGGACGCGGCGGTACTGGGCGACGTCATGACGGGCGTGATACCGGCCGACGTACCCGAGGCCCTGGACCGCTACGTCCGGCGACGGCGGGCGGGGGCGACGGGCATGCAGGCCCGTTCCGCACGGGCGGGCGGTGAGTTTCATGTGCCGGACGGGCCGGAGGCCGAGGCTCGGAACGCGCGTATGGCGGCGCATGCGGCCGAGCACAGGTTCATGCCGCAGGCGGCGGCGTGGCGGGAGGAGCCTCGCGGAACAGGTCCCCCGGATCGGTGATCTCGTAAGCACGATCACGCCATTGCCGCAGCTGAGACAGGTCTTCGGTCTCCCACAGCCTGCGCCTGACCGATTCCGGCACCCCAATCCCCCGCCAGACGAAGAGATTAGGGCGCCCGCTTGTCGGGTTCGGTCGCCAACGAACAGGTCCTCCGCGTTTTCGACGTGGAGCGCCCGCTTGAACCAGGTGTCGAGCAGATCGAGGCCGGAGCAAGCCCTGACCCGCTCACGCACCGACGGCGAGACCGGGATGCCACGCAGCCCGGCCAGGGCACCCCTCACCTTCCCAACCGGGGCCTTCGCGGCCTTCCTCGACGGCGTAGAGGCCGACTACTCCACCGTCACCGACTTCGCCAGGTTCCGAGGCTGATCCACCTCGTTCCCCCGGGCGGTGGCCAGCTCGCACGCGAAGACCTGAAGCGGCACCGTAGCCACGAGCGGCTGAAGCAAGGTCGGCGTAGCCGGAATCCAGATCAGGTGATCCGCGTACGGCACCACCGCTTCGTCCCCCTCCTCCGCGATCACGATCGTCCGCGCCCCCCGAGCCCGAATCTCCTGGATGTTGGACACGATCTTGTCGTGCAGGACCGACCGCCCCCGCGGCGAGGGCACCACCACGACCACGGGCAGATCGTCCTCGATCAAGGCGATCGGCCCGTGCTTCAACTCCCCCGCCGCGAACCCCTCGGCGTGCATATAGGCGAGTTCCTTCAGCTTGAGCGCACCTTCCAGCGCCACCGGATACCCCACGTGCCGACCGAGGAACAGCACCGTGTTCTTGTGGGCCAGGCTCCGCGCCAGCTCCCGCACCGGCTCCATGGTCTCCAGCACCCGCTCGACCTCACCGGAGATCTGCGACAGGTCCCGGATCACCGCGTGGATCTCGTCCCCCCACTTGGTGCCCCGCACCTGCCCCAGATACAGCGCGACGAGATAGCAGGCCACGAGCTGCGTGAGAAACGCCTTCGTCGAAGCGACCGCGACCTCCGGCCCGGCGTGCGTGTACAGCACCGCATCCGACTCCCGCGGAATCGTCGACCCGTTGGTGTTGCAGATCGCCAGTACCCGGGCCCCCTGCTCACGGGCATGCCGTAGCGCCATGAGCGTGTCCATGGTCTCGCCGGACTGGGAGATGGCGATGACGAGCGTCTGCTGATCGAGGATCGGATCCCGGTACCGGAACTCACTGGCCAACTCCACCTCGCACGGAATCCGCGTCCAGTGCTCAATGGCGTACTTGGCGATCAACCCGGCGTGGAAGGCCGTACCGCAGGCGACGATGACGATCTTGTCGACTTCCCGCAGCTCGGAGGCGCTGATCCGGACCTCGTCCAGCGTCAGTGAGCCGACGGCGTCGATGCGCCCCAGCAACGTATCGGCGACCGCCTTGGGCTGCTCGGCGATCTCCTTGAGCATGAAGTAGTCATAGCCCCCCTTTTCCGCGGCGGCGGCATCCCAGTCGACGCGATACGACCGCACATCCGCCGGCCGCCCGTCGAACCCGGTGACGGTCACCCCGTCCCGCCGCAGCTCCACCACCTGGTCCTGACCCAGCTCGATCGCCGACCGCGTGTGGGCGATGAACGCGGCGACGTCCGAGGCGAGAAAGGCCTCACCCTCCCCAACGCCCACCACGAGCGGCGAGTTCCGTCGCGCGCCGACGACCACATCAGGTTCGTCGGCATGCACCGCGACCAGCGTGAAGGCCCCTTCCAACCGCCGGCACACGAGCCGCATGGCCTCGGCGAGGTCGGCGGTCACCGAGAACTCCTCGGCGAGCAGATGGGCGACCACCTCGGTGTCGGTCTCGGACCCCAGCTCATGCCCCCGCTCCTCCAACTCGGCCCGCAGGCCGGCGAAGTTCTCGATGATCCCGTTGTGCACGACGGCCACGCGCCCGGCGTTGTCGAGGTGCGGATGGGCGTTGGCATCGGTGGGCCCACCATGTGTGGCCCACCGGGTATGCCCGATCCCCGTGCTCCCCGTCGGCAACGGCCGCTCGGTCAGCTCCTTCTCGAGATTCGCGAGCTTGCCCGCCTTCTTCGCGGCAGCCAGCCCCCCGTCCGCCGGCACGGCGACGCCCGCCGAGTCGTATCCCCGGTACTCCAGCCGCTTCAGTCCGGCCATCACGATCTCGAGCGCCGACTGCGACCCCACGTATCCCACGATTCCGCACATGCGCGGCAGCCTACGACCGAACGCCGCCCGGAAACGGCCGTAGCGTGCCCGATTTCGGAAATTCCCGCCTCACTTCGGTACGGCGGGGTGCCACTTCCGCCGCGAAGCCCGCGGCGACGTCACACATGTCCTGGCCGTCGACGCCGCACCTCTGAAGGAGCCCGGCAGTCGGGGCGAGCCCTGCACGTCACGACCGCGACGGCAGCCTCCGGCGAGATCAGCACCGCGCCCCATCAACCGCCGCAGCCTCATGTCTTGGCCCGATAAGCCCGCATGGCCAACGGATAGAACACCAGCGCGATCCCCGCGGCCCACACCAACGACCACAACACCGGCTCCGCGACCGGCCCGCCCAGCAGCAACCCCCGGAACGCGTCGGACAGATGCGTCACCGGATTGACGTCACTCCACGCCTGCAACCACCCCGGCATGGTGTCCACCATGACGAACGCGCTGCTGGTGAAGGTGATCGGGAAGATGAGCGTGAAGGCGAAGGCCTGCACCTTCTCCGCATCTCCCGCCAGCATCCCGATCAGCACGGCACTCCAGGACACGGCCGCGGCGAACACCACCACCAGCAGCGTGCCGAGCAGGAACCCGTCGAGCCCGCCCGTGACCCGGAAACCGAGCAGCAGCCCGAGGCCGATCATCAACAGCAGTGCCCACACATGCTTGGCGAGATCCGCGGTGATCCGGCCGATGAGCGGGGCGGAGCGGGCTATCGGCAGGCTGCGCAGCCGGTCGAAGACACCCTTGGTGAGGTCGGTGTTGAGCGCCATCGCCGTGTACATCGTCATGAACAGGGTGTTCTGCACGATGATCCCGGGCAGCGCGTACTTCAGATAGGCCTCCGGTGTTCCGGCCATCTGCCCGCCCAGCACATACGTGAAGAGGAACACGAACATGATGGGCGTGATGCTGTAGTCGACCAGCTCCAGCGGGTTGTGCTTGACCGCGACCAGGCTCCGCCAGGCCATCGTGAAGGTCTGCCGCAGCCCGTCCAGCGGCCGCACCCGGCCCGACTCGGTGACCGGTGCCGTGATGGTCGTGCTGGTGGCGGTCATGGCCGCATCACCGCCTTCTGCAGCTCGGCGTCCTCGCCGCCGTCCCGGACGGCCGCGCCGCCGTTTCCCTCGGGCGCGCCGGGTTCGGCGCGGTGGCCGGTCAGGGCGAGGAAGACCTCGTCGAGCGAAGAGCGGCGCAGGGCAAGCTCACCGACCGCTATCCCCTCGCGGTCGAGCGTGCGTACGACGGCCGGCATCAGCTCGGGGTCCTTCACTGGCGCGGTGATCGTCTCGCCCTCGATCCGCGCCTCCGGTCCGGCGGCCCCCGCCACTAGCGCATGCGCCCGCGCGAGGTCCTGCCCCGCCACCGGCCGCAGCTCCAGCACCTGCCCTCCGACCTGCGACTTCAGCTGATCCGGGGTGCCCTCGGCGATCACCCGGCCCTTGTCGATCACCACGATGTCGTCGGCGAGCACATCGGCCTCGTTCAGATACTGCGTGGTCAGCAGGGCCGTCGCACCGTCCGCGACCAGGCCCCGCAGCAGGTCCCACAGCTCACCGCGGCTGTGCGGATCAAGGCCGGTGGTCGGCTCGTCGAGGAAGAGGATGCTGGGCCGGCCGACGAGACTGGCCGCGAGATCCAGCCGCCTGCGCATGCCTCCGGAGAAGGTCTTCACGGCCCGCCCGGCCGCGTCCGCCAGCTGAAACCGCTCCAGCAGCTCAGCCGCCCGCGCCCGGGCCTCCCGCCTCGGCAGACCGAGCAGCCGGCCGATGAGCAGCAGGTTCTCCGTACCGGTCAGGTTCTCGTCCACCGCCGCGTACTGCCCGGTCAGCCCCACCATGGCGCGTACGACCCCGGCCTCCCGGACCACGTCGTGCCCGGCGACCCGCGCCCTGCCCCCATCGGGCCTCAGCAGCGTCGCGAAGATCCGCACCGCCGTCGTCTTCCCCGCCCCGTTGGGTCCCAGCAGCCCGAGCACCGAGCCCTTGCGGGCCCCGAGATCGACACCGGCCAGCGCCTCGGTCTCCTTGAACCGTTTGACCAGACCTTCCGCCTCTATCGCATACGTCATGGGTCACCCCTCGGGGTTCGGCTCAGCGGACCCCGGCCCGGGCCCACCTCTCCCACAACTGTGACCCACACCACTGACATTCCCCTCCTTGTCCCGTTTCCTCCAGAAAAGGAATGAGAACGGGACCCGCGTGACGGATCCCACCTCACCGTCTGTTCGTACTGCCGTAACAATGGACTGTGATCTCTCCGGTCTCCTCGATGCCCCGGAGCGCCCACCGGCAGCGGCCGGAGGCGACTCCCTACGTCGACCTCACCCGCTCGGAGTGGAGCGCGCTGCGCGACAAGACCCCGCTGCCGCTCACCGCGGAGGAGGTCGAGAAGCTGCGCGGCCTGGGCGACGTCATCGACCTCGACGAGGTGCGTGACATCTACCTCCCGCTCTCCCGGCTCCTCAACCTCTACGTGGGCGCCACCGACGGCCTGCGCGGCGCCCTGAACACCTTCCTCGGCGAACAGGGCTCCCAGTCCGGCACCCCGTTCGTCATAGGAGTCGCCGGCTCGGTCGCCGTAGGAAAGTCCACGGTCGCCCGCCTCCTGCAGGCCCTGCTCTCCCGCTGGCCCGAGCACCCGCGCGTCGAACTGGTCACGACGGACGGCTTCCTGCTGCCCACCAAGGAACTCCAGGCCCGCGGCCTGATGTCGCGGAAAGGCTTCCCCGAGTCCTACGACCGCCGCGCCCTGACCCGTTTCGTCGCCGACATCAAGGCGGGCAAGGACGAGGTCACGGCCCCCGTCTACTCCCACCTGATCTACGACATCGTCCCCGACCAGCGGCTCACGGTCCGCCGGCCCGACATCCTGATCGTCGAGGGCCTGAACGTCCTCCAGCCCGCCCTCCCCGGCAAGGACGGCCGCACCCGGGTCGGCCTCGCGGACTACTTCGACTTCAGCGTGTACGTCGACGCCCGCACCGAGGACATCGAGCACTGGTACCTCAACCGCTTCAAGCGCCTGCGCGAGACCGCCTTCCAGAACCCCTCCTCGTACTTCCGCAAGTACACCCAGGTGTCCGAGGAGGAGGCCCTCGACTACGCCCGCACGATGTGGCGCACCATCAACAAGCCCAACCTCGTGGAGAACATCGCCCCCACCCGAGGCCGCGCCGCCCTCGTCGTCCGCAAGGGCCCGGACCACAAGGTCCAGCGCCTGAGCCTGCGCAAGCTGTAAGACACTGGGGCCGTGAGGCCGTTGCGCGGGCCTGTTAGAAAGACGTCATGCTGCATCTGCGCCTGATCACCCCGGCGGACAAGACCGACGCCGTGGTCCGCCTGATCGAGAAGACGATCGGCACCACACACCTCGTCGTACTGCCGGGCGCCGCCCGTAACCCTTCCGGGGACGTCGTCCTGTGCGACGTGGCGCGCGAGGCGGGCGACGAACTCCTGAGCAGGCTGCAGGAGTTGGACCTCGACAAGCACGGCTCCATCGCCGTCGAGAACATCGACCTGTCGCTGTCCGAGCGCGCCGACAAGGCCGAGGCGGAGGCCCCTGGCGAGGGCGCGGACGCGGTGCTGTGGGAGCACCTCACGGACGCGACGCACGAGGAGTCCACCCTCTCCATCACCTACCTCGCCTTCATCACGCTCGCCACGATGATCGCGGCCTGCGGTGTGGTCCTCGACAACGCGATCCTGATCGTGGGCGCGATGGCGGTCGGCCCGGAGTTCGGACCGCTGGCGGGCATCTGCACGGCCGTGGTGCAGCGGGCGCCGCGCCTGGCGCTGCGCTCACTGATCGCCCTGCTGGTCGGCTTCGCCGTGGCGATGGCGGTGACGGTGGGTTTCAGCTACTTCATGGACGCCGTCGGCCTGTTCACCGAGGCCAAACTGGAGGCCGAGCGGCCCAACACGGGCTTCATCTACGCCCCCGACTGGTTCTCCTTCGTCGTGGCGGTCCTCGCCGGCGCCGCCGGCACCCTCTCGCTGACGTCGTCGAAGTCCGGCGCCCTGGTCGGCGTCGCCATCTCGGTGACCACGGTCCCGGCCGCCGCCAACGCCGCCGTGGCCCTGATCTACGACGACGCCAACCAGACCTGGCTCTCGACGGGCCAGCTGCTCCTGAACCTGCTGGGCATCGTCCTCGCCGGCACGCTCACGCTGCTGGCCCAGAAGTGGCTCTGGGCCAGGCAGCGCGAACGTACGGCGAAGGCGGGCAGCGCCTAGGAAGAGATGTAACGCGCTTCGCAGCCCGTGCCGATGCGGTCACCGGAGTTGGCGAACACCGCGTCGGAACCGAGGCCGCAGGTGGTCACGGTGTCGTTGTTGGGCGTGTCGTCGTCCACGCCGATCATGTCGTTGGCGCCGCCGGTCGCCACGGTGTCCCCGCCCGGGCCGGCATCGACGACAGTGCGGATGACGATGCTCGTCCCGTCGAAAGTGTCACCTTGGTCACCCAGCCCGACCGAGAGCCGGCTGACGGGGAGGGGGCAGTCGACAGTGTTGAAGTCCACCTGACGGCACCCCGGTCCCGCCGCGACGCCCGAGCTGTCCGTGAGCCTCAGATTGGCGCCGACGACGGTGGCCGTCACGTTGTTCACGAACCCGGCACGCGCGCTGAGCCCGACGTTGCCGAAAAAACGGAACGCAGTGGAGCCGGGGGTCTGCGCCGCGGCCGGGGTGGCGAGCGCGGTGACGAGGAGACCGGCGGCCAGGGCCGGAACGGCCGCGCGTTTCAGGGTGCTGCTCACTGTCTTCATGCTGCGTTTCTCACTTCCGTCGAGGGGCTCGCCACGTAGGGGCGGCCTCGACGCCAGTGAAACAACCAGCGATCAACCCGGCACTCTTTGTTACGGCCACGGAGTGACGCACATCGCACCGCAGCGGCATGAGGCATCCGGGGCAGAGAGCGGACCTGCGCACCCACCCCGGACGACGTCCCGCAGCGCTATCCCAGCGCCGACTTCACGGCATCGGCGAGCCGCCCGGCGACCGACCGTGCCTGGTCGATGTCGGCGGCCTCGACCATCACGCGCACCAACGGCTCGGTCCCCGAGGACCGAAGCAGCACCCGCCCGGTCTCCCCCAGCTCCCGCTCCGCCTCGGCGACAGCGGCGGCGAGGTCGGCCGAGGTCTTCACCCGCGCCTTGTCCACGTCCGGCACATTGATCAGCACCTGCGGCAGCCGCTCCATCACCGACGCGAGATCCCGCAGCGTACGCCCGCTCTCGGCGACCCGCGCGGCCAGCATCAGCCCGGTCAGCGTGCCGTCGCCGGTCGTGGCGTGGTCCAGCACGATGACGTGCCCGGACTGCTCGCCACCCAGCGCGAAGTCCTTCTCCTTCATCTCCTCCAGCACATACCGGTCACCGACCGCGGTCTGTACGAGCTGGATGCCCTCGCGCTCCATCGCCAGCTTGAAGCCGAGGTTGGACATGACGGTCGCCACCACGGTGTCGGACCGCAGGGCGGACCGCTCCCGCATCGCCAGCGCGAGCACGGCGAGGATCTGGTCGCCGTCCACCTCCTCGCCCGTGTGGTCCACGGCGAGGCAACGGTCGGCGTCACCGTCGTGCGCGATACCGAGATCCGCGCCCTGCTCGAGGACGGCGGCCTTCAGCTTGTCCAGATGCGTGGACCCGCACCCGTCGTTGATGTTGAGCCCGTCCGGCTCGGCACCGATGGTGACGACCTCGGCCCCGGCCCGCGAGAAGGCCTCCGGCGAGACGCCCGCCGCGGCACCGTGCGCCTCGTCGAGAACGATCTTGAGTCCGTCCAGCCGGTTGGGCAGCACCCCGAGGAGGTGGGCGACGTACTCCTCGAACCCCTGGTCATACGACCGCACGCGCCCGACAGCGGCACCCGTGGGCCGCTCCCAGGGCTCACCGTGCCGATGCTCGTCGTAAACGGACTCGATACGATCTTCCAACTCATCGGCGAGCTTGTGGCCACCGCGGGCGAAGAACTTGATGCCGTTGTCGGGCATGGCGTTGTGGCTGGCGGAGAGCATCACGCCGAGGTCCGCGCCGAGCGATCCCGTCAGAAATGCCACCGCCGGCGTCGGCAGTACCCCCACCCGCAGCACATCGACACCCGCACTCGCCAGACCGGCCACCACGGCGGCCTCCAGGAACTCCCCGGACGCACGCGGGTCCCGTCCGACCACCGCTGTCGGCCGGTGGCCCTCGAAGGTGCCCGCCTCGGCCAGTACGTGCGCCGCCGCCACGGACAGACCGAGCGCCATCTCGGCCGTCAGATCCGCGTTGGCGACGCCGCGCACGCCGTCCGTGCCGAAGAGTCGTCCCACTTGTCCTCCTGAGGAAGCATCAGTTTCCGGAGATCGTCCGATCATCCCATCGCCCGATCACACGAGCCCACAGGCACACGAGCACATCAGCCTTTGAACACCTTGTGCCGTTATACGCCCAAGCCTGTGAGAAAACGAACGCCCCGGCGGCACTGTGGCGTGCCGCCGGGGCGTTCGGACGTACAGGCAGCGAAGCTTAGCGCTTGCTGTACTGCGGGGCCTTGCGGGCCTTCTTCAGACCGGCCTTCTTGCGCTCGACCGCACGGTCGTCGCGGCGGAGGAAGCCGGCCTTCTTCAGCGCGCCGCGGTTGTTGTCGACGTCGGCCTCGTTCAGCGCACGGGCGACACCGAGACGGAGCGCACCGGCCTGACCGGAGACACCGCCACCGGCGATGCGGGCGATGACGTCGTAACGGCCCTCGAGCTCGAGAACCTTGAACGGCTCGTTGACTTCCTGCTGGTGCACCTTGTTGGGGAAGTAGTCCTCAAGGGTGCGACCGTTGATCTTCCACTTGCCGGTGCCCGGAACGATCCGGACGCGGGCGATGGCGTTCTTACGACGACCCAGACCGGCGGCGGGCTGGGGCTCACCGAAGCGCGAGGCGAGGGACTCGGAGGTGTACTCACCCTCCACCGGAACCTCGGACTCGGTGGTGTAGCTGTCGATGTCAAGCTCTTCGAGCGGCTGCTCGGCAGTGGTCTCGGCCACGATTCTCCTCAGATTCTCTTCAGGCTTAGGGGGTGGCCGGACTTACTGCGCGACCTGGGTGATCTCGTACGGCTGCGGCTGCTGCGCGCCGTGCGGGTGCTGGTCACCCTTGTAGACCTTCAGCTTCGAGAGCATCTGACGGCCCAGCGTGTTCTTGGGGAGCATGCCCTTGACGGCCTTCTCGATGGCCTTCTCGGGGTTCTTGTCGAGGAGCTCGTCGTAACGGACGGAGCGCAGACCACCCGGGTAGCCGGAGTGGCGGTATGCCATCTTCTGGGTCCGCTTGTTGCCGGACAGGTGCACCTTGTCGGCGTTGATGATGATGACGAAGTCACCGGTGTCGACGTGAGGCGCGTAGATCGGCTTGTGCTTGCCCCGCAGGATGGAGGCGGCGGTGCTGGCGAGACGGCCCAGGACGACGTCCTGAGCGTCAATGACGTGCCACTGGCGCGTCACATCGCCGGGCTTGGGGCTGTACGTACGCACGGTTCGTAGCCTTCGCTTCGAGTGAATGGTCCTGACAAGGTCACCGAAACGATCACGACAGCCTGGACCGCACTGCGGCGACGCATACCGCGTACGTGGGGTCGCTGGTCATCGGCCCGGTGGACCGGTGTAAGGGCCCGTCCCGTGAGAATGAGCAAGCCAATACACAACGAACATGCAGGATACCTGCGGCGCCCGGGCCGGGTCAAAATGGCTTGGCGCGGCAGGCCGCTGCTGTCCGACCCCCAGGGTAAACGCCCCGCCCGGGGGCTGCCGCCCCCAGACCTCCGCTTCGCCCCTGAACGGGCCTCGTCCTCAAACGCCGGACGGCCTGGATGATGCGCCCCGGAGCCAGAGGAGCCCCGGCGATTCACCACCGCCGAACGGCCTGGACCACCTCTCCCACGGCGGCGCCACCCGGCGCCGGGAAGCGGCCACCCCTGCCGGGAAACGACGATCAGCGGCCCGGCATCGCGGATCACCGGAGGCCTACGCAGGCGGGGCGGCGACCCCACGCAGGAAAACGGCCCGACGGAGTCACACGCCCAGCCCGGGGAAGCGACCCTGCGCAGGAAAGCGACCCCCGCAGAAACCAACCCCAGCCGAGGACGGCGACCCCCGGCAGGAGTGCGCCCCCGACAGAGATCAGCGCCCAACCTCGGACAACGACCCCGCGCAGAAAAGCGACCCCGGCCGAGGCCTACACCCAACCCCGGACAACAACCCCACGCAGAAAAGCAACCCCGACAGAGACCCGCACCCACCCCCGGACAGCGCCCCGCGAGCACCCGGCCCAACACCGACGCTCACTCCCCCACCCCGGGCACCCCCGACGCCCCCGAGGCCCGCCTCTTGGCCGACCGAGTCGGGTGGGTGGGTGGGCAACCCCCCGGGGGTCTGGGGGCGGAGCCCTCAGCGGGGTCCAGGGGCGGAGCCCCTGGCGGGGTCGAAGGGGCAGCGCCCCTGGAGGACGGGACGGGTAGGGGCGGCGGGGGCGAGAAAACCCGCGCACCCCCGAAACAGCGAACAGCCAACGTCGCCGCCAGCCCGCACAAGGTCACCGCATCCCGAAACGCCCGCCGCTGAACCCCCTCCAGATAAGGCCACGTCACCCCAGGCAGCTGCGGCACCAGCGCCATCCAGAACCACACCCCCCGCCCCACCGCCCCCTCACACGGCACCCCCGCCAACAGCACCGGCACGACAACGAGCAGATAGTGGTCGTACGACGGCCTGGAGACCAGAAACGCCGAGAGCATCAACATCGCCGCGGTCTCCGCGAGACACAGCGGACCGCTCGCCCCGCCCCCCTCACCACACCCCCGCCCCCGCCCCCGCCACCGCCGATACGCACACCAGACCCCCACCGCCGCCGCCCCCAACCCGATCCCCCCGGCCACCACCCCCGGCACCCCCACCCTCGGCAGCACAGCAACCAGCGACGCCTCATACAGCCGTACAAAGCCGTCATCGCCCCGCAGCAGAAACGGCAACGTACGAGTGAAGAACCCCACAGGATCCGGCAGCAACAGCGCCGCCCCCACGGACGCCACCACCGGCACCCCGACCATCACCACCAGCCCCCGCCACCGCCCCGCGAACACGAACAACAACCCCACCGGCGCCAGCAACGGCTTCAACGCGACCGCCGCTCCGATCACCACCCCCGCCGCCACCCACCGCCCCCGCCCCGCCAGCAACAACCCCAACGGCAGGGCAAGCACCGCCGTCGCCGTCCAGTTCCCCAGCAGAACGAGGTGCGCGAACGGCGCGAACCCGACCGCGAGGCCGACCAGCCCGAGGACGGCGAAGCGGCTGCGCAGCCCGACGCCGTACAGCCGCAGCGCACACCCCCACCCACCCACCAGGCACCCGGTCACCACCACCGGCACCAGCACGGCCAGCACACTCCGCGGAACCAGCACCTGAGGAGCCGCCGCCAGCACCGCGCTCGGCAAATAGAGGAAGTGGGGGTCGTCATACGGCGACCCCCCGCCCAGCCAGACCCGCGCCGCCCGCACAACGATGGCGTTGTCCATCCCTCCGTCCGAGGTCACACGCGCCGTACGCGCCGCGAGAGCGCCCAGGACGGCCCCGAGCACCACCCACAGATGCCAGCTCGCCCGCCGCACCAACCACCCGGAGATGTCGCTTTTGTACTCACTCACCATGTGAACGCTAGGTGCGCATGGGCCCCTTGAGGCAGACCGGCACGCCCTCGTCCCGTCTAAGATGCGCCCCATGAGCTTCGGGCAGCAGGGGGGACCCCAGTCCCAGTGGGATCCCTGGAAACCGCATTCCCAGCAGCCGTGGAACAGCGGCGCCGACGAGACCCCGGACTGGGCGGCACTCGCCGAGGCGTCCGAGTCCCGCAACAAGCGGCGTCGGCTGCTGTTCATCGGCGGCGGCGCACTGGCCACCGTCGCGATCGGTGCCGCCGTCGCCGTGGCCGTGGTGTCGGCGAACGACAACAACCCCGCGACCAACCCGGCTTCGGGCAACCCCGCGAGCGGGAACGTACCGGGCGAGACCACCGGCGCGACCCCGTCGTTCGAGTCGACGAGCGCTCCGCCGCCGCTGGATCCCAAGGACTTCGTCTCCAGCAAGAGCAAGGACACCGCCCCGCTCGGTGCTCAGATCCTCTTCCCGGGCACGCAGCTGACCGTGCCAGGGGGGACGGTGTACAAGAAGGGCGCGACGGACGACACCAAGAGCTGCTCCGCGGCCACCAAGGGCGGACTCCCGAAGATCCTCACCGCCAACGACTGCACCCGCTTCCTGCGCGTGTCCTACGTCAAGGACGGCATCGCGGTGACGGTCGGGGTGGCCGTGTTCGACACGGCTGCGCAGGCCACCAAGGTCAAGAGCCAGGTCAACACCAAGAAGGACATCATCAGGTCGCTCTCGGGCAAGGGCGTCAAGGACTTCTGCACGTCCTCCGTCTGTCTCTCGACCTCCAACTCCTACGGCCGTTACGCCTACTTCACCATCACCGGCTTCACCAACGGCAAGGACATGACGGACAAGGACACGGACGCCTTCCGGGCCAGTGACAACCTGGAGGACTTCACGTTCAGTCAGATCCGCAAGCGGGGCGAGGTGCAGGCGTCGGCGGCGGCCAACGAGTAGTCAACCGCCGCCCGACGGGCTCACCGGTGCTTCAGGCGCAGCCGGATCGGTACGACCGCCGACTCCAGCTGCGTCTTCAGCGTCATCTTCGACACACCTTCCGTCCGCTCCTCGAACCGGATCGGGATCTCCACGGCGCTGTGCCCGGCCCGCACGGCCTTGTACTTCAGCTCGACCTGGAAGCTGTAGCCCGCGCTGTCCAGGGTGGCCAGGTCGAGGTCGCGCAGGGTCGCCGCCGACCACAGGTTGAAGCCGGCCGTGATGTCCCGGATCTTGGTGCCGAGCACGGCACGGGCGTAGCGGTTGGCGAACCGGGACAGCAGGACGCGGTGGATGCCCCAGTCCTCGTCGAGCGAGCCACCCTCGACATACCGGCTGCCGACGACCAGGCCCACCCCCGAGGCCACGGCCGTCCCCAGCATCCGCGGCACCGCCTCCGCCGGGTGGCTGCCGTCGGCGTCCATCTGGACGACGTACGCGGCGCCCTCCTGAAGCGCCGCGGTCATGCCCGCGACGTACGCCCGTCCCAGACCGTCCTTCTCGGTGCGGTGCAGCACGCTCATCCGGCGGCGCCCGTCCCAGTTGTACTTCTCGGCCAGCTCCTCGGCGATCCGCCCGGTGCCGTCCGGGCTGGAGTCGTCGACGATCTTCAGGTGCAGCCCGTCGAGCGGCAGCCCGAGCACCAGCTCGGCCATCCGCGGCAGGTTCGCGGCCTCGTTGTACGTAGGCATGACCACGGTGACCGGTACGCCCGGGTGTCTGTCGTGGTTGTCACGTCCCGTCATGGCTTTCTCTTTCCCTCCCCTAGGAGCCCCTACCGAGGCCCCTCCCCAACGGGCGCGGACCTTCCCAGCGCCCAGAACCGCCAGCCCGCCGCGGTCCAGCGGTCCGCGTCGAGCACCCCCCGCCCGTCCACGATCAGCGGACGGGAAACCAGCGACCGGGCGCGCTCCGGGTCGATCTCCCGGAACTGCGGCCACTCGGTCAGATGCAGCACGAGATCGGCGCGTTGCAGCGCCTCCTCGGCCGACAGCGCGTACCCGAGGAGCGGGAAGGCCTTGCGGGCGCTGTCCATCGCCTCGGGGTCGTAGACCGTGACGTCGGCTCCGTCGAGGCGCAGCCGCGCGGCCACGTTGAGCGCCGGCGAGTCACGGATGTCGTCGGAGTCGGGCTTGAAGGCGGCACCGAGTACGGCGATACGGGCGCCCAGCACCGTTCCCCCGCACCACTCCCGCGCCACCTCGACCACCTTGTCGCGCCGCCGCATGTTGATCGCGTCGACCTCCCGCAGGAACGCCAGCGAGACCCCCAGCTCGTCGGCGCGGTGCGCGAAGGCACGGATGTCCTTGGGCAGACAGCCGCCGCCGAAGCCGACGCCGGCGCGCAGGAACTTCTTCCCGATCCGGTCGTCGTACCCGATCGCCTCGGCGAGCACGCCGACGTCGCCGCCCGCGGCCTCGCAGACCTCCGCCATCGCGTTGATGAAGGAGATCTTGGTGGCGAGGAAGGCGTTGGCGGCCGTCTTGACCAGCTCGGCGGTCGGGAAGTCGGCGGTGACGAGCGGGGTCCCGGCGGCGAGAACGGGGGCGTACACATCCCGCAGAATCGTTTCGGCCCGCTCCGACCGCACCCCGAACACCAGCCGGTCCGGCCGCAGCGTGTCCTCGACGGCGAAGCCCTCGCGCAGGAACTCCGGGTTCCAGGCCACCTCGACACCGGCGTACGTCTCCGCGAGCCGCCCCGCCGTCCCCACCGGCACGGTGGACTTGCCGACCAGCAGCGCGTCCGGCCGGGCGTGCGCGGCGACGGCAGCGAAGGCGGAGTCGACGTATGTGAGATCGGCGCCCTCGGACCCCTTGAGCTGAGGCGTCCCGACACACACGAAGTGCACGTCGCCGAAGGCGCCGGCCTCCGCGTAGTCGCCCGTGAACCGAAGCCGCCCGCTCGCCGTGTGCTTCGCGATCAGCTCCGGCAGCCCGGGCTCGTGAAACGGCACGCGCCCGGCCTGCAGCGCGGCGACCTTCTCGGGGTCCACGTCGACCCCGAGCACCTCGTGGCCGAGCTCCGCCATGCAGGCGGCGTGGGTGGCACCGAGGTAGCCGGTGCCGATGACGGTGAGCCGCATGGGTACGGCCTTTCTTGCTTCAGCGCGGATGCGCTCAGGAGGTCTTGATCCAGATGCGGTACTCGCTCGTGCCGTTCGCGTTGCGGAACGGGATCTCGGCCAGCAGCCGGTAGTGCGAGTTGCCCTTGGCAGCGGCGGCGATGATGTCGTCGACCCTCGGGTTGGTGAGCCCGTCGAGGACGATCAGGTCGAACTTGCCGGCCTTCACCGCCGCCTTGTAGGCCTCGTCGCCGCCGTAGTACTTGCCCTTCGCGTCCTTGTACTCCATGCCGAAGAGGCTGTGCCACTGACGGTGGCTGGACTTGTCGTACAGGTAGTAGACGGGCACCTCGGGCGTCGAGGCGAGGTACTCGCCCTTGGAGTCCACATGGGGCTCGATGGCGTTGATCATCTTCGTGGAGTTCGGCCAGATGTCGAAACGCCAGTCCGCCTGCTGGATGCCCAGGCACAGCACGGCGGTCCAGAGCATGATGCCGAGCTGGGGATAGCGGAAGTGCGCGCCCATCAGGCGGCTGACTCCCACACCGGCCATCGGCGCGGCGAAGAGCAGACCGAAGCCGACGTGCTTGAACAGCGAGACCACGGTCCCCAGATGAATCTGGTACGCCGGTGCCAGCACGGCCGTACCGCACAGCACCAGCCCGAGCAGGGCCCGCCAGCGCCAGCCGGGGTTGCCGAGCCGCAGCGCCAGCGGCGACTCGTTCATACGGCTGCGCCGCACATACGAGATGGCGCCGCCGACGGCGGTGAGGAACATCAGCCCGCCCCACTTGGCGGTCTGCTCCAACAGGAACTCGACGGTGTCCGTGCCATGGGCACGGTCGGTGGTGGTCTGCCGCACACCGGCCATGAGGTCGGTGGTGTACATCCCCGCCGCCAGCAGACCGCCGATGCCGAGGGCGAGCACCACCATCCGCACGAAGGCACCGCGGCCCTTGTGCGGCCACGCGGTGAGCAGCGCGAGCACGACGATGGTCGGCAGGTACAGCGCGGAGGCGTACTTCACCCCGACCGCCAGCACCCCGAAGGGCGCGGCCAGCAGCACGGCGATCACGGGCGCCCGGTCGGTGCGTACGACGATCCAGGTGGTCAGGGCCAGCAGGAAGACCGCGGCCGCGTCATAAGTGGCGAAGTAGCCCATGACGACGGTCGACTGGAGCACCGCGAACAGCGCGGCGGCGGCCAGCGCGGCCCGCTCGTTGAACAGTCGCCGGGTGAACGAATACAGCAGCCCCGTGGTGCAGAGCATGAAGAACAGGCTCAGGGTCCGCGCCCCGGCGAGCCCGAACTCCGCGTCCACGATCGCGGCGAGTACGGGGTAGAGCTGTGGTGAGCCGGAGAAGTAGGCGGCGTAGTCGCGAGGCAGCTCGGTGCCGCCCAGCATATGGTCCAGCTGGGCATGGCCGGCCGCGAGGTACAGCGCCTCGTCCTGGAACGCGGTGTTCGACAGACGCAGCGACAGCGCCGCCTGGATGGCCATGATGCACAGCAGCACGACCCGGCTCACCCAGGCCCGCCGCCTGCTCGCCGCCATCTCCCAGCCGGCTTCCGGCGTCTCGGGGATGTGGTACTCGGGCTCGTCGTCCGGCACCTGCTGGTACTGGACCGTGCGCAGCGCGTACGTCGGCTGGTCGGCATGGTCCTCGTGCCGGCCGTGCGGCTGCTGCGGGATCTGCGTCGCGTACGGGTCCTGCTGGTACTGCTGGTCCTGATACGGCTCCTGGTACTGCTCCTGCTGGTAGCCGTACTGGTCGTCGTCGTACGCGTGACCCTGCTGCTGGGAGCCCCGCCCGTTCGAGTTGAACCACGTGGACGCCGACTCTTCCTCGGCATACGGATCGTAGGGCTGAGGCGTGTAGTGCTCGTGTCGGGAGTTGGAGTTCATCACGGCTTCCGTACGTCGAAGCCGAAGCTGTCGTCGGCGGCCAGGCGCTTGAACTCCTTCAGCGCCAGCGGGCTCGCCTCCAGTCGCCAGTCGGCACGCTTTTTGTGGTTGAACCAGACGAAGCCGAGCATGTCGCCGTCCGCCGCGACGCCCGCGAACAGATTGCGGATGTCGGCGCGCCGCCGCTCACCCGCCATCGCGGCGGTCTCCAGCAGGATCATCGGCTTCTTGGTGAAGGTGCGGACCTGGTCCCGGGTCGGCCCGAAGACGCTGTCGAAGGCGCCGTCCTCCTCGATCGTCCAGTAGCCGATCAGCCCGACCCAGTCGACGTAGGCGTCGCCCGGGTAGTACGGCTTGAGCCGCACGCTCTTGACCGGGTTGACGATGTTGGGCGACCAGGCCCAGATGACGTTCGAGGCGCCGGCGTCGATGAAGGTCTCGTGGATGTGCCGCCAGGCGGCCACGTAGTCCTTGGAGGTCACGTTCTTCGTGCCCCACTTCTCCCAGTGGCCGTTGAACTCGTCGGCGAAGGAGATCACGACGGGCAGGTTCAGCTTGCGCACCGCCGTCGCGTACTCCTTGATGTACGCGTCCGACTTGCCCGCCGCGATGTCCGCGATCGGCGTGTCGAAGGGCTCCCACGACATCAGCGTCATGGCGCCCTCACGCCAGGCGTTGCGCACGCCGGTGGCGTCGAAGCCGTCGCCCCAGGCGGCGTAGTACTCGATGAGGTTCGGCTGCTTGCCGACCATCTTCGTGTACGTGTCCACGCCCTTCATGGAGTTCGGCGCGCCGTCCACCGCGGCGCCGAAGTACTTCTTGTCCGGTTTCAGGAGCGGTACGACGTCGTAGGGCACGTCGGCCTCGGGGCTCGCCGAGGCGTCGTCCCCGGCCTTGCCCTGCTCACTGTTCCCCGAGGAGCCGCCCGAGTCCTCACCGAGGACCGAGCAGCCGCTGAGGGCGAGCACGCCACTGAGCAGACCGGCCGCGAGGGCCGTGCGGGTACGGGTGAACAGCTGCATCAGGCGACCGCCTTCTCGCGGGGCTGGACCAGGACACGGCCCACGACGAGGGCGTAGAAGAGCCCGGAGGACAGGATCAGGGCGAAGTCCGGGGCGTCCATGGTGAAGGTCCGGTAGACCGCTCCCACGACCCAGATCAGCGCGGTGCCGCCGCTCCAGACCCACATGCCGATCCAGAAGCGCCGGGTCTTGTTCTTCTTGGCGCCGGAGGAGCCGGTGGGCTGCCAGCCCATGCGGTTCTTGCGGAGGATGTCCCAGATGGCGAAGACATGCGCCCAGCCGTACATCATGCGGGCCGCCCAGGCCTCCAGGCGGTAGGGCGCCTTGTGCCACATCGGGAAGATGATCGTGGTGTAGATGATGCTGGGCAGCACCAGGATCAGGTGCTCGACCATGAGCTTCTCGGGCATCATCAGCAGCAGCACGATCGGGATGACCGGGGCGGCGAAGGTGAACAGCGCCGTGTGGATGTAGTAGAAGAACCCGGACATGTAGCACAGGCGGCTGGACAGCCGGATCTTCGCCTGCCAGAACTTCCGGCTGCCGAGCAGGCTCATGGATCCCGAACACCAGCGGTACTGCTGGTTGAAGAAGGCACCCGCGGTGTCCGGGCACACCCCCGTCGACACCGCGACCGGCACATACCGCAGATCCCAGCCGAGCCCCCGCAGGTCGAACCCGGTGTGCACGTCCTCGGAGTGCTCGATCAGCGTCGTACCGCCGTTGGTCTCCAAGGCGGCCCGCCGATACACAGCACAGCTACCCACACAGATCGCGCCGTCGCTGCCCTGCCGCGACACCTGCACGGACCGGTAGAACAGCTCCTGCACCGCACCCGCGCCGCGCTCGATCCAGTTCTGCGAGTCCAGCACCCGGAAGTACTGCGGCGACTGGACGATCCCGATGCTCGGGTCCGCCTCCATGTACGGCAGCAGCTCCTGGAGCAGATCGGAGCGCGGTGTGAAGTCGGCGTCGAGGATCAGGATGTACTGGCCGTCGGACTGCCCGAACCCGAAGTGCAGGTTGCCGGCCTTCTTGAACCAGCCGCGGTTCTCCCGGGTGCCATAGCGGAACCCGAAGTCGCGGGCCATGGCGGCCAGTTGGGGACTGGCACCGTCGTCGAGCACGAAAGGCACGCACACACCCGGATACCGGTCGGCCATCTCCCGCACATGGCGCCAGGTGTTGTGCAGCACCTCGATGGGCTCACCGCACACCGGCAGGAACACATCCACGCTCGGGTACACCTCGGGCCGCCAGTTGTGCACCAGCCGCTTGTGATGCGCGATGTCGAAGTCCCGGGTGAAGCCGTTCACCCGCAGCGACACCAGGTAGTAGATGACCGTGAAGACGAGCAGCGGTGTGTAGATCCACAGCACCGGCGTCGACTGGGCCAGCTTGAACTGGCTCACCACCAGGCAGCAGAAACTGATCAGCGAACTGATCGTCAGGATCCACAGACGCCGGCGCGCGTAGGAGTACTTCTCCCTGTCCGTCGGCGGCAGCGGCAGCAGCCCCAACGGGGCACCCTCACCCCGTCCCGCCTTCCGTCGCCCACCAGGATTGCTCTGGCGCGCGGTTCGGCGCCCCCCAGTCCGCGCAGGACCAACTGAACTCATGCAAAACCCACCCCCGGGCCCGGATACGGCCCGTTGACCCCCACCCCTACTCGGCCTTCCCCATGTCGATTTCTCGAACAATGGCCGAGCAGCTCGAACCAACAGTCGAGCGACGAAAGGCTATACGAGAGGTAAGAAGGTCGTAAGGGGGAACTAGGGGACTTACGCCAGGTAAGTCCCGACATGGGTGCTATCCGACCTCAAATGTCGGGTAACTAACAGGTTTCGCATCCGGACGTCCCGGGCAGGGATCGTCTGTTTCGCGCTTCCTTGTTCCGCGCCGCGAGCAACTCGTCGGCGGGATACCCGACCTCTTCGAGCGTCAGCCCATGGGGCCGTACGACATGCACGGCCGAGTCCCGTACGCCGGCGGCGAGCACCTTGCCCGGCCAGTCGGTGGGCCGGTGCCCGTCCCCCACGAACAGCAGCGCCCCGATGAGCGACCGCACCATGTTGTGGCAGAAGGCATCGGCCCGAACCGTCGCGGTGATGATCCCGTCGTCCCCCCGCACCAGACTCAGCTCCTGCAGTGTGCGGATGGTGGTGGCCCCCTCCCGCTTCTTGCAGTAGGCAGCGAAGTCATGCTCGCCGAGCAGCGGCCGCGCCGCCTCGTTCATGGCCTCGACATCGAGGGGCCAGTCGTGCCAGAGGACATGACTGCGCAGCAGCGGATCGACACCGCCGGGATTGTCGGTGACGCGATACGCGTACCGCCGCCAGACGGCGGAGAACCGCGCGTTGAACCCACGGGGCGCCTCCCTCAGCGCCCACACCCGCACATCCTTGGACAGCCGCCCGGCGAGCCGCTTGAGCAGCTTCGGGTTGTGCTCGGCCCACACCTCCCGCGGCAGATCCACATGTGCCACCTGGCCCCGCGCGTGCACCCCGGCATCGGTACGTCCGGCGACGGTCAGCTCATACGTCTCCCGGGACCGCGTGACCGTACGCAGCGCATCCTCGATCTCCCCCTGCACGGTCCGCTTCCCACCGGCCTGCTTGGCCCAGCCGTGAAACGCGGCACCGTCGTACGACAGATCGAGGCGGATACGCACGTAACCGGCTGCAACTTCATCACTCACGTACAGATCCTCTCAGCAACACAAGAGCGGGCCCGCTCCTGAAAAGGAACGGGCCCGCAATCGCCCTGTAGGGGCGCGGGGAACTGCGCGACCGGCCACGACGAACCCGCAGCCGCCAACACACAGCCCCCGGCAGAACGCTTAGGCGTCCTTCGACTCCTCGGCGGGAGCCTCAGCGGCGTCCTCAGCCTTGGTCGTGTCGACCTTGGCCTCGGCAACCTCAGCAACCTCGGCGTCCTTGGCGGCACGCTTCGTGGCCGCCTCGGCCTCACCCGTGGCCTCCTGCGCAACCGTCAGCGCCTCGACCAGCTCGATGACAGCCATGGGCGCGTTGTCGCCACGGCGGTTACCGATCTTGGTGATACGGGTGTAGCCACCCGGACGGTTCTCGTACCGCGGGCCGATCTCGGTGAAGAGCGTGTGGACGACGCTCTTGTCCGTGATGACCTGGAGCACCTGACGGCGGTTGTGAAGGTCGCCCTTCTTCGCCTTGGTGACCAGACGCTCGGCGTACGGCCGCAGACGGCGGGCCTTCGCCTCGGTGGTGGTGATACGGCCGTGCTCGAACAGCGCCTTCGCGAGGTTCGCGAGGAGCAGCTTCTCGTGCGCGGCGCTGCCGCCCAGACGGGCACCCTTGGCGGGCTTCGGCATGGTGTTTCTCCTAGGTGTCTGCCCCGGCCGTATCAGGTACCGGGGTCAGTATCTGAGCAGACGGTTGTCTGTCAGAGATCCGGGGTGTCCCCGAAGGGGCACCCCGGAAGGGGCGCGGGGAACTGCGCTGCCAGCCACAGCCGGCCCGCAGCCACAGTACGGCCTCCCCGCGGAGCGCTTAGTACTGCTCGGTCTCGACGAACCCGGCGTCCGCGTCGTCGTCCGCCCCAAAGGCGTCCGCCGCAGCGGTCGGGTCGAATCCGGGCGGGCTGTCCTTCAGGGCCAGGCCCATGCCGGCCAGCTTCGCCTTGACCTCGTCGATCGACTTCGCACCGAAGTTACGAATGTCGAGCAGGTCGGCCTCGGAACGAGCCACGAGCTCACCCACGGAGTGGATGCCCTCACGCTTGAGGCAGTTGTACGACCGAACGGTGAGCTCCAGCTCCTCGATCGGCAGCGCCAGATCAGCGGCAAGGGCGGCGTCCGTCGGGGACGGGCCCATGTCGATGCCCTCGGCGTCGATGTTCAGCTCACGGGCGAGACC